>CAVBQS010000026.1:0-64853 GCA_963597615.1 Bacteroidaceae bacterium
CTGTCGGGCGGATTCGGGACTTGCACCCGCTAGAAACGTGCGCCGCCAGGCGCACTAAAAAAGGCCTTCTACCTGAGTTTTCTCAAGCAGAAGGCCTTTTGCACATTTTTTATTTAGGATTCTAAGTATTCCATTAGAGAATTAAACTGTTTTTTCATTAATCGATATCCGTGAAGGTAAAAATGAGTCAGGGTTTCCGGATCTTGCTCAATTCTTGAAACTGTAGGAATCAATGGACGCAACACAAAAGCCTTACCCTCTTCCTCCAACTGTTCCACCAAAGCTAGCTGCTGATTATAAATCTCATTGCGGTTAATGGCAGCCTCCACTAGATTTGGATATTTCTTGTAATAACGCTGATAGAGCTTAGCTACCGATTTTTTCGTAGTTTTCTTGCGATAACCGGCATTTCTGGTTAAGATTAAAACATTTTTTTCATTTCCAATCTCCAAGGCTCGCCCTACAGGAATGGAGTCTGCAATTCCTCCATCCAGATATGGTACCCCATCAATATTTACCACAGGAGCCAAAAGAGGCATGCTACTTGATCCACGACAAAGCTTCATAAGCCGTTCCTTGTCGCTTCTCTCATCCATATATTCTGCCTTACCGGTCTCGCAATTGGTGGTAACTATATCGCACTTCATCTCCGATGCAAAGTAAGTATCAAAATCAAAAGGAAAAGTTTCATATGGGTAAACCTTAAAAATCTTATCCATATCCATGATACTCTTCTCTTTCACAAATCTAGGAATACTATTCAGATAACGGTTCTCCTCTTTCTTTGGAATCATGCAATCCTTAGTTCTTCCTGGTTGCTTAGAAACATAGTCTACTGCATTACAGGAACCTGCGCTTACCCCGATCACATGGGATAAATAGATATCCTTCTCCATTAAATAATCTAAAACCCCGGAAGTAAATAAGCCTCTTACGGATCCTCCTTCCAAAACCATGGTTCCATTTATCATTATAATCACACTCCTATTCTCAATTTCTGTTATAATCTATAATCCAAATTTTTCTCATAAATTATAACTCTTCATCAACTAACGTTTCCTATTATATATCTTTTTCTTGCCTTTTGCCAACACATTTGCTATATTAGCCATGTATGTGCAAAGATGTTTAGATTTTTCATAGAAAAAGAGGATTAATAACCATGATTAGTACAAGTAATATCACACTTCGTGTAGGCAAGAAGGCACTTTTCGAAGATGTTAATATCAAGTTCACCGAGGGAAACTGCTACGGTCTCATCGGTGCAAATGGTGCTGGTAAATCTACATTTTTAAAAATCTTATCCGGACAGTTAGAACCATCGAAAGGAGAAGTTATCATTACTCCAGGGGAGCGACTTTCCTTCCTGCAGCAGGATCACTTCAAATACGATGAGTATCCTGTTTTAGATACTGTTATGATGGGAAATGCCCGTCTTTATGAGATCATGAAAGAAAAAGAGGCTATTTATGCCAAGGAAGATTTCACAGACGAGGATGGAATCAAGGCCAGTGAGTTAGAGGGAGAATTTGCCTCTATGAACGGATGGGAAGCAGAATCTGACGCTGCTACCTTATTAAATGGTCTTGGCATTGATACAGAGCTTCACTATGAGATTATGGGCAATCTAAATGGTCCTGAGAAGGTTAAGGTTTTGTTAGCTCAGGCATTATTTGGCAATCCAGATATTTTGCTTTTGGATGAGCCTACCAACCACTTGGACTTAGATGCCATTGCCTGGTTAGAAGAATTCTTGATTAACTTCAATAATACCGTCATTGTAGTATCCCATGACCGTTATTTCTTAAACAAGGTCTGCACCCAGATTGCAGATATCGATTATGGTAAGATCAAGCTTTACGCTGGCAACTACGATTTCTGGTATGAATCCAGCCAGCTTTTGATTCGTCAGATGAAAGAAGCCAACAAAAAGAAAGAAGAAAAGATTAAGGAATTACAGGACTTTATTTCTAGATTTAGCGCCAATGCTTCCAAATCCAAGCAGGCAACTTCTAGAAAGCGTGCCTTAGAAAAGATTCAGTTAGATGACATCCAGCCATCCAGCCGTAAATATCCTTATATTGATTTCCGTCCAAACCGTGAGATTGGAAATGAAGTATTGATGGTAGAGGGCTTAAGTAAGACCATCGATGGAGAAAAGGTATTAGATAATATTTCCTTCACCTTAGGTCGGGAAGACAAGGTTGCCTTTGTAGGTAGCAACGAGCTGGCTAAGACCACCCTCTTCCAGATTCTTATGGGCGAAATGGAACCAGACGAGGGAACTTACAAGTGGGGAATCACTACTTCCCAGGCTTACTTCCCATTAGACAGCGGGGATGATTTTGACAACGACTACACTATCGTCGAGTGGCTGACCCAGTACTCTGATGACAAGGATGTTACTTATGTTCGAGGTTTCTTAGGACGTATGCTCTTTGCCGGAGACGACGGAGTAAAACGTGTAAAGGTATTATCCGGAGGAGAGAAGGTCCGCTGTCTTCTTTCTAAAATGATGATTTCCGGAGCAAATGTTCTGCTATTTGACGAGCCTACCAACCACTTAGATATGGAAAGTATCACTGCTCTCAACAACGGTATGATTAAATTCCCAGGAGTTATTTTATTTAGTTCCAGAGACCACCAGATTGTACAGACTACAGCCAATCGTATTATGGAGATTGTTCCAGGTGGTAAACTGATTGATAAGATTACCACTTACGATGAGTACTTAGAAAGTGATGAAATGGCAAGAAAACGCCAGACTTATACTGTTCAGGAAGAGGACAACTAATTTTGTAAAAAAAGAACCCACCATGGTTATTACAGCCAATAACCATGGTGGGTTCTTTTTTTACAAACAAAAATTCCCTTGCCTTGTTCATTTTAAACATGCCAGTCTTCCACTTCTTCCTCATAATAGACCTGATTTTCAAAAAGAATCTTATAGGTTCCCCCTGCAACCTCCACACAGGTAACTCCGCAGTTTTTGTGAACTCCCACTTGCCAAAAATCCTTCAAGGCATTTCCTTTAATGATAGTCAACAAGGACGCCAAGGCCACCCCATGGGTGGTGATCATAACATTCTTATCTTGATAGTCTAGAATATTTACAAGGTCATCCAAGAAGGCTTTGGTACGCTTCATAAGAGCCTGGTAGGTCTCTCCTCCCTCTGGTGCTATATATTTTTCAGGATGATTAAATCCTTCCCTGTAATTTTTAAGGCCCTGATCCTCTGTGTCTGTAAGATTTCGCCCCTCATATATCCCAAAGGACATTTCAAGAAGCCTGGGATCTTCAATAATCTCCACATCTCTTCCTTCCAAAATAAGCTCCGCTGTACGCTTGGCACGACCTAGGGGGCTGGTATAGCAGGCCGCAAAAGGAATGTCCTTAAGACCCTCTCCTGTTTTTCTTGCCAGTTCCTCCCCAAATTCATTTAAAGGAATTTCTACCTGGCCTTGCAATCTGCGAATTACATTCCAATCCGTTTGTCCATGGCGAATAAAATATAGTTTCATCTTGCACCTCCAACTGTCTGTAATTATAACACAGTTTGTCTATAAGAATTTTAGATTTTATGGTACAATCATAGCGTTGCAAAATAAATGATATGCAATCCAATATATGATTATAAAAGGTTCAAAGGAGAATAACTATGGAAAAAATTACAAGTTTTACCATCGATCACATCAAATTGGTTCCTGGGCTTTATGTTTCCCGCATTGATTATGTAAAAGATCAGCCTGTAACCACCTTCGACATTCGCATTACCAACCCCAATGAAGAGCCGGTTATGAATACAGCAGAGGTTCATACCATCGAACATTTGGCTGCTACTTTTCTTCGAAATCATGAAGTTTACAAAGATCAGGTTCTTTATTTTGGACCTATGGGATGCAGAACCGGATTTTATTTGATTTTGGCTGATGAATATACTTCTGAGGATATTATTCCCCTTATGAAGGAAATGTTCACTTTTGTCTTGGAATTTGAGGGCGACATACCTGGAGCTTCTGCCAAAGATTGTGGCAATTACTTAGACATGAATCTTAGCACCGCCAAATATTATGCTAAGAAATTCCTTACTGAAGTATTAAATGCACCTAGCAAAGACCAGTTAAATTACCCTGCATAACATTAATTTTGTAACCCTTCAGCCATGGGTTTACAAGAAGAAAAAGCGTCGGAACCGATCCAATCGATTCCGACGCTTTATTTTATTTATCTATTAAGCCAATTTGCTCTTTGCTGTCTCAACAAGTGTTGCAAATCCTGCAGCATCGTTAACTGCCATCTCCGCAAGCATCTTTCTGTTGATATCTACTCCAGCAACCTTTAAGCCGTGCATAAGCTTGCTGTAAGAAAGTCCGTTGATTCTTGCTGCTGCATTGATACGAGCGATCCAAAGCTGACGCATCTGTCTCTTGCGCTGTTTTCTACCTGCATATGCAGATGTAAGAGCTCTCATTACAGACTGCTTAGCTACTCTGTACTGCTTAGAACGTGCTCCTCTGTATCCCTTTGCCAACTTTAAAGTTCTATTGTGTTTTTTCTTTGCGTTTAATCCGCCTTTAATTCTTGCCATTCTTAATATCCTCCTTCAATACTGTACCTTATCTTATAGATATGGTAATACCTTCTTCATGTTCTTTACATTTGTCTCATCAGTGATGATGGATTTTCTAAGATTTCTCTTTCTCTTTGTAGACTTCTTAGTTAAGATATGGCTCTTGTAAGCTTTATTTCTTTTTAATTTTCCTGTACCTGTTTTTTTGAAGCGCTTTGCAGCTGCTCTATTAGTTTTGATTTTTGGCATAATATGTTCCTCCTTAAGAAATAATATATATTTTTAACGTTTTTCAGTTAAAACCATGCTCATGCTGCGGCCTTCCATCTTCGCTGGTTTTTCAACGGTAGCGATATCTGAAAGAGCCTCTGCGAAATCATCCAGAATGTGCTTGCTCTGCTGTACATGAGCCATCTCACGTCCTCTGAATCGCAAGGTAACCTTTACTTTGTTACCCTTACCGATGAACTTCTTGGCATTGTTCATCTTTGTATTAAGATCATTGGTGTCAATGTTTGGGGACAAACGAACCTCTTTGATCTCGACAGTCTTTTGTTTCTTCTTTGCTTCTTTTTCTTTTCTTGCAGCCTCATAACGGTACTTACCATAATCAATAATCTTACATACCGGTGGCTGCGCCTTAGGAGCAATCTTAACAAGGTCCAACTCTGCTTCCAAAGCTAACTTCATAGCTTCCTTGGAAGACATAATTCCTAACTGCTCTCCATCCTGTCCGATTACTCGAACTTCCTTGTCTCTGATCTGTCCGTTAATCATTAATTCGCTAATTGTCTCGCACCTCCAATGCATATAGTTAAAAAAAGTGGATAGCCATAGACCATCCACTTAATATCTTCATAACAAATCAATCTCTATCATTTGTTAAATTCAATATCAAACCGCTAGTCACTCGATTGTGCTAGGGTGAGAGTGGATACTCTACTTTATTTATTGCCTCACGCAATAGATACTTTACCATAGGGCGACTATGCTTGTCAAGTATTTTATTTATTATTTCGATCCCCGCCCATGCAAAAGACAGCCAAGACCCCTGGGCCTGTGTGTCCTCCGATTACATTTCCTATATTGTTAATAAGAACTTCTTGAATTCCCATCTTTTTCCGAACCAGATCTGCCATATATTCAGCTTCCTCCAGGCAATCTCCATGAGTGATCATAACCATATCATTTTCCTTCCAGCAAGCCGCCTGAGCTGCCGCCATATCCACCAACTTATGAATTGATCTTTTACGGCCTCTTACCTGGCCTACCATCTGAAGGGATCCATCGTAGTCCACATTTAGAATCGGCTTAATCTGCACAAGAGTTCCCACAATGGCCACCGCCTTAGACACCCGTCCTCCTCTGTGTAAATGATTTAAATCATCCACTGTAAAATTGTGGCAAACATGCATCTTGTGACTTTCGGCCCACTCAGCTGCCTCATCTATGGTATAGCCCTCTGACTGGCGCTTTAAAACATAGTAAAGAAGCAAGCCTTCTCCCATGCAGGCACATTTGGTATCTACTACAATAATCTTTCGCTCCGGATATTCCTCCCGAAGGTCCTCTGCTGCAATCCGCATACTATTATAGGTTCCGCTAAGTGCAGAAGAAAAAGCCAAATGCAAAATATCTTTGCCCTCTTTAAGGATTGCTTCCAATCCCTCTCTCGCTTCCTCCGGATTAATCTGAGATGTAACAGGAAGCTCTCCCTTCCTCATAAGATCAAAAAACTTCTCAGAACTATATCCAGTACGATCTAAAAATGTCTTATTGTTAATTGTGTAATGTAATGGGAAAACAGGAATACCTTTATCTTCCAACCAACTAGCAGGTAAATCTACCGTACTGTTTACAGTAACTACATAATCTCTCATTCAATCTCTTCCTTTCAAACCCGTCTGGTAATACCTGAAGTCTCTACTTGCTAGTACTTCCAAAACCTCCATTGCGGACATCTGTAACATCATCATCTATCGTAATTCCGTATTCAAGAAAAATCCCTTGCATAAATCCTGTGCCTTCTGGAATCTCCACTATTTTCCCTTCGTTACTGTCATTAGTGATTTTTGCAAAAATGTGTCCTTCATTGTCTGAATAAAAATAGTCACTGTCAATAATACCTACCGTATTGTTTAACTGCAAGCGATACTTAAATCCCAAACCGCTTCTTGGATAAAGTTTTAAGACCCAATCATTTTCCATTTTGGATCGAATACCTGTGGGAACCTTGAGAGTCTCTCCTGGTTCTAATTTCAAAGAAAACGGAGCAAAAAAGTCGTATCCTGCAGAACCTGAAGTTGCTCGTCTCGGAAGCTTGATTTCCTCATATACCTTACGAATTCCCTGATCCGAAATTTCACCGTAGGTATCTAAATAAGCTTCCCTATATTGTTCAAAGCTCACTTTCATAAATTCTGCAATTCTTTTTGCCATCTTCTATACTCCTTCACTGTTTTCAAAATAGAATGTGCCCTCTTTATTAATTTCCGCACTCGATACTGATTTCGTTAAAGAGTCTTAAAATCTCATCTACACTCATCTGGCTTTTCTCTTTCTCTTTTTTATCCAGAATTGCCTCTCCCTGGTGCATCATCACCAGACGATTTCCATATTCTATAGCATATCTAAGATTATGTGTTACCATAATAGTGGTTAATTTCTTCTCTTTTACGATCTTGTCCGTTAGTTCCATAATAAGCTCTGCTGTCTTAGGATCAAGAGCTGCCGTATGTTCATCTAAAATCAAAAATTCGATAGGGGTTAAAGTTGACATAAGAAGAGCCATAGCCTGACGCTGGCCTCCGGAAAGCACACCTACTTTCATATCTAGCTTATCTTCCAGTCCAAGATTCAGTTGTCGAAGTTGCTCTTTATAGTAGTCGATACGAGCCTTATTAGTTCCACGACCCAAACCATACATCCGCCCCTTATTGTCTGCTAGAGACATATTTTCTAATATGGTCATAGAAGGGCATGTTCCCATAGCCGGATTCTGATAAACCCTTCCAATTTTGGAGCTTCTCTGAAACTCTTTCAGCTTGCCAATATCCTCTCCATCTATAAGAATCTGTCCTGCATCTACAGGAATACTTCCGCAAATAAGGTTCAGCATAGAAGTTTTTCCCGACCCATTACTCCCTACTACAGAAACAAATTCTCCATCTTCAATCTTTAAATTAAACCCATTGAACAGACACATTTCATTCACTGTTCCAGGATTATAATACTTCATTATATCTTTTAATTCAAGCATTTCCCTTCACCTTAGTCTTTCTTCCATTACTTATGATCAAAATTACCAGGAACAGCACTGCCGTAATTAACTTCATGGCCTGAGGTTCAAAATTCTTAAGGGCAATTGCAACGCAGGCCTTGTAAATAATGGATCCAATCAAAACAGCTGTCGTAGTCTTTACAAAAGTTACTTTCTTAAAAATACTGATTCCAATAATGACGCTGGCCAGTCCAATTACCATAGCTCCGGTACCAGAAGAGATTTCAAATACTCTCTCCTCCTGGGCAAAGATACAGCCAGACAAGCATACCAGACCATTGGAAATGGCAAGTCCCATAATCTTTACATTTCCCTCGGCCTTGGCTAAGGAAGTAACTAATTTGGGATTATCTCCCACAGCCCGCAAAAGGTATCCGGATTTGGTCTCCATGTAAAGATCCAAGAGGACTTTACAGAGGATAGCCAAAACAAGAATTACTACTAAGGTCTTATAGGAAGATAAGGATTCTGGAAAGATTCCATTAATGAAGCCATTATTAAAAATAGTCTCCTTAGAAAACAAAGGCACATTGGAAGAACCTGCAATGTACAGATTAATAGTCCAAAGGCCCGTCATCATAATAACTCCAGATAGCAGGTCTCTGACTTTACACTTCACATGAATCAAGCCGGTACAGATACCGGCGACTACTCCTACTAAAAAGGCAATGGGAAGTGTTAAATATGGATTCATTCCCTTGGTAATAAGAGCGGCAGTTACTGCCGCTCCTAAAGGGAAACTTCCATCTACCGTAAGGTCTGGGAAGTTTAAGATTTTATAGGTAATATAAAGTCCCAAACCTAGGATTCCATAAATTAATCCTTGTTCGATTATGGTAATTGCAAAACTCATGAACGTCTCCTTTTCATCTCTTTACTTTTAGAGGCTTACTCTGCAGAGGATTCTGAGATTTCATCAAAACTTTCCACTGCACTGTCTACCAAATCACTTGGCACTTCAATTCCAAGATTTTCAGCAACCTTTGTATTTACATAGAAGCCTGGCTCAGAAATGGTTTCAAAATTCATTTCAGAAGCAGTCTTTTCTCCTTTTAAGATCTGGGCTGCCATCTTACCAGTCTGCTGTCCAAGCGATACATAATCGATACCTTCTGCTGCCAGACATCCAATCTTTACCTGCTCAATCTCACTACCAAATACCGGAACATTTTTACTGTTGGCTTTATCCAAAATAGTTGGCAGAGAGGAAACAACGGTATTGTCTGTTAAGTTGGTAATGCAATCTACCTCACCAACCAGTTCTTCTGCTGCAAGAGGAATGTCTGCTGTTGTGGAAATTCCCTTGGTTACAAGTTCAAATCCGTAATCCTCTACCAAGTCCTCATACTCTTTAATAGCTGCCACAGAATTGGCCTCACTGGTGGTGTACATAATTCCTAATTTCTTTGCCTCTGGAAGCATCTGGCGGATCATTTTAAGCTGGGCCTCTACAGGAAGCTTATCCGAAGTTCCGGTAACCTCTCCTACAGATGTTCCATCCTCATTTGCCAGTTCTGCTGCCACTGGGTCTGTAATAGCTGTATAAACCACAGGAATATCTGCAGACTCTGCTGCATTATAAGCTGCCTGAGCCGCCGGTGTAGCAATGGCACAGATCAAATCTACCTTATCCGATACAAAAGCGTCTGCAATCTGCGAAGAAGTTCCCATATCCGATGCTGAATTCTTGTACTCTACATTCAGATTCTCACCTTCCACAAAACCTTCTTCTTCAAGTCCTTCTAAGAATCCCTCTCTGCAATTATCCAAAGATCCGTGCTCTGCAAACTGAGAAATTCCAATGGTTACTGCATCTTCAGAAGAAGCGATGCTGCTATCTGATGAAGCAGAAGTGCTAGATGAACTTCCACATCCTACTGCCATTGAAGTTACAACTGCTGCGGTTAATAATACTGCTACTAATTTTTTTCTCATGATTTTTTCCTCTTTCCCAATTTGATATAGTATTGATGCCTCTTTCTTCATTAGCCAGAAGGAAGAGCTCTTTTTGTATAAGCCAGTAAATCCTATTCCTGTAATTCTTTAAAATAAAAAAGTCTCAGATATCTATAAAACAGATATCTGAGACGGTAATTACAAAAATAATTATCGCGGTACCACTCAAATTGACGAATTGTCCACTCTACTGATGTACTAACATACACTCCTGATTGATAACGGGTTCGGTTCCCGACAAGCCCTACTCTTATGCCCTTTGTATAATGAAATGCACAATTTCAAGTTGCCCTCGAAAGTCCATTCAATAACCATCTTAATATGACAATTCCACCATCTGTCACTCTCTAGAATCTCGATCAATTATCTACTACTCTTTCTCAGCGGTTTGCTCTTATTGGTTAATACTTTACACAAGTAAATTCTCTTTGTCAAGCCTTAAATTTGATTCTCTTTTGCTAAAAGCTCCAAGCCCAAAACCACATGCTTTGCCAGCACAGAGGTGGTGACACTGCCTACTCCACGGGGAACTGGGCTGATGTAGGAGGCTTTCTTTTCTGCTTCCTCATAATCTACATCTCCACAAAGGTTTCCATTTTCATCCACATTAATTCCTACATCGGCTACAATAGCTCCTTCTCCCACCATATCCGCTGTAATCATCTTGGCCCTTCCGGCTGCTGCCACCAACACTTCTGTTTCTCTTAAGGTTCCCGGAAGGTCTTTGGTTTTTGTATGACAAATGGTAACTGTTGCATTCTTCTTTAGCATGAGCATGGCCAAAGGTCTTCCCACCACCATGCTCCTTCCTACGACAGCCACCTTTTTACCTGTCAGGTCTATCTTGTAATAATCAAGCATTTCCATTACAGCCTCAGCAGTACAAGGAGCATGGCCTGATACATCCCCGGAAAATACCTTCGCCATATTCACAGGGCTCATACCGTCCACATCCTTATAAGGATTGATGATCATTCGAAGTGGTTCCTCATCCAAATGTTTTGGCAGAGGACGGAACAATAAGATACCGTGAACCTTCGGATCATCATTTACCTGACGAAACTTAACTTCCAATTCTTCCTGGGAAATATTTTCTGGAAGCTCAAGGACCTTACAGGCAATCCCGGTAAGCTCCATTCTTTTTTTTGCACCACGCTCATAAGCTAGATCATCCTCTCTGGCTCCCACACGGATAATGGTAAGATTTGGAAGGATTCCCTTTGCCTTCCATGCTTCCACTTTTTCAATAATCTGGGTTTTCATGGCCTTTGCCACTTCAACTCCCAACATTGTTTCTGCCATATCTTCTAAACTCCTTTATTATCGAAATTAGCTATTCTTCAAAACCTACTTTAACCTTGCCAGTACACTTCCATAAATCTGGCCTTCTAAATCTTTTGCTTTCTGGATAATATTGTTTGCCTGCTCATTTAAGGTTTCTGCCTCTTTACGATTTTTCATAGACTTGGTATTGATAAATACATTTAAGGAAGCACTCTCCACCGCAGCCCTGGCAAATAAAATTCCCACTCCCACATCACTGAGAGCCATTTTGCTTCCCTTTTCTTCCAGAACCTTAAGAAGCTCTATGACCCGAACCATGATTTTCATAGATTCCAAAGGAACGATACTGGCCCTATACAAGGCCTCCTCCATAACCTCTTCCTTGTAAGCTTTCCCCTCTTCGGTTTCCTTAGGAAGGCTGTAAGCCTTTGCTAGGGGCTCAAAGGCTTCGGCGTCCTTATCCACATAATCAATGAGCTGATTCCTTAAAACTTCTAATTTTTCTCGCACCTGTAAAACTTCTTCTTCCACATCTGCATAGGTTTTCTTCCCTACCGTGAGATTTGCCACCATCATTCCCAAGGCTCCTGCCAAAGCCCCCACTAAGGAAGCTGCCCCACCGCCTCCTGGAACCGGCGCCTTGGAAGAAAGCATTTCGATAAATTCTGTAGCCTGTCGATCTAACATTCTCTTATTTTCATTTTTTAATTCCATATACTTTTCACCCTATTCTTCTTACTTTACGTCTTACATAAACAAAGCATACTAGCTGCATCAGAATCGTGATAATCCAGGATACAGGATAGGAAATAAACAAAAAACTGAGGCTTCTATGGCTAGGAAACAAGCCATAAATCCACACAATTCTAGTTCCAACCGTTCCAATAATGGATAAAATCATAGGTACTGTAGAAAATCCCATACCCCTAAGGGCTCCCGGAAACAGATCCATAAGGCCGCAGAAAAAGTAGGTAGTGGTTGTAAAAGACAAAATTTCCATACCACAGGCCACTACTCCCTCCTGGTCCGTATAAATATATAAAAGCTGATTTCCAAAGAAGAAAACTAACCCTCCCATTACGATGGCAATTCCCACCGACAAAATCATACAATCTGCAAGGACTCTGTCCATTCGCTTAAACTTCCTAAGGCCATAATTTTGACTGGTAAAACTCATGCAGGCCTGGGTTACTGCATTTACAGAAAAATACAAAAATCCCAAAATATTATTAGCTGCCGTATATCCTGCCATAGCAGTGGAGCCAAAGGAATTTACAGAGGACTGTAACAAAGCATTGGAAATATTAATTACCGTACTTTGGATTCCTGCAGGAATTCCCACCTGAAAAATCTGTTTTAGATATAAGCCCTTTATGGAAAGCTTTCGAAAACGAAACTGATAGCTTCCCTCTGAACGGTATAAGCACCGAAGCACCAAAACTCCTGATACAAACTGAGATACTATGGTTCCAATAGCAACACCGGCAACTCCCAAATGAAATACAATTACCAAAATCAAATTCAATGCAGTATTCATCAAACCTGCAATAATTAAAAATACCAAAGGCCTCTTAGTATCTCCCACGGCTCTCAAAATAGAAGCCCCATAGTTATATACCATAAAAAAAGGCATTCCCAAAAAATAGATCCGCATATATAATACCGACTGGCCAATAATATGATCCGGTGTTCCCATAAGTTTAAGGGCAAATCCGGAAAGGGTCAAGCCCATAAAGGTCATAAAAATACCACTTAGGATTGCAAACAATATGGCAGTATGAACAGTATCTGACATTTCCTGTACTTTTCCCGTTGCATAAAATCTGGCTGCCAATACATTGGCTCCCAAGGATATTCCTATAAACAAATTAATAAATACTGCAATTAAAGCTGTGGTAGCACCTACTGCTGCCAAGGCATCACTTCCACTAAATCTTCCTACTACAATAATATCCACTGCATTAAAGGTCAGCTGCAACATGCTAGATATCATTAATGGAATGGAAAATGATATGAGCTTATCCATAATGGATCCGTTACACATATCTATTTCATATTTGTTTTTACTCACAATCTTCCCCTCCCCAAATATTCTAAATTAAATGGCAGCCCTAAAGCTGCCATTTTGAATCAATTAATAAATAAATGTTCTAGAGTCACTGGTGCTAACTCCTTCATAAGTGTCTGACGGAACAGCATCTCCTTTATTTACCAGCACAATCTGAATGCCTTCCAATCGTTTTCCAAGGCCTTCAGAACCGGCTGCCGCCCCATTTTTTGTCCAGCCAAGCCAGCCATAAGTTTGAATATGCACTCTATAATATACGTCATAATATTCTGCCATATTTCCAGTTAACTTAATACAAATAGCCTCAAGCCGCTTCGCCTCTCCGCTTGTTCCTGCCATATCTCCATTTTGGAACCAGTTGCTGGAATCATTGGCATCCTGCTGCCAACCATAGGTCTGAACATGGGTAGTATAAGCAATTCCTCCACTGTGGTCTGTGTTTGACAGAGAAATCTTAATTCCCTCCAAACGCTTCGCAAGACCACTGGTTCCTGCCATAAGGCCATTACTTACTGTAGATTGCCAACCATAGGTCTGGACATGGGTACTATAACTTACTGTCACTTCTTTGGCATGCATAGCTTCTGAAGTTGTGGATATTACTCCCTGAAAATCATCCCCGGGAGCAGCTCCTCCCTTCTCCACCAATACAATTTGGATAGCCTCCAGCCGTTTCCCATAACCGGAACTTCCTGCAGACTCTCCATTCTTTGCCCATCCAAGCCAACCATAAGTCTGAGCATGAACACGATAATACACATCATAATGCTCTGCCATATCCCCTGTCAGCTGAATCTTGATAGCCTCCAAGCGTTTTGCCTCACCGCTGGTTCCTGCCATATCTCCATTGGCCGTCCAGCTGTTCACATCATCCATATCTGCCTGCCATCCATAGGTCTGAACATGAGCAGTATAGCTGATACCCCCTTCATAAGGCGCATTTTTCAGGGCAATATTAATTCCCTCCAGGCGCTTTGCCCGGCCACTGGTTCCAGATACTGCTCCGTTTGATACCCAGTCTTGCCAGCCATAAGTCTGAACATGGGTTTTATACTGAACCGAAGGATCTGCCTGACCCACATTATTTGTATAGGCCTTTACACAATAGTTTCCACCGGATTCCACCTGGCAAGCACCATTTTCCACATAAAAGCTTCTGCCATTGCCACTGCTTACCTCTTGGGTCCAGTTACCTCCACCGCCATCTGTTGTTGTATGTTCCTGATAAATTGCTTCTGACTGATTTACCGTTACTACAACTGCGTAGGTGGATCCAGGAGTCAATGTAATCTGGGCATTTAAAGGTACTGTGTACATTCCCTCGTAGGTGGTCTCTCCCTCTACCGTAGCATTTTCCTGCAGGTTACCACTGGTAGGATTGTTTGCATCTGTAAGGTCTGTATAAACCTGAATCTTATACTGTACATTCGCCTTTGCCAGTGTAATAGAAACTGCCTCCAAGGTCTCTGCGGTGATTCCACTTACCTGTTTGGTTGTGAAAACATTAGCTACACTTGTTTTCCCAGAAGGTACAACTCCAAGGCCCCCATCTAACTGATAGTTGTTATCGTAGTAATCTGCCTGACCAGCTACAGTAGCATCAAAAACCCAGGCTGATTTTTGAATAGAAGAGGTCTCATAAGATATCCAAAAATAATCTGCCTCTTTTGCACTAGAGCCCCAACTATTTCTTACCAACCAGGCACCATCTGTAGAAGGACGATTTTCTTCCGGGAAATTATCCTTGGAATAAGTATCATCCCAACCAACAATTACCACTGTGTGACTTCCATAACGGTCTGAAGTACCTTCCGTATCGTAATAGGTGTAAGTACCATTGCTGTCTGTTTTCATGAGATCTCTATTTAAGTACAGCATGATTCCTGCTGCACCATATTCTTGAACCGCCTTCTTCACCGCCTCCGGCTGTTCCTTCACATTAATCTTAAAATAATTTTGCAAGTGGGCTGCGTCACTCTCATAAGCCAGGGAACTATCCAATCCATTGTCTACTGTATCCTCTGCCCAGCTATAATCTGCTGAAGATTCCGATGCCGCTCCAATCCATTGAGCAAGTCTTCTGGCTGCATAGCCATAGTTTCCTCCTCGAGCCAAATAATTTGGAGTACCTCCATAGTTAGAAACATCCCCCTCGGTACCATTTAAAGGATCCGTCACAAAATTATAGGTAAAATAACTTAACTGTAATTCACTTAAATCAATGGAGGAATCTGCCAAGCCCTGATTTACCAGGTTAAATTCCATCATACCTAATGCTGCAAAAGCCCAACAAGTTCCATAATTTCCCTGGGCTCTAGCCAAAGGATAGTTTTCTCTTAAAGATGCAACATCTGACTGATAAGATGCAGGCAGGCTGGCACTGCGATAAAGTTCCGTAGAGTCTTCTGCTACTGATGCATCGGAATCTTCCTCGGTTTCCAGATATCCTCCCTCTGTAACCACAGAAGAATCCAAAGACTGGGAAGCATCTTCTGATATCTCCTCAGAATCCACCTGATTTTCAGATTCTGCACTGCCATTATCCTCTGTAACATAGTTTTTACTTCCAGCATCTTCTCCAGAAGCAGTCTCCTCCGCAAATACCGGAGATATCATAGACACACTTAGGGTCAGAGCTAACATAATGGATAATATTTTTCTTTTCATATAACTATGCTCCTCTTTCTAAATTGTCGTAAAATCCGGAGCTCCCTTCAAATCATAAGGAGTCACCTGATATACATAGTAATTCAACCAATTAGTATATAAGTTATTGGAAACAGATCTCCAGGTAAGCAAAGGCTTGTTCTTTGGATCATCCTCCGGATAATAATTTTTAGGAATATCAATAGGTAGACCCTTAGACAAATCTCTCTTATATTCTGAATCCAAGGTCATACGGTCATACTCCGGATGCCCCATAACAAAAATCTGTCTTCCTTCCTTGGCACTGGCCAAGAAAACCCCTGCCTCTTCAGACTCTGCTAAGATTGTAAGCTCCTTGTGAGCACGAATTTTCTCCACTGGCACATCGGTATGTCTGGAATGGGGTGCTAAAAAAACATCATCAAACCCCCGAACCAAAGGAATCTTTCGATTTAGAACCCTGTGTTTGTAAATTCCAAAAAGTTTCCGGTCTAGAAGGTACTTATCAATTCCATAATGATAATAAAGGGCAGCCTGGGCTCCCCAACAAATATGCAGGGTAGACGTTACATGGGTATTGGTCCAGTCCATAAGCTCCTTTAATTCATCCCAGTAATCCACCTCTTCAAAATGGATTTTTTCCACCGGTGCTCCTGTAATAATAAACCCGTCAAATTTTCGATCTTTAATGTCTGCAAATCTCTCGTAAAATTGATTCAAATGACTAACTGCCGTGTTCTTAGACTCGTGACTAGACAAGCTAACAAAAGTCACATTCACCTGCAAGGGTGTATTTGAAAGAAGCCGCAAGACCTGTAATTCTGTATCTTCTTTCAATGGCATCAAATTCAAAATCCCAATTTCTATGGGACGGATATTTTGATGGGTTGCCCGATGCTCGTCCATTACAAAAATATTTTCACGTTCCAGAATCTCTTTTACCGGGAGATCATTCTGTACTTTAATTGGCATATTTTTCTATTCCCCTTTTTATGAATATTCTTTCTATCTAGGAGTCACCCCTCCTCTTAATCAGGCTTGTTCTCCTCTTCTTGCCTCTGATCTTTTTCCTGATCAGAATCCGAAGCCTCTTCTTGAGAGTGAGTTGACTCTTCTTCCTGGGTCTCCTTCCTGTCATGAAGTTTGGAATGAACATAATTTCCTTCATCATCCACATAACTCATTTCATCATAGAAGGTAGAATCCACCGGAAGGTTCTTTTTCTCCAATTTTCCTTCCATAAACATACCTACCATATAGTAAATCACTGCAAAGGTAGGTACTCCTAGAACCATACCTACAAATCCGAACAAGCCACCGCCTAAAAGGATTGCAACAATTACCCAAAAAGCAGACAAGCCTGTGGAATTGCCAAGAATCTTAGGTCCTAAAATATTACCATCAAACTGCTGCAATACTAAAATAAAAATTAAAAAGTATAAGCCCTGAATAGGTTCTGCCAAGAAAATCAATATAGCACTGGGGATTGCCCCAAAGTAAGGTCCGAAGAAAGGAATTACATTGGTAACACCTACGATTACACTAACCAAAGCTACATATGGCATCTTAAGGATACTCAAGCCAATAAAACACAAGACCCCAATAATTGCAGAGTCTATAATTTTACCAATTACAAAGCCACCAAAAATTTCATTGGTCTTTGTAGAAAAGTGCAATACTAAGTTTGCCTGTCTTGCTGGAAGTAATGCATACACGCACTTCTTAATCTGTCTTACAAAAACCTCACGGCTAAAGAGCAGATAGATAGATACAATCATGCCGATCAATAAGCTTGTCACTGTTGTAACAATGGCAGATACTCCATCCGTTACATTGGCCATTAAGCTATTGGCCTGAGACATGAGGCTATTTTTCAACCAATTTTGGAACATGTCTGTTCCCTGAGAAAGGACTTCCTTAAATACCACACTTAAGGTAGAATCTCCCTTTACCATATCGTCGATATTATTTACCCAGTTATTCAACTGTCTTGGCAAAGTATATACCAGATTCTTGATACTGTTATACAGCTCCGGAATCAACATATTGCAAAGTAAAACTACTAATAAAATCAACAGAATCTCAGACAAGAAAATTCCAACAGCTCTGGCAATCTTTTCACACCGTCCCTCTTTTTTCACATAGGACTTTAGATAGGGAGTCAAAAATCGCTCTATAGTCTTCACTAAAGGATTTAGCAAAAATGCTATGACGAATCCAAAGATTACCGGCATCAACACCCCAATTATTTTCTTAATAAGATCTGACAAATCCGGGAATCGCAGCAATACAAAATAAAAAGCAATGGCTGCCGCAATCACTAAAAATGCAGTGATTCCTCGATTAAAATGTTGCCTTAACTTAGATGTTCCCTTCTTTTTTCCCAGCTTTGGTTGGTTGGCATAGTAAACTTTTTCAGAAGTCTCACTGCCTTTCTTTCGAGAATGGATTTTCTCTACAACTTCTTCTCGTTCTTTTTCCACCTTTTTAACGGTCTCCTCTATCTTATCTTCAATAATATCTTCAAATTCTTCTTTCATAAATTCCTCTATAGTTTTTCTTAGCCTTTTAGGTCATGACATACATTTTAATTATACTATTCTGGTCAACCAGCGTCAACTGCTGGCAATTCTAATCAGCCCTTCAAAAAACTATAAAGCAAAAAAGAGGGCTCCCACCAAGGCAGGAGACCACTCTTTTATTATTGATTTCAATCACTCTCTCTAAGTACTAAGCGTTTCGTCCGCAGCACTTCTTATATTTCTTACCAGATCCACATGGACATGGATCATTTCTTCCAATCTTCTTCTCCTTGCGGATAGTTCCAGACTGCTTCTGTTCTCTGTATAGGCGCTTTAACTCTTCTTCTGTGAAAATCTCCTTCCACTGTGGAAGTTCATAAAGCCAGTCAGCCTTAGCATCTACCATGTTCTTGTAAAGCTTTGCCTTATCATAAACAAGATTAACCTGGGTGTCTTCATCCATAGTCTCAATAGGATTGGCCTGTACCAGGCTATCGTTGATTCCATCTAAGAATCCAACCATAGTAAGAACCTTCTGTCCGTACTTGTCAGCCAGTTCTTTCACAGTTCCTCTTACTTCTTCCTCTGGATTAGAAAGCAACTGCTCATAAATCTCTTTCTCAATCTGGAAATAAGTTCCCCAAAACTTCTGAAGAGTTCCTCTATCTGCACTTTCATCATAAGCAATGGTTCTCCACTGATCTAATAATGTATTTGTGTCACTCATTGTTAAAACTCCTTTGTCTGTATTCATTGCAATTTTTAATCGCTCCTTATATAATACTAAAGTAAAAAGAAGTTGTAAAGGATGATTCCGATGAAAAATTTAAAACGAATTTTAGCAGCTATCGGTGCAGTTGCCTTAATTGCTATGTATGTCAGTACTTTGGTTTTTGCTTTTATCGACCACTCAAAGACCCAAGGGCTTTTAAAGGCATCCATTGCCTGCACCATTATTTTACCCTGCCTGCTATATGCTTATTCCCTAGTATATAAAATTTCCAAACATAATGACTTAGAATACCCAGAAGAAGATCCCACATTGGATACCGAGGATACAGATTCTTCTAACGAAGGGCAAGAAGACAAAGAGTCTTAACTCTACAAAAAAAGAAGTGGAATCCACACTACCGTGGATTCCACTTCTTTTTACTTTTTATGAAAAGGATGCTTCCAATCTAGCCATCTCGTAGTAAGCCATGTTCATTCTTTCTTTGGATTCTTTTATTCCCTCCTCATCTTTAAGTTGTCTTTCTCTCTCCTTAGCTTCCTTTTGTTTTCTACGTTTATTCAGGTATTCTTCAATTGATATTACTTCGTGTTGTTCCATACAAAAACCTCCTTTATTACTTGCCGCAGTCTTTCTTGACTGCTTTTTATTATTTATAATCCTTCATTTTGTTCAATTTTGTGGTCTTTCCTATAAGACACTCTTATTGTAAGACATAAGTGTGTCAAATATATGGCATAATTATTAAATAAAACTTAACTCCTCCGTAACAGTTTCTAAACTATTATACGAAAGAAATTTGGACAGGAATCATATAGTTCTTATATAGATTATTTTTTATTTTATATATGTAGCAAAAAGCAGCCAACATGATGTTCTCCACCATATCAGCTGCTTTTTTATAATTCTCTTTTTATTTATTTCTGTAAATAATATCAGAACGTCCTGGTCCATTAGAAACCATTGTAATTGGATATCCAATCTGCTCTTCAATAAACTCTACATAATTTCTGCAATTTGCAGGAAGGTCTTCGTAATCCTTAATTCCACGAATATCACACTTCCATCCTGGAAGGGTCTTAAGCACTGGCTTTGCCTTCTCTAGCAAATGTGTAGTTGGGAATTCGGTAGTAACTTCACCATTAATCTCATAAGCTACGCATACCGGAATTTCATCCAAGTATCCAAGAACATCTAAAACAGTGAAGGCTACATCTGTAGTTCCCTGCATACGGCATCCATATTTAGATGCGACGCAGTCAAACCATCCCATTCTTCTTGGACGACCGGTAGTAGCTCCAAATTCTCCTCCGTCACCACCGCGACGTCTAAGCTCATCTGCTTCCTCACCAAAAATCTCACTAACAAAAGCACCTGCTCCTACCGCACTGGAGTAAGCCTTACATACCGTGATGATCTGCTTAATCTCATAAGGTGGAAGTCCTGCTCCGATAGCTCCATAAGCAGCCAAGGTAGAAGAAGAGGTAACCATTGGATAAATTCCATGATCTGGATCCTTCAAAGAACCAAGCTGTCCCTCTAATAAGACTTCCTTGCCTTCCTGCAAAGCATTATGCAGATATAAGCTAGTATCGCATACATATGGTTCAATCATGCGCTTATACTCTTGCAGTTCTTCATATAATTCATCAGGATTAATGAGTGGTTTGTGGTATAAATGCTCTAAAAGAACATTCTTCTGCTCAGCAACTCTTGCAACCTTCTCCTTCAGCAACTCATCATCAAATAATTCGCTAACCTGGAAACCAATCTTTGCATATTTATCTGAATAGAAAGGTGCGATGCCTGACTTTGTAGATCCAAAGGACTTACCAGCCAAACGCTCCTCTTCATAAGCATCAAAGTTCTTATGATAGGACATTACCATCTGGGCTCTGTCAGATACTAAAATCTTCGGCATTGGAACATCACGCTCTACGATGGATTGAATCTCCTTAAAAAGTACGGGAACGTCCAAGGCAACACCATTACCAATAATACTTGTTGTGTGATCATAGAAAACACCTGATGGCAATGTATGAAGAGCGAACTTTCCATAATCATTAATGATGGTATGTCCTGCGTTGGCTCCCCCCTGAAATCTAACAATGATGTCTGCTTTCTGAGCTAACATATCGGTAATCTTACCTTTTCCTTCGTCACCCCAGTTTGCACCTACTACTGCTTTAACCATATCATTTCCTCCTGACATGCTGTCTGAAATAATCTACACTAGGCCCCTTGAAGCCTCAGCGAGTAGATTATACTATATTTTCTTTCATATGTAAAATGCATTTTACAATGCAGATTGATTACCAGCCTACATAAGAGGTGCAATCAGTCTTAAGAGCCGTCCCATAAGCTTTGTATACAAGGTCCGTTTGTGCACCTCCAACAAAGAAACTTTATGACATTTCCGCAAGGTTCTCTGGAAGTCTACTTCAATCTTTTCCACTTCCATGTTGTTGTAAATAAAGACGCCACATTCAAAATGCAGATACAAACTTCTAAAATCTAGATTTATAGTTCCAACTGTAGCAGTATCGTTATCCGAAACAAACACCTTTGCATGAACAAAACCTGGGGTATATTCAAAAATCTTTACCCCTGCTTCTATCAGCTCCTCGTAGTAGGTCTGAGCCACCACAAAAGCATACCATTTATCAGGAATATGAGGCATTATGATAATTACTTCCACCCCACTTTTTGCCACTCGTTTTAATGTAGTAATCATTTCGTTATCCAAAATAAGATAGGGCGTCATAATATGAACATATTTCTTTGCATGATTTAAAATATGAAAATAAACTTCTTCTCCTACATTTTCATCATCATAAGGACTGTCTCCATAAGGGATCACATAACCCAATTCTCTGTGAAGGGATTTTCTCTTTGGGGTTAAATACCTGCGATAATCTTCAGATTCTCTGGTATCCAAATTCCACATCTGCAAAAACATCATGGTAAAACTTTGAACCGCATCTCCCCTTAGCATCACTGCAGTATCTTTCCAGTGGCCAAAACGCTCTTTCCTATTAATGTACTCATCCCCCAGATTAACACCTCCGGTGAATGCCACCTTTCCATCAATAACACAGATTTTTCTGTGGTCTCGATTGTTCTGTACCGTAGACAAAAAGGGACGAATCTTATTAACCATTTTTGCCTGGATTCCATACTTTTCAAGTTCCTTCGGATAGTTATAAGGAAGCATAGAAATGGCACACATGCCATCATACATAAACCGCACTTCCACGCCTTCTGCCGCCTTTTCCTTTAAAACCTTCAGCACTGAATGCCACATACATCCCTTTTCCACAATAAAATATTCCATGAATATGAACTTTTTCGCCTTCTTAAGTTCCTCGATCATGGCTACGAATTTATCCTCTCCCAAAGGGAAATATTTCACAGAGGTGTTTCGATAAGTAGGATATCCTACCTGCCGCCACAAATAGGTGGAAAGCAGGGAATTAGAAGATTTGCTAGCCCAAATCCCATCCAGGGTATCCTGATTTTGCTGCATATAGGGTTCTATTTCTGACCGCAGTTCCGACAAACGACCTCTCACATATCTAGTTTCCAACTGGACTTTGACAAAAATATAAAACAAAGCTCCTGCGATAGGAAAAATCATAATGCAGAGAATCCATGTTAACTTAAAAGCCGGATTATCCTTAGAATTAATAATAAACACAATGGCTACGGCCTCTAAAAGGGTACGCCCTGCATAGATATACGTAACATAATTGCGCAGATAAGAGCTCATTACAAAAAAGAGGCCAAGCTGCACAATAATCAGCAAAAGAATGATACCTATACGGCTGAACACAAATCGAAACAGACCCTTTTTTGCCTTCTGTCCGCTTCCTTCTTCTTTCATTCTTCATAAACTCCTTAACCTTTTAATCCGTGGTTCAGTGTAACACAATCCAAAATACTTCTCAACTTTTTGCGTGGGTTTTAATGTTTCCTTAACTATTGCCCTTTTCTAGCATGAAAATAGTTAGATTATTTTATTCTTTTTTTAGAACATCTCGTAAATCCTTGTGCTATAATGAAACACAGCTAGTGCTGATAAGATTGAGTGTATAGAGGAAAGGAGCTTATCATTATGTCAAAGTTAGGAAAGAGATTATTAGGGGTTGCTACTTTGGGAGCTGCCGCAGGAATTGGAGCGATCTGCTATATGCGTAAGAAAAACGCAGAGGAAATTGATGATTTTGATGATGATTTCGAAGATGATTTTGATGATATTCTTAGCAAATCTGAAACCGGAGAGCGTGAATATGTTTCTTTAAGCAAAACAGAGACCGAGGATGTTACCGAAGAAGCTGAAGCTACTGAGGAAGCTGAGGATGAAGGAGCTGAGGCTTCTGAAGAGACTGAAGAAACCAAGGGAACTGAGGAAGCTGAGGAAAATAAAGCTTCAGAGGATGAGGCTGACGAGGAAGAAAAACTCACAGAGCTTTAAAACTCACATATTTTTTATAGTTAACAAAAAGGATTATGCTTGGTGCATAATCCTTTTTCTATACTCATGTTTTTATTTATTTCTTTGGGAGTTTGAAAGAACTCTTTAAAGAGACAATACGGTTAAATACCAGCTGTTCTGGTGTTGAATCCTTAGAATCTACACAAAAATAGCCATTTCTTACAAACTGGAAGCTATCCTCTCCCTTTGCCTCAGAGAAGCTATCTTCTACATAGCAGTCTTTACGAATCTCCAATGAATTTGGATTAAGGTTCAAAGATCCATCTTCCTTGTTGTATACACCCTTCTCCTCATCTACAAGATTCTCATAGAGACGAACTTCAGCCTGTTTTGCAAACGGAGCTGCTACCCAGTGAATGGTACCCTTAACCTTACGTCCTGTAAATCCGGTGCCGCACTTAGTTTCTGGGTCGTAAGTACAGTGAACTACAGTTACATTTCCATTCTCATCTGTCTCATAGCTTTCACATTTTACAAAGTAAGCATGCATAAGACGCACTTCGTTACCTGGGAAAAGGCGGAAATACTTCTTTGGAGGTTCAATCATAAAGTCATCTCTCTCAATGTAAAGCTCCTTGCAGAAAGGAACCTTGCGCATACCAAGTTCCGGATTCTCCAGGTTATTCTCTACATCTAGGTATTCCATCTCTGCCTCTGGATAGTTGTCAATCACCAGCTTAATAGGATCAAGAATTGCCATCATACGAGGACGTTTCATCTTAAGATCCTCTCGGATACAGTACTCTAACATTGCATAATCCACAGAACTTTGAGCCTTAGACACTCCGCAAAGTTCTACAAACATCTTGATAGACTCCGGTGTAAATCCGCGTCTGCGAAGAGCTGCAATAGATACCAATCTTGGATCATCCCATCCATCTACAATACAATCCTGCACTAATTTTTTGATATAACGCTTTCCGGTAACTACATTGGTTAAATATAATTTTGCAAACTCAATCTGTCTCGGTGCCGGATCAAACTCGCACTCTCTTACTACCCAGTCATACAAAGGTCTGTGATCTTCAAATTCCAAAGTACAGATAGAGTGAGTGATTTTCTCAATGGCATCCTCAATAGGATGGGCAAAATCGTACATAGGATAGATACACCACTTATCCCCAGTATTGTGATGTGTCATATGAGCCACACGGTAAATAATGGGGTCTCTCATGTTAATGTTGGGAGATGCCATATCGATCTTGGCACGAAGAACTTTCTCCCCGTCCTTGTACTTGCCGTCTTTCATTTCTTCAAACAGCTGTAAATTCTCTTCTACGCTTCGCTCTCTATAAGGGCTATTCTTTCCCGGCTCTGTCAAGGTTCCCCGGTACTGACGGATTTCCTCCGCATTCAAATCGCAGACATAAGCCTTTCCCTTCTTAATCAGCTTTACTGCACACTCATACATGGCATCAAAATAGTCTGATGCAAAATATAAATGCTCTTTCCAGTCTGCTCCCAGCCACTGCACGTCCTTCTTAATGGACTCTACAAACTCCATATCTTCTTTCATAGGGTTGGTATCGTCAAATCTTAAATGAAAGGTTCCATTATACTCCTTGGCCAAACCTGAATTTAACAAAATCGACTTTGCATGTCCAATATGTAAATATCCATTAGGCTCTGGCGGGAAACGAGTACATACCTCTGAATATACTCCCTCTGCCAAGTCTTTCTCAATCTCCTGCTCAATGAAATTTTTTGAAATCACTTCTTCTGCCATGATTTTCCTCCTTAAAGGTAACTAAAAAAATATTCACATTATATTATCATAAATCAGAAAGAATGTCTAATTTTATAGAAGTTTTGCCACAACAAAAAAAATTAAATTTGTTATTGACAAAACCCGGATATCCGTAGTATAGTATCACTGTTGCATCGCTCATGCAACAAGATGCTGCCTTGGCTCAGATGGTAGAGCGTCGCCTTGGTAAGGCGGAGGTCGGCGGTTCAAGTCCGCTAGGCAGCTTATAAAAAAGAGATTGCAGATTGCAATCTCTTTTTTCTTTACTTTTCTCCTTTTTCAAGGATCTTTGTCATCTTTCCTCGAATTCTTTGGATAGCATTATCCACCGTCTTATCACTTTTATCCAAAAGTTTTGCAATGGTCTTATAGTCAAACCCCGAAACATGTAAATACAGGACTCGTTTTTCCAACTCGCTTAAGGAATCCTGGAGCTTTTGTTCTAAAACCTCTGCATGCTCCTGACTAATAAAAAGCTCTTCTGGATTACTCTCCCCAGAAGCTTCCATTTGGTCAATCAACCTCCCCTGGTCTTCATCCTTATCATACAAAGAAATATAGGAATTTAAGGGAGAATGTTTTTTTCTTTTGGAGGCCTCTATAGCTGAGTACATTTGCCTGGTGACACACAGTCTGGCAAAACTATAAAAAGAAGCTTCCTTTTTCTCATTATAATCCTGAATAGCCTTAAAGAGGCCAATCATGCCCTCCTGGATCAAATCGTCATTCTCTCCTCCCAGAAGGAACATGGCATTGGCCTCTTTTCGCACCAAATTTTTATATTTTTCCATGAGATAGTCCATGATCTGCTTGTCCCCTTCTCGGTACCTGCAGATCAACTGCTCATCTGACATGTTCTCATATCTTATCATGCTTATTTACCTAATCTTTGTCTCACAATCTCGTAGGAAAGTACTCCAGCAGCAACAGAAGCATTGAGAGAATCAATGTCTCCCTTCATAGGAATGCTGGCTACAAAATCACAGGATTCTTTCACCAGTCTGCTGACCCCCTCTCCCTCATTGCCAATTACTAAGCCTATAGGTCCCTTTAAATCTAGGTCATACATGCTAGTCCCATCCATGTCCGCACAGACAAACCAGAGTCCCCTCTCCTTTAATTCCTCCATGGTCTTTACAAGGTTTGTAACCTTGGCTACCGGAGTGTAATTTAAGGCTCCTGCTGAGGTTTTTGCCACGGTAGCGGTAAGACCCACAGCACGTCTTTTAGGGATAATCACCCCATGAGCTCCTGCCAGATTGGCTGTACGGATAATGGCTCCCAGGTTGTGGGGATCTTCAATATTATCAAGGAGAATGAAAAAAGGAGGCTCTCCCTTTTCTTCTGCCAAGGCAAACATATCCTCAATATCTCCATACTCATAGGCTGCCGCAAAGGCGATAACTCCCTGGTGATGTCCTGTTTCAGACAGCTGCCCTAATCGTTCCTTTGCCACAAACTGCAGGAGGGTATCATGCTTTTTAGCTTCTCTAACAATAGATCGTACCGGTCCATCCTGACAACCATCTAACACAAAGAGCTTGTCAATGGGTCTACCGGAGCGAAAAGCCTCCAAAACTGCATTTCTTCCCTCAATGAGATTTTCATTTGTATGGTCTGTCTTATAATTCTTATTATTTTCCTTTGCCTCTTTGTGGTCTCTAGCCATGGCCTCTCCTATCTATCCTTCTTTTTTCTATCTTTAATCCTTAATTTTCTTTATTAAGCCTCTTTTGGAGCATTCAGACTATCCAGTCCTATTTTCACAAGATCCAGCATCCGCTTATAATCTTTTTTCAAATACAAATATCCCATTAAAGCCTCAAATCCTGTGGCCCTACGATAATCTGTCACTGATTGATTTTTCGCCGGTGAAACGCTTTTTGCATTGCGTCCCCGCTTATAGATTCCATGCTCCTCTTCCGTCAAATGTTCCTGAATCTTTCGCATCATAAGAGACTGGGCAGAAGCCTGCACCAGGGTACTGGTCTTCTTGTGAAGCTTTTGCACCGGTGCATTGCCCCCATTCATCACCATAGTCTTAATAATCAGATCGTAAATACTGTCTCCTATATAAGCTAAGTCCAAGGGAGAATAGGAGCTAATTTCCACCTCATTTAAATTCAGTATTTCCTGTAAATAATCATCAAACTGCCAGCTTATGCTCTCGTCCATTTTACTCCTTCACGGGTATCCTTAAGAATGATTCCCTTTTCTAACAATTCATCGCGAATAGCGTCAGCTCTTGCAAAGTCTTTCGCCTTTCTGGCTGCCTGTCTCTCTTCGATCAGTTTCTCAATGTCCTCATCCAAGACTTCCTCTTTCTTATCAATGATTAGTCCCAAAACGTCTGCTAGCTTCACCATACGGTCAAGGAGCTTCTGTAAATACTCCTTAGAGCTATCTGCTGCGGCACTGGTGTTGGCATGCTTTACAAGATCAAAGATAGCTGAAATGGCATCTGCTGTATTAAAATCGTCTTCCATAGCCCGCTCAAAGTCTTCCACAAAGGCATCTGTCTTAGCAAAATTCTCTGCTTCCTCAGAGCTCATGGTCTCAACCTTTGCGCTCTTCATAAGGAACTTAAGATTGTCCGCAGCATTTACAATACGGTCCAATCCGTTCTTAGAAGCCTCCATAAGTTCTGCGCTAAAGTTTAATGGACTTCTGTAGTGGGCGCTTAACATAAAGAAACGTAAAATCTGAAGATCATATTGCTCACTAATCTCACGAACCGTACGGAAATTTCCCAAAGATTTACTCATCTTGTGATTGTCAATATTTAAAAAGGCATTGTGAAGCCAATATTTTGCAAATTCTTTTCCATTGGCTGCCTCACTCTGGGCAATCTCATTTTCATGATGAGGGAATACCAAATCCTCTCCACCGGCGTGAATATCAATCTGCTCTCCAAGGTATTTTTTTGACATCTCTGAGCACTCAATATGCCAACCTGGGCGACCTTCAGACCAAGGAGACGGCCAAGCAGGCTCTCCCTCTTTCTTTGGCTTCCAGAGAACAAAATCCAATGGATCTTCCTTTTCATCCTCACCAGTTACAAGAAGAGATCTCTCCCCGGACCGCAGGTCATCTAAGTTCTTATGGGATAATTTTCCATAATCTTTAAACTGTCTGGTGCGGTAATAAACGGTTCCATTTTTCTCATAGGCATATCCCTTGTCAATGAGGGTCTGGATCATATTAACCATACCGCCAATTTCCTCGGTAGCTAGGGGATTGGTGGTAGCTGGCTCAATATTCATACCTTCCATATCTTTCTTGCACTCTGCAATATAGCGCTTAGAAATTTCCTCTGCGCTAACTCCCTCCTCATTGGCTTTCTTAATAATCTTATCGTCTACGTCTGTAAAATTGGATACAAAGTTCACATCATATCCCTTGTACTCAAAATATCTGCGGACTGTATCAAATACAATCATAGGTCTTGCATTTCCTATATGAATAAAGTTGTATACGGTAGGTCCGCACACATACATTTTAACCTTACCTTCCTCTAAGGGTACAAATTCTTCTTTTGTCTTAGACATGGTATTGTATACTTTCATTGTTTTTCTACTCCTATCTGTGTCCATATCATATAGAGAAGATATTAGGGGATATTCCTCATTTTGTCAACTTTAGGACGCCCCTCTTTATACCAACTCATTGATGCAAATTTTCTTTAGTGGAATGATTTTTTCAAATTCTCCCTGCAAACGCTTTGTCATATCCACACCCTCTTCTTTGCAAACTTCTTCCACCGTCTTTGCTCCAAAGAGCAATTCTCCCAAAGCTCCGATCGTCAAAGTTCCCTCGCTGTTTTTTTCTAATCCATCCATTAACAGTAGTCCAGAAAACTCTGTACCTGTAATAGTAAGGCAGCAATTATTTTCTGGGATCAAGGGATCTACTACAGTAAAGCATGCCGCTGTTAAGGTTTTTAGCTTCATAGACATTAGCATTCGCTTTACATCTATAATTCGGATCATAATCAGAGGATCCACCTCCGTCTCCTCTTGATTTTCCGGATAGTAATAAGCTAGTTCTCGGATTTTTCCCTCCTGACGCTTTACATAGATCTTTCCACCATCTGCCTGGTACTGCTTTAATTGTCTCCTATAATATGCCTCATCTCGAAGGGTATATACCTGAAAATGTTCCAAAAGATATTCCGCTTCCTCAGATGCCGCATCTTTGCAAAGGGCTGGAGTTAGTTCCTCACATTCCCCTAAAGTCAAGGCCTGAGCAGGGGAAATTTTTGAAACATCTTGTCGGTAGACCCTGCAAAAATCAAAAGGCAAATAAATTTCCTCTTTTGCAGGCATTAAATAAGTAAAGGGTTTCCCGTCTTCATGCATATCTTTAAAAGCTTCTTTTACAAGAGCTCTCATATAGCCCTTTCGCCGTGCTTCTTTTTTTGTTGCTACTGCCACAATATAATCTAAGGAGTTTTCCTCCCCATTGAGGCTGATTTTATAGGGGTTCAGGTGTAACATAGCCTGAATCTCTTCCCCCTCTTCCACTACATAAATCTCGTTGTCCTTTGCCACCTCTTCATAATAGCAATCCACAAAGGCCTTACTATCCTCTGCAAAGCAAGCCTCGTACAAAGAACGACTTTTTATTTTCTCATCCTGTGATAGTTTTCTGATTGTAATATCCACTATACCTACTCCATCTACATTTTTTACTGTGGCATTTTACATCCACCGCAACCAGGGCAACCGGCTCCCGCTTCTACATCCACCGCGTAACTATAATTTGTAATTTTCTCTAAACATGCAATGGCCTGGGAAGAAATTCCCTGACCGGAACCTGTAAATCCAAGACCCTCTTCTGTGGTAGCCTTTATATTCACCTGGTCCACATCTATACGAAGAGCTTTTGCCACATTTTCCCTCATCTTAGGGATATGGGGTGCCATCTTCGGTTTTTGGGCAATAATGGTAGCATCTACATTTTCAATGATGTAAAGATTCTCTTCTATTAAATCACGAACATGCTCCAGTAATTTCATACTAGAAGCCCCTTTATAAGCCGGATCCGTATCCGGAAAATGCTTTCCAATATCCCCCAAGGCAGCGGCCCCAAGCAGGGCATCCATAATGGCATGTAAAAGGACATCCGCATCGGAGTGGCCTAAAAGCCCCTTCTCATAGGGGATGCTAACACCTCCCAAAATCAAATCTCTATCTTCTACTAATTTGTGTACGTCGTATCCTAAACCAACTCTCATATATTCTCACCTACTATGATTTATTTCGGGTTACATCTTTTAGTATTCTAGCACAGCAAAGATTTCTGTTCAACATTTCTCTACCGGTGCAAAAAAGGACCTTCAAGATACGAAAACATATCTCAAAGATCCTTCTTATATCCTACAAATAAAAAATAGCGGGAACTGGATTTGAACCAGCGACACCACGGGTATGAACCGTGTGCTCTAGCCAACTGAGCTATCCCGCCACAAAAAATATTGCAATCAGAAAAAAGAATAGTAGGAGCATCTTTAACAAAAGCACTCAACTGCAGATTGCAATAAAATAGCGGGAACTGGATTTGAACCAGCGACACCACGGGTATGAACCGTGTGCTCTAGCCAACTGAGCTATCCCGCCATAAACAACATATAAAACGTTGCAAATGGGACCAATAGGGCTCGAACCTATGACCCCCTGCTTGTAAGGCAGGTGCTCTCCCAGCTGAGCTATGATCCCATATATTCTGCAAGGTTCTGTACCGAACCTGCCTTGCTATTATATAATCACAAGTTGTCCCTTGTCAACATATTTTTTTATTTTTTCCCTATTTTTTCAATTTTTTGAATTTTTTTGCTAATACTAGCACTCCAAGAAGTGGAAATATGTCGCAAAAAAGATAGCCACTAGAACATGCCAAACTTTTTCACAACATATCTCACTCAATAGTTAAGCTACTGATACTTATACTAACACATCTCTCTATACAATTCCCTGTGCGTTCATAGCATCTACAACTTTTTCAAATCCGGCAATGTTGGCACCTACTACGTAGTTTCCTTCAAATCCATATCTCTTTGCCGCATCATCCATGTTGTGGCAAATGTTTACCATGATTCCCTTAAGCTTAGAATCTACTTCCTCAAAGGTCCAGCTTAATCTCTCGCTGTTCTGAGACATCTCAAGAGCAGAAGTTGCTACGCCACCGGCATTTGCTGCCTTTCCCGGTGCAAATAATACTCCGTTTTTCTGCAAGTACTCTGTAGCCTCCAGTGTAGTAGGCATGTTAGCTCCCTCGCACACTGCGATACAACCATTTTCTACTAACTGTTTTGCATCCTCTAAATGTAACTCATTCTGAGTTGCACATGGGAGTGCGATGTCTACCTTAATAGACCATACACCGCGTCCCTCATGATATTCAGAATTTGGACGATAGTTCTTGTACTCTGTTAATCTTGCGCGTTTTACTTCTTTGATTTCTTTTAAGGCTGCTACATCGATTCCTTCTGGATCATATACCCATCCTGTAGAATCGCTGACTGTCACAACCTTTGCCCCCAACTGTTGTGCCTTCTCTGTTGCGTAGATTGCAACGTTTCCTGAACCGGAAACTGCTACGGTCTTGCCTGCAATGGCATTGCCATTGATCTTAAGAAGCTCTTCTGTTAAATATAAGAGTCCATATCCGGTAGCTTCTGTTCTTGCCAAAGATCCCCCAAAGGTCAAGCCCTTACCTGTAAGAACCCCTTCATATAAGCCTCTGATGCGCTTGTACTGTCCGAACATATAACCGATCTCTCTTCCGCCTACTCCAATATCTCCAGCCGGCACATCTGTGTCTGCCCCGATATACTTGCAAAGCTCAGTCATAAAGCTCTGGCAGAAGGCCATTACTTCTCTGTCTGATTTTCCCTTTGGATCAAAATCAGATCCACCCTTACCTCCTCCGATTGGAAGTCCTGTCAGGGAATTCTTGAAAATCTGCTCGAATCCTAAGAATTTAATGATTCCTAAGTTTACAGAAGGATGGAAACGAAGTCCTCCCTTGTAAGGTCCTATAGCGCTGTTAAACTGTACACGGTATCCAGTATTAACCTGAACCTGTCCCTTGTCATCTACCCAAGGTACACGGAATTTAATCTGTCTTTCAGGCTCTGTTAATCGCTCTAACAAACCATCTTTTCTGAACTTCTCTTCGTTAGCTTCAACCACTACGCGTAGAGATTCTAAGACTTCCTTTACAGCCTGGTGAAATTCTGGCTCTGCAGGATTCTTAGCCACTACGCGCTCCAACACCTCATCTACATACGACATACCATTTACCTCCTAAGGTTTTTAATTTTTTTCTAAACCTGTCACTTGTAGTACTTTTAAACGCAGTTCCCCGTCTGCCACTTCTACTACTTTTTTATATTTTTTCATTGTGTTCTACGAGTCCCCACTCGCACCACATTAATTGCCTGCATCCTCTCCTGCAAGCAATTATCGGAAGAGTCCTCTCTTTCTTCCGGCGACACAGTTCTGCTTTATTGTACTAAAGTTTCATGTCTTAGGCAAGTAATTTTGCTATAAAAAACCAGATTTTTGCATTTTATTTTTATCCAACTTGCAAAAAGAGTGGTTGACCCATTTGAATCCCAGGGAAAACCACTCTTTTTGCTATATTTATTTCAAGATTCTTTCATTTCTTAGCTTACTTAAAGTATGCAACACCCGACTCAAAAATCTTCATATCCTGCTCTCCGTAAATGTTCATGGCTACGGATCTTGCACGTCTCTCAGAGTGAGCCATCTTACCAAGAACACGTCCATCCGGGCTTGTAATACCCTCGATTGCAAGGTAAGAACCGTTAACATTCCACTCTTCATCCATGGTGATATTTCCTTCTGGATCACAGTACTGGGTTGCCACCTGTCCGTTAGCAAAAAGTTTCTCTAACCATTCTTTATTGGCCACAAAACGTCCCTCTCCATGGGATGCAGGATTGGTATATACGCCTCCTAATTCTGCCTGGGCAAGCCATGGGGACTTGTTAGTTACCACCTTGGTGTATACCATCTTGGAAATGTGGCGACCAATGGTATTGTAAGTCAAAGTTGGGGAATCTGGTGTCTGACCGGTAATGCTTCCATTTGGAACAAGACCTAACTTAATCAGTGCCTGGAATCCGTTACAGATACCAAGGGCCAGTCCATCTCGCTTCTGCAAGAGTTTCTCCACTGCCTCTTTGATCTTAGCATTCTGAAAAGCTGTTGCAAAGAATTTTGCAGATCCATCTGGCTCATCACCGGCACTAAATCCACCTGGGAACATGATGATCTGGGCATCGTTAATTGCCTTCTCAAAAATATTTACAGAATCTACGATATCTGCTGCTGTCAGGTTCTTAAATACCTTTGTCTCTACCTTAGCACCAGCTCTTTCAAAAGCTTTTGCACTGTCATACTCGCAGTTGGTTCCCGGGAATACAGGAATAAATACCTTAGGCTGTCCAATCTTATGGCTGCAAATGTGAATATCCTTTGCATCATAAAGACCGGTCTCTACTTTTTCATCCTGGCCTTCTGCCCCAGAATTTGTAGCAAATACAGATTCTAAAGTCTCTTTCCATGCATCCTCTGCCTCAGAAAGGCTGATCTTCACATCCCCATAACTGAAGGCCTCATCATCTGTTACTTCACCAATTACAGTGTAGGCAAATCCAAGATTCTCCAGCTGGTCTGCAGGCACCTCAGCTACCAGATCACCAAATCCAGGAGCAAAAAGATCCTTAGGATCTACATCTGTAGAAAGACTTACTCCCATTCCATTACCAAAGGCCATCTTGCTGACTGCTGCCACAAGACCGTGACGATCCAGGGCATAAGCTGCCTTAATAGCTCCAGCATGGATAGCTTCTGTAAATTTACCATACTGGTCCATAACCTTCTCATATACCGGAACATCATATTCATCCGTAGGAATCTGAAGCCATACAATTTTATCTTTTGCCTGCTTAAACTCTGGTGTAATAATATCCTTCTCTGTAGCTACATCTACTGCAAAGGAAACCAAAGTTGGGGGCACATCAATATCCTCAAAGGTTCCTGACATACTATCCTTACCACCGATGGAAGGAAGTCCGTATCCAAGCTGTGCATCATAAGCTCCAAGAAGAGCTGCAAAAGGCTGACTCCATCTGCTTGGATCTTCTGTCATTCTACGGAAATACTCTTGGAAGGTAAAACGAATCTTAGAGTAGTCGCCACCATTTGCCACAATCTTTGCAATAGACTCTGTCACTGCATAGATGGCTCCATGATATGGGCTCCAGGTAGAAAGATATGGGTCAAATCCATAACTCATCATAGTTACGGTATCACAGTCTCCCTTAGATACAGGAAGCTTTGCTACCATACTCTGGGTCTCTGTCATCTGGTATTTACCACCATGAGGCATAAATACAGAAGCAGCTCCGATAGAACCGTCAAACATTTCTACAAGACCTTTTTGTGAGCAAACATTGAGATCCTTTAAGGTCTCTAACCATTTCTTCTTAACATCGGCTACTTCCGTTCTAGTTAAAACGCTGTCCTTTCTTGCCGGAATATCCACAGCCACAGCAGTCTCCTGATGAGCTCCGTTGGTATCAAGAAATGTTCTGGAAAGATTTACAATTTCTTTTCCTCTCCAAGAAAGCACTAACCTTGGCTCCTTAGTTACTTCAGCTACAATAACAGCCTCTAAGTTCTCTTCATTTGCATAAGCTAGGAACTGGTCTACATCCTTTGGATCTACTACCACTGCCATACGCTCCTGAGACTCAGAAATGGCAATCTCTGTACCATCTAAGCCGGCATATTTTTTAGGCACCTTATCAAGATTTACCCGAAGGCCATCTGCCAACTCACCGATAGCTACAGACACACCACCGGCACCAAAGTCGTTACACTTTTTAATAAGCTTACTAACTTCTTCTCTCTTGAACATGCGCTGAATTTTACGCTCTGTAGGAGCATTTCCCTTTTGAACCTCAGCTCCACAAGTCTCAATAGACTCCAGAGTATGAACCTTAGAAGATCCTGTAGCTCCACCGCAGCCATCACGACCGGTACGGCCACCTAAAAGGATAATGATATCTCCCGGATCAGAAGTCTCACGGATAACAGCCCGTCTAGGTGCTGCTCCCATAACAGCTCCAATCTCCATACGCTTGGCTACGTAATTTGGATGATAGATTTCTTTAACAGCTCCTGTAGCAAGACCAATCTGGTTACCATAAGAACTATATCCATGAGCTGCCTCTCGAACCAATTTCTTCTGAGGGAGTTTTCCCTTTAAGGTATCTTTAACTGATACTGTAGGATCTGCTGCTCCAGTTACACGCATAGCCTGGTATACATAAGTACGTCCAGACAGGGGGTCACGAATAGCACCACCTAAGCAGGTAGCTGCTCCACCAAAAGGTTCAATTTCTGTAGGATGGTTGTGGGTCTCATTTTTAAAGTTAACAAGCCACTCTTCCTCTACACCGTCGACCTTTACCGGTACCACAATACTACAAGCATTGATTTCCTCAGATTCCTCCTGGTCTTCAAGCTTTCCTTCTGCCTTTAACTTCTTAGCTGCCAAAAGGGCCAGGTCCATAAGGCAAACAAACTTATCATTTCTTCCTGCATAAATAGATGCAAAATCTTTCTTATACTGATTATAAGTTGCCTCGATAGGAGCCTTATAATCTCCCTCTCCAAAACTTACATCTGTAAGCTCAGTGGAAAAAGTAGTATGACGGCAGTGGTCAGACCAGTAGGTGTCAAGAACTCGAATCTCTGTCATAGAAGGATCTCTGTCTTCTTCTCCATGGAAATACTTCTGAATATGAAGAAAATCCTTGAAAGTCATAGCAAGTCCCAAGGAATCATAAAGCTCTTTAAGATCTGCCTCTGACATATCTTTGAAACCATCAAAAATTATTACATCTGCAGGTTCCTCAAACTTAGTCACCAAGGTCTCAGGTTTTTCCAAAGTAGTTTCTCTGGAATCTACCGGATTAATGCAGTGCTCTTTAATGGCTGCAAATTCTTCGTCAGATACCAGGCCTTCTTGACCCACAACTACATAAGTAGTAGCTGTACGAATCACAGGCTGCTCATCTTCTTTAATAAACTGAATACACTGAACTGCAGAATCTGCTCGCTGATCAAACTGGCCTGGCAAAAATTCTACAGAAAAAATTCTGCTGTTTTCTCCAACCGGAAAATCTTCCTGATACAAAGTATCTACCGGTGGCTCTGAAAAAATACCATGGCATGCTTTTTCAAAGGTTTCATCTGAAACATTTTCCACGTCGTAACGAATCAGCACTCGAACTTCCTTCACATCCTTAATGCCAAGATAGCTTTTAATCTCGTGCTTTAAATCCTTTGCCTGTACAGCAAACTCTGGTTTTTTCTCTACGTATACACGTCTTACATTGCTCATAAATTGTCCTCCACTTATGAATCGGTCTTTAGTAATAGTTGTATGGTTTCATTGTATCATAGATCTTGTTATTAAGTATATTAATATATTTAAATATATTTATAATTTCCACTAATTTATTTCTTGTAAAGAACCCTTTTTACTGTCAAAAATGGCCAAAGCTCCAAGAACTACAGTAAATAGTGCTAAAAAGCCTCCAAAAACCAAGGCTATCCGCACTATAAAATCAAAGAAAAAGCCTTCCGGAAGCATATTGATCATATAATCTGTAGTTGGATCAAAAATCCACAGATTGTTGGTGAAAAAAATATGGTGAAAGAGTCGGAAGCTAGCATCAAAATTAATACTGCAACCTACTGCTATTACAATAGCAAAAATCCCTGTAATCACCAAAGCTCTTAGATGCCCCAAAAAAAATTCCTTGAACTGAATCTTTTTGTCTGACCATAATTTTTTCACGGCAACAAAAAACAATATTAAAAGAGAACTAAGAATGCAAAAATTCCGAAGTTTCAGTCCTCCTAAAAATAAATTTCTCACATCCGCCATATGAAGCCTGTCCTGCTCGTTGAAAAAATCCTGATATTCTCCATCTACCATAACATCAACGGTTAATTCTTCTTCTTTTCCAATAAGATAATCCATCATATACTCTGTAACCTTCATAACATCTGAGTCTGTCATGTCCAGGATTTTTGCAACCCCATAGGTTTCATATTCTCTTTCATAAAATCCATAATCTGAATCTCCATAGATAGCTACTTGAAAAGCTGTAAGGAGAAGCCCCACAATAAGCAGCAACATCCCCAGGGTAGTAAAAATCTTATACTTCAAAAATCCACCTTCCCTTTCTAATTTTTGAATCTCTCTCTTCAAACTTTGAAATCTATTCTATCAGAATGCCCATTGTTTTTCACCCTGTTTTGACTTATAATACAAATAGTTTTTAATAAGGAGCACTTATTATGGATATCAATTATGAATTATATAAAGTTTTCTATTATGTAGCCTCCACCTTAAGTTTTTCGGAAGCTTCTAAGAAACTTTTTATCTCCCAATCGGCGGTAAGCCAATCAATTAAATCTCTGGAAAAGAAGTTAGGTCAGACCTTATTTATCCGCAGTACCAAGAAGGTTTCCTTAACCCCTGAGGGGGAGATTCTTCTGCGACACGTAGAGCCTGCCCTTCACATGATCCACAGGGGAGAGTCTCAACTTTTAGATGCCAATTCCACCGGAGGCCAAATTCGCATCGGCGCCAGCGACACCATTTGCCGGTATTTTTTGGTACCTTATCTAAAACAGCTTCACGAAGAATTTCCTCAGGCCCATATTAAGGTAACCAACGCTACTTCCATAGGCTGTGTGGAACTTTTAGAAAGCGGACAGGTAGATTTAATCGTGGTGAATCTTCCGAACCCATATTTGCGGAATATTTCCAATGTTCAGGAGATTTATACTTTCCGGGATGTATTTGTGGCAAACGCTTCTTTTAAAGAGTTAAAGGGGCGAAAACTTAGCTTAAAAGAATTATCTGATTATCCCATTTTAATGTTAAATAAAAACAGTACTACCAGTGAATTTTTGCATTCTATTTTTCAGCAAGAACAACTGGATCTGATTCCGGAAATTGAACTTAGCAGCAATGATCTTTTAATTGATCTTGCTGCCATAGGCTTGGGAATCGCCTTCGTGCCGGATTATTGTATCCCTAAGGATTCCAAAGATCTTTTTATTGTGGAGACCACTACCAAAGTTCCCACCAGGCAACTAGCCGTGGCCTACAATAGCCAAATTCCAATTTCAAAATCAGCACAATCCTTTTTAAATCACTTGCTAAATCTGCCCCCTACAGATTCTTGCGGGCAATCTTCAACATAAATAATAAGTCATATAGGAGGTTTTCATGGATTTTTATAGTTTTTATACCGGGCAATCTTTTGATGCCTACACTTATCTTGGAGCTCACGTTGAGAAAAAAGGCGTAACCTTTAGGACCTTTGCCCCAGATGCTTCAGGAATTACTATTCAAGGGGATTTTAACAAGTGGCAAAACTGGGAGATGCACAAGGTACACGATGGGAATTTTTGGGAATGCTGGATTGAAAATGCAAAGCCCGGCGACATGTACAAGTACCGCATTTATAAGAAAGATGGTTCCTACACCGACCATTGCGACCCTTACGGCTTTGGTATGGAGCTAAGACCTGGATTTGCTTCCATTGTTCGTGATCTCAAGGACTATAATTTTAAAGATCAAAATTGGATGAAAAAACGCAGTATCCGAAAAAATGAATCTTTAAACATTTACGAAATGCATTTTGGATCTTTTAAAAAACCAGGAAGGGATCCCGAAAGCTGGTACAGCTATAGCGAGATGATTGATATTTTGATTCCCTATTTAAAGGAAAATGGCTACAACTATGTTGAACTTATGCCCCTATCTGAGCATCCTTGCGACGAATCCTGGGGATATCAAAATACTGGATTTTTTAGCCCCACCTCCCGTTATGGTAGTGCCACAGATTTAAAGAAATTTGTAGATGCCTGCCACAAGGAAAATATCGGACTGATTATCGATTTTGTTCCGGTACATTTTGCCATTGATGATTATGCCCTTGGAAAATACGATGGCACTAGCCTTTATGAGTACCCCCACGATGACGTAGGGCAAAGCGAATGGGGAAGCTATAATTTTATGCACTCTAGAGGTGAGGTCCGAAGCTTCCTTCAATCTGCTGCTAACTACTGGCTTTCGGAATTTCATTTTGACGGAATCCGCATGGATGCTATTAGCCGAATTATTTATTGGCAGGGAGACCCGGCAAGAGGAGTCAATGGCAATGCGGTTTCCTTTATTCAGACCATGAATCAGGGCCTTAAAAATTTACATCCTACTGCCCTTTTATCTGCAGAGGATTCCACTTCCTTCCCAAAGGTTACAAAACCGGTAAATGAAGGGGGCCTTGGCTTTGATTATAAGTGGAATATGGGATGGATGAATGATACCTTGAATTATTTCCGCACAGCACCGGAGTATCGCAGTGATAACTACCACAAGCTTACCTTCTCCATGATGTACTACTATAACGAAGATTATCTCTTACCTCTCTCCCACGATGAGACGGTACATGGGAAGGCAACGGTTCTTCAAAAAATGCATGGAGACTATGAAGACAAATTTCCACAGGCCAGAGCCTTTTATATGTATATGTATGCCCATCCGGGAAAGAAGTTAAATTTCATGGGAAATGAAATCGGACAACTACGGGAATGGGACGAAAAGAGAGAACAGGATTGGGACATTTTAAAATATCCCCTTCATGATAGCTTCCATCATTTTATGGAGGATTTAAATCACCTCTACTTAGGGCATTCCTCTCTCTGGGAGCTTGATCATGCCTCCACTGGTTTTTCCTGGCTAGACTGCCATCAGGAGGAGCGGTGCATTTATGCTTTTGAGCGTAACAGCAAGAAGGAACGAATCATTGCAGTCTTTAACTTTTCTGATCAGCTGCAAAAGGGATTTGAACTTTCCGTAAAAAATGCCAGCTCTCTTACACCACTTTTAGACAGCCAGACAGACATTTACGGTGGGGCCAAAGCTTTCAGCAAGGCTTCTTTGAAACTTAAGGCCGGAAAAATTTCTCTTGATTTGGAAGCTTACAGTGCAAGATTTTATCTTGTATCATAATTTTCTCATCAGCAAGGGCCTTCTCGAAGAAAAAGAGCCACGAAGCAAATTAATGTTTGCTTCGTGACTCTTTTTCTTTATTTTCTTGAAAATCAAAATCCTATAGAAATTTTTCTTACTCTTCTACAACTGCAATCAGCTCAATCTCACAGAGGGCTCCCTTTGGAAGAGTCTTTACTGCAACACAGCTTCTTGCTGGCTTTGAAGTAAAATACTGAGCATATACCTCATTAAAAGCAGCAAAATCATCCATATTTGCCAAAAAGCAAGTAGTCTTTAATACTTTATCAAAGCTAGTACCTGCCTCGGCAAGAACCGCTCCTAAGTTCTTACAAGCCTGATGGGTCTGTTCCTCAATGCTAGTTACCTCAATTGTGTTGCTTTCCGGATTAATCGGAACCTGTCCTGCTGTATATAAAATCCCATTATAGATGTATGCCTGTGAATAAGGTCCCACTGCATCTGGTGCTTTTTTTGTTGCTACTACTTTCATAATCATCACCTTCGACGAAAATATTTTCGCCGTCCTTTCTTTCTCCGTCATTATACTACTGTCTTGTCACATCCCGCAACCACTTATACTGCTTATATCTAAGAGTTCCCATAGGCACCTTAATAAGCTCATCACACATAAGAATAGCATAGACCACCTTTACCGGGGCATGGAAGGCGAAGGCTGCCAGGGCTCCCAATATAATGGAACATCCCCACATGGTAGATACATCCATAAAAAGTCCAAACTTCGTATCTCCTCCAGACCTGAAAATCCCTATGATCATGGTTCCGTTGTAGGACTGGGCAATGGTAAAGTATGCCATTACAAAGAACATAAATCCTAAATAATTTTTAGCCTCACTAGAAAGAGCCAGACCAGACCTTGCCAAAGGAATGGCACAAAGAATAATCAGTGCCCCTAAAACTCCAAGGCCAATACTTAGCCAAATAAAACGCTTGCTATAAGATTTTGCCAGTTCAATTTTATGTTCTCCAATGGTTTTTCCAAGATAGATTGCGGTAGCATTTGCCACTCCAAGGGTCACCACCTGGGCCAATTGTTTTGCCATCTGAGCCACAGAATTTGCTGCCACAGCAGGACTTCCTAGATGGCCAATAATAGCTGTATTTGCAGAGCTTCCAAGGCCCCACATGACTTCATTTAAAACTACTGGCAAAGAGTAAGTAAGATAATCCTTCATAAGGGCTGCATCAGGATGAAAAATGTAGCGAAAACGAATCTTCACCACATGATTGCGAAAATGAGCATATAGCATAGCTAGCACCATTTCCGAAATTCTCGCCGTCAAGGTAGCCAGAGCAGCACCCCTAATTCCCATCTTAGGAGCTCCTAAATTTCCAAAAATCAAAAGCCAGTTAAGGCAGACATTGATCAAAAGAGAAATACTGTAAATTCCAGTAGAAATCAGCACCCGCTCAATGCTTCGCATGATGTTTAGATATACCTGGGTCACTGCCATAAAGACGTAGGAAATTCCCACCACCTGAAGGTATTTAACTCCCTGGACAATTACCTCCGGGTCCGAGGAATAGATTTTCATAAGTCCCCCAGGGATCAAAAGAGCCAGGCCTGAGAAAATTGCCGCTGTCACGGTGCCGATTAAAAGACCGATTCCCAATACTTTTTCAATAGAGGTGGTATCCTTCTTGCCCCAATACTGGGCTGTCAGCACGTTGGCTCCTGAAGTAATTCCGGCAAAGAGAAGGGTCATAATAAATTGGACCTGTCCTGCTAGAGAAGCACCTGAGAGTACCTTCTCTCCCACTTTTCCCAACATAATCACATCTGCTGCCGTAACTCCCACATTAATGAGATTCTGCAAAGCTATAGGGATAATCAGGGCCATGACATTTTTATAAAAGGTAAGCATTTTCTTATCAATGTTTATCATGATTTAGTCCCAAAGAAACCTTTGATGATTAATCATCAAAGGCTTCCTTTACTTTATCCATAAATTTTTTCTTTTTTGGTGTCTTTTCTTTTTCCTGGTCTTCACCTTCTGCTGGGGTAAGATCCAAATGTAAGGAATTTCCAGTAAGGGCATCAAACTTCTTCAAGGCTTCCTTAGCTTCTGCACTTAAGTGCTCCGGCGTCTGAATCACTAGGGTTACATAATGATCTCCTCGAACCTGTTTATTTCGAACAGAAGGTACACCCTTTCCTCTTAAGCGAACCTTGGTGCCAGTCTTAGTTCCCGGTGCAACGGTATAGACCACATCTCCGTCCACCGTCTTTACCTTAACATCAGCTCCAAGAGCTGCCTGGGCATAAGTGATTGGAACAGTCGAGAACAAATGCATGTCCTGTCTTTCAAAAATCGGATGTCTGGAAACCACAACTTCTACTAAGAGATCTCCTCTTGGTCCTCCGTTTATTCCCGGTTCTCCCTTTTCTCTAATTCTTACGCACTGGCCATTGTCAATTCCTGCCGGAATAGTAACCGAAATCTTCTTTTTGTTGGATACATATCCACTGCCTCCACAATCAGAACATTTCTCTTTAATAATCTTACCGCTTCCCTGACAATTTGGACAAGTCTGTACATTCTGAACCATACCAAAGAAGGACTGCTGGGTATAGACAACCTGTCCCTTACCACCACACTTTGGACAAGTCTCCGGTGAGGTTCCAGGCTTAGCTCCTGTACCCTTACAAGTTGGGCAAGAATCCTTTATAATCACGTCTAATTCCTTCTCGCATCCAAATACGGCTTCCTCGAAGGTAATTCTTACACTTTTTCTAAGATTAGACCCCTTCATAGGTCCCTGGCTGCGGCCACTTCTTCTGCCTCCGCCTCCAAATAAATCTCCGAAAATATCTCCGAAAATATCGCTAAAGTCTGCTCCGTTAAAGTCAAATCCACCGGCTCCTGCACTGCCATCAAAGGCCGCATGGCCGTACTGGTCATACTGTCTTCTCTTCTCATCATCACTAAGCACCGCATAAGCCTCAGAAGCTTCTTTAAATTTCTTTTCTGCTTCTTGGTCTCCAGGGTTTACATCGGGATGATATTTTTTCGCTAATTTACGGTAGGCGCTTTTGATTTTTGCAGCATCTGCATTCTTATCAACGCCAAGAACCTCATAATAATCTCTCTTAGTCTCTGCCATTACAATGTATTCCTTTCAACATGGAACAATCCGAAACACCCGTAGGGAAAACCTATGCGGGTATTTCGGAGTCGTTCTTTTTACTTTATGATAACTGATCTTAGTTATCTTTTATGTTTAATTAGACTTCCTTGTAATCTCCGTCTACAACGTCATCACCCTGGAAACCGTCTGGTGCTGGGCCTGCCTGTGCATCAGAAGCACCTGCATTTGCTCCTGCCTGTGCCTGAGCAGCCTGCTCATACATCTTTGTAAATACCTTCTGAGCACTCTCATTTAATTTATCCTGTGCAGCCTTAATCTCTGCAACCTGAGCCTCAGTAATATCATCCAAGTTAACTTTCTCAAGGATGTCCTTAAGAGCCTTAACATCAGCTTCACATGCAGCCTTGTCTGCAGGATCTAACTTATCTCCTGCCTCAGAGAGAGCCTTCTCTGTCTGGAATACCATAGAATCTGCCTGGTTCTTTGTATCAATGGCTTCCTTACGTTTCTTATCCTGAGCCTCAAATGCTGCAGCTTCTTTTACAGCCTTATCGATCTCATCGTCTGACATGTTAGATCCAGCTGTAATTGTAATGTGCTGCTCCTTACCAGTTCCAAGATCCTTTGCAGATACATTTACAATACCGTTGGCATCGATATCGAATGTAACTTCAATCTGCGGTACTCCACGTGGAGCTGGTGCAATTCCGTCCAGTCTAAACTGTCCTAAGGACTTGTTGTCTTTTGCGAACTGTCTCTCACCCTGAACTACGTTAATATCTACTGCTGTCTGGTTATCAGCTGCTGTAGAGAATACCTGACTGTTCTTTGTAGGAATTGTAGTATTTCTCTCGATCAGGCGAGTAGCTACACCACCCATAGTCTCGATAGAAAGGGAAAGTGGAGTTACATCCAAAAGAAGGATGTCACCGGCACCTGCATCTCCTGCTAATTTACCACCCTGAACAGAAGCTCCTAAAGCTACACACTCATCTGGGTTCAAAGACTTACTTGGCTCTTTACCTGTCAACTGTTTTACCTTATCCTGAACAGCTGGAATACGAGTAGATCCACCAACTAACAATACCTGTCCAAGCTCTGAAGCAGAAAGTCCTGCATCAGAAAGTGCTCTTGTTACAGGCTCCGCTGTCATCTCTACAAGGTCGTGTGTTAACTCATCAAATTTAGCCTTTGTAAGGTTCATATCTAAGTGAAGTGGACCTGAAGCATTCATGCTGATGAATGGAAGGTTAATATTGGTCTGTGTTGCAGAAGACAATTCCTTCTTAGCCTTCTCTGCTGCTTCCTTAACTCTCTGAAGAGCCATCTTATCTGCAGCCAAGTCTACACCATTCTGTGCCTTGAAATCAGCTACGATATAATCAACGATCTTCTGGTCGAAGTCATCACCACCAAGTCTGTTATTACCTGCAGTAGACAATACTTCGATAACACCATCACCGATTTCGATAATAGATACATCGAAAGTACCACCACCAAGGTCATATACCATAATCTTCTGCTCTTTCTCGTTATCAAGACCATAAGCCAATGCAGCTGCTGTAGGCTCGTTGATGATACGCTTTACATCAAGACCAGCAATCTTACCAGCATCCTTAGTAGCCTGACGCTGAGCATCGTTAAAGTATGCAGGAACTGTAATAACAGCCTCTGTTACTTTCTCTCCCAAGTATCCTTCTGCATCTGCTTTCAATTTCTGAAGGATCATTGCTGAAATCTCCTGTGGAGAATATTTTTTATCATCAATTGTTACTCTGTAATCAGAACCCATCTCTCTCTTAATAGAAGAAATAGTTCTCTCTGCGTTAGTTACTGCCTGACGCTTTGCAGGCTCACCTACTAAACGCTCTCCGTTTTTTGTAAATGCTACGATGGATGGAGTTGTTCTTGCTCCCTCTGTGTTAGCAATTACTGTAGGCTGTCCACCTTCCATAACGGCTACACAGCTATTTGTAGTACCTAAATCAATACCAATAATTTTTCCCATGGTTGTTACCTCCTAATTTATTTAAAGTGAAAACTAACTTTCTTACATCTATAAAAATTGCTACTAGTTAGCAACCTTTACCATACTATGTCTTACCACACTGTCGCGGTACATGTATCCTTTTTGGAACTCCTCGGCTACCACATTCTCACCAAGGCTTTCATCCTCGATGTGCATGACTGCATTGTGAAACTCCGGATCAAAGGGCTGGCCCACAGCCTCAATGGCCTTTACTCCAGCTTCCTCTAATGAGGTAAGAAGCTGCTTGTAAACCTTATCCATACCCTCCACGAAAGGATCTTCTTTTTTATCTTCCCCTGCTGTGGCAAGACCTCTCTCGAAGTTGTCTACAACCGGAAGAATCTTTTCTATAATATCTTTTGCCCCCACCTCGTACATCTGAGATTTCTCACGCTCTGTACGCTTGCGGAAGTTATCAAACTCTGCCATCTGACGAGCAACCTTATCGATTAACTCCTCAATTTTTTCATCTTTTTTATCTTTTTTCTTTTTGCCAAATAATCCCTTAGATGACTTTTCTTCTGTCTGGGAAGCTTCCTCATCTGCTGCTTGCTCTTCTGTCTGAGCCTCTTTTGTTTCTGTTTCTACTTCTTCAGAAACATCTTGTTCTGACTGGCCCGCTTTTTCTCTGGCTTCCTCAAAAGCTTCTGTCACCATCTCTTCCTGGCTTTTTCCCTGCTTTTCTTCCAAGAAATAACCACCTTTCTATGATTTCTTATGAAACATCTCATCCAGTTCTGCCTGGAGGCGCTTCATAGATACTAATACGTGTTCATAATCCATTCTCTTAGGACCAACAATACCAATGGTACCCTTCACTCCCTCTCCTAGTTCATAGGTGGCAGTTACGATACTGCAATCTTTCATGGTCTCCACAGGAGTCTCTTCTCCAATGTAAACCTGAATTCCGGTATTGTCTTCCCTTGATAAGGTCTGGGTTACAAGTTCCGTCAGCTGTTGCTTTTCTTCAAAGGCACTGATAATTTCCTGTGCGCTTTGCTTGTCGCTTAGCTCCGGATATTTGAAAATATTGGTAGCACCGCTAGTATAAATCTGCATGTCATCACCAATCTGTATGGTATCTGCCACTGCATCCAACACGTGTCCCACCACATCCCCGTGGCTTCCTGCCTGCTCCTTCATCCTAGCGATAAGCCCTAGATTAATCTCTTCTATAGGCATGCCGTTTAAGGTGGTATTTAACAACATGTTAAGCTTCAACAAGTTTTCATTGTTAATAGGCTCATCCATATTAATGATGCAATTTTTAATCACGTTGCCACTTAAAACGATAACCGCAAGGATCTGATCCTCATCTACGATAGAAAGCTGAATAAATTTAATCTTATTCACATTGCTCATAGGACTAGAAACCAAGGTTGCATAGTTGGTACTGTTGGCCAGTACCTTTGCCGCCTGCTTTAAAAGCTGGTCCATCTTGTCAGCTTTTTCAAGCATCTGCTCCTGCATCTCATTGATTTCCTGCTCCTTCTCGCTCATCAGTATATCTACATAGAGCCTGTAACCTTTGTCCGAAGGAATACGTCCTGCCGACGTATGGGGTTGTATAATATATCCCAATTCCTCTAAGTCCGCCATCTCATTACGAATGGTTGCGGAGCTTAACCGAAGATCCGAATACTTGGAAATTGTTCTGGATCCTACGGGTTCCCCTGTCTCCAGATAGTTCTGAATGATCGCATGCAAAATTTTTAGCTTGCGCTCACTTAATTCTATGTTTTCCACGTGACTCCTCCTTTCGGTTTTGTTATTAGCACTCAAAATAAAGGAGTGCTAACATCTACGGTTATTAATGTAGCACTCCCCTTTCTGTTTGTCAACAGACTTTATTATTTTTTTATTTCCTAATGTAGTCCATCCAATCTTTTACTTCTCTCTCATATCCATTATCCCCAGGGTGATAAAAACTCTCGTCTTTAATTTCATCGGGAAGATACTGTTGGTGGACATAATGTTTTGGATAATCATGGGCATACTTATATCCCACTCCATGGCCTAATTTTCCAGAAGATTTATAATGGGCATCCTGCAAATGGGCAGGCACTGTAGTCTTATGGTGTTTTACATTATCCATGGCTGCAAATATGGCATTTACCGCGGAATTACTCTTTGGAGCTGTAGCCACATAAAGCACCGCCTGGGATAAAATAATCTGAGCCTCCGGCATACCAATCCGCTCCACTGCCTGGGCTGCAGATACCGCCACCATCAAGGCCCTTGGATCTGCATTTCCCACATCTTCAGAAGCACAGATCATAATTCTCCTAGCAATAAATTTAATATCTTCTCCTGCGTAGAGCATCTTGGCAAGATAATAAACGGCTGCGTCTGGATCAGATCCTCGCATACTTTTTATAAAGGCGGAAATAGTATCGTAGTGGTTATCTCCATCTTTATCATATCGCACCACCCGCTTTTGAATACATTCTGATGCCACATCTAAAGTAATATGGATCATTCCATCGTCACTGCGCTTGGTGGTAAGGACCCCAAGTTCTATAGCATTTAGGGCATTTCTTGCATCTCCTCCTGCTATATCAGCAAGAAAGTCTAAGGCATCCTCGTCGATTTTTGCCTCATAGCTTCCCATCCCTTTTTCTTTATCCGTAAGGGCTCTTAAAAGCAAGGTCTTTATGTCCTCTTTACTTAAAGGGCGAAGTTCAAAAATACTGGACCTGGAGATTAAAGCTCCATTTACCTCAAAATAAGGATTCTCCGTGGTAGCCCCAATAAGGATCAAGGTCCCATCCTCCACAAAGGGCAGTAAATAATCCTGCTGGCTTTTATTAAATCTGTGAATCTCATCTACAAAAAGAATGGTCTTTTTCTGATACATTCCCAAGGTGTCCTTGGCTTTTTTCACCACCTCTTCCATGTCCTTTTTCCCAGCTACTGTTGCATTAATCTGGGTAAATTCTGCACTGGTGGTATTGGCAATCACCTTAGCCAATGTGGTCTTTCCTGTCCCCGGAGGCCCATAAAAAATAATGGAACTAATTTTATCTGCCTTAATGGCCCGGTAAAGAAGCTTGTCCTTTCCAATAATATGCTGCTGCCCTACCACCTCATCTAAGGTCGTGGGCCGTAGTCTGGAAGCTAATGGGGCTTCCTTATCCATATTTTTTTCTCTCATATAATCAAAGAGATCCACGATTTACTCCCTCCTTCATGGTACGAATAGAATCTAAGATAAGCACCGGCTTATTTATTCTTTCTGACACTCCAACCAAAGGTTCCTAATTTCTTTCCAAGTTCTAAGTATTCACCGTGGGAATAAGCCAGAAGACCCGTTTCACTTAATTCAAACTTTCCTGTCTCATTCATATAAGAATCCTCTACCTGAACTGCCACCACATCTGCTATAAACATGTCATGGGATCCTAATCGCTTAATTTCTGACACCTTACACTCGATATTTACTGGACTTTCCGCTATGGTAGGGGCAAAATCAAGCTTGGTGCTTTTCCCCCGAGTCAGCTTCATTTCCTTCCACTTATCCACATCTTTTCCAGATCTAACCCCACACCAGTCTGTGGCATAGGCTAATTCCTTGGTGGTTAGATTCACTACAAACTCCCCGGTCTCTTCTATAATATGGTGGGAATACCGCTCCGGTCGCACAGAAATATATAGCATAGGCGGATTCGTACAAATAGTTCCTGTCCATGCTACTGTTAATATATTGCTTTCCCCGGAAGAATTTCCACAGCTTACCATAACTGCCGGCAAAGGATAAACCATATTCCCCGGTTTCCAAATTTGTTTACTCATTACACCTTCTCCTTTAAAGCAAATATGTTGCTTTCAAGAGCTTACTTTAACATATCTGCCCCCGATTGAAAAGTTTTCTCTTAATGAAACACATGAAAAATCGACCTTTGAGGATGCCCCTGCAAAAGTCGATTTTTATCACTCATTTATCACTTATAATATAACATTTTATTCATTCAACACATTCATCAAAGATGGAATCAATTGTTTCTTTCTTGATACCACCCCTTCAAGCACCACCTTGTCATAGTCATCTGGTAAATTGAAGGCCTGTACTGCTTTTGATTCAGCCAAGTCTCCACAGCAGATTAGCTCTGTGCTTTCCTCCAAAATATCTGTAAGCATAAAGAAAATCATCTGCAAGCCATTTTCCTTCATAACCTGAGGCAAATGGGGTTCTAGCAAGCCTCTGGCCTCCCTAAGTTCATCTGGGTTAACAGAACTGATCTGGCCTACCCCAAAGATCATATTATTTCCTGCTTTAAATTGCTTAAAATCCTGGAAGCAGATCTCATCTGCGCTCTTTCCCTTTAAATTGCTTCCTGCTGTAAACATCTCCTGGGCAATTTCATCCAGATTAATATCTGCAATCTTTGCCAAACGCTTTGCAATACTCTCATCCAATCTGGTGCAAGTTGGAGACCGGAACAATAAGGTATCAGAAATAATGGCACAGCACAAAAGCCCTGCAATCTCCGGTGTAATGGTCACCTCATTCTCTTCATACATCTGATAGATAATTGTAGCGGTACAACCTACCGGCTGGTTTCTAAAATATAGAGGCGCCGCTGTCTCAAGATTACCCAAACGGTGGTGGTCAATAATCTCTACAATCTCAGCTTCTTCGATTCCGTCTACTGCCTGGTTCTTCTCATTGTGATCCACCAAAACTACCTTTTTCTTACGGTTTAAAAGGAAACGTCTACGGGAGATAAATCCCTGGAACCTTCCCTCCTCATCAAGAACCGGGAACTCACGATACTTCTTCTGACGCATAATATCTCGGATATCATCCACGAAATCTAACATTCTGAAGGTAGTAAGAGGCATCTTTGTCATGTATTCTTTTACAGGAATACTCTGATTAATAAGTCTGGCTACACTAAAGGTATCATAAGGGGACTGAATCACTGCAATTCCCTTCTCCTCTGCCCGTTTTAAGACCTCTGGAGAAATCTCCTCTCCATCTCTTGGAGTACAAATTACCATGCAGCTAACATTAATATCAATGGCAACCATCTGTGATTTGTATAGATTTCCTAAAATAACCAAATCATCAGGATCAATAAGTTCTCTCATTACCTCTGCATCTGAGGCTGCAATCTGAACCTTTCCCTGGGAGAAAAAGCCATGCTCATTGCCTGTAAGCATCTCCCCGTCTAAGGTCTTAATAATGGTGCGATAAGGTGTCTTGGCTCTGGAAAGAATGCTATTGTCAATTACATCCATGTAGGATGTAGCAATATCACTGGTAGAAATAACTCCAACCAATTCTTTGCTCTGAAGCACTGGAATGGTTTTATTTCCCTCGGTCTTCATCTTGTCCCAGGCATCTCGAATAGAAACGGTAGGACTTACCCCTTCCACCTGGAGAAGCTCGATATCCTTTACCTGTAACTGTACAGTATCCAGAAGCGGTGGTGTACTGATGCCAAATCTTTTCAACACATACTCCGTCTCTGTGTTGAGTCGTCCCGCACGTCTTGGCACATACTCTTCTCCTGTAACCACTTGCTTTAAGTTTGCATAGGCAATGGCGGAACAGATGGAATCTGTGTCTGGATTCTTATGACCCACAACATAGATCTTTTCATTTCTTTTGCTCATAAACTAGTTCGTTCTCCCTTTTGTAAATATTCACAAGACCCCCAAGCTCTCAGGTTAAATTTATGAAAAATTTTAATATTAGAACTTTAAGTCCGTGTAAAACCCTGATGTTTTTCTACAAATTACACAAAGTCTATACACTTATGGTGCCATTTTTCAACGATTTAGTCAACCTTTTCAAAGTTATTTATGGTACAATATTAAGTACATTAATCCTAATAATAGGATCAGGAAAGGAAATATACTATGAGCAAAGAATTATTGCAAGAAGAACTGGAAAAAGAGCCACAGACCATGGCAGATTTGGAAGAACATTTTGACGATGCTAATCCATGGAATGTAGTTACTTCCTATATGGAGAAAGAAACTATTCTCCCTGTAAAAGTAGAAGGGATCGTAAAAGGCGGCGCCATTGCAATGGTAGAAGGTATTCGGGGATTTATTCCAGCTTCCAGACTGTCACTATCTTACATTGAAGATCTGGAGTCTTACCTATTAAAAGATATTAAGGTAAGGGTCGTTGATGTGGATCAAGCTAACAATCGCTTAGTTCTATCAGCCAGAGAACTTTTAAAGGAAGAAGAAGACAAGGAAAAAGCCGAAAAAATTGCAACTATCCAACTTGGAAGCGTTATGACAGGTACTGTAGAGAGCCTCCAGAACTACGGCGCATTTGTTCGTCTTGAAGACGGCTTGTCAGGACTGGTACATGTATCTCAGATTAGCCAGAAACGTATCAAATTCCCTAAAGATGTTTTGGAAGTAGGTCAGGAAGTTACCGTAAAAGTCATTGGCATCAAAGATGGAAAGATCAGCCTTAGCATGAAAGCTTTAGAGGAAGAAAAAGAGGAAGAAGAAGTCGTAAAAGTTGAAATTCCAAAGGCTGAAAACATTGGAACAAGCCTTGGTGATTTATTTAAAAATTTAAAATTGTAAGAAAAAATCCCGAAGTCCTCGTTTTCACGAGAACTTCGGGATTTTTATTTTCATCTACTTGTATCTAATTCTAATTAGCAGATCTCGCAGATCCATCCTTCTGGTGCTTCAATGTGTCCCATCTGAATACCTGTAAGTGTATCGTATAACTTCTTAGTTACAGGTCCCATCTCATCCATTCCTGAAGGCATGCAGATTTCATTTCCGTGATCTACAATCTTTCCTACCGGTGAAATAACTGCTGCCGTTCCGCAAAGTCCACACTCTGCAAACTCTTTCACTTCATCAAAGAATACTTCTCTTTCTTCTACTTCCATTCCAAGATAGTGTTCTGCTACATATACAATAGAACGTCTTGTGATAGAAGGTAAAATTGTGCTAGACTTCGGTGTTACAAGCTTGCCATCCTTTGTAATAAAGATGAAGTTAGCTCCACCGGTCTCCTCTACCTTTGTTCTGGTAGCTGCATCTAAGTACATATTCTCATCATATCCCTGCTTGTGAGCATCTACAATAGCATGTAAACTCATGGCATAGTTAAGTCCAGCCTTAACGTGTCCTGTTCCATGCGGAGCTGCACGGTCGAAGTCACATACACGAATGGTAATTGGCTTAGCGCCGCCCTTAAAGTATGGTCCAACCGGAGTTGTAAATACACGGAACTGATACTCATTTGCCGGCTTTACTCCGATAATTGCATCTGATCCAAACATAAATGGACGAATATAAAGAGAAGCTCCTGATCCGTAAGGTGGAACGTAAGCTGCATTCGCTTTTACAACCTCACGTACTGCTTCTACGAAACGCTCCTCTGGGAAAGCCGGCATCTCCAAACGCTTAGCAGAATCTGCCATACGAGCTGCGTTTAAGTCCGGGCGAAATACAACAATTTTCCCCTGCTCTGTTGTGTAAGCCTTCATTCCTTCAAAACATGTCTGAGCATACTGAAGCACACATGCACACTCGCTCATGGTAATTGTATCGTCCTCTGTAAGAGTTCCCGCGTCCCACTTACCATCTTTAAAATTAGACACATATCTTTTATCTGTCTTCATATAACCAAATCCAATGTTGCTCCAATCAATGTTCTTCTTTTCCATTGATATATCCTCCATTCCATAGATGTTTTTATCTCAAGTTTATTTCTTGATCCCTAATCTTGTTCCATTATAATACTGTGGTTTTCAAAATTCAAGAGTGCACTCTGTTTTTATCGTTCCATCATACTAATAGATTCGATTCCAACACTTCCTCCACGAACTACTTCAATATTTTTAAATTCTTCTTTCATAAGCTTCACCACTGCATCATTCTTTGTTGCAGTCTGAACAAATTCCATAAGGATACTGTCTTTTCCGTAATCGATGACCTTTGCTTTAAAGGTGGTAGCTATTTGAAAAAGCTCTGCCTTATCATCCTTAGAGCAGTCTCTGATCTTGATATACATGATTTCTTTCATTCTGACAAAAACATCTGTAAAATCAATAACCTTAATAACTTCCACCAAACGGTTTAGCTGCTTTTTAATCTGCTCAAAGGTCTCATCGTCACTTACTGTAGCAATGGTCATTCTAGATACCGTAGGATCCTCTGTGGTACCTACTGTAAGACTGTCTAAGTTATAGGATTTTCCTGAAAATAATCCTGAAATTTTTGATAATACGCCTACCTGGTTTTCTACATATAAGGAAATCCATCTTTTTTTCATTTTCATATTGTCACCTAACTTTCTAAGTTTCCACTTTAGCAATCCATAATCAGTTCTTCTAAGGTTCCGTTTGGTTTTACCATTGGATATACCAAATCCTCTGGATCAATATCAAACTCAATAATATAAGGTGTCTTTTTACTCTTCATGGCCTCTCTGAAAGCCGGCTCAATCTCTTCCTTCTTTGTTACATGAATGCCCTTAGCCCCGTAAGCTTCTGCCAGTTTTTGGAAGTGTGGAGTATATTCCGGACACTCTACCTCTCCGCATTTTCCCCTGCAGGCTGCTCCAGACCGAAGGCAGGTCATAGAATATCTCTTTCCATAGAAAAGCTTCTGCCACTGACGAACCATACCCAGATTATTATTATTGAAAATACAACTGATAATTGGAAGTTCCTCCAATACGGCTGTGGCAATTTCCTGAGAATTCATCTGGAAGCCCCCGTCTCCGGAAATGGAAATTACGGGCACATCTGGGTTTCCAATCTTGGCTCCAATGGCTCCCGGCAGTCCATAGCCCATAGTTCCAAGACCTCCGGACATAAGGAGCTTTTTCTTTTCTGTAATCTCCGCAAATTGTGCGGTAAACATCTGGTGCTGTCCAACGTCCGTTACAATAATGGCCTCGTCAAAGATTTCATTAATAGCATTTATAACATCCTGAGGTGTCATAATCGGCTTTTTCTTCATCTGTAATGGGTGTTCCTTGCCCCACTCATGAATTTTTTCCACCCACTGCTCAGTCTTACAAGGCTCCACATATTCCAGCATTTTTTCGATAGCATCCTTGGCATCTGCAACGATGGGAACATCTACCTGTACATTCTTAGAAATCGCTGCAGTATCAATATCAATGTGAACGATCTTTGCATTTGGTGCAAAGGAATGAAGCTTTCCGGTAATTCTATCATTAAATCTGGTTCCGATGGAGAATAAGAGGTCGCATTCTGTTACCGCCATATTGCAGGCATAAGCCCCATGCATTCCAAGATTACCAATATAGAGGGGATGCTTGGTAGAAATTGCTCCCCGGCCCATTACGGTAGTTACTACCGGAACTTGAGTTTTATTTACCAACTCTGTAAATGCAGCATTTGCATGAGAAATGTTAACTCCTCCACCTACTAAGAACAAAGGCTTCCTAGCAGTAGATAACATTTTAATAGCACGCTTTAGCTGACCTACATGGGCAGAGTGATTGGGCTTATAGCCACGAATATTGACAGTTTCCGGATAGTCTGCGCTTCCCAGTTCTCCCATAACATCTTTTGGCAGGTCAATAAGTACCGGCCCCGGTCTTCCTGTTCTTGCAATATAAAAGGCCTCTTTAATGATTTTTCCTAAATCTTCACGATTTCGCACGGTAACTCCGTACTTGGTAATACTTCGTGTGATTCCTACAATATCTACCTCCTGAAAGGCATCATTTCCAATCAAGTGTCTTGCCACCTGTCCGGTGAAGCATACCAAAGGTACGCTGTCGTAATAAGCAGTTGCCAGTCCTGTTACCAGGTTGGTAGCTCCAGGTCCGCTAGTTACAAGACATACTCCAACCTTTCCTGTAGAACGGGCATAAGCATCTGCCTCATGTACCAGTGCCACCTCCTGTCTTGGAAGAATTACCTTTGTATAATCCTGCTTATAAAGCTCATCACTGATATCAATGGTGCAGGCTCCCGGATATCCAAAGAGTGTATCTACTTGCTCTTCTCTTAAAGCCTTTACCAATAATTTGTTACCGCTGATTTTCTTCATAAATAACCTCCTTTAAGCCTCTCTCTCTCATAAAAAGCGCCCTAAGCTTTATATAGCTTAGGGCGAATATTACATCCGTGTTACCACCTAAATTCAGAGCCGCGCTCTGCACTCTGCCAATACGGGATTCTCCTTGAATTCGATCATCCGATATCGCTTCCCTGTAACGTAGGAAAAACGTTGAAGTCTACTAAAATTGTCATCTAAAACAATTCTTTCGGTTCACTGCTCAGAGGCTACTTCCATAAGTCCTTCACGAAGATTTCCACCAACCATCTTCTCTCTAGGCTTTATAATACCTATGTACTCCTCCTCGTCCATGCATTTGTCAAACGATTTTCTCCATTATAACTTTTCTATTTAGAGGCTGTCAACCATTTCTCTAGAATCTTGTTCAGAATCTTCTTACGATTATTTTACCCGCTCATAAATTGTAAAATAATACTCCAGATCAAAATAGGTCTGCTCCTCTGTCGTTTTCGTCATCTCCCAGTGAGGATCTTCATCCAAATTCGGGAAATGGGTATCTGCCACATATTCATGGTCAATCTTTGTAACATAGGCCTTATCACAGTAAGGAAGGAGTTGCCTGTAAATACTCTCCCCTCCAATTACAAAAACATCCTCAGAAGGAAACTTCTTAAGTTCTGTCAGCATTTCTTCCAAAGAGTGCACCACAGTGGCTCCACTGACCTGATAATTTGTGTCTGTGGTTAATACTATGTTCTCTCTCTTCTTTAGGGGTTGGCCTCCCGGGAAACTTTCTAAGGTTTTTCTTCCCATGGCTACCACCTTGCCTGTGGTATGCTCTCTAAAAAATTTCATATCCTGAGGAATGCTTACCAAAAGCTTATTTCCATTTCCAATTCCCCAGTTTTTATCAACTGCTACAATAATATTCATCTACAACTTCTCCTTCTTGAAACAAGCAATCTGTCTTATATTGCCACCGGTATATTTTTAATCTGTTCATGGGTTTCATAATCAATCAGCTTTACATCGTCTGTAGTAAAATCATAGAAATCTTTAATCTCCGGATTTAGCCAGAATTTCGGTGCCGGGTAAGGTTCTCTTTGGATTAATTCTTCCACCAGCGGAACATGTTTATCATAAATATGGGCATCTGCAATCACATGTACCAACTCTCCCACTTCCATATCGCATACCTGGGCTAACATATGAAGAAGAACTGCATACTGGCATACGTTCCAATTGTTAGCTGTAAGCACGTCATTGGATCTTTGATTTAAGACTCCATTTAGAGTCAGTTTCTCATGGCCCTCTTTCTTGGTAACATTAAAGGTCATGCTGTATGCACAAGGGTAGAGGTTCATCTCATGAAGGTCTTGGTGAACGTAAATATTGGTCATGATTCTACGGCTATAGGGATTATTTTTCAAATCATAAATCACCCGGTCCACCTGATCAAACATTCCCTCTTTGTATTGGTGCTTCACTCCTAACTGATAGCCATAGGCTTTTCCAATGGATCCTTCTTCATCTGCCCAACTATCCCAAATATGACTTTTTAAATCATGAATATTATTGGACTTCTTCTGCCAAATCCACAAAAGCTCATCGGTGCAGCTTTTAATGGCAGTTCTCCTAAGGGTCAGTGCCGGAAATTCCTTAGACAGGTCATAGCGGTTCACTACTCCAAATTTCTTAATGGTATAAGCCTTGCTTCCATCCTCCCACACCGGACGTACCTTTTCCCCACTGGTATCGGTACCATTATCGATAATATCTCGGCACATATTTATAAATACTGTGTCTGCGTAACTCATCTTCCTTGCTCCTCGTATTAATTTGATTAAAAATTAGCTCTAGTATAAATTTTTCTATGGAAATTGTCAATAAAACCGCTCCAGTACAAAGCATCGCATGCTATCCAAAAAACACTGATTTTTCATATTGAAAAAGCCCTCCCCAAATGGGAAGGACTTTCACGAAAAGGTTAAAGGATTATGTAAATTATGACTGACAACACGTTGCCAACATAGTGTCCAGTGCACTTGCACTGCTTGTATGAGAACGCTCTACACGAATATTGTAACGTTGAGCTTCTTTTAGGGCACAATGTACCATTTTGTGCGCTACGGTGGATGTGAAAAGGATAATCAGATCTGGCTGTCCAATCTGGGTCTTAAGATTCCCAGACATTCTTGTAAAGACTTTTGCCTTGCATTTATGCTTCTTGCAAATCTGCTTATACTGCTGCTCCATCCTTTCGTTTCCGCCTATTATTACAATACTCATATAAAACCGTCCTTTCTAGATCTGTAGGCCTCCTAACTTTCAGAGGCTTTGCCTTAAATGGGCCTTTACACAGCCTTTATACCAGGGCTTTTGCCGCTGCCTTTAAGGCCTCTAAAGCTTCATCGTCTGGGTAATCATTTGCAATAATACCCTCTTCTTCAACTAAAACTGCTCCCGCCTCTTTCATGCGGTCCGCCCAGTTTCTCATCCATTCTCCATCGCCCCATCCATAGGATCCAAAGAGAAGGATTTTCTTTCCAGAAACTTTACCTTCCAGTTCTTCTACAAAAGGCTCCATCTCACTTTCTTCTAATACTTCTGCTCCCATGGCAGGACATCCTAATGCAAAAGCTGCTTCACTTGCCAAGGCATCTACACTTGCCTGATCTACAGTAAGAAGATTTACCTCTCCGCCTGCAGCTGTAATTCCCTCAGCTACTGCATTTGCCATTGCTTCTGTATTTCCTGATCCACTCCAATAAACTACTGATACACTCATGGTTAAATCCTCCTGTTTTTATTAAGCAGCTATTTCCTGCAAGGTCTTACCCTGAAGAAACTCCTGTACAGCATCATCAATGGCCTCATCGTAAGCTGCGAAAGTATTCTTGGCCACGTCTGGATGGTTGTAAACCTTCCAGTAACCTACAAATAAAGGTTCTTTCGTGTCACCCTTAATAAAACACTTCACATCATCAATGGGATAATCAAGAACAGCTCCAATCTCATGGGGGAAACAAATGTCCTTATGAGAGAACTCCTCCACCCTACGCTTTAAATGTTCGATAGTTTCTTTCACGTTCAAAGATTCATACCCAAAGGCTCTTAAAAATTCCTGTACCTCCTGCTTTTGTAAATGTTTCTCCATAGTCTCGTCTCTATAAAAAAGCACAAGACATTTTCTCTTAGATGTGGTAAGTATCTCATAGGAAATATCCGTTCCCCGAAAAAGCTCCGAAAGGATTTCTTTTCCATCCTCCTCAATATTAAGGATACAGGAAACCTTAATTCCTTTTATGAAAGGCGCACACTGTGAAATAAGCTGAAACTGAAGTTTTCTCTTTAAATCTCCCTTTGAAAGCATTTCACGCACTAATTCTAACGACATACTTCTTCCTCATTACTAGGTTTATTTGATTATGATTATCATTTACATTTAGTATATTAGCATAGGCTAACTCATAATGCAAGAACTTTTTTGCAAGTTGTCCTTTTCTTTTAAAAAGCGAAATTCCCCTGTCTTATTCCAATCGGAACAAAACAGGGGAATTATTAATTTTCAAATGACCTAATTTTTAGGAATTCCTTTTTCTTCATCTGCCTCGTATTGAAAGAAATCGAAGTCTGCATAGTGCCTATGCAGCACTCGGTCTGCACAGGTAAGTCCTACAAAGGTTCCTGTAAATTCTCCGTATTTACAATATTCATCAGAAAATTTTGTGGTGTCAAAAGTTTTTCCAATCTTTGTATAGTTTTCTCCATCATAGCTCCACTGAAACCAGGTTTGCCTTCCCTCTATATTTAATCGAAAATAAATTGGCACGTCATCTACTGCTACTCTTGTGTCCAGATATTCTGTCCTCTCTCCATTTTCCAATTGAATAATGGAAATAGCACTTTGCCCTAAAGTCTGGCTATAGTATTTTCTAAGATTAATATAGTTCATATTATCATAGTAAATAATTAGTCCGCCACTGTGCTGGTATACTTCCGGCACAAACTCCATTTTCGTTGTAATGGTGGCATATACACTAGTAAGCTTCCTGGCCAAAATACTAACCTGGTTTAAAGAGGTTCTTGACTCTTGGCCTCTGATTCTTACATATCCCGGCCGGGCTTTTACATCTGCAAAACTTTGAGGCATGATCCTTGGGGCATAATACCAATTTCCTAAAGTATCACTGTCAAAATCGTCAAAATCTGGGATCTGAGGCATGGGATATTCCGGCAGCTTACTTTCCTCCACATACTCCTTTGCCAGATTGTCATCATCGTACATTCGAAGCCAGCCATCTTCTGTCCATTTCATTTTCTGAATGGCAGTCTCCCGTCCTAAGGTGCAGCGAAGTTCTGGAGCAAAGGGTCTGGAACACAAATGTACCAGATAAACTTCTCCTAAGCTAGTCTCTACGTAACTTCCATGTCCGGATTTTTGAAGGACACTGTCCGGGTTATAGTATTTTGGTTTTAAATGGTCTGGATCATGGCGCTCATTGGATTCTCCCGGCACGCTAGTTACAATGGGATTTGTAGGATCTCCTTCATAGGGGCCCCATACATTTTTAGACCTACCCATGGTAACGCAATGGTTGTAACCTGTTCCACCCTCTGCACACATAATATAGTAGTAACCATTTCTCTTTGTAAGATGGGGTGCCTCAATACAGCCTCTGTCTGTGCCGCCTCTCCAAATTCGTTTTGGATATCCAATAACCTGCTTCTCCTTCGGTGAATATTCCACCAGACAAATGACTCCAGGCTTCTCATAGCCTTCTCTTGTTTCCCATTCCAAAGATACGATCCATTTTCTTCCGTCATCATCATGAAGAATGGAAGTGTCAAATCCAGCAGAATGCAAATATACCGGTTCACTCCATGGTCCTTTTAAGCTCTTTGCTGTAATAAGGTAGTTGTCCACATCAAAATATCTTGCATTCATGGAATTCATTACCCCATATACTACATAAAAGAGGTCTTCTTTTTCGCAGTAGGTTAAGCAGGGGGCCCAGATTCCCTTTGCTGAGGGAAGTCTTCTTAAATCTACAATATCATCTGTTAACACATGACTGTATAACTCCCAGTTTTTCATGTCCTTAGAGTGATAAATAGGAATTCCCGGCATCCACTCAAAGGTTGACACTGCTATATAATAATCCTCTCCTTTTCTGCAAATACAAGGATCTGGATGAAATCCCTTAAAAATCGGATTATGAATCATGGTATTTTCCCTCCTTTTTCTTAGTAACCTATTGTCTTGGAAACCATCCAAAATCAACGCATCGCCCTAAATCCCAGCTGTCCCAGCCGGTCCAGCCATGGTCGTTGATGGTATCTGTCAATAGTTTGTAGCTCCAATAAAAATACCCACTGCCTGCATTCCAGGCCTCCAACTGAGCCTTGGCCACTGCCTCATAAATCTCTTTTTTCTCTTCTGGAGTAATGGTTGTCTCAATTTTCCCGTCCAAACCATTTAAAACAGATTGCCCACCTTTGGTGTCCCAACCGCAAGCCAGGGAATTAAAAAGGCTCCACTCTCCACAGATTACAGGGAAGTATTCTTCCATCTCTTCCACATCTTTTTGAAAATGATCTTTTATATACCCTATATAGCCCTCAATGGTCTGTGGGCAGCCGGAACTTTCTGCCAGCATAAGATATTGATGGGTATCCAGCACCACATTTTTATATTTGTCCTCCTGCATAAAATCCTTCCATGCCTTAAGTTCAAAGCCATCGTGAATTACAATATATTTATCCTCTGGCAAATATTTTCGAATTCGATCATAGGCCTCCAAATAAAATCCACGTAAAAATTCCATAGAAATAGGGCCGGACCCTTCTGCCATTTCAGGATCCACTGCTGGGTATCTTTCGGTAACCTTCATAGAATCCCAAATATTTTCTGTAACTGGCTCGTTAAGAATCTCGATTCCCCATAAGCCTTGCCGCCTGCCATACCTTTTGGCTAAACGCTCCAAGACCGTCTGGACAAATTCTACTTCCTCAGGATATTTAGACCACTTACACACCCCACAGATTCCCCCATTATCAAATCCATTTTGTCCCAAAGGAGCAGTATGAAGATCAATTAATATTTTTAAGCCGTAGCTTTCTGCCCAACAAAAAGCTTTATCCAACTCCTCCATGCAACCAATAAAAGGTTCCCTGTCTCCAAAAATAAAATATGGTACTGGAATACGAACAGCTTCCATTCCCATGGACTTAATTGTTACAAAATCTCGCTCTGTAATATATTCTGAACGGTGAATTTTAATTCTAGCCTCATAGACATCTTTTGAAAGCTGTCTTGGCAGGTAATACTCATCTTCCGCAGTAGTGCCATGAAACAGTGCAGGACTCATCCATTTTTCCAAAACCAACCAGTTTCCTAAATTAACGCCTTTTACTTTCATTTTTCTTTGCACCTTTCTTTCGACTATTTAAATCTGCAATAATCTGTGGAAATTCCTTGTCTAAGTGCCAGAATTTCATGATAAGAAGGCCAAAAATATAGACAATAATCGGAATCCATACGAAACAAATTTCTATGGAGCGAAGGGCTGATACTGATTGCACTGCTGCATCTCCTACATAACCTCCGACTTCCAAAATCACACCAAGAAGGGCAGATCCTACTCCATTTCCAATCTTATAACCAAAGCTGCAGGCGCTATTTACTAGGCCTTCTGTTCTATATCCAGTCTTCCACTCTCCATAGTCAATAGTATCAGAAACCATTGCCCACATAGTTGCTCCACCGCAGGCATTACCAATTCCCCGGATTACACTGGAAACCACAATAATTGCCATTGCACCACCGGAGTAATTCAGAATCAACATCCCCACAATATCAAAAACCAAACCAATAGCAAATACATTTCTTTTGCCTATTTTCTTTACCAACATAGCAATAAAGAACATAGCCACAATCTGTACCACATTGAAAATACCATTGATGGTAGACACTAAGTTTCGATCTCCTAAAATATCCTTTGCATAATAAACAGTAGCTCCACCATTTACAGAATACATAAGGAAGAACAGGGCCAACATTCCTGTCATCATGATCCAATACTTATTCTTAAATAAAGCTTTCACGCCCTCCACGAATGGCACATCCTTTGCCTGACCATTCTCATCGGATGAAGCCGACTTTACTCTCTCCTTGGTACCAAAGAAATTTAATAAAAATGCCACGATTGCAACAAAGCCAAATACAGTAAAGGTTTTTGTCCATGCAGATGCATTATTTCCAAAGGCCTCTACCAAAGGAAGGGTAAAGGTATTGATAGTAAGGGTTCCTGCTGTTGCCAACAAATTTCTAAAGATACTAAGAACTGATCTCTCATAAGGATCCTGGGTCATTAAAGCATTTAAAGAAGAATAAGGAACATTGATGGCTGTATAGATCACCGTTGAAGTCAAGTTATATGTAACGAAAACATATACCAGCTTTGCAGTTGCTCCCAATCCTGTAGGAACTGAAAAAAGCAAGATTCCTGAAATTGCAAATGGAATACACATTCTAAGAATCCATGGCCTTGCCTTTCCATACTTCGATTTGGTGCGATCCACAATCACACCCATAATAATATCGCTGATTCCGTCAAACACTCTAGATACCATCATAATGGTTCCAACTGCCAGAGCACTTACTCCCGCATAGTCCGTGTAGTAGAACAATAGAAAGGCTGACATAGCCGTATAAATAATATTGCAGCCAAAATCTCCACATCCGTAAGAAAATCTCTCAAACACCTTAGAAAAGGTTAATTTACTCTTTGTTTCCATAGGTTTATCCCCTTTTACTTTTGATAACTTCACATAGGATATGTTCATTGCGCGCTGAACAACCGTTGTTTACGCTATTATAATAGCATTCTCTAATGTAATGCCATAGGTCATATTCTATGCAAAATATAGGTCGATATTCTCTTTTTATATCTTTTTCTCATTTCATAAGTATGATATGCTAAAACCATTAGAAAATATAAAACAAAAATGCTAAGAGGTTCCCCATGAGTATTACAAATAACAAAACTCTTCGTTTCGCGCCAAAACAACAAGACGATTTTTCATCGGAAGAAAGCAACTCCAACTTTAGCTACGAAATCATTTCTACCCTAGAATCTACCGGCGTGCATTTTCGGACTTCGATAGATCCCGGAAGCTATATACCAGCCCATCTCCACAACGCTATTGAAATTATCTATCTATTAGAAGGAAATTTAACGGTGGCAACTAAAAACGGCAGCAAAGAATATCAGGCTGAAGACTGCATCTTAATCAATCCCAATGTAATCCATGCCACCAAATGCACCGATGCCAACACCGCTATACTTTTTCAGATACCACTTTCTTTTTTATCTTTATATGTAGAGCAGCCGGAACAGCTAGTCTTTCATTTAGAAAAAGGAAATCGGGATGCCATACAGCAGACAAAAATTCAAGTTTTTAAAGAAACCTTGATGAAAATGAAGATCGTAACGGATGTTAAACCTGAAGGCTATAGACTACGATTCAACAGCCTTCTCTTTGAAATTCTCTTTCAACTGTTTCATAATTTTGGCACTAGAGTAGTTCGGGGAGACTCTAACCAAAGAAGCAAAGACAAGGAACGCCTAAACACAATTTTGAATTATATAAAGAAGAATTATAATCGACACATCAGCATAGAGGAAATCGCGGGAGTAGCTTATCTACAGTCTGGCTACTTTTGCCGTTTTTTCAAGAAATGCACAGGAATTACTTTTTTAGAATATCAAAATGAACTTAGGCTATCCTATATTTATCAGGACCTTATTTCCACAGATGATTCTATAAAAAATATATTGGAACGACATGGTTTTACCAATTACAAATTGTTTCGGAAAATATTTTATGACCACTTTGGCACTACCCCAAGCAAACTTAGAAAAGAGAAAACTGGAAGGATAAAGAATAGATAAAGGACAAAAAAAGAATAGTCTTTCGACTATTCTTCAGAGTGAAGACAAAGGTCGTGGATTCCACGGCCTTTTCTTTACGATTAAATGTCAGAATATCCCTATTTTACGGGTGTTTCAGCCACTTTTTTGATATAATTATAGTATCAAATTAAGGCGTTATAACCTATGATTACTGAACAAACGGAACGTGTAAGAAAGCAAATCCAAAATGCTTTAAAAATGACAAAACACCTATTGCGACGCTTGAAATCGCAAAAGGTGCTTTGTCTTCACTCTGAGAACAGCCTAAGCTGTTCTAAATACTTTTATGGTTTGTACCTTCAAAACTGCAT
>CAVBQS010000027.1:0-57334 GCA_963597615.1 Bacteroidaceae bacterium
GTTCCAGTTGTTCCTGTGGTACCGGTGGTTCCTGTAGTCCCTGTAGTTCCAGTTGTTCCAGTAGTTCCTGTGGTTCCACCTGTTCCATTGCCACCTATAGCCTGCTGAATCTGGGTATAAGTAAAGGTCAGTACATTCTGACTTTCATCTTCCACTAAGGTTTTTAAGAGGTTATAGGCCTGAGGCTGATAGCCATCTACATAAAGGTAGGCCACCACAGCCTGGCTTCCAATCTCTCCCCAGTAGGTCTCTGATGGACGTAAGGCGTTGCCAGCTGCATCCTGGTAGTTTACGGTGTACTGAACCATGTTTCCTGCAATTCCGTAGGCTACTACATACTCACAGTCTCCTGTTACGGTAAATCTTGCATTTCCCACGGTGTTGTTGTCTTTTCCGCTTTCACGGATGCCCTTGATCTGATACTGGTCTGGGTCATTAATTGTTACCTGGCTCATATAGCCACTTAAGTCTAGCTGGCTTCCATAAGGTGCATCTGTAGTTACGGTAATCTCTGTAGATCCATCAGCAAAGGTTCCTTCTTTACCAGAATAGAGCTTGATGGTATAGCCATAGCTATCTGCTGCAAAAGCTGTCAGGCTTCCTGTCTGAAAGGTCATTGCAAGGGTTAAGGCAAAGGCTGCAATTGTCAAAGCTAAGGTTTTCACAGTTCTCATGACGCTCTCCCCTTTCTCTCAGATTTTTTTCTAGATATTCTTTTGTTTTTTTTGCTGCTTTTTATATTGTAAATAGCTGTTCCCGCACATACAAGGCCTGCAATGAGGGAGATAATAGCAAACTTTAAGGGTCTGCTGTAGTCACCGGTCTTTACGCTAGGGGATGATGTAGTGCTTGTATTTGTAGTGGTTGTGGTAGTTCCAGGACTTGGTGGTGTGGTACTTGTATCAGCTAGCTCCACTGCAAAATTCATCTGCAACTTTGCCAGGGTATCCTGGTAAGTATTGCCCTGGGTTTCTCCCTCAAGCTTTACATAAAGGGTAACTTCTGCCTTCTCTCCTGCCTCTAAGCGGTCTAAGAAAAACCAATCTTCCAAGCTGTCTGTAGCCTGGTGGAGACCTTCTCCTGCAGAGTCGTTGACCTCATCGGAATTTTCTCCACCTACCTTATCGCTGTCATAAAGTACGGTAGACTTTCCATCTGGATCGATGTAGGTTAAAAGGTAGCTGTAGGCACCGCCACCTGCTACGGTCTGGCTTTCCTCTAAGGACTGTAAGACTTGGTTGGTCATATACCAGTCGGTGGCCTTAGAATATTTGTTTTCCAAGGTTAAGTGGAAATTGGCATCGTCTCCTGGCTGTAAGCCCATTAAGACATCATCCATGTCGGTGTTTTTAAAGGTGCTTGTCATCTTACTGCCATCAAAATATACGGACCAGTCATCTGCGCCATTGTAGGTTTCTGCCATGGCGGTAACAGGTAGCATCATAGTAAGCAGTGTTGCTGCAATTGCCAGCAATTTCTTCTTCATAAGTATCTCCTCCCTGTTACTTCAAACTGATATCCCCGGATGCTTCATCTACATTGACCTCAATACCCCAGGCACTTTTTATAGCGTCTGCTGCATTGTGGGTCTGAACTGCATCCACCTGGGCTTCTAAGTTAAATTTCATATTCTTGTAGCGGTAGCTTGTGGTGGTTTTGGTGTAAGTTCCATTGTCTCCACTGACTTCCTCTGTGGTAACATCTACCTTATTTTTCAGGTTGCTATCAAGGGTTAAGCTATTAATGGTTGGGGCATCTGTAGTTTCCCCCACTGCTAGGATATGGGGCCAGTAAAATACTAAACGCTCTTCTGTGGAATTTTCTTCATCTAAGATCCAACCTGCATCCGCAAGGCCTAGCTCAATCTGGGAAGGCTCTAGCTCTGTAGTCCTCTGGCTCTTGTCCCCATCTTCATCCGTCCAGTAACGGTAAACCCTCATTCTTACATACTCATCAATGTTACCAGAATTCTTAGCAAAAAGTTGTTCGTTATAGGTTTTACCAAGAAGAAGCTTATTATCAGACTGGTCTAGGAGGTTGCTTAAAAGTTCTCCCTGGGACTCCTCCCAGGCGTCATCTTTTCCGCTGTAGTCTCTGCTACTAATATCTGTGGATTTTAGATTATCCACATCCGAACCGGAAGCCTCCACTAGAGTAACACCAATATCATACATTTCTACCTGGGCACTATAGTTCTCACTGTAGTAGGTTAGGGCCGCTTTTGCACTTCCTACCCCGCTTCCTAAAAGAAGGATTACAGCTGCACCAGCCAGGACTAGAGTGCCTTTTTTACTTTTCATAAACTTTTTAAATTTATTCATTCTCTAAAAGCCCCCTTACTCTTCCTGATTCTGGTTTGTTGTTCCGATTTCCTTTGTGGAATCTACGGTAGCTGACCAGTCAGCTTCCTTGGCACTTCCATCTGCATTATAGGTTACCGGGGTACATTCCTGAATCACAATAATGTTAAAGCTATCTTTGTAGTCCTCTGGAATGTCGGTAATCTTAGCATCCAATACAGAGGTTAATTCCTGGGGCTTTAAGATCTTGCTATAGTAATAATAGCCATCCTCTCCTAGGCTCCAAGCACCATCTCCAAGAGAAGATGCCTGATCTCCCATAGAAGAAGCCTCCCCGTCACTAAAGCTTAGGTTAAACATGCTTCCGTTAAAGACCTTAACTCTTACATAGACATCCTGGTCGCCGTTTTCATCTCCAGTATTCTGGATTACGATGTGCTTGGTCATCTGGCTTACATTTTCTTCAATCTCTGTGGTCTCCCCAAAGTCTAGCTGATAGCCTCCCTTGGCACTTACATAGGTGGTAAAGTAAGCCGATGCACTTTGTATGGAAAGGCTTCCTGCCAGCACAAGGGCCGCTGCGCCGAGCCAGAAGGTCTGATTCTTATAAAATTTCTTTTTCATGTCTCTTTCCTCCTATTACTCCTCACTTGCGCTACTTGTACTATCAGTTACCCTGCTCCAGGACCATTCCTGGTTTTCTTTACTGTACTCAAATTTATTACAGGTTCCAAATCCACCCTTTCGATCTCCTGTGGTGGTGTTGGTAAAGTCAGCCTCCAAAACTTCATCTGCCACAATGACTCCAGGGCTTACCACTGCATCGCTTGTTGTGGTATAGCTTGCACCGGAGTAAACCTCTGTGACGGTAATGTCACATCCTACCGGAATCTTATCAAGGACTGCCTCCCTGCTCGGAAGCTCTGTTCCGTCAAAGTCGATTGAGACTACGTTACTGTAGACAAGCTGTCCATCCTTGCTTCCATCTACCTGGAATACAAAAGTCTGACGACCCTTTGTAGTATCAAAGCTGGTCAGGGTCTTTACGATTTTAAGACTTCCGTATCTTTCACTTCTTTCTGGCTTTAAGCCAGCCTCTGCGTCATAAACCCAGGCATCCTCCCCGGAACCGGTCTGGCGGTAGACATTGTTTGGAAGGGAAATGAGGTATGGCGTAAATTTGTAGCTATAGCTTTCAGAATCTGCATCAGAAGCTACTATTAAGTAGAGGCCTACCGGAAGGTCACTCATGGTGCCGCTTCCCTGATTCAAGGTGGTAGTGGCATCTGCCTTTGGAGCTGTTCCTGCCTTTTCATTTTCCTTTAAAATATCTGCTGCTTCAGAGGAAACTTCCTTCCAGGCCTCAGAAACGGTGTCCTTCCAATTCTTTGTGTCTGTCTTTAAGTCTACAAGCTTTAAGTCTTTAAAAATTCCTGTAGCTTCAAAGTTCCCGTCTTTATCTACTCCTGCAAGCTTGTAGGCTTTTACATCCACTGCCACATTATCATTCATAAGGTCTTGTCCATATTCTGTAGAGGAATCTACACTGACAGTCAAAGAGCAAGTCTTACTTAAATCAATGGGATCTGCCGCCCTTAAGCTTGGAAGGCTAAAGCCCGCCGCCAGAAGGGCCACCGCCACAAGGGATGCCATCCACTTCTTATTCAACTTTATCTTTTTCATCTTTTTCCCTCCTTGGGTCCTGTTCTTTTCCTGATGGTTCCTGTAATGCTTTCGCTTTTTTTCTTCTCTTTAGGGTTCTATAGATAAAAAGTAGTAAGAGCAAAATCGCCGCCGCCAAAAGTCCGTAGAGCATGTAATATTCCTGAATGGACTCTAACATGGTTTCATCTGCCACCTTCTCATCATCTTCCCCGTGGTAGTCGCAGCGACTGCCGTGGACCAAAAGCCTGTGGCTGTTGACGCCATATGGGGTGCAGGTAAATAGGGTTACCATATCCTCCCCCTCCCTGACCTTAAGAAGACTTTCTAAAGTCGTTGTATCTTCCTTGTCCACCATTGGGTCAATGGAAGTAACTTCATAGGCAAGCACCTGGTCTAATATATGGATATAGAACTTATCTCCCTGCTTCATCTTGTCCAAATCCGAAAAAAGCTTAGCGGAAGGAAGTCCTCTGTGGGCTGCCAGGACGCTGTGGTTGCTATCCCCTCCAATAGGAAGCTTGGTGCCGGATAAGTGCCCCACCCCAATTTGCAGGACTGTATCAGCAGTTCCATGATAAATAGGAAGCTTTTGCTTAATCTTTGGGATGGAAATATATCCCATAATACCAGAGCCTCCTACATTAAGGATCTGATAATATTCTGTAGGTTCTAAGTCCTGTAGGTTCTGGGAAAAGGCATCCCCAGTAAATGTATTTTCAGTGATGGTGCTGTTGTAGTTCTGGGCAGCCTCCCAGTAGGAGCTGTAGTCTTCCTCAGTCATATCTTCCACTGCATCATCATAGGAAGCAATGGCCTGACTTTGGTGGAGTTTATTCCACTGGTCAGAGACGGTTGGATAGGCAAATATTCCAAATCCTATAAGGAAGATGGCACCAATCAAGAGATTTGGTAAAATCTTTTTTAATTTCTTCATGAAATAAAGGTCCAATTACAATTAAAATTAAAATAAATTAAAATTTGAATTACAGATCTAGTTTTCTTTTCTTCCTTATGGATCTGATTTTCCACAAGAGGAAGTTTACTAGCATTAGGATCACCAGAAATACCAGGGTAATGACCACTGCCACTTCCTTGGGCTCCACCTGGTAGGCATCTGCCGGAACCGATTCCCCCAAGCCCTCTATACGAACGCCCCGAACCAAAAGTCTGTGGGTGTTAATTCCATAAGGGGTACAGGTCATTAAAGTACAGTAATCCTGGTCTGGATCAATGGCCAAGTCCTTCACATCTTCAGGAACTACGATATGGATCTGGTCTACCTCGTAGGTTAAGACCCGGTTTAAAACCGTGATCTGGAAGGTATCCCCCTCCTCCATCTCGTCTAACCTAGAAAATAGTTCTGCAGAGGGAAGGCCCCTGTGGGCAGATAAGACTGCGTGGGTGCCCTTGCCCCCCACAGGGAAGGATGTGCCATTTAAAAGGCCAACTCCTATCTGAAGAGTTCCTTCCGAAGTTCCATAGTAGATAGGAAGTTCTGTATCAATTTTATCAATGGTGACGTATCCAATAACTCCGGATTCTGTGACGTTTAAAATATCGTTGAATCCAGGAAGGTCTTTGTAATTTTCCAGGGGATCGCTTAAATTTGCAAGGTCCTGATTGTAGGACTCCGCCTGGGAAAAATACTTTTCATAGTCCTTGGTGGACATCTTACTCACTGCCGCGTCGTAGGAGGCAACAGCTTGGGTTTGTCTTTTAGAGTTCCAGTAGTTGCTGAAACTAGGATACAACATCACGGAGAGCCCTATGAGGAAAATAACTGTTAATATGATTGTGGTTTTATCATACTTTATTGATTTTGTTAGTTTCATGGGTCGTAGAGTTCTCCCTGGGGTTGTTGTCTTTCGTCTATGTTGGATCAAATGATTGGTTGCTTGCAAAGGTGGGGGTGGATGGATTGTTCCGGGTAACCAACGCATAAGGAGACACGCTTGCGTCTTCGAGTTTCAAGGGTCTTCTTATACTTCAGTCACCCAGCCCAATCTAGTCTTTTCTTTCCTCTTTTGCAGGCAAATATCATTTAATCCATATAGACTTCATTTGGCTTTTTATCTGTTTGCACGTCTTCTAGAAACCAGAACCACACCAGCTCCGATCATAAGAATCGCACCAACTACATAGAAGATTGTTGTACCGATACCACCGGTAGATGGAAGGATGGTTCCTTCTTTGTTGATTACGTTAGCTGTTAAAGAACCTGCATTCTTATCTGCGGTAAATGTGATTTCTCCAGTTGTCTTAGTACCAGTTAAGCCTGTAAGAATGTCTGTTCTCTGATCAGAAGCACCCCAAACCACTTTATGATCTGCTGTTACTGTAAAGGTGATTGGATCGATGGTATTGAAGCCGGTTGGTGTTGCAGTCTCTGTCAATTTGTAAACACCATCATCTAATCCAGAGAAGGTAAATACACAGTCTTTTGTTACCTTTTGATCGTCATTAGTAAAATCAGATGTTGTCTTTCTTGTAATTTCTGTCCAAGTATCATTAGCTCCATCTTTACCTTTAATCTGTTTCTCCAGCTTAAAATCTGCACCTGTTAAAGGTTTATTATCCTGATCAACCTTGTTAATTACAAGCTTATAGGTAAATACGATTACTGTATCATCAGGTGTTGTTCCTGTCTCTCCACCCTGAGTATCATTTGGGTTGTTGGAGAATTCAAGATGCATGGTATTCGGGTTACCTTGTGAACCAAGTACTGCTTTGTTATTCAATGTTGAATTATACTCTACTGTAATTACACTTCCTGCATGTACAGAATCGATATCTTTCAGATCATTGAATACAACATTAAATGTTTCACCAGATGCTATACCAGAGGTTTTTACTTCATATCCCGTTTGTATCTCATTTCCATCCACATAAACTTTTACAGAATCAGCATCAAAGGTAAGTCCTTCAGACTCTGTATCATGGAATACAAATTTATAAGTTGTGTAATCTGCATAGTTAGATGCTACGACACCCTTTAACTGGAATGGTACGCTATCCCCGATATCATAGTCTGCAGAATCTTGCCAGTCAGACTTTGTAGTCTCTGTACTGTCGTTGATGTCTTTTACTTTCTTTTCTGAGGATGGTACATCTGCCTTGTTGTTCACAGATACATCTCCAACTACCTGAAGAATATACTCTGTATAAGACTCATTAGTTTCTACTGAAGTATTTCTTACTACATAGTAACCAGCTGCCAAGTTATTGAAAGTTGCTGTTCCATTTGATGCTGTTGCTGTACCGCTGTTTGAATCAGCTTTCACATTTTTAATTGCTTCTTTTGCGAAATCCTTAACCACTGCACTGTCGTTACCTTTGGTTGCAAGATATTCAGCAATTTTTGTTGCATCGTTGTCTGTCTTTGCACTAGCACCTTCAGTCGCATCTTTTGTTGTGTAGCTGAATCCCTCAACATCCTTGCCCCATGCAACGTTAGATAATGTCTTCTTGCCATTCTCTACTGACAAATCTCCGGTGAATACCTGGTAGATTTCGTAGCTTCCTGTTGCATTGTTGATGGTTACTGAGTAATTTGATGTGCTCTGTGTAGGAACATCATCATCTGCAAACGCTGTGATTCCCATTGCCATTACCATTACTACGGAGAGTAGTACTGATAATATCTTTTTCATCCTTTTCATTCTTTTGACTCCTTTCGTCTTTTGTTGGGTTTTTGGTTGCTTGCTGATTGCTCAGCATCTCTCACACCCCCCCCGATTTTCTCGAGGGGTTTGTGAGTCTTTGAATGAGGTTTTATCCTTAAGAGGAGTTTTTTCTTCTCTTATGATTTTAAGAGATTTTTTTATCTCCTCTTCCTCTTCAAATTGTATCCAAAAAGCAGGGCTGCTGCACACATGAGTGCTGCTCCGCTTACAAGGAACGGTATTGTTCCGATTCCTCCGGTGCCCGGGAGTTCGTATTCGTTTAGCTTGTTGGTAAAGGTTATGCTGTAACTATCCTGGGCACTGTTGTAGGTGAAGGTGTAGCCGTTATTATTGTTGGTAGCGCTCGTGTCCGTTGATGATTTTACAGACTGGAAGGTGTAGCTACTGTCCACTAGCTCCACTAGGGTGTAGGTCTCTCCTGATTTAAAGATTGCCTTACCAGAAGTATCTTTGATAGAATTAATCTTTTTTACTTCTCCTTGGTAGAGGGTGAAGGTTCCTTTGAGCTTCGACTGGTCAGCGCTATTGCCTTCGTATACCTTAAAGGTAAAGGTCTTGCTTGTGTCAGTTCCCTTGTCATTACCTACTGAGTCTACTACCTTTTTGCTAATGGTAGGTGAGATTGGGATCTTTACACCTACTTTTGGTGGTTCGGCTCGAAGTCTTGACATTCCTTCTACATCATATGCATAGCCAAAACTGTTCCATGCGATCTTTCCAGGTACTACATCTTTTCCGATCAGTCCTTGGTACTGGATGCATAAGGTTTCATTTGGCTGTAAGGTGAAGTTCTCACCCAGTAGGATTCTAAAGGACTTGTCTTCTGAGGCCCATGTGTCATGCCAATTATTCGAACTTCCATGTCCTGTATCTGCCTCTGTAAAGGAGGTCTTGTCCGAGAACTGGATGCTATAATCTGTTCCTGAAGTTAGGGTCTTTGTCACATTGCCATCCTTGTCTTTTACGGTAAGAACAAGTTCTCCATTGTAAGCTACGGAAAATTCAGAGCCTCGGGTCTGGCTATGATTCAAAACTCCGGTGTCTCCCTTGAATGGCATCAGGTCTAGGATTGTCAGGTTTTTATACTCATGTTGGCTAACATTTTTAATGTTATTGGTATAGACTACTTTTTTATTAGTGTCTTCTTTGTCTATAACAATATAATTATTGCTTGTATTGTAACCAAATGCCTGATTGTTTGTATTTGCTTCCTCTGCTATGGTCTTCCATGAGAAGGATCCATATTCTCCCATTGCGCAGACGCTGTCGGAAGCTGTTACTCCAGTCGCTTGTCCTGACGTATTCTCAACCACCTGACCTGTGGTGACTTTTGTTCCATCGAAGCTCTCTGTCGGTGAGAAGGTGGCTGTATTTTGGTAGATTTTGAAGTTCTGGTCGGTTCCATTGGTATAGACCGTAAACTTCGCATATCCGCCAACTGGTATTGCACATTTCAGGCTTTGCGTCACGCTTACGCTTAATGTCTGCGTCTTCGTAGTACTAGCCCAAACTGTGGAGCTAAAATCATAGGTCTTGCTTGGGCTTGTGGAGCTCTTGCTATCATAGATCTCCAGAAGGAAGACTTTATTGGACGCTTTATTAGCATCTGTTATGCCAAGGGCTTTAGCCTCTTCACTTGTCAAAATGTGGAATGGCGAATCTACGGTATCGGATATTGTATATGATTCTATTGGTATCGTTCCGTCATTGTATAGGTTTAATTCCCATTTCACTGCTGACCGTGGACTTATGTTGGTTTCCTTGTTTTCAGCTGTAACGGCCTGAATGTTATCTATCGTTCTGCCTGCCGGAATGTATGCCGTTGCGTTTTTGGTTATTCCTGGGATAATACAATTCTCAGGGATAATGTTAACAGAAGAACTGATTACTCTCTGGGTGCCATCTGTTGTAAGGCCTTCATCCTGGGATGAACCGTTGTTTTGGTAAGCATCATCTTTGGTGCCTTTTGTTTTGATGGTACCATAGTCCTTATAAGCAACATCTTTGTCAACGTAAAGCTTGGCAGTGTTGGTAATGGCAGTTCCCTCTGTAGGATTTTTCACCCTACAAAGCACGAAGAAGGAAATTGTTTTTCCGACTGGTAAGGTTACACCCTTGTTTTTATCACCTACTTGGTAGGTGGCTGTGTAGGTAGTTGTATCATTCTCAGTCATTTTTATTGTTACATCGCTTTCCTGAGAATACAAATCTAGCCATGATGACATATTGTACTGATTAACGGTTTGTATCTCATCGTTCCATTTATTATTTTGTTTAAACGTATAAAGAAACACATTGTACAAGCTATTGGATATTGCAAGATATTCCAAATTTGCTCCATATTCATCAGTGATCTTCTTCACTGTGATGTCTTCGTCGCCTGTATTGGCAGCTGTTATGGAGTAAATTACATATTTATCCCCGTCATTATCAATGCTAAAATACTTTTTGTTATTCAGCTGATTTAATAATCCATTATCTTTGGATTCTGAGCCCTTTGCTATGGTCCATACATCTTTCTTTATATCAGCTGAGCATAAGCTTTCTCCATCCTTCTTTCCTTTAACAGTGACTGTCTTGCTATCGCCTCCGCCGGTAACTGTGTTTATATAGGAAGTACCGTTTTTGTCACTATTAGCCATGTTCAAAGTAACTTTGTAGTTCTTTGTTACAGTTTTTCCTGCGTCGATTTTCCCGATAAACCAAGTTAACTTTGTTCCATAGGTAGTACTTGTACTGTATTTTCCAGCGTCTCTTTCCAGCATAACAAGGTCATCACCTATCTTAATAAAGAATGGACCCCAACCCGTCTCTTCTGATGTTTTATCAAGAACTTGCTCTAATTTATAGGACGTTGCACGCAAATTATCCATTGATGTTACGGATCCCGCTTCGAATAGCTCTTTGCTAGCTCCTGTATATATGGTTCCTACATCTTTTAAGAGCAATCCTGCCTGTATGGTATCTGTCAGCAGGTGCTTATCGTAGGTACTTGCCTCGTCCCCGCTGGCATTTTTTATGGAAATTTGGTAATCTAATACAGTTTGATCGTTGTAGCTTTCGCCGCCATCGTTATACTTCGCATCGTCTTCTGTACTAGCTTTTACCTTCTTGTCTACTGTGGTGGGTTTTATTATATCTACTGTGTCTTCACCTTTTCCTCCGTGATTGGAAGTAACGGTATTTGTTATGGAACTTATGCTACCTCCATCATTCAGGTCTACTTTTACCTTGTAGATTATGGTTACTTTTTCTTTTGCAGCAAGGCTTCCTACCGTCCACTTTAAGGTTGTCTTTCCATTGTCTTGTGTGTTTGTAAGTACTACCTGGTGCTTTCCACCGCTTACTGTGGACTCTGCATCATACTTTCCATCAGCCCCTACATCAATCTCTTTTCCCTGAGAATCATACATTCCCTGTAACTTTAGGTGCTGGTCTAAGGTATCGGAGAGAACCTGATCAAAATCTACTTTCGTATTGTTGGGATTTTCTACTGTAATGGTATAGGTAAGAATATCTCCATTTTTGACATCTTTATCTCTATCTACGGTTTTGTTTAAGTTAATTTTGGTCTTTTCTACATTAACGGTAACACCAGCTGTATTGTCTCTATATGTTGCCCCATTATAGATTGATGTACTTAACCCACCTTCTGTCAACTCTTTTTCGGATTTAACATTTGCTTTGAAAGTAAATTTCCAGGTGTCACCTGCTTTAATTTCTTTAGACTGTGAAATTGTGATGGTATAGGTTCCATCCGCATTCTTGGTAACTATACCTCCTGCGTTTCTAATTTCTTGCTGCTGCTCATCTGTTAAGGCCAGCTGCTCTGGCAGGGTGTCTGTTATGGTGTAAGCTTTTCCATTGGCATCCTTTGCCGGCAATGTTACATATCCATCATTTTTTACTGTTATGGTGTAATCGATGGTGCTTCCCGGCTGGACTGTTTTGTTTGCGACATCCTTATTATCTTGCTTAGCACTTTTGGTAATAGAATACTTTTCTGTCTTTGTAGGTACGGTAACGACTTCTTTTTCATCTGTATAGGTGTCGTTCCCCTTTACATCTGTTGTCTTGATGCTTACTTTATTTTTGATCTCTTTAGTCTTTAATGTTCCCTCAGTCATAGTCTTATAACTGTCATCTAAGACTAATCTTGATGCATCTAAGTCAGCTGTCAGATTGCTTATGCTATCCATTTCTCCTTTATAGGTATCACCATCCTTATTTGTATTGGTGATGGTTATCTTGTAGGAAATGGATTTGTTATCACTTGCTATTGCAACTGAATCAACTTTTACGCTCTGTTTTCCTGACCTTGTTAAGGACGAAAAATCAAATGCAAATATCTCTTTACCGTCTTTATCTACTACCTTATCATTATCTACCTTTGCTCCAGTTGGAAGGGTCATTCCTTCTGGCAGTGTTAAGGTATCTTCTAGAACTACTTTTTCTGTCCAAATGGATCCTGTATCATTTGCTCCGTCTGCCTGATACTCTTGGGCTTTGATGGTATATTTCAAGCTCCCGACAAGGGTGTTGGTTTCTTCATTAATTTCTAATGTAGTATGATCCACCGACTTTCTTAAGTTATTCCACTTATTTTCTCCGGTCCACTTAAGGGTCAGATTTTGTGCAGCTCCTTCTGCAGTGGTATCTGTTCCATCAATTTTGATAAAATCATTGGATGCTTTGTTTTCTATAGAAGGTGTCACCGTAACGGTATTTTCTTTATCCATGATACCATTCTCAGAGTTAAAGGATAGTTGGAAATAAATGGTAGATCCGGCCGGTTGCGTATAGGTAATGTATGAGGTTCCATCTTTATTTTTATGAAGGGTAACTTCGATGTTTCCCCCAGTGGTTTCGTCCCCATAGTGAACCTTCATCTCTCCATTTGTAAAGCCTACCAGTTCTACTCCCTCTGGCAAGGTTCCAATATCAAGTTTTATTTTCTCATTTGTTCCTGTCGTGTTTGGATGGGAGTTGATGGAAGCTACATTGACTGTTAAGGTCTGTCCATTTTTCCCTTCAGCAGTTGAGGCGGAAATATTAAGGGTTAATCCTTCGTCAACTTCGGAGCCACTCGTATTGTCTGAAAGTACAGATAAGTTATTTTCTGTTTGCTTGTTACTTGATGAAGTTTTTTCTTCTATATTATTATTGTTCTCTGTATTTTCTGTATTCTCTACATTCCCTGTTTCTTGTGTTCCCTGGCTATTCTCCCAGGCCTTGCTTACCAGGCCGTATCCTAAGATCTGACTGTCGCTTACCTGGTAGGTGGTTTCTTTTACGGTATTGTCATCATTGCCCTGGATAACGGTGATGGCAGTTTTTGCTCCGTCGTCTCCGCTTCCTACAATATCGATGATTCCTACCTGGTAGAGGGTCTCCTGGTCGCCACTCTTGTTAAAGAAGACCAAGTCTCCTGCCTGGTAGCTACTGGATGCATCTCCAAAGAGGTCTGCGGCTTTCAAGGCATCCATCCATGCATTTACATCACTATATACCGGGAAGGCATTTGTATCGACTCCTGCGTATTTTAAGGTGAAGGCTGCAAGTAGGCTATCCCAGTCGCTGTAGGTCATATCTTCTGCTGTCCAGGTTCCGTAGTCTGTGGTGGCTGTTGCCCAGACGCCGTAGCGAGTGTAACCTTTGTGGCTATTGTCATCACCTAAGGCGAAGTTATCCTGGCTTTCTGTATATCCCAGCTGGCTTTCTGCGATGGCTGTAATCTTCTGGTTCCAGGTCTCGCCTTCTTCATAGCCACTGTCTGCAAAGGAAGCTTCCCAGTTTTCTGCAGTCTCTAGGTCTGCCTCTGGATTGCTTTGGCAGGCTTCTGTGTGGGTATGCTCTTCCTTGTCACAGGTTAGGACCTGACTGTAACAGGCTTGACTGTGGGTGTGGTCTTCTGACTCTTCCTGGCCGCAGGTTAGCTCTGTGGTATAGCAGTCTTCCCCGTGGGTATGTTCTTCCAGGCCACAGTAGGTCTTTCCGCTCATGGCGATTCCCGGAAGGATCAACCCCCACAGCACGGCTCCTACTACAAACAGGGAGCAGAGTAAGGTTATTACCTTCAGCCTTCTTCCTTTCTCTTGATTTTTCTTCATCTTGTCCTTGTGACTCTTCAATGAATTCATCATAGCTTTCCTCTCCTTATTTAAGGATTCCTATGTCGCTTAGGGGCCATATTCGAAATACAACTCTTCCGACGACTTGTTCATCTGATACACAGCCCACTAATTTGCTTCGGCTGTCTATGGATTTGGATCGGTGGTCTCCCATGACGAAAATCTTTCCATCCGGCACCTGGTAGGGGAAGGTAATGTCACATTCTCCTAAGGCTTTATCCTTTAGATAAGGCTCGTCAATCTGTATATCATTTACATATACGTTTCCCGATGCATCCATGTCTATATAATCTCCGGCCGATCCTATAACTCTCTTTAAGAGAATCTTGTTCTGATAATAGAAGCCTATAAGATCTCCGGTTTCAAACTTTCCTGTCTTTTCTAATATAACTAACTGGCCATTCTCTAAGGTTGGCTCCATGCTGACTCCCGATACCCGAAGGATAGGAAAAAACATGGTGGCTATGAGTACCGCTATGGCTGCCGCCACCAAAAGCACTCCGATGATATGTTTTAGAGCTTTCAAACACTCCCCTCGGTAATGGATCTTATCCCGCTCTTTTTTTACCTGTTCTGGACTTGGCAGTTTTACTTCTGTTTCCTCTGTGTTCATAGAGTACTCCTCAATCTATTTTACTGGGCTTCTTCTTGTGCCGGCTCTGTCAGTTCTTCTTTTGCTACTAAAGCTTGTTCTTCCGGTTCTGCTAGGTTTTCTGCTTCTGCCGTGTTTTCTGCTTCTTTGGCTTTTGTTTCTTCTTTGAGAGCAGCTAGCTTACTTTCTAGGTCCTTTGCTTCTTCTGCCATACACTGAATTTCAATCTTTGCCGCCTCTAAAGAAGTTATAAGGTCAACCTGGGTCTTAGCCCTTTTGAGCCGTTCAAGTTCTGCCTTGGTCTCTTCTAATTCCTTCTGAAGTTGGTAAATTATCTCTATGAAGTCCTTTTTCTTCAGTCTCTTAAATTCCTTGTCTGTCATACAGCCTCCATCTTGTTCTGGGAAACCTCTAAAAAGTCTTCTTGGAGATTGTCGTTTCCAGGGCTCTGCATTAAGGCCCTGTCCATGATCTTCAATAATTCTAAGGCACTTCGAAAGACTACTGTCTCTCCCTTTTCCATCCAGGTAACTCTCCCCTGCCAGCTGCTATGCTGTCTTTGTTCTACCCTTATAATGAAGGTACCTCTCTTACCCTTGTGATCTAGGAGTTCATTATCGCTTACAGATTTTTTCTTTTTTTGATGTCTAGTCTTCTTATTATATGGGATTACTACTGGTTCTTCCGCTTTCCCAAAGTGCCTAGTCTTGGTACCCGGAAAAGGATATTGCATGTCATCATAGAACTGGTCCATATATAGAATCGCCTCTGCCATGTTGCTAAATTCCATAGCTTCTAATCTATAACCGTGATAGATGCGACCGCTTACTTTATAATTATGATCCAGTCTATCGACACATAGAACCATGCCGCAGGGGTTTCCCACGTAAATTTGTGATGCGCTCATCTATCAGACTCCTTTCTTTTTAAATCAAACTCATTATTCACGAGTATTGTTTGAATATTTCATTAATTTTTCCCAATTTGTTTATTATTTAAACACATCTTATCACTTTCCACAACTAAGAAAGGGTCTAAAATCCTTTTTTTCGCTGGGTATTTTTCAAAGGTTTTCTATTTTTTGATTCATCTTTACTCATCTGTCAAAAGTCCATTTACATGGTAGCGAATTCCTGTGCGTTGTCTGGATGTAAGGAACTGTTTGTCAATTCTTCGCTGTATAATATGGCAGTCTTCTTTAGTGGTATTTATTAGTAACACTAGGAATTGTCCCCTGCCATAACGGTTAACCACATCGCTTTTTCTTAGATTTTTTAGCAAAACGTCCTGCAAGCGTGCTGCCAACTCATCTAAAGTGGGACTTTCTTTCATAGGATTGCCCTTGCTGTCCACGATACAGCAGGACATAAGATAGATTGACTGGCCGCTTCTTTCAAGCATTCTTGCCAGGTGCTGATAGATTCCTCTAAAGGTTGGATAGCTACATAAATAAGCTTTGTGGCCTTCTTCTTCTGGTTTTTCCTTCTGCTCCATTAGTTTTAACTGAATTTCGTCTAAAACTTCATAAGAATGAACTACCTGGTTGCCAAGATTTTCTAAGGACTTCATGAGATTTTCCGAAGGCCTAAGGCCCCGGTCTTCAAAATACCGCTCTACTGTATCTGCGTATAGGTTTCTTGCTTCGTCATACCTACCTAGTACCACTAAGGCTTCCATGGTGAGACTTTCCCACTCTCCGTAGGGTTGGAGCTTTGCGATATAACGGCCAAGGGTTTCTAGTCTCTCGTAATCATTTTTTAAACGGAGAAGGTTGGCTGTTTTGTCTACGCATTCTTTTAGAAGCATCTCATATCGCTGATTTTCCGAAGCAATCCAGAGATTTACGATTCCTGATGGGAGGAATTCTCCTTTATAAAGCATCAGTGCCTGATCTAAAAGTTTTAATTCTTCCTGGATCTCCTCAGGGCTGCGACCTTCCGGTTTTTCAGCCAGCTTTTTATCCAGGGCATCTATGTGTCTGTAAAGCTTGTCAAACTCTGTGGCATCTTCCCAGACTGGAACGTCTTTGGTCCAATAGACTACCCCCTCTAGGATCTCGATGTAATTAATGTCTTTTGGCAGGCCGGAATTTTTAAGCTTCACTTTGGCATTGTAGATGACACTCTGGAGGGCATGATGAATGTCATCTACGTCCCGGTCTCCAAAGAGGACCTCTTCTAGCTGTTCTCTTTTTACGCCTTTGTTTTTATAATGAATCAGCATCTGCATGAGGGCAGCAAACTGGGAATTTCCATTCTTTCTGCCATCGATGGATTTGCCATTGTAGGTCATGGAAAATCCGCCGAAGGTTTGAACTACTAATTGGTTTTCTTTGTTAGCTTCCATAAGTAACCTCCTGTGTAATGTATGGGACTCCGATTATGCATAATGACCGAAAGCACAGAAGACACGCTCTCGCTCCGCTCCACACGTAACGGTCCTAAGGGTCTTCTTTAGCTTTGATCATTGTGTATAAGCTCCTTCATAATTAGGCTCATATGTTAAGCTCTTTTGTCCGAGCTATTTTTCATAATGTTTTCTTTATGTTTAGTATAACATGTTTTTGGTGCTTGTCTATGGGGTTTGGTGCATTTCTTAGATTTTCTTTTTGTTTCTTAGATGTGCAAGATATACAAAAAATATTGGCAGGATTGACAGCCGCTTTCTTTCTTGTTATAAAAGGTATATCTTAAAGCATTTATTTTTCTTATTTTCTTTGCGGATTTTTTCTGCATCTGTATCACTTTAGAAACCGATTTTCTTCGGTTAAAGAAATCTCAATGCTTGTTACCCATTTTATTTCAGCAGGAGATTTCGAAATTTGCTAGTCTGTTTTTCGCTCCTGCATTCTAGAAAGGAGTACTTGTCTATGTCTAGCAAAAACAAACTGAAAAAGAAGAAGCAAATCATTAAGAAAACTTACAAGGATAGTCTGTTTCGAATTATCTTTAATTCGCCTGACCATTTGTTGGAGTTGTATAATGCAATTAACGGGACCCATTATGAGGATCCTGGGGCTTTAGAAATTAATACTTTGGAGAATGCGGTGTATCTGTCTATGAAGAATGATATTTCTGTAATTGTGGATACTACCCTGTCCCTTTATGAGCATCAATCCACCTACAGTCCTAATCTTCCATATCGCAACTTGCAATACGTGGCAGCTATTTATGCAGGTATGATATCTGAGAATAGCATTTATAAGATGCGGCCTCTGCAGCTTCCCACTCCTAGATTTGTGGTATTCTATAATGGTACAGATAAAGATCTGCCGGATCGAACTGTATTATTGCTTTCTGATTTGTTTAAAAAGAGCAATTCATCCACGGAATTTGAGCCTTGGATGGAACTTAAAACGGTGGTCCTTAATATCAACAAAGGACACAATGAACAATTAATGAAAACCTGCCAGACCCTTGGAGAATATACAGAATTAGTATCTCGAATCCGATGCTATCAAAAGGACATGTCCCTGGAGAGTGCTGTCACCTACGCCATCGACGAATGTATTTCCGAGGGGATTCTTGCAGAGTTTTTAAGCAAGAACCGAAGGGAGGCCATACGGGTGAGTGTATTAGAATGTAAATTTGAAGATGTTGTGAAGGCATTACAAGAGGAAGCCCAAGAGGATGGATACGAAAAAGGGTTATCCGCTGGACAGGCACAGGGACTCGAAGAAGGCTTGCTCAAGGGGCGTGCTGAAGGTCGTGCTGATGGTCGCGCTGAAGGTGAGGCTACTGGCAGAATTAGTGCTCAGCTTTCCTCTATTCAAGCCGTTGCCAAAAGTTTGAACATAAATTTCCAACAAGCCATGGACATTTTGAATATTCCTGAGCAGGAACGAGGAATTTTAATGAAGCAATTGAAACTTTAAATACGTTAAAGGAGTTGCCACATTAAGTGACAACTCCTTTTTTCACTGAAATAATACTTTCTTAAAAATCCAATTCTCTCTTTGTAAATACCAGTATAGACACTCCTATGCCTACTGCCAGATAAGCTAAAATCACCAAAAAGCTTCCCCCATCGAAGATTCCTAGCCACAGCCGGTTTACGAAATTATTTACTGCCGGTGTGGAATAATGGGTCGCTATGTGTAGTTTCCCCACGATTTTAAATGCCAGTAAATACTCCATGATAAAGCCTAAGGCATTTAACTGCATAATGATGTATACCAAGGAAGCCACTGTTGGGGACTGGGTTATAAAGGCGATCATCATGGCAATTGCCATGCCTAAGATCCCTTTCAAGAGTTCACTTAGGAGATTGACACATATTTCTGCAAATACCTGTCCTGTTACCAAATGTCCCATAAGGGCTACTATGACAGTGTGAAATACTGTAAAGAATACCAGGTCAATAATCATAATACTACAATAGGTTATAAATTTCCCCAAGACTACCTGATACCTTGATACGCCCATGCCTATGGCTGCCTGAAGATTTTTTGCCTTGAAGTCATCTCCAAAGATGGTAAATATGTAGACTAGCATTACCAGCATTCCGTAAATGGGATTCCCTCCTACCATAAGATTGGTCATGGAAATATCAGAATAGCCCTTTATGGCTTGATAAATCAAAATCCCTATGAGATTGAGGGTAAAGATCACCAATATTACATATCTTAAGGGTTTGGTAAAGACTCTGAGAAAGTCTGCTTTTATAAAGTTTTTCATATGATTTTTCCCTCCTTTACCAAACTGCCACTCGTTTATTCGGAGCCAAATACATTCCATCTCCCTCTTTTATATCGAAGGTATCATAGAATTCTTGAAATTGCTGTACTACGATATTGCAGCGAAGGTACGCTACTGGGTGCACATCCTGGGCCATGGCAATTTCTGTTGTAAATTTCTGACAGGTGACAAAGGTCTTTGCATAGGATAAAAAGAATTTTTCATAATCAAAGTTTTCTTCCCTGGAGGCAAGATTAAGGGCACATCTCATACCTCCCATATCTGCAGTAGCCTCCCCTTCTACCTTGGAGCCGTCTATATAATCTCCGTCTCTGTAGATCGTGTAGGTAGAGAAATATTTTGCAACCTTATCTACTTTCTCCTGAAAGGCTTCCACATCCTTTGTGGTCCACCACTGATTCATATTTCCATCTGCATCAAACATATATCCACTGGAATCGAAGGCATGGGAAATTTCATGTCCCATGATCACTCCAATGTGGGATAGATTTTCCTCATAAGAAGCATCTAAGCTAAAGTAGTTATCTGCCGCTACAATTCCTGCCATAATGCTGGCGGAATTGTCGGAAGCCATATAATAGGCATTGGTGGTTGTGGTAGCCATGTTGGCATCTGAAAGGTCCCAGGCCTTTTTATCTACCTTCTCATTAATTTTTGCAGCATCATTTTTCAGATTATAGTCTCTGACTGCTGCCACGGACTCCATTAGGGTCAGGCCTGTTAAATCCAAGCCGGCGTAATCATTCATGGTGTCGGGATAAAGGACCCGGAAGGTCATTTTCTCTAGTTTTTCTATGGCTTTTTTCTTAGTCTTTTGGCTGAGCCATTCTTCCTTATTCAGGATTTCCTTGTAGCTATCTACCAGGTCAGACAGGAGGTTTTCCAAGTAGGCTTTCTGGTCAGAAGAACAGTAATTTGCCACATACATTTCCTGGTTTAGTTCCCTGAGACTTCCCGCCATGGTGCTAATAAGAATCTGCTCCTCCTCTGTTAAGTCTGCCGCACTTATGATGTCCTGGGTCTTAGAATCTGTAGAATCCGTATCGCTGTCACCAGAATCTGTGCCGCTGTCTGATGCCTCAGAATCTTCTGAATCTTCTGAATCATCAGAACCACCCATTAAGAGGCTTGTGTAATTTTCATCTTCTGCCTCAAAGCACTCCTCATAGTAATCATAGCAGTCCTTTGATAAATATTTCATGCTGTTAATCACTGTATGCACCAAGAAATAATCCTTCATAATCTGAAGGTTCTTTTCTGTATAAAGTTTTCCTACCGCCTTTACAAATTCCGGCTCCCAGACGGTATATTCCTTAGAGCCATCATAATTGTAAGTAGATAAAATCTCCATGAGGGGGTAGTTGCCTGCCATGTCCTGCAAGTCTTCCTTGCTGTATACATTATTAAAATACAGGGAGTTTTGGATTTTAGAATTATTGATATCATCATAGGAAGAATGTTCTTTTAATAATTCCTCATATTTCCAGGTGTTTTTAAGGATCTTATTTACCTGCTTTTGGGTGTAGCCATAGTCTGATAAGATTTTATACAAATCTTTCCGAAGGACGTCATGGTACTCATAGTCTGACAAGCTGGTCCGGGAATTTTCGCAGGTCTCATAATCAGACCGAATCATTACCGTATAGGTATTGTCCGTATTCTTATCCTCTGCATCCTCATCCTCCCAGGCTGCATCTACAGAAAATTCAATGGGATAGGCTCCGGAAACGAAGCTTCCATCGGCATTTACCAAATAAGTGGTAAGATCCTCAATAGTGTCAATATTTTCAATTTGCTTAATATAGGTTTCCAAGGGTTTGGTTCCCCCTGCATTTCTTTCTTCCCAGTCTCCTGCAAGTTTCGTAAAAGTAGAAAAAATCTCTTTTAAGTGGTTGTAGGAATCGGTATCCATGCCAATCTTATTGTCCCCCAGGCTGCCTTCCTTAGCCCGGCTTACCAGATCCAATTCATTTTTAATCACCGCGCCGGAATTATCAGTAATATCCCCAACGCTTCCTTCTTTTTTCACCCGGTCCTGCACACTAAGAAACCAGTCTTTGTTGGCAGAGGTATAGAAATCATCATTTAGAGAAACATCTGTATCCTCTGTCACCGCCCCAACAAAATCAGAATTGATCCACTTGGAGTCTTTTGTAACGGTTTTACTGGTATCTACTTTACTTTTGTACATTTCTTCCGTAAGGTCTGAATTCCCACCACATCCACTAAGCAAGCCAGATACAGTAGCCAGACTAAGGACCAGGGCAAGCACTTGTTTTCTTCTTCTCATAATAATCCTTTCTCCATCGACTTTAGAAATCCAGTTCCTTGCTTTTAAAAATCCGGTAGCTAAAAAAGAAGCCAATGGCTATAAAGATAAGGATCAGCAGGAAATTTGCAAATTCAAAATGACCAATTTTTAATCCTGTGCAAAAATTGTCGATATTATTTCCAGGTAAAACCCTTCCCGGATGAAGCTTCACAAAATTAGAACCGATGGTTTCTAAGAAGGTATTCAGTCTGGTCAGGGGTCTAAAAAACAGGACTTCATATAAGACCAGACCCACACCTAAGCGCATATTATGGAAGATCAAAATCATGGTAAGGGCTGTTGCAAGAGCGCTAATTAAAAGAACAAATACAAGAATTGCCAGCATGTTGGTAATATTTCCGCCCTTAATCCAAACCCCTTCCACGGTAGTTCCAAGCCAGACACTGCCTAAGACTGTAACGGAATCTACCAGGGTAAGAATCATCATTTCCAACCACTTGCAAGTAATAATTTTCCCCCGGCTAATGCCCTTTCCAATAACAATCTGCATGGTTTTTACAGAAAGGTCATCCTCGTATACGTGGAGCAAATTAAAAAGTCCTAGGAACATGGTGACATACTCCAGGCAGTTTTGATAATATTTAATTAACAGGCTTAAGTTTCCGCTGGTTACCTCTGCGGTGGAACGGGCAAAGTCAAATCCTATCAGCACACACAAAAGCCAGAAGAACCACTTCTTTTTCCTGTGGGCAATGCGCCACAAATCCGCCTTTAGATATTGACGCATTATTTTTCACCTCCCACAATACTAAAGTAGAAGTCCTCCAAACTTAAGGATTCTTGTTTTTCTCCCTTAATCTCAATACCTGCTGCCGTCAAGGCCTCTCTGGCCTTGTCTAGATCATCCACAGAAATCTCTACCAAATTCTGCTTGGTAACTAATTCCTCCTGGGTAATGACCTTCTCCACTACCCCTTTATTGACTATTCCAAAACGGTGGGCAGTATTTTGTAGCTCTCCTAAAATATGGGAGGATACGATGACTGTCATGCCAAATTCTTCATTCAGGCGCTGTACCAATTTACGAATATCGGCAATACCCTGAGGGTCCAAGCCGTTGGTAGGCTCATCCAAAATCAGGATCTCCGGATTTCCTAAAATGGCATTGGCAATGCCAAGTCTTTGCTTCATTCCCAGAGAATACTGTTTGTACTTACTTTTTACCCCTGTTAGGCCAACAATATCTAAGACCCGGTCAATCTCTTTATTCCTGTTTTTAATACCTTTTAAGCGACAATAATACTGGAGATTTTGCTTGGCATTCATATAAGAAAAGAAATTGCTTCCAATAAGAAAGCCCACCTTGGCACGGCCCTGCTTTAGGGAATCACCGGGGTCTCCGATTTTTAGTTTCCCGCTTTGAAAATCTGAAAGCCCTAAGATTACCTTAAACATAGTGGTCTTACCGGCGCCGTTCTTACCAATCAGGCCAAAAATGTCCCCCTTGTTGATCTGGATGTTGACGTCTTTAAGGACCTTGTGTTTGCCGTAGCTTTTGTTGACTCCCGTAAGGGAGATGATGGGGGTTTCTTTTGTCTCCTTCATAACTTTTCTCCTTTTGCTTTCTTTTTTGTGTTTCTTTTCCTTGTATCAAATGATTAATTTTTTCGTGCGATGTTCTGCCACAGGAAAGAAACCCTTTAGCCACGCTGTTTCTCAGGTTTTGGTCGCATAGGGCAATTTGTCCCTGAAGAGGGATTTCGCTGTTGTTTTTATATAAACATTGAGAAGATGGAGGCGCCTATGACGGTTAGGATGCCTGCTACTACGATGGAGAGGCTGCTTAGGGCTCCTTCGATTTCTCCTAGTTCCATGGCTTTGGCGGTTCCTATGGCATGGGATGCGGTTCCTAGGGCAATTCCTTTTGCTATGGGTTCTTTGATGTTACAGATTTTTAGGATGAATTCTCCCATTACGTTTCCTAAAATTCCTGTTACAATGATAACTGCTACGGTTACTGCCACGTAGCCTCCCTGTTCTTCTGACAGGCTCATTCCTATGGCTGTTGTGATGGATTTTGGCAGGAAGGTTACATATTCTTCATGGCTAAAATGAAAGATCAGAGCCATAACCAGAATCGTAGCTAAGGAGGTTAATACTCCTGCTGTCACTCCTATGGTGATGGCCTTCCAGTTATTTTTTAAGATTTCAAATTGTTCGTAGAGGGGAATGGCCAGGCATACAGTGGCTGGTGTTAATAGGTAACTAATGTACTGGGCTCCCTCGTAGTAGGTGTCGTAGCTTACTTTACTTACAAGCAAGAATATAATGGTAAATACGATGGATAAAAGTAAAGGATTTAATACATCGTGCTTTAATTTCTTTTTTAATTCCATTCCCACAAAGTAGGTAATGAGGGAAATGGCTGCTCCCATAAATGTTGATTCTTGTAATAAATTCATGACCTGCTCCTTCTTAAGCTGTTACAGACTCTGTATTTGTCTTTTTCTTAGTCTTTTTTTCTTTTTCAGGCACTTTCTCTCCTCCCACAAATTTCTGGGTAATGATACCGGAAACTGCCATAACTAAGATGGTGCTTACTACTGTAACTAAGGCATAGACTCCCAAGGACTTTCCAATCACCCCCCAAGATTCAATAAGACCCACTGCCGCCGGAATAAACATTACAGGCATAATCTCTATTAAAAATTTTCCTGTCTCCTTTACAGCATCCAAAGGAAGGAGGCCGGATTTTAACAAGGCAAACAATAAGAGAATTCCATAGATACTCCCCGGCACCGGAAGAGGTAGCAAACTGTGGAGCAAGTCTCCCACAAAAGAAATGATTAATATGATACAGAATTGTCGTAGATACTTCATAATGACTTTCTTCTTTCTAAAAAATATAGCGCAAGCTATTGCAACGATTGTCTCTAGCCAAAAGCCTATAGACAATCGTTGCAAAACACTTACGTGTAAATCCTAGTACTTTACCCAAGTGATGTCAAGTTTTAGCAAAAATTAGTTAATATAGACAAAATCTCTTCCCTTTTATCGACAAAGTGAATAAAGGAATTTCCTCATATTCTTGGACTTTCGCTCATTCATTTACGCTTATAAAAGGGAAAACGTTACGTGGACCTTTTTCATGATCTTAAAAAAGGTCCACCTCAGCATTTTATCATTTCAAATTTTTACTTTTTAAAAACTTTGTCGAGTACGCGGGAGATTTCATCCATAGTAATAGGCTTTATAATATGCCCATTCATCCCTGCCTTATACGCCCTCTGTTTATCTTCCTCAAAAGCATTGGCTGTCATGGCTACAATTGGTATGTTGGCCTTTTTATTGTCTGACAGGGTTCGAATCTCTCTGGTAGCTGTATATCCATCCATCTTTGGCATCTGGATATCCATTAAGATCAGGTCATAACGATCTGCCGGTGCCTGGTTGATGGTGGCTACTGCCACGTCTCCGTCCTCTACGGAATCAATCCACATGCCGGTTTCTTCTAAGATGGTGGTGGCAATTTCCCGGTTTAACTCGTTATCTTCTACCAAAAGCACTCGTTTTCCGCTGTAGTCCGGAGTTTCCGGCGCCTCTTGCCTTGGTTCTGCTTTTGGCTGCACCGGACGTCTTAAGACATTGCGAAGCTCTGACATAAATAAGGGCTTTGATACAAAGGCTGTAACGCCGGCCTCTCTGGCCTCATATTCTAAGTCTGCCCAGTCGTAGGCTGTCAGTACGATAATTGGTATTTCTTCACTGATAACTTTCCGGATTCTTCGGACGGTTTCTATACCATTTACGTCAGGCATCAGATAGTCGATAATGTATACCTTATACTCATCTCTTCGTTCTGTGGCATCCTGGGCTCTTACCACCGCTTCTTTTCCTGAGGTGGTCCAGTCTGGCCGCATTTTTATATCCCACAGCATCTTGCTGACACTTCTACAGGTGTTGATATCGTCATCTACTACCAGGGCTCTGGCTCCAAGAAGTTCTGGAATTGGCTCCATTTCTTCCATTGTTTTTGCAATCTTAAGATTTAAGATTACGGTAAAAATAGAGCCCTTTCCTTCCTGACTTTCTACTTTGATTTCTCCACCCATCATCTCTACGATATTTTTACTGATGGCCATTCCAAGACCAGTTCCCTGAATACCGCTGACAGTGGAGCTTTGTTCTCTGGCAAAGGTGTCAAAGACGTGATCTAAGAATTCCTCTGACATTCCGATTCCGTTGTCTTTTACCGTCAGTTCATAGGTGGTGTAGCCCTTGATCTCACAAGGCTTTTCTAGGAGGCGAATGATAATGTCCCCTCCAGGCTCTGTGAATTTAATGGCATTGCTTATAATATTTAATAGTACTTGGTTTAAGCGAAGCTTGTCAGTAATAACGTCTTCATTTACCACATCCTGGGCGTCTATATAGAGGTTTAGGTTTTTAGCATTTACCAGGCCCTGGATCATAGCCCTTAGGTCATGGAGCAGGTCTGGAATATGGACTGGCTTTTCATCTAATTTTACAGTACCGCTCTCAATACGACTCATGTCCAAAATGTCATTAATCAGGCTGAGCAAGTGGGTACTGGAGGTACTGATCTTTGATAGGTAATCCTGGACCTGGGCTTGGTTGTCAATGTGGGTTTGGGCTAAGGCGGTAAAGCCTATAATGGCATTCATTGGAGTACGAATGTCGTGGGACATACTATTTAGGAAGGTAGACTTTGCTTTGCTAGCGTGTTTTGCAGCAGCCAGGGCACTTCTTAGAGCTTCGTCCTGCTCCATCTCCCTTTCTTTATCCTTGGTTACATCCCGGTTGGCAATAAGGATGGCATCCACCACCCCTTCCTTGTCCCGTCTTTGCGGGATGATTAGAGACAGAATCCAGCTGCCATCATTTTTTTGACTGGTAAAAGATAGGGACTTTTGTCCTTCCAGCCGTTCCACGACGGTGTCCAGGTTAATATAGTCTAAAAATTCTTTCCGATAGGATTCTGAAATATTTTCTGCCACCGATTCCTTCCAGCGAATGGTATCAAAGCTTGCCTTATTTCTAAAGTTTTTGGTGGCGTCACTGGCCTTTACTACTTCAAGCTCTCTGGCCTTAAGGTCTAAAAGTAAAATAGAAGAATAAGCCTGGCCTACAGAATTAATAATCCGCAGTCGTTTCTGCTCTCTGGCTGTGACCCGACGTTCCGCCTGGCCCTTTCCTAATATATGGATCAGGTATATCACAAGAGCCACCAGAACATACACCAGGCTGACAATATTTCTGGTCATAAACACCTGGGAGGCTGGGTAGAACATATAGATGGTATAATCTTCTGCCGCGTCCTTTCTTCCGTACCAGTGTCCCACTCCAGATACTAATTTTACAATTCCATCTTTATCCGGAGTAAAGCTTCCCTTATATTTTTCCTGACAATCTTCCACAGAGGTTCCAATTAAAGCGGTGTGGTTACTTCCCACCACCTCACCGTCCTTGGTAATAACAATGACACCCTTCATCTCAAAAGGGAAGTCAGTCATTAAGGTTTTGATACTCAGTTCCCCATCTGCTTCACTTAAAGGAGTCTTTTTTACATAGGCAATGACAAGGCCTGTGATATCCCTTCTTGATACGGCTGCAAAATCATAAACCGTATCGTCCAATGTAACTCTTGTAATGTAGCTTTTCTCAGGATGGGGCAAAATATCTGTGATATAGCTCTTCTCCAACATATCCTTCCACAGGGTCATGGAATTCCCATCATCTGAGCTATCCATGACCTGATTCAAATTCTCATCCAAGACCAAAATTCCTGTGAGACTTTGTTCCTCTGCAAATTCTTTTAAGGAATCTTCTGTAAAATTACTGTCCTCCTTCATAGTCCAGGTTAAGGCCAGGGTCTTATCCTGAAGTCTAACCAGGCTCTTTACCTTGTCATTATTCTGATATTTGCTATAGCGACTGATCCTATTCTGAGCAAAGGAAATGGATGCTTCTAAAGTAGCCTGCAAATTCTTCTTATCCGAAAATTGAAAGAAAGAAAACAGGCCAATACCTAAAAAGATTAAAACCACAAAGAGAATCCCACTAAAGGATCTGATTGTTTTTTTATTCTTCATGACTTTCTCCTCCCCAGACTACTTTTTCCGGATCCAGACCGTATTCTTCTACAATCTCTGCCATACTGCCGTCCTCTTTCATTTCTTCTAAGGTTTGTGTAAGCTCTTTAGCCAAATCCTCATGGGTCCCCTTTTCAAAGGCCACGCCCAGCTGGGACATATAAGGGCTTTGCTCCAGCATCCGGTAGTTGCTATCATTATCCCCAGTAAGCTGTCCAATCAAAGCTTCATGGCCTGCAATGGCATCTACATAGTCCTTTCTTAGAACTGCAAATAATTCATCCGTGCTAGAAAGGCTGATAAGCTGTTTTACATTCGGTAACCCATAGCTTGTAGGATCTAGGAAAACTTTCTCCCCGTAGGTGGTGGACTGCACCCCTACCTTTTTCCCTTCCAGGTCTGATAATTTCTCAATGTCACTATCCTTTCTTACTGCCACCACCTGGCGACTATACATATAAGGGCCGGCCCACTGGTATTTATCCTCTCTTCCAGTCATGGTATAACAACTCCAAACACAGTCAATAGAGCCATCTTTAAGGTCCTCATCCTTTTCCTCCCAGGAAACAAATTCTACCTGAGTCTCATAACCCAGTCTAGAAAAAGCTTCCTTAGCAAGTTCCACGTCAATACCTAAAACCTGGCCATTAATATCCTGGTAGGAATAAGGTTCAAATTTATCACAGCCAATAACAATAGTCTTTTTTTCGTCAGAATCTGAGGTACTCTTAGCGCCACATCCAGGCAGCAAAGCCGACGAAAGAACCAGAGCTGCTAAGGCAATCCCAATCCTTTTTCTCATTTTATTTTGCATAACTATTCATCCTTAACGTTAGTCCACTCTTTAATGTTGCATAATGTAAATCATTTCACAAAGTAAATGCAATAACCAAAGCAAACAAAGACCCTTGGAGCACGCCGGCACTTAGGGACCGTATTTTGGTCCCTTAGTACCGCTGCGTGCGGAGCAGAGCGCGAGCGTGTCTTTGTTTACTTTCGGTTATTGCTAAGTTATTGCTAGATTATAAAAGTTCATCCAAAACTTGTGCGATTGCCTCCAACGATATGGGCTTAATAATATGCCCATTCATTCCTGACTCGTAGGCTTTCTGCTTGTCTTCTTCGAAGGCGTTGGCGGTCATGGCTACGATGGGTATGTTGGCTTTTTTGTTGTCTCTGAAGGTTCGTATTTCTCTGGTAGCGGTGTAGCCATCCATTTTTGGCATCTGAATGTCCATGAGAACCAGGTCGTAGGTGCCTGCCGGTGCCTTGTGGATGGTGGATACTGCAATGTCCCCATCTTCTACGCTGTCTATTTTCATTCCTGTTTCTTCTAGGATCAGGGTTGCCAGTTCCCGGTTAATCTCGTTATCTTCTACCAAAAGAATTCTTTTTCCCCAGTAGTCGGGAACTTTTTTGCCTCCCTCTTTTTTAGGAGTTTTTGCTTTTTCTTCAGATATTGAAGGGTCAATTTCTTTATTGATCTTCATGGGAAGGGTTACGGTAAATATGCTTCCCTTTCCTTCTTCGCTTTCTACCTGGATCTTTCCCCCCATCATATCTACGATATTTTTGGTAATGGCCATGCCAAGGCCTGTGCCCTGGATTCCACTGACTGTGGCACTTTGCTCCCTGGAGAAGGTGTCAAAGACATGGGAGAGAAAGTCCCCTGACATACCGATTCCATTGTCTTTTACTACTAACTCATAATAGGCACAATCCTCGGATAATCCAGGCTTTTCTGTCATGCCCACCTGAACACTTCCCCCTCTTGGGGTAAATTTGATGGCATTGCTTACCAGGTTTAAGAGCATCTGATTGAACCTTAATTTATCTGCTATAACATCCTGATGGATCAGGTGTTTGGTATCCACGGAAAGATGTAAACCTCTAGAATCTACCTGGCCTTGGATCATGGTTTTTAAATCACGAAAAACATAGGACAGGTGAAGGGGCTTTTCTTCTAGTTTTACGGTGCCGCTTTCAATGCGGCTCATATCCAAAATGTCATTGATCAGGTTTAGAAGATGGGCGCTGGAGGTGCTAATATTTTCCAAATATTCCTTTACTTTTTCTGGCTCTTTCGTGTGTTTTTGGGCTAGAGCGGTAAAGCCTACAATGGCATTCATTGGAGTTCGGATATCGTGGGACATGCTGCTTAGGAAGGTGGATTTTGCCCTGTTGGCTTGTTCAGCAGCCTCAAGTGCCTTTGTCAGAGCTTCCTCCTGCTTTTTTTGTTCCTCTATAATCTCGTCCACAATCTGAAAGCCTGCTACTACATTTCCCTCATCATCTATTTTCCTGAAATCGAAGCGATAATTATGGTATTCTCCACATTCTAAACTGCGATAGGTTCCTACATACTCTTCCTGTTTTGAAAAAACCTGACTTATATTTTCCATACCAAAGGCCTTTTCGATTCTCTCTTTATCGTCGGGATGGACATTCTCCTTTACCCAACGGCTGATGATTTCCTCATAGGGAAACACAGTTCCTTGAACTGCCATTACTGCCTCTACGTCATAGCCCTTCATTAGGCGGATGACCCTGGCAGTGCCTGTACACATATTTGCCACAAATACATTTCCAAAGCTTCTAGACAGGGTATCAATTACCGCCATCTGCTGCTCCATGGCTTTTTTATGGGCCTCTTCTCGTTCTTTCTTCTCCTGCTCCTGGGCAAGGTGTTCTTCCATAATGTGGTCAATATTCTGGAATCCTGCAATAATATAATAAAAATCCTTAAGAACTATATAGCGATATTGGCAATAATGAACCTTCCCATGTTCTATAATTCGATAATTTCCTGTATATTCATCGGAGCTTTCAAAGGCTTTCTTTATATTATTAAGTCTAAGGACCTCCCTAAGCATGCCCCGGTCCTCTGGATGGACCCGTTCAGAAATATACTGATTTTTCACTGGCTCGTAAGGGTATATTTTTGCTTCCCCCCGATTGAAACTAGAGCTAATATATCCATTTAACTTCATAACCTCTGCCGTCTCTTTCACAGGATCCACCAAGTAGACATTGGAGTAGCCTGCAGAGAGGGCCTCAAAAATGGATTGATATTTAAACTCATTGGTTACTTCCACAGCACAGATCACATGGAGAAGATTTCCCTCCCAGTCTTCATCTTCCTTAATGTAGTGGAGCTTACAAGATCCTGCCACCTTTCCTTCAAAATTAGTGGAAATATGGTTCTTTCCCTTCATTCTCTCATTTAAGGTATGTATATCTAAAAAACTAATAGCCTGAATGTAACTATCTTCTGTGGCCAAGCCCTTAATGATACTTTGCATATTTTTATTAAAATCATCAGAGTCCGGCACCGAGTATTTTAAGATAACCTCTGTGGTTTTTATGGTTGAATAGGTGCCAGCCTGGACATTCACCCGATGCATGGACAAATAAATCTCTGAAAGAGCTGCATAAGCACTTTGCTGGCCTTCTTTAAATTCATCATGTTTTCTATGGGTCTCTTGTTCCTCTAACACGACTCAATCATCCTCCTAGCTGGTTAATTGACAAATAATTTTTATGACCTTAGGCATATCTAATGGTTTGGAAATATGGGCATCCACTGCTTCTTTTCCTTAAACACGGCAAAAAGCCTATAGAGCGTCTTTTTTGCAAATAACACTCCATAGGCTTTTTTTATTCAATTCCTCTTGTAACTAAACTTACTCCCATTTTTTTCGTGGGGGGGGGAGATGCCTCCAAGATTTACAGGTACCCATTCTTGCATTTATAACTCACTTTTCTCATTCATTTATTTTTATAACCGCTACTTATTGATTCTCAAGTTTCGGCTCACTTTTTTAAGTTTACTTAAAAAAGTGCTTTGTGTCAACGATTTCAGTGGTTTTTACATCTAAATTTTCCTAGGTTTTACCCGTATGTATGGCTTTTTATACAGGGATTTTACTTTTTTCTTTTTTTATGAACAAGACGCAGGGATTACCTGTCTTCTCTACTGTGAAATTCTGCATGTTGGCCCACATATTTATAAGCTGGTCTAATAATCTTGCCCCCATTCAATAACTCTTCCAAGCGATGGGCACTCCATCCTGAAATACGGGCTATGGCAAAGATTGGAGTAAATAATTCCTCAGGGATTCCTAACATAGAATAAACAAATCCACTATAGAAATCTACATTGGCGCATACGGGCTTTAGCATATTGCGGTGGGTCATAATCTCGTGGCCTGCCAGCCGCTCTACTCTATCATAGAGGGCAAATTCTTTCTCCAGACCTTTTTCCTTGGCTAATTTTTCTGCGGAGCTTTTTAGGATCACTTCCCTGGGGTCAGACAAGGTATATACCGCATGGCCCATGCCGTAGATAAGGCCGGATCCGTCGAAGGCTTCCTTTGCAAGAATCTTTTGAAGATAGGCGGAAATTTCCTCCTCATCCTCCCAGTTTTTCACAGATGCTTTTATGTCATCAAACATATGCTGTACTTTTAAGTTAGCACCACCATGACGTGGTCCTTTTAGAGACCCGATGGAAGCTGCCAGAGAAGAATAGGTGTCGGTACCGGAGGAGGTTACTACATGGGTGGTGAAGGTAGAATTGTTACCACCGCCATGCTCTGCATGAAGAATCAGAGCGATATCCAAAACTTTAGCTTCTAACTGGGTATAGTGTCCATCTGGGCGAAGCATATAAAGAATATTCTCTGCCAGAGACTTTCCCTTCTCAGGATTACGAATCAAAAGGGTCTGATCCTGACGGAAATGTCTGTAGGCATGGTAGGAATAAACTGCAATCAGTGGAAGCTTTGCAATCAGCTCTAAAGACTGGCGCAGCACATTTCCCACAGAAATATCTTCCGGATTCTCATCATAGGTATAAAGGGTTAGGATGCATCTTTGCATAGCATTCATAATATTGGAGCTGGAGGCTTTCATTACCACATCTCGGACAAAACGTCCGCTTAACTCTTCCAGTTCAAAAAGAACTTTTAAAAACCGAGCAAGTTCCTCTTCATTGGGAAGATGACCAAATAAAAGGAGAAAAATGGTTTCTTCAAATCCAAAGCCCTTGCCTTCTAGTCCCTCTACCAGTTCCTGTACATTAATGCCCTGATAATAAAGGCGGCCCTCTGCTGGGATCTTGCGGCCATTGATTACTTGAAATCCTCGAACATCGGATACTTCTGTAAGACCTGTTAAGACACCGTTACCATTGGAATCACGTAGTCCCCGCTTCACCTCATATTCTGCATAAAGGTTGGGATCAATGCGATCCATCTTTAAAAGCGCTTGATCCAAATAAGACATATCTTCTTTTAATTTATCTGCATTTGCAATTAATGTATCGTATACCGCCATCTCTTACACCTCATATTCTAATTTGTCACATCTGGGTTGCTGAAAGTTTTGGAGCTGTCTCCATGTTATAAGTCCTGATTTTTACTTTCGTGGAGTAAAGCCTTAACTTTGTATACCAGTATACACGAATCCTCGTATAATGCAAGTTTAAATTTTTTTGCATTAAATTTTCTTCCATATTCTTCTCCTGCTTGTCTCCCCCGTCTTTCAGCACCAATCATTTGAGAGTTGTAATCTTTTAAGGATTCTTCCTCAAAGGCGTTGGCTATCATCGCCACAATTGGGATGTTTGCTTTTTTATTATTGGCCAGGGTTCGGATTTAAATACAATTTCGGATAGATATTAGTTATTACCAACTAAAAAAGCCCGGCTTATCAAAGCCCGGCTCTTAAACTCTTGTCTATTTATTTTTCGTACAAAAACTCTTCCGGCAAGGTCACCTGAAAGTCTTTTGCTAACTGACGGAAATTATCCGGACTTATGGTCTGGAGTTTGTTTGGTCTCATAGATAGCATTTTTACTAGAATCTCTGCGGACTTCTCAGCAGTATGCATAAGTCCAAAGGTAAGATCAAAATCGATTCCTGCTGCAAACATTCCATGATGGGCCCAGATCGCCAGATCGTACTTTTTCATAAGATCACTGGTGGCAACAGCAATCTCTCTTCCTCCCGGAACCATCCAAGGAACCACGCCGATTCCATCTGGGAATACTACGGGACACTCTGTTGCCATTTCCCAAAGTTCTCTGGTAAATACCTTATCTTCCAATGGAAGAACAAAGGTCAAGGCAATGACATTGGTGGTGTGGGCATGATAAACCACACGGTAGTCTGGATTCTGAAGTTTCTTTACTTCCAGGTTCATTAAGTGGCTTGGAAGCTCGGAAGTCGGTCTTCCTCCATTTACAAGACCCCATACAATTCGATAATTTTCGCCCTTCTCATCCAGCTCAATCATGCAAATGTTGTCTTCCGGCTTAAGAATTACGTTGCGGAAATATTTTCCACTTCCTGTTACTAAGAAATATTCTTTTGCAAGATTTGGAACGCTGGTGCCAATTGGCTGCCATTCTTTTGCTTCAAAGTTTTCTTTTACTGCCTCTACTTCTTCCGGTTTTACACGGTAGGACAAGTTTCCTCCATTTCTCTCATGCCAGCCCTGCTGCCATCCATCATCTGCCATTCTAATAAATCCCTGTACAAATTCTGCATCTAAAAATTTCATATTATCTCCTGTCTGCTGTTATTACAGCTATCCATATTATTTATCTATATTTATATTATATTTTCAACTTTTCCTCTTGCTTCTTAAATTAGCGACAGATAATCTCTACCGGCACATCCAAAATTTCCGCTACCTTTAAGATGGTATCGATATGTCTTCCCACTGCTGCTGCCATGTGATGGGTTGGACCTGCCTGGCTCCAACGGTTACAAAACTCTCTAGCTCCAATGGAAAATCTGGTTCTCATATTGGTATCTCCAAAGGTGAAAATTGGTCCCTCTTCATTGACACCTTCTGCCACAACAAACTTGAAATGTCCGTCCTTATCCTGAGTAATTCCAAGATAGGTAACATCTCCTACCGGTGGGTAGAACTGGGTTAAATAGCCCCCTCCTGTTTTTCCGTGGAATACCGGTACAATCTTCATGGTTGGCTTCTTTGCCTGAGAGATATCTGCATCTCCGGAACCTGAGTGTCCAATAATGCAAATATCTTCATTAAAATCAATGGAATACATCTCAGAAAGCTGGCCGGTTCCTGCAATGGTTTTCAAAATGCTCATGGCCATTGCCACTTTCATATCTCCCTCTACGGCACAGGCTGTTCCCTGCTTGATCAACATAGAAAAGGCTGGGATCAACATACTGTCCAGTTTTCCTGCTACTCCCTGGGCGAAACCGTCATAGTGGGATGCCACCATTCCAAGGTCTTCTTCCTTTACCCACTCTTCAAAGGCCACTACATATTTTGCCATGTCCCAGACAGTTTCCACTGTAGCTCCACCCTCAATATCGAAGGTGTCCAAGATATCTTTTGCCTTTGCTTCAATTGCCGCCTCATCTGTAATATGGTCTGCGATGGCCCACATTTTCTCCCAGTCAAATTGCTTGGTATAAAGTCCCATACGGTTGTAGAGGTTGGTCTCATCAATGTAAAGATCCATCATTCCCGGATAAGGTCTTCCAATCTGAGCAATGTTGGTGTAGCGGAATCTTCTGCGCACCTGGGCAGCCTTGCACCACTCTGCAATTTCTTTTTCTACATAGGCATCGCCACCTTCTACTACGCCGGTAATCACCGCATGTCTTTTACCTGCCCGCTCAAGATCTGCAACCATTTCTCCTACAGCGCCACAGGCATAAAGCTCTCCCAACCATTTTGCAGTGTCTGTATTTTCATAGTCAGGAGCTTTTAACTTCTGAACATTCACAAGGACTACCGGCACATTTAAGTCCCGAATAGCCGGCAGCATATTATAGCTGGTGGCATAGGTAAGAAGCTGTAAAATTACAAGGTCCACATCTGCTGCCCGAAATTTATCCCCGGCTTTCATGGATAATTCCTTGGTAGTTACAATTCCACCATCCACAATTTCAACGGTATCCGGAAGGGTCTTTTTAAAAACCTCATACTGGGCTTCAAATTCCGGAACCAAAGATGGGAACTGGGGAAGGTAGGCCCCTAATGCAATGGAGAATACCCCTACCTTGGCTTTTGTTTCTACTAACATATTATTTTTCCTCCTATTCATAGACTTTAATGTCAAAAGAATCATAGATACAGCTTCTGGCTGCTTTTAAATCTGCAAATTCCTTAAGGGCAATCATCTGCACTGCAATATTTCCAATGGCAGTTGCTTCTGTTGGGCCTGCAAGAACCTTTCTTTTTGTATACTGGGCAGTAAGGCGATTTAAGTAGTCAGCGTTGGCGCCGCCTCCAACTACGTGGATTTTCTCATAGCTTCGACCGGTCTGACTTTCTAATTCTTCCAGGGTATGGCCATAGCATTTTGCCAGGCTGTTATAGATGACTGCCGCCACCTCTCCGATGGTTTCCGGCAGCTGTTCATTTTCCTCCCTACAAGCTTTTTTCACCTCTTCTGTCATGTTTTTTGGAGCTAAAAATCTTGGATCATTGGCATCTACTAAGGATTTAATATTACATTCTGATGCTGCATGACAGATTTCTCCAAAGCTCAAGTCTCCACCAATTTCTTTTTTTACAGATTGGATCATCCAAAGTCCCATAATATTTTTCAGGAATCTATAGGTATGATTGTAACCACCTTCATTGGTGAAATTATGAAGCATTGCTTCCTTGCTGCAATCTGCTTCCTTGGTCTCTGTTCCCATAAGGGACCAGGTACCAGAACTTATATAAAGCACATCTTCCTCATTACTTGGCACTGCCACCACTGCAGAACCAGTATCATGGGTTGCAGGTAAGATTACCTTACAATTAAATCCTACTTCTTTTTCTGCATCCTGGCTTAAATTACCAATTGTAGTTCCAGGCTCACAAATAGGAAGAAAGATTTTTTCCGGATATTCAAGACTCTTAATTCTCTCCATATCCCAGTCCCTAGTGGCAGGATTTACCAGTTGGGTTGTAGTAGCGTTAGTATACTCCTGAACCTTTACCCCAGACAAAAGGAAATTTAAGTAGTCAGGGATCATTAAGAGGGTCTCGGCCTTTTCTAAAAGGTCTGGCTTCTTCTCCTTTAAGGCCATTAGCTGATAAATGCTATTAAAAATCTGCTTTTGGATTCCTGTGCTTTTGTACAGGTCCTCCTCTGCCACAATTTCGTAAACCTTTTCATCCATATCCTGGGTGCGATTGTCTCTGTAGGCAACTGCATTTCCCAAACGTTTATCCTTCTCATCTAAAAGGACAAAGTCCACAGCCCAGGTATCAATTCCCAAGCTAACTGGGATTTTCCCTAATTCCTTACACTTTTTCATTCCACAAAGGACATGGTCAAAAAGCCCATCAATGTCCCATGTCTTCTCCCCATTCACTTCCTTCATGCCATTGGGGAAACGATAGATTTCTTCCAAAATCATTTTCCCATTTTCCAGATGAGACAAAATATGTCTGCCACTTGATGCTCCAATATCAATGGCCAAATAATATTTGTTTTCCATAGCCACTTTCTCCTATCTGTTTTTTCCTTACGTTTTTCTTTGTGGCTTTAATATAACAAAAATAAGGACAGACTTTCAGCCTCTTATTAGACCAAAAAACTGTCCTTATTTTCCATTTTGTAATTTTTAAATAGTTTAAGTCATTTTAGATTCGAATAACCGGATCATCTTTGTGCCAGATCCGATACTGTCTGGGTGTCATTTCATATCTCTTTTTAAATTGACGGAAGAAGTAGCTTTGATTCTCATAGCCTACTTCCAGAGCGATTTCCTCAATGGTTAAGTCAGTTTCCATTAAAAGGTGGACTGCCATCTGAAATCTCCTTCTCTGCAAAATTTCCTGGAAATTAAATCCTGTCTTCTGCTTAATGAGCTTACTAAGCACAGTAACAGACTGACTGGTATCTTTGGCGATTTTAGTAAGATTTGCATTTTTACAGTCGCTGTTAATATAGGCTAGTACCGCTTGAACCAAGGCTTCTTTGTAATCCATAGAGGAATTGTGACTCAGATTTTCCATGTGATGAAGCAGATATAAAAAAACCAAGCCCATGGAATACTGATTTTCAACATCCTCATTGGCATGCTCATGGAACATGGAGTCAATCATATTTTCCATAAGATTATCAATTTGCATGTTCTGATTCAGGTGAAAAAGTAGATAATGGGATAGGGGATTTTTTTTACGCAGGGTACCAATCAAAAACTCAGCCAACACATTTTTCTCGTGCAGCATGGATAAAGGAATCTCAAAAAACTCCGGCAAGGCAATAAAGTTGATTCCAATATCCTCATACCCGGCTTTTTTTATGCCATGTTTTACATGCTGATTTAAAAGAAGTATATCCCCCTGCCCCAGTACAAGTTCCTTCCCCTCAATGAGGTGGGTGATACTCCCCCTTACCACATACATGATCTCCACATAGTTGTGACGATGTTCCGGAAAATCCACAAAGCGGCTGTGAGGGCGCACTGTCACCAGGCGGCCCTTCTTTAGAAGCTTCTCCCTGTCTAGCTCCTGAATGGAATCCTTGGCGTATAATTCTTTTTCTATATCAATCTGTCCTGCCAGATATTTTTCTTCCTCCACTGAAATTTTCATCAGTTCCTTTAATAAGGTCTCTCTCATATTATTTCTCCCTATTGCCTTTTCCATGATTTTAACTTATATTTTATAGTATGGTAAAGTACTAAAGCAAAAAAGAAGGATAAGAACTATGAAACTTGAAAATTACGAAGTACATCTCCCTAGTTATTCTATTGGAGATAAGATTTATGACAAAATCGGACCGGTTTGCGAATCCTACGGAAAGAAGGTTTTAATCATTGGAGGCAAGAGGGCTCTTGAGGCTGCTGAAGGTAAGATTCGCTCCTACGTGGAAAAAACCAACCTTACCATTATTGGATGTGAACTTTATGGGAAGGATTGTACTTTCCAAACAGTTGAAACTCTCCGCAAACTTCCTGTATACCAAGAAGCAGATATGGTTTTTGGAGTTGGCGGTGGTAAGGCCTTAGATACGGTGAAATGCCTGTGTATCGAAGATGACAAGCCTGTTTTTACCTTTCCTACGATTGCCTCTAACTGCGCAGCCTGCACTTCTGTATCTATTATGTATAACGAGGATGGAACTTTTTTGAAGCCTCACTTTTTTGTGCGACCTGCTATGCATGCCTTTATTGATACGGAGATTATTGCCAAGGCTCCCTGCCAGTATATGTGGGCCGGAATTGGTGATACTTATGCGAAATACTACGAAGCTACTATCTCATCTCGGGATGAAAGGTTGGAACATTTTACCGCTGTAGGTGTGGCAGTAAGCCATATGTGCAGAGATCCCCTCCTGCAATATGGAGCCAAAGCCTTTGAAGACCACAAGCTGGGCCTTTGTACCTATGAAGTGGAGCAGGTTGTGCTTGCCATTGTGGTAACGACCGGTATTGCTTCCATCTTTTTAACAAAGGACTTTACTCCTGACTACAATAGCGGACTGGCCCATGCAATTTTCTACGCCTTCACTTCTTACCCCATCATCGAAGAAAAGCATCTTCACGGAGAGGTAGTTGGTTTTGGAGTCCTCTTAGCCCTTTTAGTAGATGGCCAAGAGGAAGAATTTAAGAACATTTATAAGTTAAACCAGGCCATTGGGCTTCCTGTTTCTTTAGAAGCTATTGAGATAAGCGAAAAGCAGTGGGAAGAAAGTATGACAAGAATTCCTGCTATGTCTGATGTGGCCCATTATCCTTACAAGGTTACAAGGGCAATGTTAGAGGATGCAATGACCAAGCTAAAGAACTATAAAATCGAGGGATAATTCTCTCTTGGAAAGGATTTTTTCATGACCAAACCAAATACACCAACTCAGGCAAGAACAGCAGTTTCCGGATCTTCTATGATTCTTGGAGTTGCCTTTGTCTGGTTTACTACCCATTTTGGAGGAGGCTTTGCCTCCGGAGCTCAAATCTACAGTTACTATGTGCGCTATGGCATCTGGTGCCTGATTATGCCGGCATTTGCCATGCTCTACAATGCCATCTTTTTTGCCTATGCCCTTTACTTTGCAAAAAAACACCAAGTCTATGATTACAGGTCCTACAATAATGCATTTTACGGAAGATTTGCTCCTGTTTTTTCTAATCTCTTTGAGTTGCTTTATCTTTGTGTAATGTGCGTAGCTCCGGCAGTTGCCTTTGCTACAGGTGGTGCCACCTTAAGTACTTTAACCGGACTTCCTTACCTATTTTGTACTTTAATCATTGGATTTTTTATTTTCATAGTTGCCATCTTCGGAACTGACTTAGTGCGACGGGTAGCCTCTGTGCTGTCGATCTGCATTATTGCAGGTTTGTTTCTTGTTTACCTTCCTAATATTATTCACGGATGGGATAAGATCACAAGTGCCATGGCCACTATGAATGCCGAGTCATTACCTCTGGGAAAAGCTTTTTATTCTGCATTTTTGTACGGAACCTTTCAGCTTTCTAACATTGCAGTATTTGTTCAGCACGGAAAATCCTTTGACAAGCCCAAGGATGCCATAAAAAGTATGGGAATTGGATTTGTAGTAAATGCCCTACTAATGATTATGGTGGTACTGGGAATTCTCACCGTCTATGAAAATCCAGAAATGGCCGGTCAAAGCGTTCCCACTTTATTTATGGTACAGCAGGGAGTAGGAAAGGGACTATTAACCCCTCTTATCTCCATCTTAATTATCCTGGGAGCCGTATCCACAGCTGTCAATATGGTAGCTGCCATGGTAGCAAGGATTGATGGTGGCCTGATGCAAATGAAGAAAAATAAGCCTTCAGAATTTGCAAAAAAAATCTTTGGGAAAATAAGCATCCAGGAAATGGTGATTGCCCTTATTTGCTGCATCGTAGATTTTTGCATTGCCCAATTCGGACTGCTTACCCTGATTCAAAAAGCTTATAGTGCCTTGGCATATCTGGCAATTCCGGTAATCTTAATTCCCTATGTGATTCACATGATCGTAACAAGGTTCGATAGTAAAAATTAGTTAAAAATAAATAGGGCGCACCTCTTCTCTAGATGGTGTGTCCTATTTATTTATGTCCAATCTTTTTCAACATCAGCAACCATACTTCTGAATCACGGATAAAGCCCACTTTATATCCGATCTGCAAAATTTCACGGGGAGAGCCCGTTGAAGCCTCCTCTACCCCATGCATCCGCATAACCTCTTGCAAAGCCTTCCTTTTTTATTTCCTTTTCTAATTCATCTGTAATAGATGCGTCTGCCTGCACGATATCAAACATTAACAGCGAGTGGACTTTTTCCTTGACATCCCAATAAAAATGATCAAAATCGCCTCCATATACAACAATATCTATATCGCTTCTCTCTGTATTGGTGCCTCGAGCACGTGAACCAAACAAAACAATCTTTGTAACAGAATGTTCTTTCGCAAAAAAAGAAAGCTCCCTTAAAATTCGATCTGGCAAATTGTATTTCATACTTAGTAAATCCTACAACCTTTCCGTCCATGTTCTTTTATATAATACAGGGCTGAATCTGCATCTTCAAACAAACTCTCTCCAGGATTCTTTCTGTCAGTAAAGGCCACCCCTACACTAAGAGACACTGCCGGTATATTCTCTTCCTGTATCTCAAGTTGTTTATTAATAACTTGAATCTTATCTTCTATAGTATATCCTAAATCCTCTGTAACATCCATCATAATAACTGCAAATTCATCGCCGCCGATTCGACATACATGGTCAATCACACGGAAGCCCTCCTTCAAAAGTCTAGCTACCCGCTGTAAGATAATGTCTCCCACCGCATGTCCATAGGTGTCATTGACACTCTTAAAGGTATCTACATCCACCAAAATCAGGGCAAACTCTCTCTTATCTTTTTCCATAAGCTTTAGGATCTGATCAAAGGCTCTGCGATTTAACACACCGGTCATGGGATCATGCTCAGCCTGATGTTTCATCAGGCGCTCCCTCTCCTCATTTTCCAGATACACTTCGTTATAGCTTTTTGCTAAAAGCTGTAGCTCATAGGCACCACAAACCGGAAATATCTGCCCTTGTTTAATACTCTCATTATACCTGGTAAGGGGTTTTACTACCCAGTGGCGCATAATTAAATAGATTACAAAAAGTAGTAAAGTTAACAAAGCCATACAAACAAGGATTTTTTTGAAAATGTCTGAAAAGATATCTGCCGCCCGATTCCGCCTATTTCCAATTCCATCAGAAATTGCTTCTAATGCTTTATTGGCCCCTTCCATGATCTTATTTTTTGTAAGTTCATACTCGGGACTACCCATAAGATCTCTGGCAAGGGCTAGCTTTTCTTCACTAGAAAGGGCCTCATCTTCTTCTGAAAGTTCTGTTAATTGTAGCCCTTTTGGCCAGCTGGCAAAGCCGGTTCCTGTAGTCTCTTCCACCAGCCGCATGGCATAGTATTCTGTCTCCATAAGTTTCTTGGAATTGTCCATAGCCTCCTCTAAAAGCTTGGAAGCTTTCTCCGTGTCCTTATAGGCAGAAATTTTTTCCAGGGCTTTCTCCCTATGGCGGTCATAGTTTACCTCCTGAAAATAACCGTCAATATACTTAGTCTCCCCAGTATAGGCTGCAAGGCGTGCCTTCCTGGTTAAAATATCTGTTCCCCTGTCAAAGTCATGAATTGCCTCCTCACATGCAACATACTCGTCCATGGCTGTGCGAAGAATATCATATTTTTTTAACCCATAGGTTGAAATACCTACACATACAATTGAAAGGATGATTGTTATAATCAGACTAAATCTGCTGACTCCTCGTATTTTCACTTTGCCCGCCATACTATTCACGTTCTCTTTTCCTCTGATAACATTTTATTGCACCATTGAAGTGGTTAGCTCCATCTTCCGCTCTAAACATTATCATTGTACCACTTAGCCTGTGAACTCTCAACAAAGAAACCAGCAAAAAAACCCTGCATTTTGGTTTTTTATACAATTTTTTTATTTTTCCATGACCCACTGCCCACTTTCAAGCTGCATATCCACCATATGACGGTAAATCCCATCTCTTTTATATAAATCCTTTGGGTTTCCTTGTTCTACAACAAGTCCATCCTTTAAGACAATGATTTTGTCTGCTGCCGCCACACTTCTCATACGGTGGGCAATAATCAAAACTGTCTTATCTTTTATCAATCTAGATAAAGTCTCCTGAATCAAAGATTCATTGTCTGCATCTAAAGATGCAGTGGCCTCGTCCATCAAAATAATAGGCGCATCCTTTAGAAATGCTCTGGCTATGGAGATTCGCTGTCTTTCGCCTCCTGAAAGCTTGGCCCCATTTTCTCCGATCAAAGTATCCATACCCTCCGGCATTTTTCCCACAAAGTCCATACAATTTGCAAGTTTTGCTGCCCATATTACCTCCTCATCTGTAGCATCTTTTTTACCGATACGGATATTCTCCATCACTGTATTGTTAAATAGGGTAACATCCTGAAAGATAATCGAATATAGGGATAAAAGCTTTTCTGGATCTACATCTTTTACATCCATGCCGCCTACTGTCACCTGGCCTTTACTGACATCCCAAAATCTGGCTGCCAAACGCGTAATTGTAGTTTTTCCTCCCCCGGAAGGTCCGATCAGTGCTGTCACCTGGCCAGCCTTTGCCATAAAGGATACATCTGACAAGACTTCTTCTCCATTTTCATAAGAAAAACCCACATGATCAAATACAATATCATAACCCTTATTGGTTAAGATCTCGCTACCTTTCATTTCCTTGGCTGATAAAATTTCATCCATCTGCCCACAGGTCGTATCAAGACTAATAATTGCTGATAGGTTTTGCAGGGCAATCTGCATAGGCTCATACATCCTAGTTACCACAAGAAGGAAGGCAAACATGGTAAGGGCATCAATTTTATTTTTAAAAAAAAGAGCGGAACCTACAACTGCAACCGTTCCTATTCCAAGCTTTAAGATCATCTGTGCCGAGCATACATAGGCAGCATTTTGAAACTCTAAGCTGATACAATTCTTCTCTATATTTTTTATCTTACCAGTTAGATCTTTCATATAACTTTCCGTCATATTATTAGACCGCAGGTCTCGAATGGTTTCTAGGACTTCCTGGATTCCATCCTGGCAGGCAAGCTTGTCAGCCATGGTCTTTTCCTGTACTTTTTTTAATCCTTTTCTGGAAGTCAACACAATAAGAAAGGCTATAGGCATTACCCACACTGCGGCAAGGGCCATTTTCCAATTAAAAAAGAATAAACCTATAACTACCAAGCTTGTAGAGATCATGGCTCCGATAAGTTCCGGTATCCAGTGGGAGCTGGCAGTCTCTATAGTTGCACAGCCTGTCATGATGGTATGGGTCAGATCCGAAAGATCCTTTTTGTTAAAAAATGACAAAGGGAGCTTTCTTAATTTCTCTGCTAGGGCCCGTCTTCTGACACCACTCTCTACATAGGTAGAAAAAAACGTAGCCTTGTACTGCAAATAGGTACTTCCTAAAATCAGCAATAAGATCAGGATACAAGCAATCCCCAAATTTATAGGAGCTTTGGGCATCTGTCCTTGAAGCAAATCTTTTGCCAAATAGTAAATCAAGGCTACCGGCAACATAAGAACCAGATTTGACAATGTTACAGCAAAAAATGCCCCTACCATTTGTCTAGCACCCTTATCTGACAAGGCATATCTATGTTTTAATTTTTCCAGCATCCTATACACCTTCCTTTCCAACTTGCCAGTCCACAGACTTGTTATACTCACGCCATATGTAACTATAGATGCCTTTTTTTTCAAGAAGTTCTTTGTGACTCCCCTCCTCTGCTATGGCGCCATCCTTTAAGACATAAATTTTATCCACCTTGGTAATGGTTGACAACCGATGGGCAATCATAATTACCGTCTTATCCTTGGCAAGCTTTTCAAATGCCTGCTGCACCTTAAGCTCATTATCTGGATCTGCAAAAGCCGTAGCTTCATCTAAAATTAAAATCGGCGCATTCTTTAAGAAGGCCCTTGCAATGGAAATTCTCTGCATTTGACCACCAGATAAATAGGTTCCCTTAGATCCGATCACTGTATGGGCTCCCTCAGGCAATTTCTCTAAGATATCGCCGCACATAGCTGCATTTAATGCTTCTAGGACTTCTTCGTCTGTTGCCTCTGGTCTTCCCATCCGAACATTTTCCAAAATCGATGTTTTTAACATTTTGCTATCCTGAAACACATAAGATACGGTATTCATCAGTTGTTTGGGAGGGATCTCCTTTACATTGACCCCTCCTATAAGGATACTTCCTTCCTTTACATCAAAAAAACGAGGGATTAAAGAAGCTAATGTTGTCTTTCCACCACCAGAGGGTCCCACTAAAGCTATATGCTGCCTTGCTGGAATCTCCATTGAAAGATTAGAAATGGCTTCCTGTTTTCCTTCATAGGAAAAGGAGATATGAGAAATTTTCACGGAGGCATCCTGCAAATGGGCCTGTTTTTCCACTGTGGGCAAGGGTTTTATATTAAAAATCTCATTCATACGCTCTATGGCATCCTCCACCTGGATTTGGGATTCCCCAGCGTAAGCTACCTTCATAAGAGTTGTTGTAAGAACAGCTGAAATCAGGACAAAAAAGAGGATGCTAAGAATCAAGGAATCCGTAAAGCCAGCTCTACCCAATAAAAACGTTGCTGCTGTTAGAGCTGCAAATATGGCATTGGCAAAGGTAGTAAAGCCAAGCATGGGGATCATCATGGCCTTGGTATAATCCAAGGTCCATTTTTCATAGGCATCGATGGCATTTTTAAAACGCTTAAAAGAAAATAAGCTCTGACCAAAAGTTTTTACCACTGGAATTCCCCGAATGTACTCTACGGCCTCTGCGGACATGGTCTCTAAGGCATTCTGATATTGCTTCATATCCTCCGCCATCTTAGGTCCCATCATCATGGTGCCCATAATCAAAAAGGCCATGGCAACCGGCAAAAGGCATATAAGGCCCAGTTTCCAATCAAAGGCAAACATAATCACAAGAAGGGCAACAGGGGTAACTATAGACACCACCTTGTCCGGCAGATTATGGGCTAAAAAGGTCTCTGTAGCCCCTGTGGAATCAAAGACTATTTTTTTGATTTTTCCTGTGCCCTGAGATTCTACATATCCCAGGGGAAGCTTCATTATGTGTTCCATAAGTTCTACCCGTAGATTAACCTGAACTCTAAAAGCCGCCTTATGAGAGCACATTAATGCTCCAATATAAAATACCATTGCAAGCAGGGAAAATCCCACCGCCTGCCAACCATAACCTACAATATGAGTGGCAGACTTGTAATCTCCCTCTACCTGCAAGATTTCCTTGATGATCCTCCAAATGCAGATAAAGGGCATCAGGGCAAGCAATGCACTGATTGCGGAAAGTAGCACTGCCCCATAGGAAAAATATCTGTGATTTCCAGCCACATCCATAAGATGGGACAGGCTACTTTGTTTCTTTTCTTTCAAATCACTTCCTCCTTACCTTAGCTAGCTTCTACTAACCTGTGTCTAATAAAAAAGCAGCCTTCTTTCTCTAACGAAAAAATACTGCCTTTTCAATCACTATAAGCTCGTTAGTGCTTTTATGTAACAACGTTATTATAACATCGTTACATAAAATAGCAAGGGCTTTTTCTACTTCAATCCCATTAAAGATTTCCAGCCGGCAAAATTGAACTTGCGAACATTTTCCATAAAAACAAGGGCTTCCTCATAGGACTTGTCATGAGATAGAATTTCATAGATACACTGCCATCCTAAGCGGCATTGAACATGAATAAAAAAGGCTTCTATATCTTCCCCTTTTTTTCCATATTTTTTTACAAAAAACCGATAAAATTCTTCCTCGATCTTAGAAAGCTGATCAAAATAATCCTGAAACTTTGTACCCTGACTATGACAAAAAAGAAGGATAAATTCTTCCTTATATCTGAAGATATAAGCAAGGACCTCATCACAGCCCTGGTTTCCCTGAGCAATGGCTACCTCCATATCTAAGGCTTCTCTAGCCGGCCTAATGTAGGCCAAATAAAGCTCCATCAGACCATCCGCCGCCTCGGAAACTACCGCCTCAAACAGACCTGCCTTGTCCTTAAAACGGGTATAAATAGAATTGGTACTAACACCAGAATTTGCCGATATTCTACGGAGACTGGAATCATTAAATCCAAAAGTAAGGAACTCTTTTTTTGCACTTTCTATTAGGGCCTGGGTTACGCCAGTTTTCTCATGTCTCATAAAAACTCCTTTGCTAACTACTTACTTTTAGAACCGGCATCCGGAAAATCTGAATCAAAAGGGGGATTACCATAATAAACCAAACCAAGGGTTCACAGATAATTACCCCTGTATATCCTAGCCAGGGAACTAGGGTTGCTGCAATTACAATCTTTCCTAGCATCTCAAGACTGCTGGAAATCAGGGGTGTTACATGGTCCCCTAATCCTTGCATGGCATTTCTTAAAATACAGATCACTGTAGTTACAATATAAAAGAGGGTATCAAACTTCAGATAATTGGTGGCATTTAAAATCACTGTCTTATTATGGCTTCCAGTTACCAGATAGACTAAGAAGTCTCCGATGGTATAGCTTGCCACAATGGTAAGTCCGGACCATATTGCTGTATAAAAAATGGCCAGCCAAATTCCCTTCTTCACCCGATCCATCTTACCGGCCCCCATATTTTGACCGCAGTAAGTGGCCATGGTCTGACCAAATACGCTAAACATGATCATAAAAATTTCTGAAATTTTTCGCGCCGCTGTATGGGCAATAATAATGTCTTGCCCCAGCTTATTAATTGCAGTCTGTAAGGTCAGGGTACCGATATTTACCAGGGAACTCATAAAGCCCATAGACATTCCGGCACTGACCATCTCCTTAACCATCAAGGAATTTGGATCCTGAAAATCTTCTTTCTTTAGTCTTAAAATCTCATATTTCCTAATCATATAGATCCAGCAGATTACGAAGGCGAGAATCTGTGCCAGCACCGTTGCTATGGCTGCTCCCTTAACGCCGGCCTTTAATACCACTACAAAAAATAAGTCCCCTACAATATTCAGTGCCACTGATATTGCCAGAATAATGAGAGGTGTCACTGCGTCTCCAATGGCCCGAAGGGTAGCCGCACAGGCATCATATAAAAAGGTGGCAAGAAGACCTACGATAATAATTGCGATATATTCTTTGGCCACAGCAAGTAGATTTTCCGGCACATTTAAAAAAGCTAAAATAGGTCTTAAAAACAGGATTCCTAATATCGTAATAAAAATAGAAATTCCCGTGCCAATGATCAGGGCCATGGCAAAGGATTTTTTCATGTCCGCCAAATTCTTTGCTCCAAATTTCTGGGCGGTAATAATGGCAAATCCGTTGGATAAGCCCAGTAAAAATCCAATAATCAGGCCACTTAATGTACTGGTAGCTCCTACCGCTGCCAAGGCATCTTCTCCTAGAAAGGAACCTACAATCCTGGTATCCACAAGACTGTAGGTTAATTGTAAAAGATTACCTAAAAAAATAGGCAGGGCAAATGATAATATTAATGTAGAGGGTTTCCCCTGGGTTAAGTCCTTCATTTTCTATACTAAATCCTTACTCTTTTAAAACATTTCTGCGACTGCATTCATACTGAAGAGCTTTTTGCTTTTTATAGTATAACACAAAAGTAGGGTAAAACGGGATTTATAAAGCTCAGCATCTTTTCCTTTCTATGGGATATGTCTAATTAGGCAAATTTTACTCATTTGTCTGATTTTTAGATATACACCTCTTTTTTGTCCATTGTAGCTCCATCTTTTTTCGGTTAACATATCGAAATACCCAAAGAAAAGGAGGGTGCCATTATGAACGCATCGAATACACTAAAAAAACTGGGAATTGAACAGACCTTTGACTATATCTACAAAGATCCCGAAAAGCATATGAAAAAAATAATGGACTGGGCCGATAAATTTTCCAAGGGCGAATTTCCCTCTCAAAGAAAATTAATCCGTGAAGCAATCGAAAACCCGGACCATCCTTATCATTCCTATATTTACAAACTTTTTAAAGATGTGGATCCTAATGTTGCCAAAACACTTGCAGTAAATCTTTTCATAAATGCAGCACTGATTGGCTGGCCAAAAGAAGAGGAACTTCGAGAAAAATATGACTGTAATATTCCATGGGCAATTCTTCTTGATCCTACTTCTGCCTGCAATCTGCATTGTACCGGCTGTTGGGCTGCAGAATACGGTCACAAGCTTAACCTAAGCTATGAAGAAATCGACGATATTATCAGTCAGGGAAAAGAGCTTGGGGTATATATGTACATTTATACCGGTGGCGAACCCCTGGTTCGAAAAAAGGATTTAATCCGGCTTTGCGAGAAACACTCTGACTGTGTATTCTTGTGTTTTACAAATGCCACCCTTATTGATGAAGAATTTGCAGATGAGATGCTTCGGGTAGGTAACTTTGTACCTGCCATTTCTTTAGAAGGATTTGAGGAAGCTACCGATGGTCGCCGTGGTGATGGTGTCTATCAAAAAGTAACCAAGGCAATGGCACTTCTTCGGGAAAAGAAACTGATTTATGGTATCTCCTGTTGTTATACCAGCACAAATTATGAATCCATTACTTCCGAAGAATTCTATGATTCCATGATTGATTTAGGTGCTTATTTTGTCTGGTATTTCCATTATATGCCTGTTGGAAATGACGCTGCACCAGAACTTCTTCCTACGCCGGAGCAAAGAATCGGGGTTTATGAAAAAATCCGTCATTACCGTGCCAGCAAACCCTTATTTGCAATGGATTTCCAGAACGATGCAGAATATGTAGGTGGATGCGTTGCCGGAGGCCATCGCTATTTACACATTAATGCAAACGGCGATATTGATCCTTGTGTATTTGTTCACTATTCCGATTCCAATATCCGTGAAAAAAGCTTGTTAGAAGCTCTTAGGTCTCCTATGCTGTTAGCTTATCATAAGAACCAACCCTTTAATGAAAATATGCTTCGCCCCTGTCCTATGTTGGAAAATCCTGAAAAGCTTCGAGAGATGGTTGCCGATACAGGCGCCCATTCCACAGACTTACAGTCACCGGAAAGCGCCGACCACCTATGCTCTAAATGTGATCAGTATGCAAAAGATTGGGAACCTGTGGCAGATAAGCTTTGGGAAGAAACTCGAAAAAAAAGTGCTGAATTATAAATTCAAAAACAGGTATCACAAGCCAAAAGGAGTTCTGTCTTAGTGACAGAACTCCTTTTTGTGTAATTTACTTACCCTCATACTCAGAAATTGCCCGTTCACCTGCCCCGGCAAATATTTTGCAAAGTTCTTCATAAAATTCTTTCAAATCATAAGAAGCATCTTCCTCTAACCATTCCAGGATACTTCCAACAAACACACATTTATAGCATTTGATAAAATTTTCTTTTTCTTTATTTGGAATCTGCTTATACTCTCCAACTTCGTCCAAATAATCCAGGATAATATCATATCCCATCTTATTCATTCCGTCTAAAAATTTTTCTCTCTGAATCGAACGGAATAAATGTAGCAAGGCCTTTTTCCTCTTCATACATTCTTCTGCCATACAAGTAAGACACTCTACCGGAGATTCAATTTTTCCATACCGGCGAATAACATCCTTCAGCCAATCTTCAATGGAATCTAGCATCAAGGTAGGTATATCCTGAAAATGATAATAAAAGGTATTGCGATTCACCCCACATCGATTCACAATATCCTGTACAGTAATTTTATTATATGGCTTCTCTTCTAGAATCTGCCAGAATGTATATCTAATGATTTCCTTTGTCTGAATCATACAAACTCCCAAAATTTATAATTAATCTAGTCTCTAGGAGACATAATCTGCCATGAATCTCTTCACGTTTTCACAGTATAACACAAAACGAAAGAAACTGGTCCTGGAATTCCAAAAGATTAGCCTGAAAAAAATGCCGGACCACAGCTTTTATTCCATGATCCGGCACTTTTTATTATTTTTTATTCACAAAGTTTCGTAAATGCATCTGCTACGAACTGAACCTTAGGTCCAATAATTACCTGAACAGAATTCTTTCCAGGTTTCATAACCCCAGCCACTCCGGCTGATTTAATCATCTTGTCATTGACAATCGTAATATCTTTTACTTCCAGTCTCAGTCTAGTAATACAGTTGTCAATACTTGTAATGTTTTCCTTGCCACCACAGCCTTTTAGGATTGTTGCTGCAACGGTAGCATAGTCATCACTTGCCAGTTCTGCTTTCTTTTCTTCCTCAATATCATCATCTTCTCTTCCCGGAGTCTTCAGATTCCATTTTTTAATGGCGAAGAGGAATACGAAGTAGAATACGATAAATGCTGCAATTCCTAAAGGAATGATCAGCCAAATCTTCTGTGCTGCCGGCAGTGAGGATGAAAACAGAAGATCCATGGCTCCAGCAGAGAAACTAAATCCGGCTCTAAAGCCTAAAGCTACTGTAATCATGGTGAAAATACCATACAGTAAAGCGTAGATTACATAGAGTGCAGGAGCTAAGAACATAAATGCAAACTCGAAAGGCTCTGTAACTCCACAGATAAAGGAGCAAACGGCTGCAGAAGCGATCAAACCGATGGCTGCTTTTTTCTTAGCAGGTTTTGCACATTTAATCATTGCACAAGCCGCACCAGGAATACCGAACATCATGCATGGGAAGAATCCAGACATGTACATTCCAAGGCTCCAGCTTACATCTGCGCTTGTCTCACCACTCCAGAAGTGCTGTAAATCACCAAGTCCAATGGTATCGAACCAGAATACGTTGTTCAGTGCATGATGTAATCCTGTAGGAATCAGCAGACGGTTTAAGAATGCATAAATTCCGGCACCTACAACATCCAGTCCTACAATAGCTTCACCAAGAGCTACCAATGCACCAAAGAGTAATGGCCATACAAACAACAATACAACCGATGCCAGGATGGATACCACACCTGCTACGATGGCTACGCAACGCTTACCACTGAAGAATGACAGCCAGTCAGGAAGCTTTGTATCCTTAAACTTATTGTAGCACATAGAACCAATGATACCGGCAATGATACCAATAAACGGATTGGAAATCTTGTCGAAAGCCAGTGTCTTTGTAGCATTATCAGCGATGGATGGCATAATGGTTGTAACAAATCCGGTAGACAGAAGTGTTGTAAGCATTAACCAAGAAGCCAATGCTGCAATTCCTCCGGTACCGTCATTTTTCTCTGACATACCGACGCCAACGCCAATTGCGAACAGAATAGCCATGTTGTCGATCAAAGCACCTCCAGCTTTTACGAGAAACAGGCCAATCAGATTTGCCGCACCCTGGATATCACCACCCTGCATGGTTGCAGGGCATAGCCAGTAACCAATACCCATGAGGATACCGCAGATGGGCAGAACTGCTACGGGAAGCATTAACGCTTTTCCCAGTTTTTGAAGAAATTTCATAATCTCTCCTCCTTTACTTTATATTTAACTGGATAGCCTCCAGTCAAGTTCATTTGTTAGATAAGCTTAATCCCCTTCCTTATGAAATCTTAATTGCATCTTCACCAGGGGCAACCTCTCCCTCCTTCAGGAGGCTTATTTTCTCATAATTGTCGGTGTTGCAGATTAAAACCGGTATAATGGTATTTAACCCTGCTTCCTTAATCTTTTCAAGGTCAGCTTCCAAAAGCGGATCTCCTTTTTTTACAGAATCCCCCGCTGCTACATAGGCTTTAAAAGGCCCGCCTTTTAAAGTCACTGTATCTAGTCCGATATGAATCAAAAGCTCTACCCCTTGACTTGTAGTCATGGTAATGGCATGAAGGGTATCGAATACCATAGACACTTCTCCATCAGCCGGAGCGTATATCTCACCTTGGGATGGAATCACCGCGAAGCCATCCCCTAATAATTTTTCAGCAAATGTAGGATCTGGCACTTCTGTAATGGGAACTAGCTTTCCCTCACAGGGGGATCCAATGACATTTCCCTTCTTCTTAAAAAGACCTAGCATGTAATCTCCTTCCCGTCGATATATACACTGACAATATTCAAATCCTTATCTAAGAGGACAAAGTCTGCCCTTTTTCCTCTTGTAATGCTGCCTGTCTCCTTAAAGATTCCAATCTCCTTTGCCGGATTCTCCGTTGCACACATTACTGCTATCTCTAAGGGAATCTCTGCCTCTTTTACCACAAATTTCATACAATCCATAAGATTGGTAACAGAACCTGCAATGGTACCGTCATGTAACTTAGCCAGATTACCTCTTACAGTTACTGCCTGCCCCCCTAAGGTGTATTCTCCATCCTCAAGTCCTGTAGCTCTCATACTGTCACTGATTAAAATCATTCGCTCCGGGCCAAACATGGAAAAAGTGGCCCGTATTACAGATGGATGAATGTGCACCCCGTCACAGATTAGCTCTACATGACACGACTTGAAATCTCTTGTTGCCCCGATCACTCCCGGATCTCTATGGTTCATAGGGGACATCCCATTAAATAAATGAGTCGCATGAGAAGCCCCATGTTCTATTGCTTTTTTTGCTGTATCATAACTTGAAGCCGTATGGGCTAAAGATACAACCACTTCATCTTTAACCTTATCTATAAATTCCATTGCCCCTGCTTCCTCCGGAGCAATATCCACCAGCTTAATGAGTCCCTTCGCCGCTTCCTGCAACTGGCAAAAATACTCATAATCACAGGGCATGATATTATCTTCAGCCTGAGCCCCCTTCTTTAAAGGGCTGATAAATGGGCCCTCCATATTGATTCCCACCAAATGAGCTCCGCCCTGGTACTCATATTCACCTGCATTCTTCATAGCCCTTAACAACTCATCCTTGGGTATGGTCATGGTAGCTGGGCATACACTTGTCACCCCCACAGAAGCTTCATAGCTAGCAATGATATCTAACACCTCTTTGGTACCATCACACATGTCAGCTCCCATACATCCATGAAAATGAATGTCCACCAGGCCTGGTATCATGTAGAGTCCTTTTGCATCCACCAGCTCACTGTCTTGTGCCTCCTTAAGTGAGCTGTCAACAAATTTACCATCTTTAATCACCACATTTTTCTCTTCAAACTGGTGATTTTCTGTATAGACATTTGCATGCTTAATAATCATAGTTCTATACCTTTTATCTTTCCAAGGGCATCCTCATCTGCCACCAAGGTTACATCATTATGTAGCTGCAATACCGATGCCGGTACCTGTGGAGTGATGGCTCCTAAAAATGCTTTTTCTAAAATCTCCGCTTTACTTTTACCACTAGCCACGATTAAAATCTTTTTTGCCTGCATAATTGTCTTAATTCCCATGGTATATGCCTGTCCCGGAACCTCCTCCGCAGAGGCAAAAAATCTCTTGTTGGCTTCGATGGTAGATTCTGTTAGATTCACACAATGTACCTGCCTGTCAAAGGATTCTCCCGGCTCATTAAATCCAATATGTCCATTGTGACCGATACCTAAAAGCTGTAAATCCACACCCCCAAGGGACTGGATTAGTTCCGAATATCTTTTACATTCCTTGTCTGAATCTGGTTCCATACCATTGGGCAAATGGGTATTCTCTTCAGGAATATTCACATGATCAAAGAGGTGTTGATGCATAAAATAATAATAGCTTTGGTCATTCTCACGACTTAGACCCTTGTATTCATCCAGATTCACGGTCATTACTTCCGAAAAATCAAGGTCTCCTTTCTTGAACCACTCTACAAGCTGCCTATACAGACCAACGGGAGTTGAGCCTGTAGCTAGTCCCAATACACAGTTTGGTTTCATAATCACTTGGGCCGATACAATGTTTGCCGCTTTTCTGCTCATATCCCCATAGTCTTTTGCTCTGTATATCCTCATAGATTCTTCACTCCCTTTCACACGCCCCACAGCAAGCCATCTTCCGTTATATTAGACAATTATTCATTATTTTCGCTATCTTTTATATGCATTTTAACCAATTCTTTTTTTGGAGTCTACGTGATTTTTTTAGGTCTTATATAAATTTTTAACTTTTTATAACTTTTCACAAGCAAATCAAACCCTTCCTTGGCTCGATGAATCCAAATGCTTCCAGTTCCAGATTTTCTGCTGCATTTAATAAATTTCCCATTGCCAGAGAGCCATCATATTTATAAGTTGGCACAGTCTTCTTCTGTAATCATGTCCGGTTTAAAATTACGGCAGCTTCTTCGGTTTTCAAATATTCTCAGTGTTTCATTCATCCTCGTATCCTCCTTTACTTTATAGGAATATCCTATCTCAATGTTTATCCCAAGTTAAGAGAAAATCCGAATCACCCCCAAAATCAAGAGATGGCCAGGATAGAAGCAATAGAAAAACCATTTTGAGAAAGTCTTCCCTTTTTGCATTTGCTTCCCGTTATAAAAACAAGTAATAACAAGGCCTGCAAGACCTATTCCTAACATACTGCCTAATGAATAAATTATATTTGTTTTTAAGGCAAATCTACCAATCCCTCCCAGAAAATTTATCATTCCAAAAAGAAGGCCCGCTATAAGAAAGGCATATCTTGTCTTTACTTTTTCATTACGGCTCCATAAAAATAATAAGGTAAAAACCGGCGCCAATATGGCCCAGTCCGACATGAGGGAAAGCAGCACAAGTTCCACAACAACCACAATTTTTGATGACTTATCTGATATTTTTTCCACAGCCCTCACAATTTCAAAGCAAAGAAATAAAGTAAAAAGCATATTAAACCCCTGAAATTGCAATATACCTTTTTGGGTGAAGGCTAGACAGTAGGGAAGTTCTGAAAGCAAGGCAAATGTAAGCAAGCGAATAGCATACTTCTTTTGGGACCGGGTATAGTAAAATCCCTCAACCAGAAAATAACACATAACCGGTGCTGTAAAATATCCAAGGTCCAAAAACAATTCGGATATGATTTGCCCCATCATATGATCGGATTCCATAAATATGGTTGCTATATGATTCAGCAGCATCAGAAACATAGCAATATACTTTATAACATCCCTGTTTAGAATTTTTACTTTATTTGCTTCATTAAAAACTATCATCAAACCTTATGCATTTTCTACTTTCGTTTAATTTTTTAAATTACCTGCTTCAAATAAAGTTCCTTTCTTTGAGACAAATAAACCGCTCATGTCTGTATGCTCCAACTCAAGCAGTGCAATCTTTTTATCGATTCCCCCTGCATATCCCGTCAGACTGCCATTCGTGCCTACTACACGATGACACGGAATGATGATGGAGATTTCGTTATGTCCAACTGCACCACCTACAGCCTGCGCAGACATACGTGGAAGTTTTTTCATTTCAGCTATCTCGTGGGCAATCTGACCATATGTAACTATTTTTCCATATGGAATCTGCAATAAGATCTGCCACACAGCTTGTCTGAATGTTGATCCTACAGGACGAAGAGGTGGCGTAAACTCCGGTTCTTCACCGGAGAAATACACATCCAACCATTTTTTTGTCTTTATGATGACCTCTGTTTCCTGTGGAGTATGCACATTTGGAAGTGTCTTTGCAAAATATTTTTCCCCTTCAAACCATAAACCCATAAGTCCAACTTCATCCGCAGCCAGCAGAATATCTCCTAACGGTGATTTATATTTGCATGTATACACCATTTCATTTTTTCTCCTTTTTTGTTGCTTTCGGTTTATAATCTTTCATTTCAGGGATTGCACCACCTGCCACTGCCCATAAATACAGGCTTGCTACACTGCAACAAGGACTAAATCGACGACGATATTTTTCAAATAGCTTGCGGTCAATATTACGGTGATGATAAACCATTCGTAATCCCCTCTGAATTGCAAGATCATCATAACTAAAAATATTTGGTCGTTGTATACAAAACAGTAAAATCATCTCCGCAGTCCAAACGCCAATACCTTTTAGACTGCTCAATTCCCGGATAGCTTCCTCGTCTGACATTTGCCAGACTTCATCCAGATTAAATACATCACTGTGAACTTTTTCAGAAAAATCTGTGATATACTCCGCCTTTCGGAACGTCATGCCATAAGACTGCAATTTAGAAACATCCACCGATAGAATTGTTTCTGCATTTACTTCTCCTAAATCTATTTGCATTCGCTGCCAGATGGTTGCCTGTGCTTTTGTAGAAATCTGTTGACCAATAATATGATGAATAACCGAAGAAAATAAATCTGTATCCGTTTCTCTTTTAATCAAACCAATTTTCTCAATTACTTCAGCAAGTTTTTTATCCTTGCTTTTAAGATATAAAATTTCATTTTCTCCATATTCAAAATACATATCCTGCTTCCAAGCTGCTTATTGTATCTCTTTATTCCCTCCATTAGTTCAAACGTTTAAACCAAGTCCACTATCCTGCTGGTCGCCCACAGAGGCGACATAGGTTAGGTATTCCGCTGCGCTGGAGCGAATGGTTATTTCATCTTTTTTCTTTGCCAAATAAAAAGCCTTCTTTTATAAATCAAAATATCAATGTATTACTTCCTCCAGAAGCTTCACCGCCTTTATATTTTAGACTACTCATCTTTATTATTGTTCAAAATGTTAATCAGCCTAATTTCGCGCTGCCAAAACATGCTTTTCACAACATATTGTGTTTATGTTTATTTATCACTAGCAGATATGCGTGACATCAATACTACCGTCTCCACATGGAACGAGCTGATTGTATGAATCACCATGACGTTTTCCTCTATATTGCCTGTTTGTGAGAATATGTCATCCCTCGTTTTTTTCCTTCGTCCGTTTGTCGGAATATATCATCCCTGTTTAAACTGTAAGCACTCAATCATGCGTACCTGTTAATCCTTTCCCATTTCTGCCATAATGC
>CAVBQS010000028.1:0-20992 GCA_963597615.1 Bacteroidaceae bacterium
ATTGAATTTTCAAGGTTCAGCACACCTTATCGGTGTGGGAAGTTTGAGTAAATAAAAAATAAATGAATTGCTAGCATAGTATATTTTTGAAGTTATATAAGGGGTTCCTCATATCAAAGATGGTGTGAGGGACCCCTTTGTAATATCATATCTTTTGTTTTTTAGATATGCTTGCAATTGCATGACGATGAAATGTACACGTGCTATAATATGAATATGATTAAGAAATGAGGTGAAAATATATGATGTATCCATATATGACATTAGCAGATGAAACGGAAATTGTTCATTCTCAAATAGTTGAAAAGGATGGTGTAAAAAAAGTAATAGTAAATTTTGAACGTCCTGTGGAAAATGGATTTGATTCTGCAAGATGTGAATTGCCTGATTACAAGTGGACGGAACATATAGGATATTCAGATGAAGAGATAGCAATGTTTGAAGAATTGTTGCGAAATAATGCGCACTTGCTATACAAATATGCGGAGAATGGGGGAATTCATATTGCCTAAATTATTTATGGTTAGTGGATATGCGGTATATTTTTGGTCTATGGAAAATGATGAACCTATTCACGTTCATGTTTCGAAAGGAAAACCAACACCTAATGCAACAAAAATATGGCTTACAAAGTCGGGAAGATGCATTTTGGCAAGTAATGGGAGCAAAATTTCTAATAAAGAATTAAACGAGTTGATGGAATTTATATCAGCCCAATTTTTCCTTATTTGTGCAAAATGGAAACAGACATTTGTAATAGATGAGATAAAATTCTACTGCTAAAGGGAAAGAAAAATGAAAGTAATTGAAATAATTTTACCTGTATTCGTCATGTTGCTTCTTGGTATGGTATGCAGAAGAAAAAAGCTATTTACAAAAGAAGGTATTGACAATATGAAAATACTTGTTACAAACATTATGCTTCCGGTGGCTATTTTTCATGCATTGGCCACGGCAGATTATAGTTTGAAAACAGGGAAGTTGGTTGGCATTATGTTTGTCATGCTGCTTTTATCCTTTGGCTTGGGCTTTGTTTTGAAATCCTTTATGGAAGAAAAATATCGAAAGTACCTGCCCTTTATGGTTTGTGTGTACGAGGGCGGTCTTATGGCATATCCCCTATATACAAGCCTTTGTGGTCAGGATAATCTTTCTAAGATTGCAGTTTTGGATATTGCCGGTCTTTTGTTTGGATTTAGTATTTATATGGGCATGTTGGGACAGGTAGAAAATGGGGAACCAATCAATGTGAAAGGGCTGTGGATGAGTGCTCTTAAAACCCCGGCATTTATCGCCAGCCTTCTTGGAATCTTGGCGGGATTATCAAAAGTAGTGGTTTGCTTGCTAGAGAGCCCTCTTGGAGATACCTATCTGGCGGTAGAAAACATTCTTACCACCTCCGTGACTGCCATTATTTTAATCGTTGTAGGATACAGCATGGAACTTAAACCAGAACTGATAAAACCCTGCTTGAAAACCATTTTTCTGAGGATTTTTGTGCAAGTAATTATGGCAGTGGGAGTCCTTTTTGCAGTGCACCACTTCATTGGAAGGGAATTGATCCTAGATCTTGCAATTATCACCTATATGTCATCCCCGGCAACTTTTAGTATGCAGACCTTTCTAAAAAGAGAAGATAGCAGTGCCTATGTGTCAACAACCAATTCCATGTACTGCATGGTTTCGATTCTTGTATATGTAACCTTGGCTGCAATTGTGTATTAAATCAGCAAAAACACCCCAAAATAGCTTTGGGGTGGTAAGTTGCATTTAACTGTGTTATAATAAAGGAGTCACCTTGTTGGCGACTATGGATATAAGAACAATAGATATTTGAAAGGTAAGGAATTTTGAAAGTAAGAAATAATAAAGTATTACGCATAATCGGAAGCAAGACCCTTGCCGGAGTACTGGCTTTAGGTCTTACTTTAGGAGCTCCCGTTTCAGCCCTTGCAGATGAAGGCTGGTCTGAGGAAGTAACTGAGGAAACTACGGAAGAAGTAGTAGATGAGGTTACAGAAGAAGTTCCAGAAGAGACTTCGGAGGAAGAAGCAGAAGAAGTTCGTCCCCAGGCAAGGTTAGTAGACGGCTCCAGAACAGTAGTGGAAGTTTCTGATGAAGTGTGGAATCTAATTAGGGAAGGTAGCCTTTCCCTTAATGAAGAGACCCTGTTTTTGGAAGATGTTTCCACAGGACAGAAGGTAGATCCGACTACAGGAAAAAGGGTAGATGCAGTTCTGGAACATAAGGAGAATTCTTCGGATCAGAATACCAATCAGAACAGTGATCAGAATACAGAAGAGAATGCAGATTCTGAAAAAACTGAACAGGATACCTCTGAGGATCAAGAAGATACAAAAGATGCAGAGGATTCCCAGGATGAGGGGGAGGAGACTAAAGCTGAAACACAAGAGGCGGATACAGAAACAGAAGAAGGTGAAGAGCAGGATTCTGTAGACAGTAATGAAAGCTTGATTGCAAATCAGCAGATAGTGAAGGCTCCGGAAATTATCGAAGACTTCCGCTTTTGGACAGTGGCAAGAAAATATGCCTTTGCAAAATCAGAGATTGCCATTAGAGAGTCTATTCCGGAGAATGTAGCCGGTACAGATACTACTTCTGCTGAGCTTTCCAAAGAGGCGGCAAAGAAAGAGGCTGAAAGCATAAAAACAAGCTATAAAGAAGCTTCAAAGAAAAACAAAACAAGCCAAGCTAGCAGCACAAACACAGACCTTCTGACTAAGGCTGTGGAGGAAAATGCATCCCTTGATGTGGTAGCCCAGGAGACTAGCGAGCAGGTAAGAGCTGTAGGAAAGCTGTCAAAAGATGGCCTCCTCTATATTCTAAAAGAAGAGGACAATGGCTGGCTTTATGTAGAATCTGGTGATGTTAGGGGCTTTGTAAAAGCATCAGAAGTCTATACCTCAGATGCGGCCCAAGAGATCCTAAGTGTTTATCAGGAGCAGGGAAAGAAGCAGGCAAAGAAAAAGAATAAGGAATATACCGGAATTGAGAATGTTGCAAAGACAGCCCAGGCACTAGTTTCCAAGGAAGATAATGAAGCCTACACCTATCTTCGGGCTACCGTAGGCCAGACAGTGGTAAGCAAAAACTATGCCTTGGTAAACGATACCCCCACAAAGGAGGCCCAGGAAGAAGCAAAGAAAAATGGAACCGATGTGGTGACAGTGAACCTGGTGAATATTTTGGAGGATAAAAACACCGCAGCCAATGTTATCGGTACCATGAATCAGGGGAATCTTTGCTATATCTTGGATGATTCAGACAAAGATTGGCTCTATGTAGAATCTGGAGACGTAAGAGGATTCGTAGAAAGAAAATATCTTAGCTCTGGAGAAGAAGTGAAAAAACAGGTGGAAAGTGCCGGAGAAGATACCTTTACTTTGGCAGAAGAGTTAGTAGAACCAGAAGAAAACGGAGCCCTTTACTATACTTTGACATCTACCCAGATGGGAACACCCGCAGGAGAGGTTCGCCAGTCTATCATAGAATATGCTTCCCAGTTTGTAGGAAATCCTTATGTTTGGGGCGGGACCAGCCTGACAGACGGAGCAGACTGTTCTGGTTTTGTACAGCAAATCTACAAGGCCTACGGCTATGATCTTCCTAGAGTGGCAGCAGATCAAAGTCAGTATGGAACCCAGATTGCCATAGAAGATGCCCAGCCTGGAGACCTAATCTTCTATGCAGAGAATGGATATGTTTATCACGTAGCCATGTATGCAGGAAATGGCACCACCATAGAGGCGGCCAACGAAACCCAGGGAATCATTTATGGAACGGTCAATACTGCAGATGCAGTGTGGGCTACTAGAATTTTGGATGATACTTACTGCCTGGCAGGAGCTGGTATAGGAGAAGTAAATGCCACAGAAGATATGTACGGAGACAGCTTAGGGATATTTGATATTACCTATTACTGTTCCTGTGAAATCTGTTGTGACGTAGAAACTGGTATAACAGCCACAGGGGCACCGGTAGTGGAAGGAGAAACCATTGCCGTAGATCCAAGTGTCATTCCCTATGGAACCCAGGTAATCATTGGAGGGCATGTATTTACAGCGGAAGATTGTGGGGGAGCGATTAAGCAAAACCATATTGACATCTACGTTCACAGTCACGAAGAAGCACTGGCTCTAGGAAGAACCAGCGCAGAAGTATACTTAGTAAAATAAAAATACAAAAAAGAGAGTTTGGAAAGAACTCTCTTTTTTAGTGCTTTAAAAGCCTGCATTTCTTGCGAAAAACCCCTATTTAAGGTATCATAGAAGTATCAAAAAAGATCGGAATATAAGGATATAATAGGGATATAATTTATGGAAACGAAACAGGAAAAAATGAAATACAAACTGGCGGAGGCAATGAAATCCTGCATGAAGCGGATGCCGGTGGAGAAGGTAACGGTAAAAGAAATTGTGGAAGAATGTCAAACGACCAGACAGACCTTTTACCGTCATTTTCTAGACAAATATGACTTGATCAACTGGTATTTTGACAAGATTCTTTTGGAATCCTTTGAACACATGGGAGAGGGCCATACCACCTACGAAAGCCTAGTCAAAAAATTTCACTATATTCAAGAAGAAAAGCTATTTTTTAAGGCCGCCTTTAAAACCGATGAGCAGAACAATTTAAAGGACCATGATTTTGAGCTTATTACAGAATTTTACACCAGACAGATTCAGGAAAAGACGGGGAAACCCTTAAATGATGAACTGCGATTCCTTCTGGAAATGTATTGCCAGGGATCCATCTATATGACGGTACAGTGGGTTCTTGGAGTCTACAAAACCACCCCGGAGGGACTGGCAGCAGGGCTTGTGGATGCCATGCCGCCCAAACTTTCGGAGGCCTTTTTGCAAGCTGGTTTGTTATAAAAAATATAAACTGTTTGCCGCATAACAACTTTGTGAAGAAAGTGACAGATTGCCTTTTTTGTCACTTTCTTTTTTTTTATCTCATTGTTAAGATATAGACATAGCAGAAGACTTGAAGAGGTTTTTAAAGAAAAGGAGACGTAAAAATGGCAAACAGAATTAATTTAAACCAAACATCATTTCACGGAGCCGGAGCAATTAACGAGATTGCTACAGAGGTAAAGGTAGCCGGTTACAAGAAAGCTTTAGTATGTTCTGATCCTGACCTGGTTAAATTTGGGGTAACAGGAAAGGTAACAAAGGTATTAGAGGACGCAGGTCTTGCCTATGAGCTTTATTCTGATATTAAGCCAAACCCAACCATCGAGAACGTAAAGAATGGTGTTGAGGCATTTAAGAAATCAGAAGCCGACTATATCATCGCCATCGGTGGTGGATCTTCTATGGATACATCCAAGGCTATCGGTATCATTATTGCAAACCCAGAGTTTGAGGACGTAAGAAGCTTAGAGGGTGTAGCACCTACAAAGAATCCTTGCGTACCAATCATTGCAGTACCAACAACAGCAGGAACAGCAGCAGAGGTTACTATCAACTACGTAATTACAGATGTAGAAAAGAAGAGAAAATTCGTTTGTGTAGACCCACATGACATGCCGGTAATCGCGGTAGTCGACCCAGAGATGATGTCTTCAATGCCAAAGGGACTGACAGCTTCCACAGGTATGGATGCCCTGACTCATGCCATTGAAGGATATACCACAAAGGCTGCATGGGAAATGACAGACATGTTCCACTTAAAAGCCATCGAACTAATTTCTAAGTCTCTTAGAAGTGCAGTAGCAAATGAAAAAGAAGGCCGTGAGGGAATGGCTCTTGGTCAGTATATCGCGGGAATGGGCTTCTCCAACGTAGGACTTGGAATTGCACATTCTATGGCACATACCTTAGGAGCAGTTTATGATACACCACACGGAGTTGCCTGCGCAATGATGCTTCCAATCGTTATGGAATACAATGCAGAGACAACAGGAGAAAAATACAAAGAAATCGCAAGAGCTATGGGAGTTGAAGGTGTAGATGCAATGTCTGTAGAAGAATACAGAAAAGCAGCTGTAGACGCAGTAAAGAAACTTTCCGTAGACGTAGGAATTCCTACTAAACTTGAGGCATTAAAAGAAGAAGATCTTGACTTTTTAGCAGAGTCCGCACACGCAGATGCATGTGCACCGGGAAATCCGAAAGATGCATCTGTAGAGGATTTGAAGGATCTTTTCCGTAAGCTTATGTAATTGATAATTAGTGGGTGTGAATAATTTACTTCGCGAGGATTGTCTGCAACAACTCGAAGCAACGAAGACGCGCTTGCGCTCCGCAATCCGGCGAGGCTTATTGACGACTTGCTAAATTTTTATTATTATCAAACAGGATATAAGGATAAAGAAAAAAAGGAAACGCTCCTCCTGGTACGGGAGGGGTGTTTTCTTTTTGCCTAAAAACTCGTTTGTGTTTTCGTTGACAGCCCATGCTTTTCTTGGGAAAATGGTGAAATGAAAATGAATAAAGAACAAAGGCAGGAAAATAAGATGGAAAAAATTGTGATAGAAAAAGCAAATATTGAGGATGCCGAGGAGTTGTTATCTATTTATGAACCCTATGTAGCTAATACAGCCATTTCTTTTGAATATGAAGTGCCGTCTCTTAAGGAGTTTAGGGGGCGGATTGAGGCGATTTCCTCTAGATTTCCCTATATAAAAGCAGTGCAGGGTGGGGAGATTGTTGGCTATGCTTATGCAGGAAGCTTTAAGGGACGCAGAGCCTATGACTGGGCAGTGGAGACGACGGTATATGTAAAAAAAGATCTGTGCCGAGGTGGAGTAGGAAGAGCCCTGTATCAGAGCTTAGAAAAATCCCTAAAAGAAATGGGAATATTAAACATGAATGCTTGCATAGCCAAACCCATAAAAGAAGGCCCCTATCTAACAGACGACAGCATAAGATTCCACAAAGCCATGGGATTTACAGAAGTAGGAGTCTTTCACAAAAGCGGCTATAAATTCAACCGGTGGTTTGACATGATCTGGATGGAAAAACACATAGGAGAACACACAGAAAACCAAAAACCAGTTAGCTTTGGTAACTGGCACCTATAAAAAGCCCAGATTCACAACATATTCGTAGCTTGTTCACCTCAAATTCACAAACATCAGATAAACTTGCTCTGTAAAATACAAAGAGTTAGGGGAGAAAAAGGAGAACAAAATGAATGCAAGCAATCTCAAGGAATTGAGTAAAAAGAAAGGTGTTAAGATAGGCGGAGCCGCCCTGGCAGTGGTCTTAGTAGGTGCCCTTGTAGGGACCCAGGTTTATTCCAAAAAAGATGTAGCAGTAACTGTATCGGTAGAGTCTGCCAAAGCCCAGACAGGAAATATTAGCACCACCATTACAGAAACTGGAAACCTTCAGGCAGCAGATACGGTAGATATTACTATACCGGCTGGAATTGAAATCGAAGAGGTGAAAGTTTCCAAGGGAGATACCGTCACCAAGGGACAAGTCCTTGCTACGGTAAACAGCGCTTCTGTAGCCAGTGCCCTTACAGAGACCAATGACAATCTTACGGCAGTATCTAAGAAGTTAAGCTCCTCTAGTTTGACGAGCCTTCAAAAGGAAGAGTACAATCACACTTATGCACTGCTAACTGCCAGAAAAAATGCATTAACTTCCCTGCATGAGACCCTGGCCATTACCTCCACCGCTGATGGAGTAATAGGAAGCATCGGTGTAACAGAAGGAGGAACTGCTACAAAAAGTTCCGGCTCTTCCTCTGATTCTTCTAATTCCTCCAATTCTTCCAGTGGCACTAGTACTTCTGGGAAAAGCGATACCACAGCAAAGTTAACAGATACTGGCAATGTTGAAACTGCAAGCTATGAGGCCACAACTTATGCTGCAGGAAATACCAAGCTTTTAAAGACAGCTACTCTTACTAGCAATACAGAAGATGCCACCCTGGCAACTGCCTCTTCCCAGGACGGTGAATTTACACTTGTTACAGATTTTAGCAAGTTTGTAATACCTTCCCCTGTTACCGGGGAGACTGGTATTACAGGAATTGATTCTGAGGAAACTAAGGATCAAGGATATGAAATTAGCAGCATAACCTGGGATTGTGATGGCCCCTTCCAGGCAGATACAGCCTATACAGCTACGATTGAATTAAAGGCTCTTGCAGGCTACACCTTTACAGAGGACAATCTTCCATCTTTAGATTGCTCTTCTTATGATTGGAAAATAAGTGGAAGCGGCGAAAAAAATACTATGACCATTACAGCCAAATATGAAAAAACGCAAGGCGAGGGTGAAGAGGGAAACTCTTCTGACGAAAACAAAGACCAGGAAAGTCAAGAAGAAAATGGCCAGGGAATGTCTGAAGCGGCTTCCATGGAAGCAGAAGCTTCCTGTGATACCGGGGCTTCAGAAGCGGCAAGCAGCAGTGGAAGCAGTACTAGTTCCGACTCTTCTGACACAAGCTCCTCTACAAGTTCCTATGAAACTTCCGAGGCTACAGCCTTTACCCTATCTACCCAGGATAATTTTAAGTTGACTCTAAGCGTAGATGAGCAGGATATTCTTTCTGTAAAGCAGGGACAGACAGCAACTATTACACTGACTGCAGTATCCGGTCAGGAATTTGAAGGCACCGTAAGCAAAGTGGGAACTGTGGGAACTACCAGCGGAAGCAGTGCCAAGTATTCTGTAGAAATTACCATTCCAAAACAGGATAATATGTTAATTGGTATGACGGCAGCAGCAACCATTAATGTTAGCGAATCTGACAATGCAGTATTGATTCCGCTATCAGCCCTTCAGGAAGAAGGCGGCCAGTCCTTTGTCTACACCTCTACGGACAGTGAGGGTAATTTATCAGGAAAAACCCAGGTAGAAACCGGCCTTTCTAACGAGACTCAGGTGGAGATTACCAGCGGCCTCAGTGACGGAGATACGGTATATTACGAAAGCACCAGTACATCCTCTGACAGCGATAATGTAAATATTATGATGGGAGACGATTCTGACATCGGTGGCGGTGACATGGGCGGTGGCCCGGGCGGCGACTCTGACGGTGGCAATGGCGGCGGCCCCGGAGCTGGAGGAGAAGCTCCATCCGGCGGTGGCCCAGGTTCTAACTAGAGGAGGGCGCCATGATCAAACTTGAAAATGTATCCAAGATCTATCAGGTGGGAGATGCCACGGTACATGCCTTGGACCATGCGAATATCCATGTAAAAGAGGGGGAGTTTGTCAGTATCATCGGCCCCTCCGGAAGTGGAAAATCTACTATGATGAACATTATCGGATGCTTAGATACTGCAGATGAAGGCCACTATTATCTAGATGGTCAAGCCATTGAAAAATACAAAGAATCAGAGCTTGCAAAGATCCGGAATAAAAAAATCGGATTCATTTTCCAAAGCTTTAACCTGATTGGAAATCTAACTGCAGAAGAAAATGTGGAGCTTCCCCTAATTTATCAGAAGGTTCCTAAGGCAGAGAGAAAGAAAAGGGTAAAAGAAGCCTTAGAAAGAGTCCATTTGGAAAAAAGAGGGAGACATAAGCCCAATGAGCTTTCCGGCGGACAGCAGCAGAGAGTGGCCATAGCAAGAGCCATAGCCACCAAGCCCTCCCTGTTTTTGGCAGATGAGCCTACAGGAAATCTAGACTCCCACACCGGGGAGGAGATTATGGAGCTCTTCCATGAGCTTCACAGCCAGGGGAATACCATTATCCTCATAACCCACGATGAGGGAGTTGCCAAACAGGCAGCCAGAAGTATCCGCATTTTTGACGGAAAAGTAGAGGAGGTGGAAGCGTGATTTTTCAGTCTTGTAAAATGGCCTTTAAATCCATCCTTTCCAACAAAATGAGGTCCTTTCTTACCATGTTGGGTATTATTATTGGAGTTATGTCCCTAGTGGTTTTAGTGTCCCTGGCCAGTGGGGCTACAGAATCTGTTACAGATTCCATCGATGAGCTGGGAAGCAATACCCTTTATGTATCTATTTCCGATGATAAGGGAAAGCCTATTCGCTACGATGAACTAGATGAATTTATAGAAAGCGACCAGTTAAAATCAGCGGCCCCCTATGCCACCAGCAACAGTAAAATTTCCGGAAGTAAAGATGAAAAAACCGGCACCATTATAGGTACCACCGCAGTTTATACAGAAATTCAAAATTTAAAGCTAGCATCCGGAAGATTTATCAAAAGTCCGGATGTCGACAATCACACCAACGTGGTGGTGGTAAATGAAGCTTTAGCAAAGGCAGTGATTGGCCGGGCTGATGTAGTGGGAGAGACCATAAGCCTAGGAGGAACCAGCTATCAGATTATTGGAGTCTTAGAAAGTAGCAACTCCACCAGCACAGATGAGGAAGCAAGCTACGAGGCCTATATTTCCTACACTTCTTTGATCCGTCTTACAGACAGTGTAGGAGTGGATGTTACAGACTTTTACGTAGCTGCCACAGATGAAAATAATATGGACCAGGCAGAGACAGTTCTGGAAAATAAATTAAAAGAACGCTTTAACAATGACGAGGATGCTTATTTTGTTATGAATCAGTCATCCATTGCAGAGGCAATGGCCAGTGTTACCAACACCTTGTCTCTTCTTTTAGGAGGAATCGCGGGAATTTCCTTGCTGGTAGGTGGAATCGGTATTATGAATATCATGCTGGTTTCCGTGACAGAAAGAACCAGAGAGATCGGTATCAGAAAGGCCATCGGGGCAGGATATTGGTCCATTATGTTACAGTTCTTAATCGAAGCTTTGGTAGTAAGCCTCTTAGGCTGCCTAATCGGAATCGGCCTGTCGGCAGTGGCTATCCAGGTTATTGACCGGGTAGGTTCTGTAAGCTACGGTCTTTCCACAGGGGTTATCTGGGTATCTGTGGCCTTCTCCATTCTGATCGGAGTGGTTTTTGGCATCTATCCAGCCAATAAGGCCGCAAGAAAAAAGCCGATTGATGCATTAAGATACACAGGATAAGAATATTTAAGATACAGCTGATATCAATTGGCTGTATCTTTTTTTAATTGCCAAAGAGAAAGTGTGATAAACTAAAAACTGTGGAACTAGCAGGCACGTTAAGGAGAAAAGCCGCAGTCTAGGCCGCCTTGTTTAAGTAAGAATAGAATGAAGGGATTATAATATGGGAATGAAAATAAATGCCGAGCTTCCACTGCCGGCAGACTTAAAAGGGCAGTATCCGCTGTCAAAAGAGATTATTGAACTAAAGCAGAATAGAGATAAAGAAATCCGGGAGATTTTTACCGGAGCCTCTGATAAATTTATTGTAATTGTAGGCCCCTGCTCCGCAGACAATGAAGATTCGGTCTGTGAGTATGTAGAGCGACTGGCTAAAGTCAACGAAAAACTTTCAGATCGGCTAATGATTATTCCAAGAATCTACACCAACAAGCCAAGAACTACAGGGGAGGGCTACAAGGGCATGCTGCACCAGCCAAGCCCAGACCAGGACCCAGACCTTTTGGCTGGAATTATTGCCATCAGGAAGCTCCACACTAAGGCCATAGAAGTCAGCGGTATGACAGCGGCAGATGAGATGCTTTACCCGGAGAATCGAAGCTACCTAGATGATGTCTTATCCTACGAGGCTATTGGCGCCAGATCTGTGGAAAACCAACAGCATCGCCTGACAGCCAGTGGAATGGATATTCCAATAGGCATGAAGAATCCTACCAGTGGAGATTTTTCTGTAATGATGAACTCTGTTATTGCAGCCCAAAGCGCCCACCGCTTCATTTATCGAGGCATGGATGTATCTACGGAAGGCAACAATCTAGCCCACGTAATCCTTCGAGGAGGAGTAGATAAATACGGCACCTGCATTCCCAACTACCACTATGAGGACCTTATGAGGCTTTTGGCTATTTACCAGGAAAAAGACCTTAAGAATCCGGCAGCTATCGTAGATGCCAACCATTCCAACTCCAATAAGAAATACAAAGAACAGATCCGCATCGTCAGTGAAGTGCTCCATAGCAGAAACTACAATCCGGATCTTAAGAAACTTATTAAGGGCGTAATGATCGAAAGCTACTTAGAAGAAGGGAATCAAAGCATCAACAGCCACAGAATCTACGGAAAATCCATTACCGACCCATGTCTAGGTTGGGAGGATACCGAGAGATTGCTGTATAAGATTGCGGAAAATTGCTAGGATTTAGAAATCTGTAATATTCTAGAAGAGCAGTGTTTCTGTAGCCTCGCTGGTAAGCCGTTCGATTACAGTTTTTGACACATTGATAAAAGTCTTGGAGGCTAGAGACAGCGTTCGGTCTGGCATGGTGCAGATTCCTAAGTTCCGCATATAGCAGGGCTCCAGGAGGATTTTGTTCAGTCGTTCGTCCTGACCTGTCAGAAACATATCAGGCAGTAAGCTAATGCCGAGGCCGTTTGCTACCATAGAGACAATGGTATGGTCATCGCTGCAGCGGCAGGTAATGGTGGGCGCAACACCGGTGCTTTCTAAGGCGGCAGCTACATCGTGATCCAACCCGGATTCTGAAGCAATATAGGGATAATCCCCTAAGATCCTGGCAGGGAATCTGGACTGATATTCCTTGGGAAGGGGGTAATCCTTAGCCGTAACTACATAAAGAGGATCTTTGGCTAAAGGACAGAAGTGATACTTCTGTCCTTTTCTTTGGCTTAAAAAACCAAAATCAATGGAACCTTCCTGAAGCCACTGTTCGATTTCCTGGATTCCTCCCTCTCGGATGGTAATGGAAATATTAGGGTAGGCTTCCCTGAATTCTTTTAAAACATGAGGGAGCCACTGGGCTGCTACAGAAGAGTAGGTTCCGATACAGATTGAACCTCTTTGGAGTCCGTGGATCGAATCTAAGATATCATCCATTCGTTTATAGTTAGCAGAGATGGTTCGAATATAAGGAAGAAGCAATTCTCCTTCCACCGTAAGTTCCACACCTTTGTTGGTGCGATTTAAAAGAGAAATTCCCATCTCTGCTTCCAGTTTGTGAATAGCATGACTTACCCCGGACTGGGTATAGCCCATATGCTCGGCACTGAGAGTTAGGTTCTTGGTCTCTGCAATATCAAGAATTAAATTTAATTTTGAAATATCCATAATCGTCTCCTTGCTTCCCTTTGTACTGTTCAATCTATGGATAGATTTGATTTTTATACCAATGATTATAAACTATTCATAGTGCCATTACAAATAGTAATGCCAAAAAGAGTTGAAAAAAGAGAAAATCTTAAGAAAAAATAAAAATTTTAATATTACCATGAGAGTTTGTAATGGCAACGATTAAACAGTGTCGCTTTACTAACAATCCAAATAGAAATATAATTTGGCTATAGGATAAATAAAAAGTAACAAAGCCAAACAAAAAAATGATTTGTTAGAAAATTTAGGAACCATAAGCAAAGATGCACATACAAAGATAGATGTGCATATTTTTTTACACCATAGGGATTTTGTTAATCTTTTCTCAAAAATGTTTAAAAATTCCCTACAGGTGTAGGCTTAAGAATCGAGGTGCAAAGATGAATTATATTTTTCCATTGAGACAGCATGTAGGTGCACCGGCAGAAGCAAAGGTTTCAGCAGGTGATACTGTCTGTCGAGGACAGCTTATTGCTGGAAAGCCGGAGGGTGCCTTAAGTGCCAACATCTTTACCAGTGTAAGTGGAAAGGTAGAAAGTGTTGATGAGGAGAAGATTGTGATTGCAGAATCTGGTACAGATTTTGATACCTATCTTCCTCTTAAAAGCGAAGATCCCAAAAGCCTTATTGAGGAGGCAGGAATCGTAGGCCTTGGAGGAGCAGGCTTCCCAACATCCGTGAAGCTGAATGCTCATTTTGATGAGGGCGGCTATGTGCTTGTAAATGCAGCAGAGTGTGAACCTATTCTTTCCCACAACATTGCAAGAATTGAGAAAGAACCAGAGAAACTTCTTGCAGGACTTAAGATCATTATGAAACTAGTGAATGCCAAAAAGGGAATTATTGCCCTTAAGGGGGTTCACAAAGAAGCTATTGAAGATCTAAAGAAAGTTATGAATGATCCTGATATTAGCGTATTTCCGTTAGATAATATTTATCCAATGGGAGAGGAGCGGGCCATTGTTCGAGAGACTCTTGGAATCTTACTGGAGCCAGAACAGCTCCCTATGGCAGCCAATGCCATTGTTATTAACGCGGAGACCGTATTTAAAGTACGGGAGGCTGTGGAAGAGAAGAAGCCTTTAATCGACAAAGATATGACAGTTGCAGGAAAGTTAAAAGAGGATGCAAGCATTCATGTATTCTTAGATGTACCTTTAGGAACCCCGGTATCAGAAGTCTTTGACATGGCAGGCGGCCTTGGATCACGTTACGGTGAGTTGATTATGGGTGGTCCATTTACAGGAAAGAGAACTTCTCTTGAAGCACCGGTAATTAAAACTACTGGTGGACTTTTGGCGGCAGAAGAATTCTTCCCGGGACCAGAAAAGATTGGACTTTTAGTCTGTGCCTGTGGTGCTGATGAGGCAAGACTTAGACAACAGGCCGAGAGCATGGGTTCTGAAGTAGTGGGAGTGGAATTTTGTAAGCAGGCGAGACCTGTAAAAGCTTCCAGAAAATGTGAGAATCCGGGAAAATGTCCTGGACAGGTGCAGAAGGTTATGGCTCTGAAGAAAGCCGGAGCTCAGGCAGTTCTTATTAGCAACTGTACGGACTGCAGCAACACGGTAATGTCCTGCGCACCTCAGTTGAAATTACCGGTATACCATTGTACTGACGGGGCCTTACGCGCCGTTAATTATAAAATGATCAGACGTTTTCGTCGAGAAGAGTAAGGAGGAGCAAGAATGTCTATCACACAAGAAACATTGCAACAACATTTGAAAGACCCTGCAATCTTTTGCTGCAGGAGAGAGAAAGGTCTGGTAATCAGCGCAGCTGACTTAGAGGATCCTGGCTTATTTGATGACATGGTAGATGCAGGTCTTTTGACCTTAAGTCCAGAAGGATTACGCATCGAACAGGTAATCGGAAGCACATTGTTAACAGATGTGGAAGCATTGACACCAATCACAAGAGAGGTTCTTGACAAAGTGAATGAAGTGGAAGATGAGGTGAAGGAAGAGGCAAAGGCAGAGCCAGAAGAAGCACCAGCACCAGTAATCACTCAGACCACAGGAGGAAATGGCATGATTCATATTGAAATCGGAAAAGCAGAAAAATTTGAAGGCTTAAAGCTTGATGTACCTGTAGTTGCAGCAGCGCCGGCTCCAGTAGCGGCACCGGCAGCAGAGGCAGTTGATGAGAAAACAGGAGAAAAGACAGTTATCAGAAGCCTGATTAAGAAACACATTAAAATCAAAGATGTAAAACTTGGAGATAAGACCTCCATCGAAGACGGAGTTATCACCATCGATAAGAATATTGTAAATGTAGCTGTAAATGAAGATGTTCTGTGTAAGAGCCTTGAGTTAGATGTAATCTATCCAGACCAGAGACATGTCTATACAGAGACCATTATGGATGTTTGCCCAATTGCTACAAAAGTAGAGGGAGAACTTGGTGAAGGTGTTACAAAGGTAGCTGACGGCGTTGTATTTATGTTAACTGGTGTTGATGAGGACGGTGTTCAGGTACATGAGTTCGGATCTTCAGAAGGATACCTAGATGAGAAGATGTTCTATGGACATCCAGGATGTGCAGACGAGAACGATATCATTATCCGTTGCCACGCTGTTATTCAGAGATTATCTGGAATGACAAGACCAGGCCCATTTGCAGCTCATAAATGCCAGGACTATATCATCCAGGCAATCCGTAATGAGTTAAAGGGATACGAAGGAGAAGTAGTACGTGAGGAAGTTTGTGAGGACGTTCGTCGTGTAGGAAATCCTCGTGTCGTATTAGTAAAAGAGATCATGGGACAGGGAGCTATGCATGATAATGTTATCTGCCCAACAGAGCCTTGTGGAATCTTAGGAGGACAGAAGAACGTAGACTGCGGTAACGTTCCGATTATCTTAACACCAAACCAGGTAAGAGACGGATCTATCCACGCCCTTACTTGTATTGGACCTGCTACTAAAGAGATGACTCGTCACTACATCCGAGAGCCACTGGTAGAGGGACTTGCAGCAGATGAAGAATTAGACTTAATCGGTGTTGTTTGCATTGGATCTCCACAGGTTAATGATGAGAAATTATGGGTATCTGAGAGACTGGGATCTATGCTTGAAGCCCTTGACCTTGACGGATGCATTATCACAACCGAAGGATTTGGTAACAACCATATCGACTTTATCCAGCATATCGGACAGGCTGGTAAGAGAGGAATCCCAGTAGTAGGTGTTTCCTTCTGTGCATATCAGGGACAGTTGGTTGTTGGAAATGAGTATGCTACAGCAATGGTTGAAGAGAACATGGATCAGGGTGGATTCGAGAATGATATCGCCGGATGCTCTTGTGTAACTAAGGAAGTTGCTGCCCGTGCCATCCAGATGTTAAAGAACAAGATGGCTGGCGTAGAAGTATTACCGGCCCAGAAGAAGTGGAACAATGATGTCATCAACGACAACAACAAACTTCTTGGACTTCCAGAGACAAAATTAGTAGAAAGTGGAACATTACACTAATGGATTATATGATTAACCCTGTGAAAATGGGTGGCCTTGTAAAGGCAGTAAAGGGCGACAATATTAAAATTCATTTACATGGAAGACTTGGTGTGATCACAGTGAAAAGGGACTTGATCTTATCGGATGAAGAGATTGTTCCCGGACATGATTTGGAGTTTTATTTCAGTTATATCCAAGTGGTAGACCATGAGGAAAATTATGATACCTCCAGTATTACTGTGTACCATGAAGTGACTCCTTGCCTTATAGGAGGAACCCTAACTCAGGTTAATGATACAGCCGTAGAAGTAACGATAATGGATAATCTCGGAACAATCGCAGTGCCAAGACGCTGGGTATTTACCTCAGTAGTTTTAGAGGAAGGGCAGCAGGTGGAGTTTAGCTTCAGTTGTATGACCGTAAAGTGCAAGCGCGACATTCCCGTAGAGATGATTTAAGGAGGATAAACCATGAAATTAACAACCAAGGAAGGTATGCGTTCAGAAATCTTCGTACCGATTACACCAAAGCCGGTGTTTACAGAATTAAAGAAACCTCTTAGTGAGTGTAAGGTAGCATTTATCACAGCTGGTGGTATTCACATTAAGAGCCAGACTCCATTTAATACATCTGGAGATTTTAGCTATCGTACCATCCCATTTGATACTCCATCTGATCAGTTGATGGTAACTCACGGTGGATTCGATAACTCAGATATTAATAAAGACGTAAATGCAATGTTCCCAATCGACCGTCTTCACGAATTAGTAGAAGAAGGATTTATTGGATCACTTGCAGATGAGACTTACACTTTCATGGGTGGCGGCGGAAACGTTGAAAAATTCACCAATGAGACAGGTCCGGAGATTGCTCGCAAATTAAAAGAACAGGGTGTAGATATTGTACTTTGTACTGGTGGATGCGGAACTTGTCACCGTTCTGCAACCATCGTAACCAGATGCTGTGAGGAAGCAGGAATGAGTTGCGTAGTTATCGCTGCCCTTCCACCAATTGCAAGACAGCAGGGAGCACCAAGAATCACAGCTCCACACGTACCGATCGGATCCAATGCCGGAGAGCCAAACAATATCCCAATGCAGACAGCAATTATCAAAGAATCCCTAGAGTGGGTTCGTGATTGCCCGAGCTTCAATCAGACAAAGATACTGCCATACGAATACAGACATAACGTATAATACAGTAGCCTAACAACTAGCCTGGTGTTATAATAGGGTCTGTCCCATAAAGGGACAGACCCTTAGTTTTATTTAGGAGGAAAAGCATGGAACACATGCTCAACCCAGTAAAAAGAGAAAATTATTTCAGCTGTATGAAAGTAAAGTAGAAATTTTGCAGAAAACCTCTTTACACAAGCTCTGGTCATGAGTTATCATAAGCCTTGTAGAAGAGGAGTAGTTGCATAAATCCATTTATTGATTTATGTTGCAGGTTTCGTCAGTACGATCACTAGGGAGTGATCCGGGGCCTGTGGAACAAAGACAAAGTTCAACGAGATTTTCTGCGTACTATTTTGGTACGCGGAAAATCTCGTTTTTTTCTTTTACAAAGACATTTTTAGAAAGAAAGGAGCCAACATGAAGCAAAACTATCAACAATCCCTCCCAGAGCTTCTAGCTGCCTACAACCTAGAAATCTCAACCTACGAAACCACCGGGCTGTCTAAAGAGGAGGCTGATAAGCGAAAGGATAGCTACGGTGAAAATATCTTAGAGGAAGGGAAACGAAAGTCCCCTCTGAGTATCTTCCTAGAGCAATTTAAAGACCTGCTGGTTATCATCCTAATTATAGCAGCCATTATTTCCATGGCCTCCGGAAGTGTAGAAAGCACCATTGTAATCTTCGTAGTGCTGATTCTAAACGGAATCCTAGGAACAGTTCAGTATGTAAAAGCAGAAAAATCCTTAGATTCCCTAAAGGCGCTATCCTCTCCCCACGCCAAAGTCCTGCGGGATGGAGAGAAAATAGAAGTACCATCCAAGGATATTGTGCCGGGAGATCTTCTGCTGTTGGAAGCAGGAGACATGGTGGTAGCCGACGGAAGAATCCTTAAAAACTATTCTCTTCAGGTAAATGAAAGTTCCTTAACAGGAGAATCTACCAACGTAGATAAAAGCGAAAGCTTGGGAGATTCAGAAGAAAAAGACCTTCCTTTGGCGGACCGCTGCAATATGGTCTACAGCGGCACCTTAGTAACCTATGGCCGGGCAGAGGTATTAGTGACAGAAACCGCCATGAATACAGAGATGGGAAAGATTGCCAGTCTTATGAATGCCACCAAGGAAAAAACCACGCCTCTTCAGCGAAGTTTGGATGAATTTAGTAAGAAACTGGCCATTGCCATTATGATTATTTCTGTAATTGTGCTGGGGCTTAGACTTTACCAGGGAGAAGCCCTATTAGACGCCATGATGTTTGCGGTGGCCCTAGCTGTGGCAGCTATTCCGGAGGCATTAAGCTCCATCGTTACCATTGTTCAGGCTATGGGGACCCAGAAAATGGCGGCAGACAATGCTATTATAAAAGAACTAAAAGCAGTGGAAAGCTTAGGTTGCGTCTCTGTCATTTGTTCCGATAAAACGGGAACCCTGACCCAGAACAAAATGACGGTGGAATATATTTACATAGGAAATAAGAGCATCCCAGCCAATGAAATTCACCTTCCGGAAAATTTTAATCTCAAAGAAGCCTGTACATCCCTAGCTTATCAAAAGGAAGATTTGGCACCTCGCCTGATCTTGGCCAGCATTCTGTGTAACGATTCCACCATTGCAGAGGACGGAACAGAAATTGGAGATCCTACAGAGACAGCCTTAATTTCCCTGGCAAGAAACCTAAAAATCTCCGACACGGACCTAAGAGAGAGGATTCCTCGTATGGATGAGATCCCCTTTGATTCCGACAGGAAACTTATGACCACCAAGCATGAACTGATGGGAAGTAAGATCCTTTTCACCAAGGGGGCCTTGGATGTACTCCTTGACCGCACCACTCACATAGCCTTAAGTGATGGAGTTGTGCCCATAACAGAAGAACATAAAAAAGAAATCCTAAGACAAAATCAGGAATACTCTAAGCAGGGCCTTAGAGTATTATCCTTTGGCTACCGAGAGCATGCCTTAGAGGAAGCCCTTACCCCACAGGAGGAAACCGGCTATACCTTCTTAGGGCTGATCTCCATGATGGACCCTCCGAGAGTGGAATCCGCTCAGGCAGTAAAAGAGGCTATAGAGGCAGGCATCAAGCCGGTTATGATCACCGGAGATCATAAAATTACCGCCACTGCCATTGCAAAGAAGATTGGAATCTTCACCCAGAGAGATCTAAGTGTAACCGGTCAGGAATTAGATGCCATGTCCGATAAAGAACTGGACGAAAAACTGGCACACATCTCTGTCTATGCCAGAGTAAGCCCGGAAAATAAGATCCGTATTGTAGAACGCTGGCAAAAGAAGGGCAATATAGTAGCCATGACCGGAGACGGAGTAAATGACGCACCGGCCCTTAAAAAAGCCGACATTGGAGTGGCTATGGGAATTACAGGAACAGAAGTATCTAAGGATGCAGCGGCCATGATCCTGTCGGACGATAACTTTGCCACCATTATAAAAGCCGTATTAAATGGACGGAATGTCTACCGCAATATAAAAAATGCTATAGGCTTCCTTCTATCCGGCAACCTGGCCGCCATCCTTGCAGTGCTTTATTGTTCCTTCGCGGCCCTGCCAACGCCCTTCGAGCCGGTTCACCTGCTCTTTATCAACCTGCTAACCGACTCCTTGCCGGCCCTAGCCATTGGAATGGAACCGGCAGATGAAAGCCTATTAAAACAGCCGCCAAGAGATTCCAAAGAAGGAATCCTAACCAAACACTTTGCTCTGCAGCTCCTTAGCTATGGCATATTCATCGCCCTGGTATCCATGAGCGCTTTCTATCTAGGGTTAAAAGAGAATGCAGCCACTGCCAGCACCATGGCCTTTGCCACCTTAACCTTAGCAAGACTCTTCCATGGCTTTAACTGCAGAAGCGAAAAGCCCCTTACAAAACTAGGTCTAACAAGCAACCCGTGGAGCCTGGGAGCCTTCGTGCTAGGGACCCTTTTACTAGTAATGGTGTTAACAGTGCCGCTATTCTCTAAACTATTTTTAGTAGCAGCATTAACCGTGAAACAGCTAGGTACAATCATCGGATTGGCAGCCTTGCCAACGCTAATTGTACAAATAAAGAGAATATTACATAATCAGAAAAGTTGTTAAATTGTCGAAAAAAATCAGGGGGGGGTGAAAAATTTGTCGGAAAAGCGCCACAATATTCAGTGGCGCTTTTTGTATTTTAATCAAAAAAATGCTGTAACTGTTCAGAACCCTAATGGATTCAAGTAACTTTATTTGTACAAAACAGA
>CAVBQS010000029.1:0-38235 GCA_963597615.1 Bacteroidaceae bacterium
ATATTGAATTTTCAAGGTTCAGCACACCTTATCGGTGTGGGAAGTTTGAGTAAATTATTTAACCATTTATATTGTTTGTAATGTTTGAATACTGCCGGAAGCTTTACGATTTCATCAAGATTTAATACAAAATAAACCATAAGCACCGGCAGGTTTAGGACAAAGGCTGCGATAAATCCCAGGGGAACGGCAAAGCACCACATGGTAACTGCATCGCATTTTAAGCCAAAGTCTGTGTCGCCACCGGCTGGGAAAATGCCACCGATGGTCATGGAATTAATTGATTTTCCAATGACATAGTAACTGCTGATCATCAGCATATATTTTAAATAATTAGTTGCAGTATCAGATAGGTCTACAAAATGTAAAATCAAAGGTGTCAAAAGCAAGAGCAGGGCACCAGTTAAGAAGCCAGATATTATGGCGATTTTGCATAATACATTGCCGCCTTTTTTGGCCTCTGATAAGTTGCCCTCTCCTAAGAGATTTCCGATGATAATGCTGCCTCCATAGCCAAAGCCGGTACATACACAGATCAGCAGATTTTTGCTGATGTTGGCAATGGAATTGGCTGCAACTGCGTCAGAACCAAGGTGGCCCATAATCACAGAATACATAGTAAATCCGCCACCCCACACCAGTTCATTTAAAAGTACCGGAGACACATGTTTCCAAAATTTTTTCGTAAAAAGAATTTCCTTTTTTCGGATATCTGCTATGCCAGGGAAAAGTCTTTTTTTTCCTGCGTAAAATAAGGATGGTAATTATAAGGCCGACTCCATTAGCTATTACGGTTGCAAGAGCGGCTCCGGCAATTTCCATTCTTGGAAAACCCAAAAGTCCATAGATAAGAGGGGCATTTAATAGAATGTTTAAAATAACAACGATTAGGCTGATAAGGGTGCATTCCCCTACATAGCCACAATTTTTTAGGATGCCCTGTAAAACCTGCAAAAACCCGGAAAATACATAGGACCATCCAATAAACTTTAAATATTTGATACCGTAGGTGATTAAAGCAATATCGTTGGTAAACAGCCGCATCAGTAATTCTGGTGCAAAGAAGCTGGCAACTAGAAATAAAATAGATGCTGTTGCAACGTATTTTAGGACAAGGCCTGCAGATTTTCGCAATCCTTCAAAATCCTTTTTCCCATAGTACTGGGCTACAAACATATTTTCTCCGATGGTCAGTGCCGTTAAAATCAGATTAAAAACAAAGGTAATCTGAGAGGCTAAGGAAACGGCAGATAAAGAAGTTTGATTTAATCCACCTAGCATTAAGGCGTCACAGGCGCTGACAAGGGCCAGCATAAATTGTTGAGCGGTAATTGGGAGTGCAAGTTTCAGAATTTTATCTTGAAATTTGTTGTCCATGTGTAGTGAGTTTCCTTTCTGTGCACAATATGAGGATAAACAAATTTTGTTGATTTTCATACCAGAATCAGCCATAATAATATAACAATCGTTCGCAAAACAGGAGGAGAACTTTCATGGAAGTATGTCCAAGCCTTTTTTTGAATTCTGATGAATCGGAAAATGTTGCCTATAATATTCCTGAATTTCCTGCGTCCATCAAAAAAGGAAAACTTTCCAGCTATCCTGGTTTTCGGGCAGTTAGCCACTGGCATGATGACCTGGAAATGATTGTGATTTTAGAGGGGCAGATGTCTTATGATGTAAACGGTCAGAAAATATCGCTCCAGGAAGGGGAGGGGATTTTTGTAAACAGCCGTTGTCTGCACTATGGATATTCCGATTCCCTAAAAGAGTGTATTTTTTTGTGTATTTTGTTATCACCACAGTTACTTTCTACAAACCAATATTTTATAGAAAGCTGTCTGAATCCTTTGATTAAAAATTCAAAAATTCCATATCAGAAATTGAATCCCTCTGTCTGGTGGCAAAATTCTATCATTCAAAATCTTGAAAAGCTCTATGAAGAGAATAAGGATGATCTACATCCATTTATGATTTTAGAAAGAACAGCTGTTATTTTTCGGATTTTAGCAGAGAATATGGATGCTTTTTCGGATTGCAAAAACAATCCAGAGGATATTGGAATGTTGACTGCTATGATGGGATATGTGCAGAAAAATTACGCAAGTAAGATCTTGTTAAAAGATATTGCGGCCACAGGAAATTGCTGCAAGACAAAATGCACGGCCCTATTTGGAAAATATTTGAATACGTCTCCTATGGTATACCTAAATCAGTATCGATTGGATAAGGCGGTTTCGCTTCTGCTAAATACAGAAAAGTCTATAACGGAAATTGCTTATGCCTGTGGGTTTTCCAACAGCAGTTACTTTTGCGAATTGTTTCGAAAATACTACCATATTACGCCTGGGAATTTCCGGAAAAATGATAGATGAAAATTGTATTTATTTTATCCATAGGTTATAGTTGATACATAAGAATGAAAGGCTGTGAATATCTATGACAAAGACAATCAGTATCGGAAATCAAGGCTTTGATGATATCAGGGAAAAGCAGAGCTTTTATATAGATAAGACAAAATTTATCCGAGATTGGTGGGAATCAGAAGATAAGATTACCCTGATCACTCGCCCTCGCAGATTTGGAAAGACCCTTAACATGAGTATGCTAGAATGTTTCTTTTCAAATAGGTATAGGCAAAGAGTCGATTTGTTCAATGGACTTTCTATATGGAAGGAAGAAAAATACCGAAATCTTCAGGGAGAATATCCTGTGATTTTTGTTAGTTTTGCAGCAGTAAAAGCGGATAATTTTTTTGATGCAAGAAATCAAATCATAGATGCCGTAAATGAGGCATATATAGCCCAGCAGAATGTTTTGAAAAGTAGCCTATTAACAGAGGGAGAACGGATGGTATTCGGTCAGCTTGATCTGTATACAAAGGATGCATCTGTGAATAAGACAATATCAAATGATATTGTATGTGGAGCCTTGCGTACTCTTTGCAGTTGTTTGATGAAGGTTTATGGGAAAAAAGCCATAATTTTGCTTGATGAATATGATACTCCTATGCAGGAGGCTTATGTTCACGGATATTGGAATGAATTTACTGCATTTATAAGAAGTTTGTTCAATGCGACCTTTAAAACAAATCAGTATCTGGAAAGAGCGGTTATGACTGGAATTACAAGGGTATCAAAGCAGTCGATTTTTTCTGATTTAAATAATTTGGTGGTTGTCACAAGCTCCTCAGATCAGTATGCAGATTGCTTTGGCTTTACAGAGAAGGAAGTGTTTTGTGCTCTGGATGATTTTGGCATGGAAGATCAGAAAATGCAGGTGAAAGAATGGTATGATGGGTTTATTTTTGGGGGACAAAAGGATATTTATAACCCTTGGTCTATTACCAATTTCTTGAAAGAGAAAAAATACAGGCCTTATTGGGCCTCCACTAGTTCCAATGCATTGGTAAATAAACTGATTCAGACAGGCTCGGCAAAAATTAAGACCTATATGGAAGAACTTATAATTGGAAAAAATATAGTAGTTAATTTTGATGAACAGATTGTGTTTGAACAGCTTGAAACTGACGAGAATGCTATATGGAGCTTGCTTTTGGCAAGCGGATATCTTAAGGCAGATGAAGTTGATTACAGAGGAAGATTATTGGAACCCTGGTATCATCTAAGCATTACGAATCTTGAAACCTATGGTATGTTTGATGGAATGTTCAGAGGATGGTTTAATAATGTATCTTCTGACTACAATGCCTTTGTAAAAGCCCTTTTGACGGACAATATAGAAGAGATGAATTTGTACATGAACGATGTGGCGCTGGCAACCTTTAGCAATTTTGACACAGGAAAACAAACATCTAGGAAGACACAACCTGAAAAATTTTATCATGGTTTTGTACTAGGTCTTTTGGTGGAACTAAGAGACAGCTATGAAGTGCTATCGAATCATGAAAGTGGCTACGGAAGATATGATATAATGCTGGTTCCTCGTGATAGAACAGAGCATGCAATTATTATGGAATTTAAGGTAAAGGATTCAAAAAAAGAAGAAAAACTTAGGGATACGGTAAAAGCAGCCCTTTTTCAGATAAAGGAAAAGAGATATGACAGCCAACTAATCGAGAAAGGATTTGAGAAGGAGAGCATCAAACATTATGGCTTTGCCTTTGAAGGGAAGCAGGTGCTTATTGGCGGTTGTCATTAAGATGATAAAAAGTGGTTATAACCACTTTTGCTTTCTGCTTTCTTTGCTATTATAATCATTGCAGATAGATAAAAATACAGTAAGGTGGTGGTTAGATGAAGGAGAAGGTAGGTCAAGTATTTTCGATTGCAAGGGAGCATCCGGCGACTCCCGGTTGCACCATTTCAAAGGAAATTCAGGGAGGAGAAAATTATATCAGCTATTTTTCTTTGGCAAAGAATACGGATATCAGTGCAGAGATTTTTCCATACTATAAGTTACTCATTATTGCAGAAGGCAGCATGGAAGTTTATGGACGAGAGGGTTTCCTTAAAAAACTTCAAACAGGTGACAGCATTCTGACCCTGACGGATATACCAATGGGCATGCGAACATCAGAAGGCACGGTATATACAGAAGTATCTGTAAGAAAGGATGATATTATGAACGAAGCAATTAAAGCAGGAGAAGTATTTAAGTTAGCAGAATTGGTACCTTATGGAGAAGGTCAGATTGTGAATATGGATGTGGTGCACAACGATAAAATGAAATTTGTTGTAATGGCATTTGATGCAGGAACCGGCCTTTCAGAGCACGCAGCCCCAGGAGAGGCAATCATATTTGCCTTAGATGGTGAGGGAGTTATTGGCTATGAAGGTGAAGAACATGTCATTAAAGCAGGAGAGAATTTCCATTTTGCAAAGGGGGGCTTACACTCTGTAAAAGCAACAAGGAAGTTTAAGATGGCCCTGCTTCTTACATTAGAATAGATTTTAGCTAGAATTAGAATACATATTACGATGAATCAGAAAAAAGTACAGGTAAAGAAAACTCTTGGTCAGCAGACCGAAGATCGATTAATGAAGTATATTTTGGATCAGCAGATGATGATCGGTTCTAAGATTCCCAATGAATTTGAACTTTCAGAAATATTTGGAGTGGGAAGGAGCACGATCCGTGAAGCAGTGAAAGGACTGGTAAGCAGAGGAGTCCTTGAAGTGCGCAGAGGGGACGGTACTTATGTAATTAACACCGTTTATATGGAAAATGATGTGCTGGGATTTGGTCAGATTACAGATCGATACCAACTGGCACTGGATCTTTTTGATGTGCGGCTGATGATTGAGCCGGAGATTGTTACCTGGGCCTGCAGGAAGGCCACAAAGGAAGAAGTTGCTCATCTGAAAATGTTGTGCGATGAAGTGGAGATGCTTTATAAGCAAGGGCACAATCATATTTATAAGGATATTGAATTTCACAGTTATCTGGCGAAACTTAGTGGGAATATGGTGGTGGAGCGTCTCCTTCCGGTAATTAATACCTCTGTTGTGACCTTTGCCAACATTACCTACAGAAGCCTGATGCAGGAAACCTTAGAAACCCATAGGGCTATTGTGACATCTATGGAGCATAAGGATCCGGTGGGAGCAAAGTGTGCTATGAGTATGCATCTGACTTATAATCGACAGGTGATTATGGAGCTTCTAGAAAAACGAGAAAAAACCAAATACATCTGATGTATTTGGTGCGAAAAAAACGTTTTAAAAAAGAATATGGTGAAAATACACAAAAAACAGACGATGGATAAGGAAAAATCCCCGTCTGTTTTTTGTGTTTTGCGAAAAAATAAATAAATACGTCATATGTATTGAAGGGAAAAAAGTCCCTTGTTATAGTGATGCCATGATCAAACAAGGCGCTTAAAGAATATCATTAGTATTCACAAAAAATAAGATAAGTTCATTAGGAGGAATTAGTATGAGTGACTTTGTTGCTTCCCCGGAAAAACTGATTATAGGGGCACTTCTGGGATTTGCGGTATTGTTGTTTTTAATTATTAAGGTTAAGGTACAACCCTTTATTGCTATTATGTCATCAGCCTTGATTATCGGCCTGGTGGCTGGAATGCCCTTTGAGATGATCACGGATACCCTGGCAGAGGGGGTAGGAACCACCTTGCAGACCATTGCTATTTTAATTGGTTTGGGATCCATGTTTGGGGCTATTTTGCAGGTGTCCGGTGGTGTTGAGGTTATAGCAGATACCCTGCTTAAGGTATTTGGTGAGAAGAGAGCTCCTTGGGCCCTTGGAATTACCGGCTTGATTGTTGGTATGCCTGTATTTTTTGAATCCGGACTTTTGATCTTGATTCCTGTTGCCTTTGGTATTGCAAGAAAAACCGGCAAATCTGTATTTTGCTACTCTATTCCATTGTTAGCAGGTCTGGCGATTGGCCATGCCTTTGTACCACCTACACCGGGACCGGTGCTGGTAGCAGAAATGTTAAATGTGGAACTGAGTTACGTAATCATTCTTGGAATTATCATAGGAATTCCGGCAATGATCCTGGCAGGTCCGGTATTTGGCAGATTTGTGGGAACGAAATATCACTGCGATGTACCGGCATCTTATTTGGAAAATGAGAAAGAGGCCCAGGAAAAAACCACAGGAAAGAAGCCAAATTTTTGGTTGATTGTATGCATTATCCTGCTTCCTTTGATTCTGATTATCCTAAATACCTTATCTTCAGTGATTCCATTTATGAAACCGGCCCAGTCCCTCTTGGAGTTTTTGGGAACTCCTATTATCGCCCTTTTACTTTCTACCATCTGTGCTATGTTGTTCTTAGGATTGCCTGGAGGATTTGATATTAAAGAACTTACAACCATTATGACAAATTCTTTGCATTCTTGCGGAAATATTATTCTGCTGATTGCAGGCGGCGGAATGCTTCGATTTGTTCTTCAAAATTCAGGAATCGGAGAGCTGTTTGGAAATTTCGTAGGCGGTTTGCCACTTCCTATGGTGCTGGTAGCCTTCCTTGTGGCGGCGGCAGTCAGAGTTTCCGTAGGATCCGCTACAGTATCCATGACTATGGCGGCGGGAATTATTGCCTCTATGCCTATGGTTTCCGGCTTGTCTCAGCTTCAGCTTGCAACCCTTACCATTGCCATTGCAGCAGGAGGAACAGCCTTTAGCCATGTAAATGATTCGGGCTTCTGGCTTCACAAATCTTTGTTTGAGGTAGATGAAAAGACCAACTTGAAGACCTGGACGGTTATGGAAACCTTAGTAGGTGTGGTCGGTATTATTGGAGCTACGATTGTGTGGTTTGTTGTTTCGTAAATTGTCTTGATAACAGGAGGATATAAATCATGAATTTAAAAAGTCAGGAAATGCGTAAATTAGCACCGGAATTAGATCCCTTAAGAATTGGAACAGGATGGAAAAAAGAAGATCTTGGAAAACCCCAGGTTATGATTGAAAGCACCTATGGTGACAGTCATCCGGGAAGTGGACATTTAAATATATTAGTAGAGGAAGTAAGAAAAGGCGTTGAGGAAGCCGGTGGATTTGGCGCCCGGTATTTTTGTACAGATATCTGTGACGGGGAAAGCCAGGGAACGGACGGAATCAATTATAGTCTGGCAAGCCGTGAGATGATTGCAAATATGATTGAAATCCATGCCAATGCCACCCCTTTTGATGCTGGAGTCTATCTCTCAAGCTGTGATAAGGGAATGCCTGGAAATTTAATGGGACTTGCCAGAGTAAATATTCCGGCAGTGGTTGTTCCTGGAGGAACTATGAATGCAGGGCCGGAAATGCTTACCTTAGAGCAACTTGGAATGTACAGTGCAAAATTTGAGCGAGGAGAAATTGATGAGTCTAAGCTTGACTGGGCAAAATGTAATGCCTGCCCCAGCTGTGGTGCCTGCTCCTTTATTGGAACGGCCTCTACCATGCAGATTATGGCGGAAGCTTTAGGACTGGCCCTTCCGGGAAGTGCCCTGATGCCGGCTACCAGCCCAGACCTTCTTGCCTATGCCAGGGAAGCTGGAAGGCAGGCTGTAAAATTAGCTCAGACAGAAGGAATGTGTCCTAGTGATATTGTGACAATGGAGAGTTTTGAAAATGCCATACTGGTTCATGCAGCAATCTCAGGAAGCACCAACTGTCTCCTTCATATTCCGGCAATTGCCCATGAGTTTGGAATAGAAATTACAGGGGATACTTTTGACAGACTCCATAGAAATGCCAGATATCTTTTGGATGTTCGTCCGGCAGGAAGATGGCCGGCAGAGTGCTTCTATTATGCAGGAGGTGTGCCTGCTATTATGGAAGAAATTAAAGACCAACTTCATCTAGAGGTTATGACGGTTACAGGAAAAACTCTTGGCGAGAATTTAGATGACTTGAAAAAGAATGGATTTTATGAGAAGTGCGATAAATGGCTTCAGGAATTTAACAAAAGATATGGCATTCAGATTTCCAAAGAAGATATTATTCGTCCCTTTGATAAGGCTCTTGGTACCGACGGAAGTATTGCCATTTTAAGAGGAAATCTTGCCCCCGAGGGTGCGGTTATTAAGCACACAGCCTGCCCCAAGGAAATGTTTAAATCTGTACTTCGGGCAAGACCCTTTGACAGTGAGGAAGAGTGTCTGGATGCAGTCCTAAAACATAAGGTGAAAAAAGGAGATGCAGTATTTATTCGTTATGAAGGACCTAAGGGAAGTGGTATGCCGGAAATGTTTTACACATCAGAAGCCATTAGCAGTGATAAGGAACTGGGAAAAAGTATTGCCTTGATTACAGATGGAAGATTTTCAGGGGCATCTACAGGCCCTGTGATCGGTCACTGTAGCCCTGAGGCGGTAGACGGAGGTCCAATTGCCTTGGTAGAAGAGGGAGATCTAATCGAAATCGATGTAATGGAGCGCAAGTTAAATATCATTGGTATCGCCGGAGAGAGAAAAACTCCGGAAGAAATCAACCAAATATTAAAGAGCCGTCGTGAAAACTGGAAGCCTAGAGAGCCTAAGTATAAATCTGGAGTGCTGAGATTATTTAGCCAGCATGCGGCAAGCCCTATGAAGGGTGCATATCTGGAATTTTAGCCGGAAAAGGAAGAAATTATGAATCAGATTGCAAACAAAGAACATAAATTTATAACCCTGGGGGAGATTATGCTTCGGCTGACTCCTCCGGATTGTGAGAAGATACGTACTGCAGACTGTTTTGAGGCAAGATACGGAGGAAGCGAAGCCAATGTGGCCTTGTCCCTAGCCAATCTTGGAGTAGACTGTGCCTATTTTACCGTGGTGCCGGATAATAGTCTGGGAAAAAGCGCAGTACGAATGCTTCGGAGTAATGATGTGGATTGCTCATCCGTTATTTTTACTAGTCCAGAGGAAACACCCAGTCACAGACTGGGAACCTATTATCTGGAAACTGGATATGGAATCCGGCCTAGTAAGGTGATTTATGATAGAAAACATAGTGCCTTTGACGAATATGATTTTGGCCAGGTGGATTTGGAGAAGCTCTTAGATGGGTATACATGGCTCCACTTAAGCGGAATTACACCGGCCCTTGGATCTAGCCAGAGAACAATGATTATGAATTGTTTGAAAGTGGCCAAGAAAAAGGGGATAACTGTAAGCTTTGACGGGAATTTTCGCAGTAGCCTGTGGAGCTGGGAAGAAGCTAGAGACTTTTGCACCGCCTGCCTTCCTTATGTGGATGTACTTATGGGAATTGAGCCCTATCATATGTGGAAGGATGAAAATAATCATGAGGCAGGGGATATAAAGGATGGCATTCCATTTCAACCAGACAGACAAGAGCAGGCAGAGGTTTTTAAAGCCTTTGTAAAGAAATATCCCAATATAAAATGCATTGCCAGACATGTCCGATATTCCCATAGTTGTAGCGAAAATAGCTTAAAGGCCTACCTTTGGTATCAGGGCGAAATTTTTGAAAGTAGAAAGTTAACCTTTCATATTTTGGACCGGGTAGGTGGTGGGGATGCCTTTGTCAGTGGAATCATCTATGCTCTCATGCAGGATTATGAACCGGAGGATATTGCGAATTTCGGTGTTGCCAGCAGTGCCATCAAGCATACCCTCCACGGAGATGGGAATATTACCGATGATGTTTCGCTGATTCGCCACGTGATGGAGATGAATTTTGACATTAAAAGATAAAGAGGAGAAATCATGAAAACTATAGAAGAACAGTTTAAAGACTTAGGACTTGTACCGGTTGTGGTTCTAGAAAAGACAGCGGATGCCCTCCCCTTAGCAAAGGCCTTGGTTGCCGGTGGCCTTCCCTGTGCAGAGGTAACATTCCGCACAGAAGTTGCTGCAGAGTGCATAAAACTTATGATCAGGGACTATCCTGAGATGTTGGTGGGAGCTGGAACGGTGCTGACTACTGTGCAAGTAGACCAGGCAGTGGAAGCAGGAGCAAAGTTTATTGTAAGTCCTGGTTTTGACCCGGAAATCGTAGACTATTGTTTGGAGAAAAAAATACCGGTATTTCCTGGATGTGTAACCCCTTCTGAGGTGGCCCAAGCTGTGAAGCGAGGATTGAAAATTGTCAAATTTTTCCCGGCAGAGCAAGCAGGCTCCCTTGCAATGATAAAAGCAATGGCAGCTCCCTATAATGCTATTCGTTTTATGCCAACAGGGGGTATTAATTTGAAAAATCTGAAAGACTATTTATCCTGTGATAAAATCCTCTGCTGCGGAGGCAGTTGGATGGTAAAGAATGAGATGATCCTAAAGGGAGAATTTGATAAAATCGAGACTCTTGTAAAAGAAGCAAAAGAAAAAGCTGATGAAATTCGGGGCAAATAAGATATAATATAAAAGTGTTAATATTGATTGATCCATTTTGGAGAAAGAGAGGATTATGACACTTCAACAATTAAAGTATCTTGTGACTGTTGCGGAATGTAAAAACATAACGGCAGCAGCAGAAAAATTATATATTTCCCAGCCAAGCCTAAGCACGGCAATCCACAGTTTGGAAGAGGAGATGGGGGTGAAAGCCTTCGTTCGGTCAAATAAGGGAATCTCTATTACAAAAGAGGGAGAGGAACTGTTATCCTATGCAAGAAATCTCCTGGAGCAGGCAGAGATTATGAAGGATCGTTTTTGTACGGATGTTAATAGAAAACCCAAGTTCTCCATTTCCTGCCAGCATTATTCCTTTGCGGTAAATGCCTTTGTGGAGTTGGTTAAGAAGTACGATGCTAAGGAATACAGCTTTACATTAAGAGAAACCCAAACAGGGGAAATCATCGATGATGTGGCTAAGGGCAATAGTGAGCTTGGTGTACTGTATTTGAACAAGAGCAATGAAGAAGTTCTTAGGAAGATGTTTAAGAAAAATGACCTGCTATTTGAAGAAATCTTTCGGGCCTCTCCCCATGTCTTTATTAATAAGGACCATCCATTGGCAGTCAAAGAGATGGTAACCTTGCAGGATTTAAAACCCTATCCCTATCTGGTTTATGAGCAGGGGGAGAGAAATTCCTTTTATTTTAGCGAAGAGTTTTTAAGTGTTCTTGATATGCCAAAGAGTATTCAGGTGCGAGACCGGGCAACCTTGTTTAATCTTGCCATAGGGCTTAACGGATTTACAGTAAGTTCAGGTGTCATTGATAAAGAAATCAACGGAGAAAATATTATCGCAAGGCCCTTGGATATGGACTGTGATATGCATATTGGATTTATAAAAAAGAAAAATGTATTACTTTCCCGATATGCGAATACCTATATAGAAGTCTTGAAAAAATACTCGTCCATAGTTTGAAACTATGGACGAGTGGTGTTTTTATATATTTCTCAAGTAATTAGCAATGAGCTATACTTTTCTTAAAAGAAGTAAAGGAGATTATCATGAGTACATTGAAAACACCATTTAAATACGATTATGTTGGAAGCTTTTTAAGACCACAGGCCCTTAAAAATGCAAAAGAGGCTTATTTGGAAGGGAAGTTTGAAAAAGCGGAATATGACAAGATTGTAAATGAAGAGATTACAAAACTGGTTGCAAAGCAAAAAGAGCTGGGCTACCATGTAATTACAGACGGTGAGTTTAGAAGAAGTTTTTGGCATCTGGATTTCATGTGGGGATTTGAAGGAGTAGAGCACGAAGACACAGGAAATGGAGTGGCCTTTGACGCAGAGCTTGCAAGACTTGATGATACTTATCTTGTAGGAAAAATCCAGGCAAAAGCCCATCCATTTGTAGAATATTTTAAATTTCTTAAGCAGTTCGAAGATGAAAATACAGTAGCAAAATATACAATTCCTGCTCCGGCTCAGATGTTCCAGCAGTTTATTGTTCCAAACAATATTGAAGGAACAAGAAAATTCTATGCAACAAATGAAGAGCTGATTCAGGATATTGCAGCAGCCTATAGAGATGTGATTAAACAGTTTTATGATGCAGGCTGCAGAAATCTCCAGCTTGATGATTGTACCTGGGGAGCAATCGTAGGAGAAGCAGCAAAGCTTAGATATAAGTCTCTTGGAGCAGATCTTGAGGAGGTTAAGGCTGAGCTTCTTAAGGTAAATAATCTTGCCCTTGAAGGAAAGCCTGAGGACATGGTAATTACTTCTCATATTTGCCGAGGTAATTATCATTCTACCTTCTTTAACAAGGGAGCTTATGATTCTGTTGCTGATTATGTTTTTGCAAAGGAAAATGTAGATGCACTGTTGTTAGAGTATGATGATGAGCGGTCTGGAGGCTTTGAGCCTTTGAAAAAGGTTTCCCCAGATAAGATTGTTGTATTGGGACTTATCACAACAAAATCGCCTAAACTTGAGGATAAAGAAGCAGTTATTCAGAGAATTCACGAGGCGGCAAAATATGTGCCATTGGATCGCCTTTGCTTAAGTCCACAGTGTGGATTTGCATCCTGCGAAATCGGAAATAAGCTTACAGAGGAAGAGCAGTGGGCAAAACTGAAGCTTGTAAAAGAAATTGCTGAGGAAGTTTGGAAATAAATTAAAACTAATTAAGGAGGCAGGAATGAGTAAGAAAATGACAGCCCAGTATCATCTACCCGGACTGTTTGAATTTTATGAATTATATAAGGCATTCCTGCCTTTGTATAGAGACCACCGGGAATATTTTTATGACTGGTGCCAGATAGCGTCTATCTATGGAGCTCCGACAGATTGCCTGTGGGGCGGGGGAAGAGTATCCATGGAAGACCATGACCCGGGAGAAGTACTAGAATTGCTAAAGGAATACGGGGTCTCAGCCCGATTGACTTTTAGCAATTCTTTATTGACTAAAGACCACTTGAGAGATAAAAAATGTAATGAGCTTTGTGACTTATTTGCAGAAGAGACAGGGATGGAAAACGGCGTGATTGTTCATTCAGACCTGCTTTTGCAATACCTGAAAAATAAGTATCCAAAGCTTTATTTTGTGTCTTCTACCACAAAAGTTCTAACGGATTTTTGCAGATTATTAGGAGAAATTGATAGGGATGACTTTCGCTATGTGGTTCCGGATTTCCGTTTGAACAAAAACTTTGAGCAGTGGAAATTTCTGACCAGGGATCAAAAGGATAAAGTAGAGTTTTTATGTAATGAATGTTGCTTTTATGGCTGTAAGGACAGGAAGGTTTGCTATGAAGCTGTCAGTCGGAAAAATTTGGGAGAACCAACCGATTTTCAATGCAGCTCCCCCGGATCATCGGAAGGATATCGCTTCTCCAAAGCCATGAAAAATCCAGGATTTATCAGTCTGGAGGATATTCAAAAAGTTTATCTGCCTATGGGTTTTACCAATTACAAGATTGAGGGCAGGGGACTAGGCAGTGCATTGATTTTGGAATTTTTGCTCTACTATATGACAAAGCCGGAATATGCTTTGCAGGTTAGGGAAGAAATCTATTTGGATAATATGCTGGATCTTTTTTGAAGAGTCTTGCTTTGCCCCTTTAATAGGCGTATGATGTGATGTGGAAAAAACGACGTTTATTTTATTAGCAGATGCTAGGGAGGGGTTTTGAAGTGAAAGAGGAGATTGAAAGGCAAGAGGTAAGTAAGTTACCGGTTCTTAGAGGAGAGCTGGCCTTGTTATTAGTGGTTCTTATGAATAGTTTGGGTGTGGTATTGATGCTGTATTCCGGTTCGGGGATTTCGGCTATTTCCAGTGTGCCCTATGCTTTTTCGGAAGTGTTTACGAAAGTTTCTCTTGGAACTTGGACCTATATTTTCCAGGGGCTTTTGATTTTGTCTTTAATGATCATGCGGAAGAAATTTGTTCCCCAGTATCTGTTTAGTTTTGTTGTAGGTTTTGCTTTCAGTGAAATGCTAGATGTAAATGAGATGTGGATCGGTATTCTTCCTACAGGAATTGGTTATCGTGTAGTTTATTTTGTCATCAGCTACCTCTTGGTATGCATTGGAATTGCACTTTCAAATCGCTGTGGATTGCCGATTATTCCTACGGATCTTTTCCCGAGAGAGTTGTCCGATATTACGAAAGTTAAATATTCCAAGATAAAAATTGGCTTTGATGTTACCAGCCTTGCGGTAACAGGTCTTATGACTTGTATTATTCTTGGACATTTAGATGGGCTGGGAATTGGTACCATCTTAGCAGCATTTACCATGGGCAAGGTCATTGGGATGATTGGAGAAAAGATGGATGAACATGTGAGGTTTGAATCTTTCATGACTCCTAAATATGCAAAGGCATAAAGCTATTTCTAACTTGAAAAAGGCTCTGGCAACCATATTTTGTTGCTAGGGTCTTTTTGTCTGCGAAACCTCTTACGTTGGAAAAAATACTGTTTGCGTGTATTTTTAACAGTACAATTTGAATTGTGCTATGGTTATGGTAGGTAAATAGAAGTGAACTAGACATGAAAAGCAATACGGTATGTCTGAGATCCTAGTGAGAAAGGAAAAGAATGATGAAGAAGTTGGATTTTAATTCCGGTTGGACCTATTGCCGTGTAGGGAAGGAAGAAAAAAAGCAGGAGGTGACCATTCCTCATGATGCCATGATTGGGGAGATGCGAACCAAGGATAGTGCTGGAGGAATCAACACAGGGTGGTTTGAGGGCCATGATTATATCTATGAAAAGGAATTTGAAGTGCCGGAAGAGTTTGCGGAGAAAGAAATTAGTTTCGAATTTGAGGGCGTCTATCACAATGCAGAGGTTTATTTAAACGGTAAAAGGGCAGCCTATCGTCCTTATGGATATACTAATTTCTATGTAAATGCTAGTGCTTATCTTGAGTATGGAGCTATTAACAAGATTCAGGTAATTGCCCACAATGCTGACCAGCCCAACAGTCGTTGGTATTCTGGAGCTGGCATCTATCGCCCGGTGTGGATGTATGTGGAGCCGAAGAAGCATATTGTGAGAAATGGAATTCGCATTCGGACCATAAGTACAGATCCAGCCATTATTGAGGTGGACGTAGATACCACTGGAGCCGGGGATTTAGAAGTTGAGATTTTTGAGTCTGATAACACAAATCCTAAAGTAAGTGGCAGGGCGCATACAAAAGGGAAAATCACTCTGGAGATGAAAGTGCCTAAGGCAAAACTTTGGAGTGTGGATGCCCCAAATCTTTATCGTCTAAAGGTGACTTTTACAGGAGAAAATCAAGAGACGGATGAAGAAGAAGTTAGCTTTGGAATTCGCAAGTTAAAATGGGACAAGGATCAAGGAATTTCTATTAATGGGGAACGTGTAATTCTAAGAGGGGCTTGTATCCACCATGATAATGGAGTTTTAGGCGCCTGCTGTTATCCCGATGCGGAGGAACGTAAAATCCGTATTCTGAAAGAAAATGGATACAATGCCATTCGGTCCGCCCACAATCCTTGCTCCAAGGCCCTCCTTGAGGCCTGCGACCGCCAGGGAATGCTGGTGATGGATGAATTTGTGGATGTGTGGTACATCCATAAGACAGAATATGACTATGTAAATTATTTTAAAGACTGGTGGCGGCAAGATTTAAAGGATATGGTGGAAAAGGATTACAACCATCCTTCTGTGATTATGTACTCCACTGGAAATGAAGTTTCAGAGACAGCCCAGAAAAAAGGAATTCGATTAACTGGAAAGATGACGGAATATCTTCACAGTCTAGATGAGACCAGACCGGTTTCCTGCGGAATTAATATATTCTTTAACTTTTTAAGCTCTATTGGCTTTGGGGTTTACAGTGATAAAAAAGCAAAAAAGGAAGTAGAGCAGGCCAAGAAGGCAAAGACTAAAAAGAAAAAGAAAGCTGTGGGCAGTCAATTTTTTAATGACTTGGCAGGCCTTATGGGTAGCGGGTTTATGAAAACCGGGGCTACTTTCTATGGATGTGATGTAAAGACAAGAGATGCCTTTGCCAACATGGATATTGCAGGATACAATTATGGGATTAATCGTTATGGCCATGACCTTAAAAAATATCCAGATCGTCTCATTCTTGGAAGTGAAACCTTCTGCGATGATGCCTACACCTTCTGGGAGATGGCAAAGAAGCATCCGCGGATTGTAGGTGATTTTGTGTGGGCAGGTATGGACTATCTGGGAGAAGTGGGAGTTGGATCCTGGGAATACAAAGACTATGCACCGGATTTTGACCATGGCCCGGGATGGATCACCGCTGGAAGCGGAAGGATTGATCTGACAGGAAAGCCACTGGCGGAAGCTGGATATACCAAGACTGCTTTTGAACTGACTGATTGCCCGGTAATTGCGGTGCGCCCGGTAAATCATACAGGGGAAAAACATTCCCCATCCGCATGGAAAATGACCAATGCCCTAGAGTCCTGGACCTTTGAAGACTGTGAGGGGAAAACGGCTGAGGTGGAAGTCTATGCCAGAGCTTTTAGAGTGGACCTTTTTGTAAATGGACATATGGTAGGAAGTAATGTGTTAAAGAATGGCTGTGCCACAAAATTCAAGACCACCTATCAACCAGGAGAGATTAAGGCCCTAGCCTATGATGAAAAGGGAAAGGAAATTTCCAGTCATACCCTTTATACAGCAGGGCATGAGACCCTTCTGCAGGCAATTCCGGAAGAGACAAAGGTGAGAGAAAATCACCTGGCCTTTATTCGCCTTCAATATACGGACCAGGCAGGAATCTTGAAGCCTTTAAAGAGGGGGATCTTAAAAGTAAAGGTGACTGGTGGCAAGCTTCTTGGCCTTGGAAATGGCTGCCCTTATAATGAGATCGGATATTGCACAGATGAGACCGATACCTACTGGGGAGAAGCTCTTGCAGTGGTTCAGGCAGATGGAAGTGGAGACCTTGTTCTGGAAGCCTGGGAAAAAGAAGGAGAAGAGCTATTTGCGAAAACTGTGCTTCCTCTGGAAAAATAATAGAATAAAAAAATAAACTTAGAGAAAAACAGAGCGATGAAAATTGCTCTGTTTTTTTCTTGCACAAAGTAGCAGCTGTGTGGTCAGGGAATAAAATGCATTGGCTTGTAGGACTTTTAAATATGCAAAAATACCGAGAATATTCAGTTGAATATCAAAAGCAATATTGCATAAAAACAAGCCTGCATTAATTAGGAAAAAGAAGATAAAACTATATATAATGCACAAAAAACGCATAAAAACTTTAAAAACCAGGGAAAATAAAGGCGAAAAAGGAAAGAAAAACTATACAAAATACACAAAAACTAAAAGCTTCCAATTGCGTCGAAAAAACGACCATTGGCGTGTTTTTTTAGCAGTACAAAAGGCAAAATGCTATCATGATTTCACCGAATACAAATTGGCAAAAAGCTATTTTAAAGACCAGGGGGATAGCCTTGCCAAGGTAAAAGGAATATGAGAGGAGGGACAATACATGCTGAAAATCAGCAAACTTACAGTGGAGCATTTAAGCCGAGGATGTGTAACGGATTGTGACCACCCTAGGGTTTCTTTTCAGATAGAAAGTGACAAAAAAAATGTTTCATTAAAGAATGCAAAGATCTGGATTGGTGATTGGAGCACCCAGACAGATTCTCAGATTCTTGTTCCATATGAGGGAAAGAAATTAAAAGCATTTACGGAATATCCGGTGCGGGTAAAGGCCTGGGACAACAAGGGAGAGGAGGCCGAGGCGAAAACCACATTTGAAACCGGACGCTTGGACAGACCTTGGGAAGCTTCTTGGATTACCGACGGAGCTTATCAATTTACAGAGAAAAAAATATCTCCAAAGCCTATAAGTTTCCGAAAAAAAATTCTCTGCAAAAAGAAAATTAAAAAAGCAAGGCTATATGCCACGGCTCTGGGAATTTATGAAATGACACTGAATGGTGAAAAGGTGGGAGATATCTACTTTGCTCCGGGATTTACTTCCTATAAGCACCAGCTCCAGTATCAGACCTACGATGTGACCCGACAGTTGAAGTCTTTGGAGAATGGGGAAAATGAACTGATTGCAGTGGTAGCCGGTGGCTGGGCTGTTGGTTCCTTTACTTATAAGAGGGTTAACCGTAATTATGCAGACCGTCAAGCTTTTTTATGTGAGCTTCGAATCAGCTACGAAGATGGAACAGAAGAAATCATTGGAACTGACGAAAGTTGGGATGTGACCTTAGATGGCCCTGTTTGGGAGGCAGAGTTTTATAACGGAGAAGTTTATGCTGCTACGGTAGACATGAACAAGATTTCCTGGCATAAGGCGGCAAAAGAACAGGTGAAATTAAATCCTGAGATTTTAGCCCAGTATGGGGCTCCGGTAAAGGCCAAGGAAGTATTTCATCCGGTTTCTGTAAAGAAAGCCCCAAGCGGTGCCTTGATCTACGATTTTGGACAAAATTTTGCCGGTGTGATTTCAGCAAAAATTAAGGGAAAGAAAGGTCAGAAAATTATTTTCCGTCATGCGGAGATTCTAATGGACGGAGAACTATTTACCAAGCCCTTAAGAAGTGCAAAGCAGGAAGCTGTCTATATCTGTAGGGATGGAGAACAGACCTGGTCTCCTAGGATGACCTACATGGGCTTTCGCTATGTAAGCATGGAAGGGGCGAAAGCAGAGGATGTAGACTTAAGTGCCCTTGCTCTTTACTCCGACGTGGAGGATAATGGAGAATTTTCCTGCTCCAATGAACTGGTGAACAAGCTCCAAAGCAGTATCAGATGGGGAGCAAAGTCTAATTTTGTAGATATCCCGACAGACTGCCCCCAGAGAGATGAGCGGATGGGATGGACGGGAGACATTGCCCTCTTTTCCCCTACTGCTGCTTACAACTTTGACATGAGCCGCTTCCTGGAAAAATGGTTTAAGGATGTGCGCAGTGAGCAGAACAAGGGTGGAGGAATTCCTGTGACAGTTCCTTTGGTGGTTGTGCCGGGCCAGTGGGAAATTATGATTCCAATGGCAGTAGACCACTGGGGCGATGCCTGTATTTTAGCTCCTTGGGCAGAGTACAAGGCTCGTGGAGATCTGGGACTTTTAAAGACCATGTATCCTACCATGAAGCGCTACATGAAAGCTTGTAAATTTTGGGCAGGACTTGGCTCCATAGGAAAACACAGGTACATCTGGAAACTCTTGCATCACTACGGAGATTGGTGTGCACCAGGAGTTGGCCTTTGGGGTTGGATGGGCCGTGGAAAGTGGACTGCCACTGCATGTATGTCTCATTCCAGCAAGATCCTATCTCAGATTGCAGAGCTTTTAGGAGAGCAGGAAGATGCGGCTTACTATAAAGATCTTAGTAAGAAAACAGCAGAAGCCTACCGAGACCTTTTAATGGAAAAAGATTGCACTGTAAAGAAGGAATTCCAGACAGCCTACGTACTTCCCCTCTACTACGGAATGCTTTCCAAAGAAGATAGAAAGAAGACGGCGGCCCACCTGGCAAGGATTGTTAGGGAAAATGATTATCACATTGCCACAGGATTTCCTGGAACCCCTTATATTCTATTTGCTCTGGCAGACAATGGCTATGAAGAGGATGCCTTTAAAATGCTGATGACAGATACCTGCCCATCCTGGCTTTATGAGATGAAGGTGGGAGGAACCACTATTTGGGAAAGATGGGATGCCCTGAGAGAGGATGGAACTTGCAATACAGGAGAGGATGATGGAACCGGCGGAATGGTTTCCTTTAACCATTTCTCCTACGGTGCAGTAGGAGATTTCCTATATCGAAGAGTTGCAGGAATCGAAAACCTGGAAGGTGGGGGAAGAAAAGTAAAAATCGCCCCTCTAGTAGGTGGGGGACTTACCCAGGCAAAAGGAATTGTCTCCACAGCTTATGGAAAAGTAGCCAGTGAGTGGTGGATTAATGATGGAATATTCACCCTTAAGGTGGATATCCCCTGCTCTACCACTGCCTATGTAAGGCTTCCAAGTGGAGAAGAAAAGGTCCTTGGAAGTGGAAGCTATACTTTTACAGAAAAAAACTGAGTAATGGATATTAAAAAATAAGAAAGAGGAAAATTTAATGGAGAAAAAGACATTTTTCGACAATCCCTTGTTTCGGACAAAGATTACATCTGCCAATGTAAAACCGAAAGAAATGCTTTTGGGATACTTTATTGCACCCTTTTGTGCTTTGATCTCAAATGCCATCTTCGGATCCTACCTAAACAGGTATTATTCCGACGTCCTTGGTTGGACAGACACGGCAAAGTTTGGAATCTTTTCAGCAGTTCTTCCTATGATTTCCGTAATTTTTGTAATTATCGGAAACCTGGTGGTAGGACGATTGATGGATAATACAAGAACTAGCCAGGGAAAGGCAAGACCCTACATGCTCTTGTCAGCACCCCTGGTTACCCTTGCTATTGCCCTATTGTTTTTGACACCTAGTCAGTCAAGCCCTGTAGTGCAAATGGCATGGATTGCAATTTCTTACAATGTTTACTATGCGGTGGCCTATCCTTTTTATTACACAGCCCACAGCTCTTTGGTGTCCCTGTCTACAAGAAATTCTAATCACAGAGGAATGTTAGCAACTTTCTCCAATGCATCGGGAGTTGCGGCAGTGGGAGTGGGAGCTAGTATTCTTGTTCCTATTTTGTTACAGAGTTTTCTCTTTGTAGACCACGATGGAGTTATTGATACTGCTGCAAGCTACAGCCACTGGAGAGTGGTTATGGTAGTGCTTTGCATTGTAACCTTCTTAGCCATCCTTCTAGAGTACTTCTTTACCAGAGAACGTATTACTGAGGAGAACATGAAGTTAAACATTAAGGAAGAGAAACTTCCAATGAGCCAGCAGATTAAGGCCTGTGTTTCTAATAAATACTGGTGGATCATTATTCTTTACTTCCTGCTTTTCCAGTTCGGGGGATTGGTTAAGAATGGATCGATGAGTTATTACGCCAGATGGATGTTTGACGGAATTAATACAGAGGTGGCAGCAGGAACTGCCATGGGAACCTTAGGCCTAATTGGTGGACTTCCTACCGCTATCGGTATGGTAATTGCCTGGCCCATTGCAGATAAGCTTGGAAAGCAAAGAGCCGTAACCTTTGGTCTTGGAATTTCCGTAGTGGGAGGCTTGGCAAGTTTCCTAAATGTACATAGTTTTATCATTGTATGTGCCGGAGTCATTTTAAAGGGAATCGGATCTATCCCGGCTATGTATGTAACCTTGGCCTTGCTTTCTGATGTGCTAGATCACCTGGAAGCAAAAAATGGATTCCGAAGTGATGGCTTTACCATGTCTGTGTATGGAGCCATTATGGTAGGTATGACGGGACTTGGAAATGGAATCATTAATGCCCTGCTTACTGCAACTGGATACGATGCAACAGCAGCAACTCAAAACGGAGGGGTCCAGAGCATGCTGACCCTTTGTTATTTGGGAATGGAGCTGATTTGTTATGCAGTGATCGTAATCTTAATGAGTTTCTTAAAAGTAGAAAAACACATTAAGGAAGATCAGGCAACTATTTTGGAAAACCAGAAGGCAGCAGTTCTTGCAGCTGGAGGAGAGTGGATCGAACCTGCCGAGAGACTTCGAAGAGAACAAGAAGAAGCAGAAAAAGCTGCAGAAGAGGCAAGGAAAGAAGAACTGAAAGCTTATTGTAAGAAAAAGGGATTAAGTTACCAAGACGAGGAAGCCAAATACCAGAAGAAACTTGCAGATAAGAAAAAGAAAGCGCAAGCCAAAGCAGCAGCCAAAGCTGCAAAAGCAAAATAAATATTTTTATCTATGGGAGGGAAATCATGAAAGAAAAAAAGACAAAGCGCCGGGTATGGCGTGGTGTTGCCACCACAGGAACATCACTTCTGGCTCTGACTTTATCCGCATCAATGGTAATTGATACATTTCGTACGGATATCGACAAGTTCTTAGGAACCCAGAGCACCAAAATGGTAACAGAAAATCAGACAGCAGACGACTACACCTACAAGTCTGACTACAGCACTACCACAGAACTTCTGGATTCCATCGAGGATCTGGGAGAGCGTATGAGCGAGGAGGGAACTGTTCTTTTGAAGAACAACGGAGCCCTGCCTCTGTCAGAGGATGAGACTAAGAAAGTATCCTTATTGGGATTTTCCAGCTACTATCCAGTCCAGGGTGGTGATTTTGGTAGTACCTTGTCTGATAATGAGGGGACAGATGCAGATACCGTAGACTTGGTGGAAGCTTTTGAGGCAAAGGGTTACACCATCAATCCTACCCTTCAGCAATTGTATGAAGATTTGAAGGAAGACTTTAAGTCTGAGGCCGTCCTTCCTTGGGGTGTTACCACTTACTATCGGACAACTTCACCGGCAGTCGGGGGAACCTTTACCAGTCTCGAGCCTAGTCAGGAGACTCTTGATAAGACAAATTCTAGCTGGAAAGACAGCATGGACGATTACAATGTTATGATCGTTACCCTTGCAAGAGCAGCAGGTGAGAATACCAACTATACACCGGGAACTGACGGTGTAAACCCAGACCAGGATTTAAACCAGGCAGATCCTTTAGGACTTTCCGATACAGAGCGGGCAACCATTGAGGCAGCTATAGAGGCAAAAGAGAAAAACGGCGGTAAAGTCATTGTACTTTTAAACAATGCCAGTGCTATGGAAATTGATGAGCTGAAAAATAATGACGGCATTGATGCCTTGTTAGAAGTTGGCATCCCAGGTGGATATGGATTCTATGGAGTAGCAGATGTACTAAGCGGTGAGGCAAATCCATCCGGACACCTTGCAGATACCTATGCCGTCGACAACTCCGCATCTCCGGCAGCCCAAAACTACGGAGATTACGAGTGGACCAATGCTGATTCTGACTATTCTATTAATTCAGAACTTGTAGAAGCAGAGGGCATTTACACAGGATATAAATATTATGAAACTCGCTATGCGGATACAGTTCTTGGACAGGGAAATGCATCTGACAGTGTAGGAAGTTCCACAGGAGGAGCTTGGACTTATGATAGCGAAGTATCCTATGCTTTCGGTTATGGACTTTCTTATACAACATTTAGTCAGACCTTAGATAGCTTGGATGTAGACCTTGAAAATAAGACTGTAACTGCAGAAGTTACTGTAACCAACACAGGAGATGTGGCAGGTAAAGATGTGGTACAGCTTTATGCTTCTGTGCCATACACAGATTATGACAAGGAACATTTGGTAGAAAAATCTGCAGTACAGCTGCTTGATTATGAAAAGACCAAAGAGTTGGAGCCTGGGGAGTCTGTAACTGTAACTATTACAGCAGATGCTCAGGATATGGCAAGCTGGGACAGCACCGCTTCTAATGAAGCAGGAACTACAGGAAATTATATTTTAGATGCAGGAGATTATTATTTTACCATTGGAAATGGAGCCCATGAGGCAGTAAACAATGTATTGGCAGCTCAGGGATATGATGAGGCTTCCGGAATGACAGCAGCCGGTGATGCTGCAAATGTAAAGACCTGGAACCTTGCCCAGATGGATACTACAACCTTTGCTGAGACTGAAAATGGAACTGCAGTAGAAAATCAGCTGCAGGATATGGACTTAAATACTTACATGCCAGGTACCGTTACCTATCTTACAAGAAGTGACTGGAGCGGAACCTTCCCTAAGACCTATAAGGATCTGACTGCAACAGATGAAATGATTGAGATCATGAAGAATGATACCTATGAGATTACTGAGCAGGGAGATACCGATGAGGTAACCTTTGGGGCAGATAATGGATTGACTTTAGCAGACCTTAAGGGTGTGACAGATCTTTCTGATGAAAAGTGGTCTAAACTTATGGATCAGATTACTTTAGAGGATTGTATGATCCGTGTAGGATTTGGTGGAACCAGTACAAAACCAATTGAGTCTATTTCTTCACCGGAAGCAGTACAAAATGATGGACCAAATGGATTTAACTCTTATACTTTAGGACAGTATGCAAATACAGATACAGATTCTGCAGATCCTTGTGCTATTGATCCGGATGACAAGAACTTAAACTACAAGTTTGGAACTATGGTAAGTGAGCCGGTGATTGCCCAGACCTTTAGCAAGGAATTGGCAGCAGAGTATGGACAGGTAATTGGTAACTATTCTCTCTGGTCTAACCTGACCATCTTCTGGGGAGCAGGAACCAACCTCCATCGTTGCCCATATAATGCCCGTAACCATGAGTACTATTCAGAGGATGCAGTTTTAACTGCTTACCAGGCATCAAGCTATATTGCAGCAGCTCAGAAATATGGTGTACTGATCGCACCAAAGCATTTCGCATTTAACGATACAGAAATTAACCGTTCTGGTATTGCAACCTTTATGACAGAGCAAAAAGCCCGTGAGAACGAACTTCGCGGAGTACAGGCTTCTGTAGAGGATGCCCAGACACTGGCAGTTATGACAACCTTCAACCGTATCGGTTGTACAGCAGGTAATGCTCATTATGGACTTTTGATGAATATCCTTCGTAAGGAGTGGGGCTTTAAGGGTCTCATCAGTGAGGACTTTATCCAAGATGCAAATTACTCTGTATTAAAAGAGGCAGCCCACTGTGGTGTAACAATGACCTGTAACACTGGAGACAGCACCATGGCGGCAGTTAGTGCAAAATGGGATTACTGGACTCTGGAAAATGTAAGTCAGGATGCAGAGCTTATGCAGGATTTAAAGAACGATATGACCTGGCAAAATTATGCAATTGCAAATTCCAATGCTATGGATGGATTAAATTCTTCCTCTCGTATCGAGTCTGTAAGAACCTGGTATGACAATGCATTGACAGCAGCAGAAATCATTTTTGCATTACTTACAATTGCAGCAATTGCAATGTACGTAAAAAACACAAAGAAGAGCAAATAAAGGAGGCGTAAAAAGATGAGTTTTATTAAGAAACAATCCGTAGGTTTTTACTTTGCGGCTCTGGCAGTGATTGCGGCAGTGGCAGCAACTGTAGCTTATTTGATTAATTGTAATACCGATTATTTCGGCAATCTTGGAGTAAACGGAGTGATTGTAGGATGCCTGGTTATAGGAATTATTCTGGAACTAGGATATATTGTAGGATATAACAAGGCGGGGGCAAGCCTTGGAATGGATGCCCTTCCGGTTATAAGCGGAGCCCTCCTTATGGTGGCGTTTGCACAATTTGTATCTGCCCGTGTTAATAGTATTGCAACCATTCTTTCTTTTGAAAGAAATGCCCAGACCATGAGTGATCTGTCCAGTGCCATTGTAGGAATGGTATGTTGCTTTGTGGCAATCTTATTAAATATGATTGGATCTTATTTTAAGATTGTTAAGACTGAGGAGTAAAATCAAAAAATAAAGAATAACAGGCGGTCTTCCTGGAATAGGGGGGCCGTCTATATTGCTTTTTTAGTTGCTTGTGAGTTTTGTAATTGTCTATTAGAATAGTAGATAGAAAGTGGAGAATCAAAGGAATTGGGAGGAAGTCGCATGCTTCGTATTGCTGTGGTGGAGGATGACAAGACCTATGCTGCGCAGTTAAAGGAATATATTGCGCGTTATGGAACAGAGACAAATCATAAAATTAAGGTTACAGTATTTTCAGATGGGGAAGACATTGTGACAGATTATTCGGCAGATTTTGACATTATCCTTATGGATGTAGAGATGACATTTATGGATGGTATGACTGCGGCGGAGAAGATTCGGGAGAAGGATAACGAGGTGGTCATTATCTTTATAACCAATATGCCCCAGTATGCCATTTTGGGCTATCGGGTGGATGCCCTGGATTATGTCTTAAAGCCTATTTCATACTTTGCTTTTTCCCAGCGTATTGAGCGGGCCTTAACCAGGGTAAAGAAAAAGGAGATTAATTATATTACGGTGGCTCAAAAGGGAGGGAAAAAGAAACTGGACGTGGACAAGATCTGTTATGTGGAAGTGGTGGATCATGATTTGATCTACCACTGCACAAATGGAAATGTGGTAACCAAGGGGTCTATGAAGGAGGCGGAGGATGCCTTAAATGCTACAAAATTCTTTCGCTGTAATCGTTGCTATCTGGTAAATCTTGAGTATGTGGAAGATTTCCATGGTAGCGATGTGACTGTGGATTCGGATGTGATCCAGGTGAGCCGGGCCAGGAAGAAGGCCTTTTTAGACGCCCTCAATAACTGGATGAATGAGGTGGGAAAATAATGGATGGAATGACCCTTGTAAATACACCGGGCTATTATTATTCCATTGCCTATTTTTTGGCAGCCTTTATTTCTATTTGGATTAATAGAAAAAGGGCTGTAGCCCAGGGGTGGAAAAAATGGATGCTTCATATAGGATTTTTTGTGGCTCTGGTAGGCTTTATGGAAGTTACCGATGGAGTCCGGCAGATCTTTTTTATTCCCTGTATGATCATTTCCATATCTTTGCTCTTGCTTTATATCTACTGTAGCTGTGATTTTGGTTGGAAGGAAGCAGGATACTATTGCGCCAGAGCCTTTATCAGTGGGGAATTTGCAGCCTCCCTTTGTTGGCAAATTTATTTCTATATTATAACTACGGGAATTATTCCATGGAAATGGGTAGGCTTTCGGTGGATTGAGATGCTAGCTGTCTACGGAGTGGTATTTGGGATTATTTATCTGTTAGAAAACCATTTGCAGAAGGATGGAAATGAAATCAGCATTAACCTTCGGGAACTGCTTACGGTTCTTATTATTACAGCGGCGGTTTTTGCTGTCAGCAATTTAAGCTATTTGGATCAGAGTACCTTATTTAGCAGTCGTTTTGCCGGGGAAATGTTTACCATCCGGACCTTGGTGGACTTAAGTGGTCTGGCCGTTTTATATGCTTATCACATTCAGGTCTGGGAACTTCAGATGAAATTTGAGGTGGATACCTTGCAAAATATCCTGGAAATGCAATATAAGAACTACCAGCTGTCCCAGGAGAGTATTGAGATCGTTAATCAAAAATATCATGATTTAAAGCATCAGATCCTTCTTTTGAAGGCAGAGGCTAACAGCGAGAAATCTACCCAATATCTGGAGCGGATGGAAAAGGAAATTAAGTTTTATGAGGCCCAGAATAAAACCGGAAATAAGGTATTAGATGCAGTCCTTACCAGTAAAAGTTTGTATTGTCAGAATAATGGGATCGGATTTACCTGTGTGGCAGATGGCGAACTTTTAAACTTTATGGCAGAGATGGATATTAGTGCTCTTTTTGGAAATATTTTGGATAATGCCATTGAGGGAGCCCAGAAGATTTCAGACCCGGAGAAGCGACTGATTCACCTGTCAGTGGCAAGGCAGAAAAACTTCCTGCGAATTCGAGTGGAAAATTATTGCGAAGAAGAGATTATCTTTAAAAATGGAATTCCCCAGACCACTAAGAAAGACAAAAAATTTCATGGCTTTGGCATGAAGAGTATCCAAAGCACAGTGAAAAAGTATGGTGGGTCTGTAACTGCGGGAGTGAGGGACAAGTGGTTTGAACTTCGAATTTTGATTCCACTGGCAAAAAGTAAATCTTAGAAAAAATCTTTTAGATAAATGATTTGTAGACTTGGTAACCCTTTTGGCTACCAAGTTTTTTTGATTTTTAAGGTTAAAAAAGTAACAATAGAAGTGTTAATAAAGTAACGAAAAAGTTGCATAAAGAATCTACGTTTTTTCTCGGATAAGCCAGCTGTTTTGGCGTTAAAATTTGTAAAACTTGTACAAAAAGTATATTTTCTGAAAAAGCAATTGCAAACATTTGTGCAATGTGTTAGGATGAATGCAAGTTAGGAAAGCAATTAAAGAGGGATGCCGTGATAGGAGAGCGAATGTTTTTAGCAGCCAAGAGGCTGTTATAGGGAGCGCTCTTTTTTTGTTCTCTACGGCAGTAAAAGGGGAGATAAGATGAGTAGTTTTTTTTATGAAGCGGTGGAAGAAAATCCCATCATCGCAGCAGTCAAGAACATGGAAGATCTTAAGCTTGCCTGTTCTTTGGAAGAGATTCGGGTGGTCTTTATCTTATTCGGAGATGTCTGTTCCATTCGGGAAATCGTGCAAGAGATTAAGAAAGCTGGAAAGATCGCCATGGTCCACCTGGATTTAATAAACGGCCTTAGTAGTAAGGAGATTGTAGTAGATTTTATCCAAAAGTATACAGAGGCAGATGGAATCATTTCTACCAAAGCTTCCCTGGTAAAGAGGGGAAAAGAGCTTCAGATGTTTACTGTTCTGAGGTATTTTCTTTTGGATTCTATGGCTTATGAGAATATTAAACAACAGCAATATTCCGTAAAGCCGGATTTTGTTGAAGTACTTCCGGGAGTTATGCCCAAGGTAATCGAGAAGGTCTGTAAGAAGTCTAAGACACCTATTATTGCAGGAGGGTTGATTTCGGACAAAGAATCCTTAGTGGCAGCTCTTAGTGCAGGAGCAATGGCAGTTTCTTCCACCAATCATGAGGTTTGGAAGATGTAACTATGTGGCGAAGTGAATGTGGTATTCACTTTTCTATAGAAAACTAAAAAAGTAAAACATAATTTATCAAAGGAGGAACAAAGTATGGCAAAGTATGTAATGGCTCTGGATGCGGGAACAACAAGTAACAGATGTATTCTGTTTAATGAGAAGGGGGAGATGTGCAGTGTTGCACAGCGTGAATTTACCCAGTATTTCCCACAACCAGGTTGGGTAGAGCATGATGCAGATGAAATCTGGGCAAGTATGTTAGGTGTTGCAGTTGAGGCCATGAATATGATTGGAGCGGAGGCTTCTGACATTGCAGCAATCGGTATTACCAACCAGAGAGAGACAACCATTGTATGGGACAAGGAGACAGGAGTTCCGATTCATCATGCTATCGTATGGCAGTGCCGCAGAACTTCTGAATATTGCGACAGCTTAAAAGAAAAAGGATTAACAGACAAGTTTAGAGAGAAGACTGGACTTGTAATCGATGCTTATTTCTCAGGAACCAAGGTAAAGTGGCTTCTTGATAACGTACCGGGAGCAAGAGAAAAGGCAGAAAAGGGTGAGCTATTATTTGGTACCGTTGAGACATGGCTGATCTGGAAGCTTACTAAGGGGGCTGTTCATGTAACAGATTATTCCAATGCTTCTCGTACCATGCTCTTTAATATCAACACCTTGGAATGGGATGATGAGATCCTTGCAGAATTAAATATTCCAAAATGTATGTTGCCGGAAGCTAAGCCTTCTAGCTGTGTATACGGAGAGGCTGATCCTTCTTATCTTGGAGGACCAATTCCGATTGCAGGAGCAGCAGGAGACCAGCAGTCTGCATTATTTGGACAGACCTGCTTCAATGCCGGCGAGGCAAAGAATACTTATGGAACAGGATGCTTCCTCTTAATGAATACTGGAGAGAAGCCGATTTTCTCTAAAAACGGTTTGGTAACTACCATTGCATGGGGATTAGATGGAAAAGTAAATTACGCATTGGAAGGTTCTATTTTCGTAGCAGGAGCTGCGATCCAGTGGTTGAGAGATGAGCTTCGTGTTATTGATTCCGCACCGGATTCAGAGTACATGGCTAAGAAAGTAAAAGATACCAACGGCTGCTATGTAGTACCTGCATTTACAGGTCTTGGAGCACCTCACTGGGATCAGTACGCAAGAGGAACCATCGTAGGAATTACCCGTGGTGTTAACAAATATCACATTATCCGGGCAACCTTGGAGTCCTTGGCTTATCAGGTAAATGACGTTTTAGAGGCTATGAAGGCAGATTCTGGTATTGACCTTGCAGCCCTTAAGGTTGACGGTGGAGCAAGTGCTAATGACTTCCTTATGCAAACCCAGTCTGATATTATCAATGCTCCGGTAAATCGGCCACAGTGCGTAGAGACTACAGCTATGGGAGCTGCTTATCTGGCAGGTCTTGCAGTTGGATACTGGTCAAGTAAAGAGGACGTTATTAAGAACTGGGCAATTGATCAGACCTTTGAGCCCAAAATTTCTGAGGAAGAAAGAGAAAAGAGAATTAAAGGTTGGAACAAGGCTGTTAAATATGCATATGGATGGGCAAAAGAGGATTAGATTGTTCAGAAAAAATAAAAAGGGGGAATTTTTATGTTGCCTTATATAGCAGAATTTCTTGGAACCATGTTACTGATTATTCTTGGAGATAGTGTAGTTGCAAATGTAAGCCTTGAGAAATCCGGTATGAAGGGAGCAGGATCCATTCAGATTACCTTTGCCTGGGGCCTTGCTGTTTTAGTTCCCGCATTTATCTTTGGAGAGGCTTCCGGGGCTTCCTTTAACCCGGCTCTTACTATCGCCCTTGCGGTAGACGGAAGTTTCGCATGGTCTATGGTGCCAGGTTATATTATCGCTCAGATCGCCGGAGCCTTTGTTGGAGCTTGTATCGTTTATCTATTATTTAAGGGACAGTTTGATGCCACAGAAGATCCTGGAACTAAGCTTGGTGTTTTCTGTACAGGACCTTCTATTCCAAACACAGGACTGAACCTTTTCAGTGAGATCGTTGGAACTTTTGTTCTTGTATTTGCAATCAAAGGAATTGGAAATGTAACAGGGCTTTCTACAGGTATTGATAAATTATTTGTATTTGCCATCATCGTATCCATCGGTATGTCTCTTGGAGGACTTACAGGATATGCCATTAATCCGGCAAGAGATTTGGGACCAAGACTTGCCCATGCAGTACTTCCGATTAAGGGAAAAGGAGATTCAAACTTTGGTTACGGTTTAATCGTACCGATCTTTGGACCAATTATCGGAGCAATTATAGCAGTATTACTCTATGGAGCTATTCCGTGGTAATCAATCAAATATTGTAGTGGCATGAGATGAGAGAGCCTGACTGGATAATCGCATAGGAAATGCGTTTGTTTGGTGGGCTCTCTTTTATAAGCAGAAGGTTTAGGAAAAAGTAAAAAATATAAGAGGTATTCAGTGATAAAGGAGTGATTTGGGAATGTATGACGTAATAATTATCGGGGCCGGAGTATCTGGAACGGCTACAGCAAGAGAGCTGTCTCGTTATAAAGTGAAGGCATGTGTAATCGAAAAAGAAGAGGATGTATGCTGTGGAACTTCCAAGGCAAACAGCGCAATTGTCCATGCCGGTTATGATGCAGCAGAAGGATCCCTGATGGCTAAACTGAATGTCAGGGGAAATCAGATGATGGAGCAGTTGTCCAAAGACTTGGATTTCCCATTTAAGAAAAATGGATCTTTGGTGGTATGTTTGGCTGAGGAGGATATGCCAAAGCTTCAGACTTTGTATGACAGAGGGGTGGCAAATGGGGTTAAGGAATTAAAGATTCTAAATCAAGAAGAATTAAGAGAAATGGAACCTAATATTTCTGATGAAGCCATTGCAGCCTTGTATGCTCCAACGGCTGGAATTGTATGTCCATTTAATTTGAACATTGCCATGGCAGAAAATGCCAATGTAAACGGGGTGGAATTCCAATTTGACACAGAAGTTACTGACTTAAAACCAGTAGATGGAGGATGGGAGATCCATACCAATCAGGGAGTAATTAAAAGCCGCTATGTAGTAAATGCAGCAGGTGTTTATGCAGACAAGCTTCACAACATGGTAAGTGAGAAAAAGATTCACATTACCCCAAGAAGAGGAGATTATTGCCTCTTAGATAAAAGTGCAGGAAGTCATGTTAGCAAAACCATTTTCGCCCTTCCAGGAAAATATGGAAAGGGAATCTTAGTTGCACCTACGGTTCATGGAAATTTGATTCTTGGACCTACAGCAATTGATATCCAAGAAAAAGAAGGCACCAATACTACAAGAGAGGGCTTAGACCAGGTAATCCAGGGAGCTGGGATGAATGTGAAAAATCTTCCAATGCGTCAGGTCATTACTTCTTTTGCAGGTCTTCGTGCCCATGAGGATGGCCATGAATTCTTAATCGGAGAGTTAGAGGATGCCAAGGGCTTTATTGACTGTGCAGGCATCGAATCTCCAGGACTTACCAGTGCACCGGCCATTGGAGAGATGGTGGCAGGAATTTTAAAAGATAAATTGAATCTGGAAGAAAAAGAAGATTTTATTGCCACAAGAAAAGGTGTCTTAGATCCAAATACCTTAAGTAAAGAAGAGAGAATGAAACTGATTAAAGAAAAACCAGAATATGGAACCATCGTCTGCCGCTGTGAAATGGTTACAGAGGGAGAGATTATGGATGCCATTCATAGGCCTTTAGGAGCAAAATCTTTGGACGGAGTAAAGCGCAGAACCAGAGCAGGAATGGGTCGTTGCCAGGCAGGTTTCTGTTCTCCTAAGACTATGGAAATTTTGGCCAGAGAGCGTAAGCTAAGCATGTTTGACATTACAAAATCCGGTGGAGATTCAAAGATTGTCACAGGCATTAATAAGGATTCGTTATAGGAGGGAGGCATTGCATCATGAAAGCTTATGATATTGTTGTCATTGGAGGAGGACCGGCAGGACTTGCGGCTGCAATTTCGGCGAAAAAAAGCGGAGTGGACAGTGTCCTGATCCTAGAAAGAGATAAAGAACTTGGCGGCATTTTGAATCAGTGCATTCACAACGGTTTTGGACTTCATACTTTCAAAGAAGAACTGACAGGACCTGAATATGCAGGCCGTTTTATTGACCAGGTAAAAGAACTAAACATTGAATATAAGTTAAATACTATGGTTATGGATATTAGTCCACAGAAAGTGGTTATGGCCATGAACCGCCAGGAAGGTCTTTTTGAAATCCAGGCAAAGGCTGTGGTATTAGCCATGGGATGCAGGGAGCGGTCAAGAGGAGCTCTTAATATACCAGGTTACCGTCCCGCCGGTATTTTCTCAGCAGGTACTGCCCAGAGGTTGGTAAATATTGAAGGCTATATGCCAGGCCGGGAGGTTGTAATCTTAGGTTCCGGAGATATTGGTCTTATTATGGCAAGACGTATGACCTTTGAAGGGGCAAAAGTAAAGGTAGTTGCAGAGCTTATGCCTTATTCCGGAGGATTAAAGAGAAATATTGTGCAGTGTCTGGATGACTATGGCATTCCGTTAAAGCTTAGTCATACGGTAGTGGATATTAAGGGAAAAGAAAGACTAGAGGGCATTACTCTGGCCCAGGTAGACAGCCACGGAAAGCCAATTCCAGGAACAGAAGAAGAATATAGCTGCGACACTTTACTGCTTTCGGTTGGTTTGATCCCTGAAAATGAGATTTCTAGAGGTATGGGTGTGGATATGAATCCAGTAACCTCGGGACCAAAGGTCAATGAAAGCCTAGAGACTAGCATTGAAGGTGTATTTGCCTGTGGAAATGTACTTCACGTTCATGATCTTGTGGACTTTGTATCAGAGGAAGCAAGGACAGCAGGAAAGAATGCAGCCCAGTATGTACAGCAGGAAGGTGCAGCAAGACAAGCTGGAAAAGAGATTCAGATGAATCCGGTAGAAGGAGTTCGCTATACCGTGCCGGGAAGCATTAACGTAGACCGGATGGATGAAAATCTTACCGTCCGTTTCCGGGTAGGTGGAGTCTATAAAAACTGCTACATCAGTGCTTATTTTGATGATGAGCGGGTAATCCACAGAAAACGTCCTGTCGTTGCACCTGGTGAGATGGAAGAGATTAAGCTGACTAAAGAGCAACTTCTTAAATATCCGGATCTAAAAACCATTACAGTAAAGATTGAGGAGGCGTAGAGGATGGAAGAGAGAAAATTAACCTGTATCGGCTGTCCCATGGGCTGCCTTCTTACAGTTGTGATGAATGGAAATGAAGTGGTAAGTGTCACAGGCAATACCTGCAAGCGGGGAGATATTTATGCCAGAAAAGAAGTGACCAATCCCACAAGAATTGTAACCTCCACCGTAAGAGTATTCGGTGGCAGTATCGACATGGTATCGGTGAAAACCAAAGAAGATATTCCAAAGGGAAAGATTTTTGACTGTGTGAAAGCATTGAAGGAAATTGAAGTTCCGGCACCGGTGCACATTGGAGATGTGATTTTGGAAAATGTGGCAGACACAGGAGTAGACATTGTGGCTACCAAAAATGTAGAATAAATAAAAATCCCACGGGCTAAGGAGTCCTTGCTAGCCCATGGGATTTTTTTACATTTATTCTTCTTTTAAGTTTTTTTCCAGACGTTGGATGGCTTCTTGGATCTCTTCATCCGTCGCATGTGCCGCTCGAAATAACATTCTTCAATAAATTTGGCCAGGCAAGAAGGTCTTTCCTACGTTTCTTTGACATGGTAATACCTAGTGGGAAATGATGCTCCGGAGAAGTGTGGATAATCTTTGCTTTGCTATCTTCCAAATCCCCAATTTTAATTCCCACATGATCTTCTTCCATATGGAAATTGGAAACTTATCGCACACCAGCTTGTGGGCGGTAAAGTCCACAAGGGAATCCTTTTTTTGTCTAACTTCCTTATAGGTCCAAGATTTCTTTTTTATTATCTGGGACCAGCTTTTGAAAGATGAAAATAATGCTTGCTCTGATGGCTAAAGAAAAGTAAGATGAACATATAGAAAAAGAGCCAAACCGGAAGGAGAAAAAGACAGATGAAATACCGTTTGCTGACTGGAGAAGGGCTGGGAGAGGCACTGACATTTCTGCCTGAAAAAATCCAGGAGAATATAAGGATGGGTAGAGGCTGGTTGATGGTGGGCGAAGAAGAGAAGGACAGGATAGGAAGGGATGAAGAGACTGAGGTGGAAGAAGGTAGAATTCTGACTATGGCAGCCTTTCAGTTGAGAGCGGGAGAGGGAGGCTGCATGGAGCTAGCCTACATCTATACCCTACCGGAGGCCAGGGAAGAAGGCTACGCCATGGAGCTCCTTTATGAGGCGGAGCGGGTTTTGGGAGCGTGCGGTGTTAAGAAGATTTTGTGCATGCTGACGGGTAGGCGTCAGGAAATCCTGGATTTTACCCATTTTCTCCTGCTGGCGGGTTTTGAGCCGATGATTTTAGACAGGCATATCTATACCTATGATCGGGGAAAGCTAATGGAAAGCAAGACCCTAGAGCCCTTCTATACGACTGGTGGGAAGGCCTTTCCCCACCTTGACCGGGGGCAGATGCGCTACTATGCCAGAGAGCAGGGGGACAAGCTGCCACGGAGATTCAGAGAGGAACTTCTTGGAGACTGCAATACGAAAAAGAGCATATTTGCCATCGAAAAGGGCAGGCTGCGGGGGGCTATTCTTCAGGGAACTCCCAAAAAAGAAAAAGACCGTGCCCAGCTTTTAAATGTCTATGTAGATCCAGACTGGAAGCAAAAGCAGCAGATTCTGGCCATGCTGGTGCAGGTCGTTGAGGAGCTTGGAGAGAATACCAAGGGCATCGCCATCGCCATCGACGATGAGCGGGTCAGGAAGCTTCTGACTTACGTTCTGGGCCAGGCCCAGGAGGATTATTGGGTACAGCGTTACGAAAAAAACATTACACTGAGGAAAAATAGAGAAGCTCTCGGGGAGCAATAAGAAAGGGGATGGTTATTATGCCAAGAGGAGGAAATCAGTTACAGCAGGAAAGACAGAATCAGAGACAGGAGCAGCATGAGAACCTTCAGGAGCAGGTACAGAATCCAGTTCAGCAAATGCAGCATCCGGTTCAACAGATGGAACCGCAAAATTTCGGATTTGAAGAGGAAAAGTTAAGCGAAGAAGACAAGGAAATCATGAGAAAGATCGGTTTGGCGGCCCGTTATCTGAATCATAGCGATGCCCTTCCGAAAATGAAGGCCTTCAATGACTACATGAAGGCGCGAAGCAAACAGGACTGGGTGCAAAAAAGTGATGAATTTGCAAAGCTAAGCGCAGACCTTTATCGAAAATATGAGAATGCTTTTCTAAAGAAAGGTACCATGTCCAATTGGAAAAAACTGGAAGAAGAGGCACAGAAGGCTCTGCGGGAAGTGCAGCAAAAAGACGAGACTTCCAGGCGGATTCGTCAAAATGCCAACATGATGGATATGGAGCGAACCATCGATGAGCTTTTGGAAGATCGAAAAGAGAAGTCGGACTCTCCGGCTTATACCAGTGTCTGGGAGGCGGCCGAAGCCTATAAAAAATTAATCAAGCAGAATCCGGAGGATCGCGAAAAGGATGATATCAATGATTGGAAGGAACAGGTAGATGCCTTAAAGAAGCTTTCAAGTGCACTGCAAGGCTATGCCAGCCTCCGTTATAAGAAACGGTATGGTACCATCAAGGGAAGGCGCCGCATGGACCGGGTTACCAAGTTGATCGCCCTGACAGGTAGCATACTGGAGGTGGAGCCTGCTGTAACAGCCATTCGAGAATCTGAGGAGGAGCGAAAGGACATCAATTTGGATTTGCAGATCAATTTTGCCAATGATATCGAGACGCTAGATCGAGAAAACAACAATCAGATACAAAATCTTTGGGCAGATGTGCTTCTTCCCTATGAGCGAAATGGAGATGAAGAGGTGACTGCGGAGACTAAGGCTAATTATGAGGATAACTGGGAGACAATCCAGGCCTTCAAGACCCAGGATGATGCCCTCCGCCTTACCATGGTAGCCAAGCTCTATAAGCGACTAAACAAGTTTGACTTAAGTGAAAAGAGCTATAAAAAAGATAATATTGTAGCCTTCTATAAGAATGCCACGGCAAGCAAAGGCCTTTTTAACTTATACAAGACTATCTCCAATGTAATTGAGATGGAGATGGATCGTTATAAGAAGCGCAAGATGGATTTGCCTAGAGAGCTGGCTTATATGAGGAGCGTCATGGCATCAGAAAAATATACGTATATTCGAAATGCCAGCAAAAGTTACCTGGAGTCCTATGGCTTCAAAGAAGGTGGCCTGGTAGATACTACGATCCATGCAGAAAAAAATGCCGAATATCAGAGCACAGCTAAAGGGGTTATGAATCGAGTTAGAACAATGGGGGATCCAATCATTGAGGAGGAGATGGAGCGTCAGTTGCAGGCTAGAGTTGAACAGCTGCACCAGCAGCAGGGCTATCAGGATGCTTTGAGGAGGGAACTGCAAAATCACGATGCCGCAGTACAGCCTGATACAAACGCCCAGGCTTATGCAGATGATACAGCTCGGCATATTCGGAAAAAGCAGATTGCAGAGCTAGCAACCCAGGAGGATCTGGCTCATAATCATTCGGAGTACTTTTATGAAAGTAAGCTAAAAGCGGCCGGACGAAAGAAGTTTTTGGAAATAGACGCCCGTCGGTTACGGGATCTGATGTTAGTCTATAAGCGTGGGGAAGACGGAGAGATTACAGAGGAAACCCGTCAGAATCATGAAATAAATATGAAGCTTTTGAATCTGTTTTTCAGTGAAGATGCCACAGACCGAATTGCCGGCATTGCCTATATTTATTTGAAGCTAAAGAGAACCAGATATACCCAGGAGGCAGACATAACTCCAGGAAATATGCTGAAAAAATATCGTGGAACCCAGCTGTGCTATCCACTGCAGAATGTAGCCTATAACACCATCTTGGATGCTATTTATGCAGAGAAAAAAAGAACCTCGGATAACGAACTCTTACGCTATATGGATGAACAGACCGGTTCTGAAAATATGAGATATATGCGTGCGCTTGGAGAATATGCCTTCTGTCTGAAAGGATATGATTCAGATGCAAAAGCCTGGCCAAAGGAGATGGAAAAAAAGAAGTTAGTATCCTATCAGATCCAGTATGCTGCGGTTGAAGAGGAGACTAAGATAAAATTTCAGGAAGAGAAGAATAAAAATAATGGTCAGCCCATCCTACCGGTAGAAGAAAAAGAAGAACAGCTCCGGCAGCTTTGCCGCAGCAAAGGACTTATGTAAAAAATCATAGGGGATAGGAAAGAAAGTGTTCCGGTGACGAATTGAAAAATCGTCACTGGGATACTTTTTTTATTATCTAACTCAAACTTCCCACACCGATAAGGTGTGCTGAACCTTGAAAATTCAATATTT
>CAVBQS010000030.1:0-5256 GCA_963597615.1 Bacteroidaceae bacterium
CATTCCATGTTAGATTACTCATTCCATGTTATATGAAATCAAATTCGTCATCCATATCATCAAAATCATCTATATAAAATTCTAAATCTTCGATATTGTTTTCAACTTCATTTTCATCTAGCTCTGTTCCAAAGAGTCTCTCTGGATTCTCCTGAAGAATCTTTCGAAGACCTAAGTCTCCTCTCTTCTTCCATATGAGCTTCGCTGCCTCCTCTATATGGACGCTGCGGTTCTCCGTATTATGGGCATCTGTGCCCAAAAGATCTACATAGTTATCTGTTAGGGCTCTAGCACAATACATTTTCTTTGCGAAACCTTCTTTTCCAATCAGGCTATTGCAATTCACCTGGAGCTTAGCTCCCTCTCGCCTTAAACGGCCCAGTCTTTTTATATCTTTTCTCAGGCACTCATATCTCTCAAAATGAGCAACCACAGGAATCAATCCTGCCTCTGTAAGACTTCTTACAGTCTGCAATATTTTTCCGAAGCTTTCTGTATAAGAAAACTCAACTAATACCGCCTGGCCTTTTGGCATGCGGTAGCGGTAATCTTCCATTACCCGCTTTATGATTCCGGAATTTGCGTAATATTCGCAACCTAAGTAAAATTCCATATCGGGATATTTTTTTCTTGCCTTCTCTACCACTTGGAAGAAGACTTCCTCTTTGGCATCTAAGGGGATTTCAAAGAGGCCTTTTCTATAATGAGGGGTAAATACGATCTTACGGACGCCTTGTCGGTATTCCATTCCAATGAGTTTCATGGTCTCTGCCATAGAACCTGACCCATCGTCTACCCCGGGCAAAAGATGGCAGTGCACATCCCAGTATCCTATGATTCTTTTTCTTACCCCATTGCTCATTTTTATCGTCCCCTACGAAATATTTTCTTAACAGGAAAGTGGGACTTAAATTAAGTCCCCCCCCTTGTTCAATCAGCGATCAAACAAAAATTATGCGTCTTTTCTTTTAGCTGTTACGCACATTCCAGCTACAGCCATTGCTGCAATTACAACCATCATCTCTGCGATTGGTGCTGCACCAGTCTGTGGAGATGTCTTTCCGGTTGTGCTTGTGGTGCTTGTGCTTGCAGTTGTGCTGCTTGTGTTTCCACTAGTGCTTCCGGAAGCTACAGTTGTAGTCTTGCTGTCGCTAGCAGCTTTCTCGCCATCTGTAGTAGAGGTTTCTCCCTTTGCTACGTAGATAGCAACTGGTGAAAGAGAATTAAACTTAACCTGAATCTTTCCAGCTTCAACTGCAGTAACTTCCTCTGCCTGCCATGCACCATCTACATAGTGAAGCACAACAACGGTGTCTCCTGCACCTACTTCAGGTACACTGAAAGTAAGGTAAATTGGCCATTCAACCAAATCCGGATCTCCGTCAACTACAACATCAAACACGCTTACGCATGTGTATGCAGATGCATTGACATCAGTCTTAGTCTCTGCCAAAGCTTTAGCAAGGTCCGCTTTCAACTCATCCACAGCAGCCTGCTCTTCAGAACTGTTAAAAGTTTCCTTTTTAACAATTGCAACTGAGTTACCATTTACGTCTACTGCAGACACAATGGTAGTAGGGTCTGCTACAACACTACCCGCAGCGAATGCTGTTGTTGCAAGTCCAAAGGTCATGATAGCTGCCATCAATACTGTGACTACTTTCTTCATCTTAGGTCTCTCCTTTCATAATATTTGCAATATCTGGCAAAAAATCTGCCGACATTACATGCGTTTTCTATATCAAATGTGATTGCGACGTCGTGTTTCATGTAAGACCCCTTTTATTCTGTGTCCTCCACTTCTGTATAGAAGTTCTCAATCAGCATCTCCTGGAGGGAGGTCTCATCTATATTGAATTCTTCATATTTTTCTCCCATGCTAGTTTCCCCTGGAAGATAATGAATGTCATCTGTCTTATATTGGTAATTTTTTAAAGCCTCCAATTCCTTGGCATCCAAATCTGTAAGGATATAATTATCCAAGAAAGGGGATAGGGTATCATACAAGGATGAACCGCTTTTATTTTTCATCTGGCTGATCATTGCAGTAATATAAGTGGTTTGTCTTCGCATTCTGTCTGTAACACTATCAAAGACGGTAATATCTCTGCGACGAACGTAGGTTTCAGCCCAATCTCCTTTTAGCACCACATCGGTGCCTGCTACAAAAGAGGAATCCACCAGTTCATCTGCCTCTGTCATGGTGACCTTCACCCCTCCTAAGGCATCGTTGATCTCTGAAATTCCCTCTACAGACAGGGATACATACCCGTCAATAGGAAGGTCATAAAGCATCTTAGCCACCGTCTGTTCAGTAGCCCAACAGCTTCTGCTCCCACCAATGCAATAAGCATACTGAGTGGCCAACTGTTTTTTTATGGTTTTATAGGCATTGCCTGATATATCATAAAGATCCACTTCTGTCATAGCATTACGGTTAATCTGCCAGATATTTGCTTCTTTTGTATTCTGGTCCAGGGACAGGATCATAATACAATCTGCCTGGCCCGCCTCTCCCGGCATGTAGGTCTTATCAATATCATCCGCCTTATCAATACCTAGGAAAAGTATATTGGTTAAATTAGAATTGTACTCATAGGTTTTTCCATTATACTCAATCCAATCCTTACGGGCCTGGGACTGTGTCTGGGTATCTTCATCCCCCTTAAGGTCCCTAAGCCTGATATCCAGGACAAAGATCGCAACTGCCACCACGGTCAATATCGTCAGAATTACTGTAAGGATCAGGGTAATCTTTTGATTTTTATTGTACATCCGTTAACACTGCTCCTACGATAAATCGTTGATCAGAGTTGTTGTTACAGGTGGATAGTATAATGATACGATTCCCTGTAGTCACTGTGAGAGGTTCCTCTGTCCAGGACGGCATATAACGCACAGTGGACAGCGAGTCCAAAAAGCTTTGGTAACCCTTTGCAGTCTTGCAGTCATAGGTGTCCAGAATGTGTCTGTCATCATAGGTGACTGCTGCAAATACCTTGTAGGTATAGATACTATTTTCTGTATAAATTTCTATGGTAGAATGACTCTCTCTAAAAGATTCATCCTGGTAATCATGAAGGTGGCTAAAGTAGGAACCATCTTTCATGTTGTGACCGTAAATCACCGTTACTGGATCCGTCAAAGGATCTGGATTGTAGCTATACTCTGTCATGATGGATCCTGGAAGTCCCTCGGTTCCATCTACGGTATGATTCAAATAATAATCATCTTCCTCTTTGCTTTGAAGAATAGGATAATCAATCTCTGTATCCGGAATGGTAATCCATGCGTAGATATCCGGATTCTCTTGGTGTAATTTATCAAAATCTACCGGTATCTGCAGTGTGGTAGTTCCTTCACTGTCCGTATCATCAGAAGTATCAGTATCTACTGCCACTCTTTCCTTCAAGCTTTTATCCTTCGTCTTGGTATCCTGTCTGGTATACAGGGTATAACCTGCCACTCCCAGGGCAGCTACTAACACAACTGCACAGATCCAAAATATAATCTTTCTAGCCATGAACCTAATTCATCTCCTATTTGCCAGATTTCTTCCGGCGCTTGGCTTCTTGTTTCTTTTCTCTTCTAGCTAAAGCTTTCAGTTCTTTGTCAACCGGGATGGTTCCCAGAATACTAACCTGTAAGAAGGTCTCTACATCTTTCTCGGTCTTAATTCGATCATTTACCACAAATCTTATAGTATAAAGTCCTGCAAGAAGTACAAGGCCAATCATGATTCCCATAGCAACATGCTTGTACAAACCATTGTCTATTGGTTTCTCTGCCACTTCCGGTTCCTCTACAATAGTCGGTTTGTCTGTCTGGGTAATACTAGCCATCTGATCAACAGCGGCTGTCGTCAGTGCATCTGCCAACTTATAAGAAAGGTCTGGATCATCACTGGTAACTGTAATCACCAGCATACGGGTATCCGACTTATTAGACACATCGACCATACCTTTCACTTTATTTCTAGTAAGTTCAATGCCTTCTTTTTTCTTCAGCTTTTCAATGGCGGTGTCAATGACCGGCTTACTGGTAGCAATCTCTGTATAGTCCGATGTAAGGGCGGTTCCTAATTGTAGGTCTGCCACAGAGGTAATGCTGGTGGATTTGGAAAGCACATATAAGGTCGAGTTAGACTCGTATTGAGGTACCTGAATCAAAGTCACCCCTGCCGCCACCACTGCTCCGATAAGCATTGCCGCAAAGAGGCTCTTCCATCGCTTTAGCAAGTAATAAAACAAACGCACAAGATCAATTTCTACTTCCTGATCTTCCACCTGGATATTCTTTTCATTCATTCTGGTTTTTTCCTTTATCTAATCTTATCCTTACTCCTGGGAATTTCCGTAGCCGTATCCATAGCCGTAACCATAGCCATAGCCACCTCTTCCACTGGTTTTTTCCATTTTATTCATAATCACTCCCAGAAAGTTAGGGTTGGCATTCTTCAACTGATTGATAATATCAAGAGCTCCTCTATAACTAACGGTATTGGGGGAGAGAATTAATACGGAAGCATCTGCAGCCTTCGCTACAACCGCAGCATCCACCACCATTCCCAATGGAGGAGTATCCACAATAATATAGTCAAAGTTCTGTTTCATTCCAGTCAGTAAATTGGCAAAAATTTCTTTATTCAGAAGCTCGGTAGGGTTTTTGGCAAAGCGACCGGTCGGAATCATATATAACTTCTTAATGTTGGTGGAGTAAATACACTCGGAACCTCCATTAATTCCAGCCAGATAATGACTTAGTCCCACTAAATTCCCCGGAAAATCCATTCTAGATGGCAATACAGAGTTTCTCATATCTGCATCAATGAACAATACTCGCTTCCCATTCTCCGCAAAGCTCTTGGCCAGGTTGAAGGAAACACTACTTTTCCCGTCATGCTCTCCACAGCTTGTAATACAAATCACCTTATTATCCACACCTGTGAATTCTATATTGGTTCGTATCCTGCGGTAAACGTCCTTCATCACGGGAGACAGCACCGTTTGTTCATGTAAAGTTATTTCTTTCATGCAGCTTGTACCTTTCTATATCTGTCAACCGACAATCAAAGTCTTATCAGTGAAGAATCACTTCCTTATGACTCTGAATCGACAAAATTCATACTTTTTTCATATTTTACCTTTGTATTCTATCTCTCATCTCTAAAGATAGTCAAGTAAAATACCCATTAAAAAGCATTTTGTAACTGTTCAGAACCCCTTAAGTAAAAATGATGTCAGCATTACCATTTAA
>CAVBQS010000031.1:0-16323 GCA_963597615.1 Bacteroidaceae bacterium
CAAGCCCTTATAGGGCTAGAGCAAACCACCCGTTGGACGGGTGGTTATGATTGTTATGAAGTGAAAATCTTAACTAGTCTTCAAGATACTGATTGGATTTCCAGATAACACTTACAAGTCTTGCAATACAAGCTTTCAAATCTTCAAGCTGTAAGCTTCCTTCTTTTAACTCCTTTTTTAGATTGTCATAATCTCCGAAGCATCCTGGCATTACAAGGTCATTTCCGGCTCTCATACAACCGGAGGCGGTGCAGCTTTCGTCTTTCTCAGTAGTGGTCCAGTCTGTCATAATGAAGCCTTTAAAGCCCCACTCGTTTCTGGCTATATCGGTACAAAGATCGTAATTATTGGCTGCATGGGTACCGTTGATTAGGTTGTAGCTTGTCATGATGGATAAGGGCTGGGATTCTTTTACGGCAATCTCAAAGCCTTTTAGATAAAGCTCGCGGATGGTTCTCTCGGACAGGATACTGTCAGACCCCATACGATTATCTTCTTGGTTGTTGCATGCAAAGTGTTTGATGGTGGTTCCACATCCGTAATTCGATTGTACACCCTCTGTCATTGCTGCTGCAATGGTTCCGGCTACATAGGGATCTTCTGAATAATATTCAAAGTTTCTTCCACAAAGCGGGTTTCTGTGAATATTCATTCCTGGGGCCAGCCATAGAGTAACACCGAAATATTCCATCTCCTGGCCGATCATTGCTCCGATTTTACGGATGAGTGCCTGGTTCCAGGTCTGGGCCAACATGGTTCCTACTGGAATGGCTGTGCAGTACTGATAGTATCTTTCGCCAGGGAGGTCTGTGTCACCTGTATAGAAGAGTCCCCCTTCCAAACTGAACTCGAAAGGCATCTGAATGATCTTTCCTTCATTTACATTGTAATACTTCATAAGGCGGAGTCCTGCCGGTCCATCGGCCAGAACAATGCTTGCCAAGCCTTTTTCGATAGCACATCTGTGAGTTTCTCCGGCAGATCCTGGTACGGAAACACCGGCTGCACCAAGATTTCCCCCTTGGGCTTTGCCTGGATCGCCCGCTGCCAAACTGATTAGTTCATCTACAGAAAGGCTTTCTACAAATTTTGCTGCTTCAGGGTCTGTCAGTTCACAGTTGGCTTTGTATATGTTTTCCTTTGTTTTAAGGTCTGATGCAGTAAGCTCCACAATCATGAGATCTTTTTCTACTGCCTGGGCCTTTAGTTTTGCTTCTCGCTCACTGGTTTTTCCGGTAGTTGGTTTTAATTCTTCTAAGGGATCTTTCTTTGCAAAAAGATTCTTTGCTTTTTCAAGGGTTGCGCTTTCATCTACTTGTACACCACCGATAAGGTCTGCGCTCTCTAGACTATTTCCTACAAAAATACCATAGAATCCCTTTTCTAAAATCCATGATGCAGTGTCTTCGTCATAAGAGGTCAGCTGGTCAACTTGAATTTCTAAAGTGACTTTCTCTTCTTGTTCTAGCTTCAATAAGTCTGTTTTTTTGTAGGCAACCAGACGGTGGGCTTCTTTTTCAAGTTTTCCTCCTGGCAAAGAAAGATAGGCCTGTACCACTTCCTTTCCGGCTGCGCTTCCTGTGTTTTTCACGCAGACAGAAATCTTTAGGTTGTTGGTTTCCGTTTTTTCTACTACATAGTCACTAAGAGAAAAGCTTGTATAGGAAAGTCCATAGCCAAATCCATAGCGTACAGGAATATTGAAGGTGTCAAAATAGCGATAGCCTACATAGATTCCTTCTTCGTAGAATTCTTTCTCTACATTGCCATTGTTATGGGAAAAAGTGGCAGCGCTTGGATAATCCTCGTATTTATAAGCCCAAGAGTCGACTAGTTTCCCTGAGGGATTTACCTTGCCGGAAATTACATCTGTCAGGGCATTTCCCCCTTCCATTCCGGGCTGGGTGATTACAAGAAGGGCTTTAATATTCTCAAATTCGTCCATAAAGGAAAGGTCTACCTGGCCACCGGCATTGATTACAACAATGACATCCTTGTAATAGCTGCATAGGTCTGCCAGCATCAGATGCTCGTCCTCTTTGAGATAATAATCTCCAGGGGCAGCATTTCGATCTGCACCTTCCCCTGCTACCCGGCTTAGGACATACATGGCTATATCCGCCTTGTCTCCTTTAGTGGGTTTATTTACCGGATCCCCAGTTGGCATTATGAAAGGGGTTGTGCTGTAAACGGCAAAGAAGTCCATTACATCCCCGCCGTTGCCCCCAGATCTAGTTATGATATCATCCTTCCAGTCCTGACGGGCTTTTTCAAAAATCTTGTCATAGCTTTGAATCCAGTCTTTATTTGTAACTGCATATCCGGCATTCTCCATGCCTTGGTAAATTGTAATAGACTCCCTTTCATTTACATCTCCTGAACCGGTTCCTCCCTTAATGGTTCTTCCGGCTCCGGCACCATAAATTGCTATGGAACTGCCTGCTTTTAAGGGTAATACATGATCTTCATTTTTTAGAAGTACAATTCCTTCTGTGGCTGCCTCCCTAGCAATTTGGCGATGCTTGATTTCCCAGGGCTGTACATCAGGATTTGTAGTTCCGGAAAAAGTTCTATCTTTTAAAATACGCATTTTTAAATCCTCCTTACAGCATATTTTAGTAAATTTGTCTGCAAAAAGTACAGTATTAGTTTCAACTTTTGCTTTATAGGTATTTCCTTAATAGGTAGGCGGGAGTGCAGCTCCAGGCGTGACAGTAGCTGTTTACAATACTGCTTCCATAGGGGGATTCTGCAGGATCTTTTGGATTATAAAGTTCCCAAAAAGTATCGGCACCGCTTTCAATCATTCCGCCCCAGTAGTACTTCATATAATCCATGGCCTCTTCTTTTTTGTTGCATAAAAGCAAGGCTTCTACGTAATGATGATTCATATAAGGGGAAACCATCCCTTTTTCAGGATGCAGTTTCTTTACTTGGTCCAAAATCTGGCCCCCTTCTTCGGAATTTACGGCGCCGGCAAGGATTAACCATACTTGGCTTGCGTAGCTAATCTGTCTGTCCTTACCACTTACAAACAAACCGAGTGTGTTGTCAAAGAGATACGTCCTTGCAGCTTCTGTCTTTGCCCTTATTTCTGCGGAGAGTTCGGCTGACTTATCCTGATCTCCAAGAAGCTCTGCAATCTGCTGAACTTTTTTCGCACAGAAAATATAGATGCCCTGCATAGCAGCCTGCTTGTCCAATCCATCTTTCCAGTCGATAAATGCCCAGAAGCCCGCTTGGTTAATTATGAGATTATTCTCATCGAATTTTTCTTTTACAAGGTCCATCTGGTGATAGGCGCAGGCACTTAAATCCTGGAGGGTTTCTAAATCTTTGGAAGCTTCATAGTAGTCTAGTAAAGTTGCTCCAAAGAACATAGAGTAATCCAGTAAGAAGGTATCATCTACAATGAATTTTGGTTCAGTAAAGAGGCAGGAACTGACTAAGCCATCCTCCCTTGTCTGACCTGCGAAAAGATAGAGACATCTTTTCACAAGTTCGAAATTTTTGAAGGTGGCATAGTTGGCCAGAGCCTGTAATCTTAAGTCTCCAAGCCAGAGCCTGCGATCCCGCTTGGGACCATCTTCAAAAACAGCCTGCATACAGTTCATGAGAGTGCGTAGACTTACCTGATCCAGTCTGGAAATCATTGCATCCTGGCTGTCCACCGGTGTTACCTGATCCATGGTGACAGCCGAAACACTGACACAGCTTACATCTTCTACAACAAGCTGCCATTTTAAAGAAGTGTCAATAGCCTCGATTTCCATATAGCGAAAGGCATAGCGTCTTGGAAGCTTTAATGTGGCAGGAAGTACATCCGCATGGATAAATTCTTCCTGAATCCATCCACGGCTGATCCAACCATCATAGTCTGCAGAGTTTTCGGTCATTTCCTTTGCAATCTCTCCGAATTTCAAACGAATAAATGCCGGTGCATCCTGGGGACTACCTACGGAATTTAATTTCAAAGTTACATAACCCACCTGATGATCTCCGAAATCCAGGCAGATTTTATCTCCCTTTGTTAGGTGATAATTAGAAAGATTATCTGCAGAATCTATTGGTGTCACCTTGGGATATACACCCGCTGCCTTTACAATATCCACAAGACTCACTGGTTTCACAAGGGTTTCATGAAGCTTGGGAGTACAGGCCTCTGCTTTTTTTACAAAGTCCGGGTTGGTTACACGAACCATATCCAAATCAATATTTACTTTTGACATTATGCGGCTCTCCTTTCATCCAATTCTTTTACAATCTGAGGATAAATTTTGTCCAGGTTGTAGAACATCATGGTGATGATTGTTGCGATATTTAAAACAATAGGAACCCAAATATACATGGCAGTAATGTAGCTTTGTGCAGTAGTAGTCTGAACAGAAAGGCTTGCATCAAATCCACCAAACTGCAAGAGGGCAGCACCGATACTGCTGGCAATAGCCATACCTACTTTTCCAATAAATCCATTTACAGCGGAAAGGGTACCGGCTGTGTTAACACCACTTTTCCATTCGCCATAGTCAACGGGGTCTGGCTGCATTGCAAAATGCATACTTCCCTTTAATCCATAGCCAGCTGCTGCGATTATAGCTCCGCTTACAAGTACCGGTACATTGGTTCCGCCGAAGAAAATAAGGAGCAATCCGGCCATGTGTACAAAGCTTCCCCCAACCATAAGGTTTCTCTTGCTAGTAAGTTTTACAAGGAATGGTGCGGCAAGGTTGGTAATGATTGGCACCAGAGTTGTGATTGTAGCAACAATCTGAACCAGAGCAGTATTCTTAACAACATAGGTAAAGTAAAAGATTACTGCACTTGCCTGAATGACATATCCACCAAAGAACCAAAGAATATTAAGGGCAAATAATTTCCATGGGCCATTGTGAAGCAGGCAAGAAATGTTTGCTTTCAGGCTTACTTCTTCTTGCTTAATTATTACGCGCTCCTTTGTATTAAAGAAGCAGAAGAAGAAGACCAAACATCCGATAACACCGAAAATAATCATTACAATTCGAAATCCAAGAGCTTCATTTCCATTTCCGAATTTATCTACTAAGGTCAGGGTAAATGCACTGACTACAGTAGAACCAACAGATGAGAAGAAGGTTCTGCAGGATGCAAGAACGGTTCTCTCGTGGGCATCTTCACTGAGGGCCGGAAGGATAGATGCCATTGGGATGTTTACAATAGTGTAAGCTGTAGACAATAAGATATAGGTTACATAAGCATAGATCAGCATTCCTGTTTGGCTAATGTCCGGTACAGAGAAGGCGAGAACCGCTGATATACCAAATGGAATTGCTCCAAAAAGAATCCAGGGTCTGGATTTTCCCCATCTTGTGTTTGTCTTGTCAATTAGGTAACCTACGATTAGGTCTGAGATACCATCAATAAATTTGGTTACTAGGAACATGATACTGACTGCGCCTGCATTTAAATGCATAACATTTGTATAAAAATACAGCAGATACAGGGAAATCATCTGCCAAATCAGATTACATGCAAAATCGGAAGAACCATATCCGATTCGCTGCCGCCAGAGACCAATCTTTTCTTTCTTTTCAAGTTCGTTCATTTTCGTTTACCTCCGTGTTTTGATGGTATAACTTTACGACTTTTTAGCAGCTTGTTCCATTGTGATTCTTTTTGCGATTTACTGACTTTTTTTATGATAAATATGATACACTTTTATATACAAAATTACCAAAAGGATTGGACTTTTTAGCCAAAGAGGTATGCACTATGAAGTTAAATCGAAGCGAATTTCAAAAATATATTTATGCCTATGAAGAAGATGAGGTTTTTTATCGGGACCTTTATTTTGCGGAAAAAAATCATCCGGAAAGCTTTATGGAATACTGCCAGAATCTTGATCGAAAGCTAATTATAGAACATAAATTATTTGTTCCCGCCCTTCTCGAGGAGGCCTGGTTTCCTTACTTGGAAGAAAGCGTTATGTTTTCTGATTTTCCAGGGAATATTTTGCTCTGTAAGCATTATCGATATTCACCGGTTTTCTTGCATGAACATGAATTTTTTGAAATTCTCTGTGTGTATGATGGCACCGTGCATACCACGATTCAGGGAATTTCTCATGAGCTTACTACAGGAGATATCTGTATTATTCCCCCAAATACAAAACATGAGGTGGGAGTTTTTGATGAGAGTATTGCAATAAATATCCTAGTGCGCAGTTCTACATTTCAGTCAACCTTTTTTCAGACTTTGGCTTCGGATAGTTCACTGGCGCAGTTTTTTGCCCATGTATTATTTCATAAAACAGAAGGGAATTTCCTGATTTTCCATGCTGGAAAAGATCCCCTTATTATGGAATCTCTAGAAAATTTATATATAGAGTATTTGGGGCATGGAAAATACAGTGCTACCTTTCTTAATTCCATGATGGTATTATTCTGGGCCAAACTTCTGCGTTACCATGAGAATCACATCGAATCCATTCTCACAAAAGATACCGCTGGAAGTTCCATGACGGAGATATTAAATTACATGAATCGCAATTATCTCACAGCAACATTAAGTGACACTGCAGAATATTTTGGCTACAGCGTCTCTCATTTTAGCACCTTAATAAAGGAGGGGACTGGACACACCTTTCTTCAGATTATTCGTGATATAAAATTAACTCAAGCTTGTCGGGCCTTGCGCCGGACAAGCTTAAGTATTCCTGATATCTGCGAATTGGTGGGATATGACACACCGGAACATTTTATGAGGATATTTAAGAAAACCTATGGGATGACACCGGGGGAATATAGAAGGCAGAATCGATTGTAGCAAATCTGATGCAGATGAAAATGTGCCCCAACTACTTGCCGTAATTGGGGCTCTTAAGACATGTATACGGAGGGCTGTTTTTGATTTAGTAAGCGGCCTTGAAGATGCCAATAATCTGTTCTTTGGTAGCTTTACGTGGGTTGGCATCTGTTACGATCATGGCTTTCTCGCCGCCTAAGCTCTTTAATAAAGTTCCGGCTTCCTGTACGGAATCCTCTCCGAATAAGTTTCTGGTTGGTAAGAAGTAGTATGTTGCTGCCATAATTTTCCCATCCTTTCTTGATTAAGAATTTTTGCTTTTCGTTTTTCCTAAGTGTTTGTTTTGGATGGCTTTACTTTAACAACATAGGGCTTAGTATCAAATGACTAGAACCTTTTAAAATCAAGGTATCAGATTAATTGATTCATCCAAGTGAGTAAATCCTTATATACCACATCTCGGTCGGTCTCATTTAGTATCTCATGGCGATCATTGGGATATAGCTTGATCTGCAGATCTTTAATGCCGGATTTTTTGTACTGAGCATAGACCTTTGTTACGCTTTTTCCATTATTTCCCACAGGATCATCGGATCCGGCCACAAAAAACAGAGGCAGATCTTTTGGAATCTGTTGGATGTGGGCAGGATTTTGAATATATTCAATGCCCCGGAACATGTGATAATAGGCATTAACCGTGAAACGGAAGTTAGACCAGGGGTTGCCTGCGCAGGCCGCTATAATGGCAAGATCCTTAGTTAACCAATCATTTGGAGTACGGGCAGGTTCAAATTGCTTATTGTAACTGCCAAAGGCCATGCCGTCTACAAAAGCGCTACGGTAGTTCCAGCCCCGAAATCTTGCAAGAATGCGGCAGATTACTTTTCCGGCTAAAAGGGCAATCTCAGGCTGGGATCCAGTTCCCATAATGATGGCACCGGTCAGGCCTTTTCCATAAATCTGGATATACTGTCTAGCTAAGAAAGATCCCATGCTGTGGCCTAGGATAAAGTAGGGAAGGTCCGGATGTTTCTTCTGCACCATGGTCCGAAGTCTGTGGATATCCTTAACGACACATTCATTTCCATCAGGATGAGCAAAATAGCCGTGCTGGTCATCGGTAACTACGGAGGCACCGTGGCCTAAATGATCGTGGGCGACTACGCAGTATCCATGGTCTGCCATATACCGTGCAAATTCATCATAGCGGTCTGCATATTCTACCATGCCGTGGCAAATCTGCAGAATGGCTTTGGGAGTTTCCTCAGGTGCCCATATAATTCCGTGAATCGGTGTCTTTTTGTCCGAAGAGGGATAAGTAAAATCGCGTTTCATCATTTCATCTGCTCCTTTGTTTATATAGATTTTGTATTGATTTTATGTAGATCTTGCTTTGTAAAATTCTATCTTTTCTATAATCCATCTTATCGAGAAAAAATAGTGGATGCAAGAGAAAAAAGCAATTTTTCAGTGTCTCATATTGTTGCGTGTAAGATGCCTTTTAGGTTATACTAAAAAGTAACTTAATAACCTAAAATTCATTGATCAAAGTGGGGAAAAGAGAAATGAATAAACAAAAAAAACTAGGTGTTACTGGGGAAAGTTTGAAGGAAATTTTAGTTATGACCATAGCAGTGGGGTTAATCGCTGTGGCAGTGTATTTCTTTATGATTCCCAGTCAGACATCCATAAGCAGTATCTCGGCATTGGCAATTATTATGTCACATTTTGTGCCTTTGACCGTGTCGGAGATTACCATGATTTTAAATGTGGGTTTATTGCTGGTTGGCTTTGTAACCTGTGGAAAAGAATTTGGAAGTAAGACGGTATATACCAGTATTTTACTTCCTGTATATCTGTGGCTATTTGAAGTCATATTTCCGGATTTTGAATCTCTCACAGGCAGTAACGAATTGGATGTACTTTGTTATATTTTGGTAGTTAGTATTGGCCTTAGCATCTTATTTAACATGAATGCTTCTTCTGGTGGATTGGATATTGTGGCAAAAATTTTGAATAAATATTTTCGCATTGAGATTGGAAAGGCTATGTCCATTGCAGGAATGTGTATTGCCCTTTCGTCGGCTTTAATCTATGACAAAAAAGCAGTGGTCCTCAGTGTGCTGGGTACTTACTTTAACGGCATTGTGCTGGACCATTTTATCTTTGGACAGAATGTTAAGAAGAGAGTCTGTATTATTACAAAGCAGGAAGAACAGATGCGGCAGTTTATTTTACATGAACTTCACAGTGGTGCAACCTTTTATGAAGCAATGGGAGCCTATAATATGCAGAAATACAGAGAGATTATTACCATTGTAGACAGAAGTGAATATCAGAAACTTATGGATTATATTGTGAAGAATGATCCGGAAGCTTTTGTGACAGTATATACCGTATCCGATGTTCGGTACCGGCCCAAGGAGAGAAGTCATTAATCTCAGCCTATAAAGGAGATGTGGTGGATGGATAAGAAAATAGATTTTAAAAAATTAACATTGCATATCTTGAATTCCTACTTAGATGCTTCGGCGGAAGAAGAGATGGATATCTTGGAATTATTGGATGAAAATATGAGTGTGATCGGAACAGGAAAGCATGAATTTTTTCAGAATTTTCAAGAATTTTACCAGAGTCTCCAGTTTGATGTATGGCAGAGAGAAGCGGTTCGTTTTGAATGGAAGGACTTCCTCATAGAAGAGATTCCTATTGATGAAGAACACCATATGGTGTATGGTTCCGTAATGATTTTAGGGCACCTGAAAAATGGTTTCATCTGCATCGATATGGATACTAGGTTCACGATTTTGTATGGCTATAAGGATGGAAAATGGAAGGTACTGCATATCCATCACTCGATTCCGGACAGGGAGCAGATGAATGATGAAGAATTCCCAAATACCTTGGGAAAAAAGGTGGAGGAATCTAGACAGATTATCAAAGCTCTGACGGAAGATTATGTGGCAGTTTATGAAATTGTGCCGGAAAAAGATTGGGGAGTGGGTATCAAACTGGATAATCGCATACTAGACCAAATGGAAGAGGATTTTTCGGAGACTTTTTGCTACAGTGAGGCTATGAGAAAATATGCCAAAGAGTGGGTTTGCCCGGAAGATCAGAAGAACTTCTTAAAAATGGTAACCATAGATTGTCTGAAGGAAAGCTTTTTGGAGGGTCGAGAAAAATTAGAAATTAAATATCGAATTTTATTCCAGAGAAACATCTCTCATTTTAGTGTTTCATTTATTAAAACATCGAAACCTACAGAGCCATTAAAATTAGTGGTAGGTTTTCGTAATATCGAAGATGTTATTTCTGTTCAAGAAAAAACCAGAGAAGAATTAATCGCCGCCCAGGATGAGGCGCAGCGAGCAAATAATGCCAAGGATGAATTGAGCATAGTAGTAAAAGAGTTAAAAGACGAAAAGGAGAAATTAAGGAAAGCTCTGGAAGAAGCAGAGATTAAGAATGAGATTATCTCTGCCATTGGTAAAAGTTATTATTATATTTCAAGAATTGATTTGGAGAATGATTCTTATGAAGTAGTAGCAGGATATGACAATTATCCTAATGATATAAAACGAGAAGGCTGCATGAGTGGGAGTGCAAGGCAAAATAGTAATAGCTTAGTGGATGATGCCTATCTGGAGGATTTTCTTGCATTTATAGATGTGTCTACTATGGCGGAGCGGTTGGAGAGGGAGGAAACTCTCTCTATGGAATATCGCATGAAAAATGGGAAGTGGCATAAGGCCAGACTGGTAATCAAAAAGACCGATGCAAATGGTCATGTAACCCATGTCCTTTGTGCTATTAGGGAGATTACTGATGAGAAAAGAACAGAACAGCAGATACTAATGAAGGCAGAGGAAGCCAGACATGAAGTGGCAGAAAAGAATCGTTTTCTATCCAACATGAGTCATGATATTCGAACTCCTGTGAATGGAATTATAGGACTTTTGGACATTGCAGAACAATTCCCGGAAGATTTGAATTTACAGAAAAAGTGTAGAAGTAAGATAAAGGAGTTGTCTGGTTACCTAGTGACAATGGTAGGGGATATTTTAGAGATGAATCAGCTACAGTCCGATCAAGAGATTCCCAGAGAGATTATGATGGACCTTACTGAACTTTTGCGAACTGTAAATGAGGAGGCTCAGAGTAAAGCGGTCAAGAAAAATATTCAGTATCTGATTGACTGGGATAAAAGCGAGATTGATTTTAGGTACCTGTTGGGAGATCCTATATATGTACGGCGTGTTTTAGCAATCGTTGTAGACAATGCAATTAAATTTTCACCAGCCGGAAGTACCATTAGGGTATGGTGCAGGGAGGAACAGATTGATAATGGAAATGTAAGAGTTAACTTCGGTTGTGAGGATCATGGAATAGGAATGAGTACTGAATTTTTGGAGCATGCCTTTGATCTTTTCTCTCAGGAAGATGAGGGAAGCCGCACCAGATACCAGGGAATAGGAATAGGTCTTCCCATTGCAAAAAAAATAGCAGAGAAACTTCATGGAACCATTCACTTAGAAAGTGAGCAAGGGGTAGGAACCAAGGCAGTAACTACAATTCCTTTCAAAATTGGTAATCTTGAGGAACAAGGAAAGGTGGAAGACTGCGTTCCTGTTTCCTTACAGGGACTTAGGGCGCTGGTGGTGGAAGATAATGAACTAAACATGGAAATTGCCAAGTTTATTCTGGAAGATCAAGGGATTATAGTGAAGTGTGCTTTTGATGGAAAAGAAGCAGTAGATCTATTTGAAAAATCAGAAATTGGTCATTATCAGATGATTCTTATGGATATTATGATGCCTAATTTAAATGGCCGGGATGCCACAAGAAAGATTCGGGCCCTGAATAGAGGGGATGCCAGGACAATACCTATTATTGCCATGTCTGCCAATGTTTTCCCCGACGATATTATAAAGAATCAGCTGGCGGGAATGAATGGGAATTTGGCAAAACCATTGGATGGGAAAAAACTTCTAGACGTTATAAAGCAGTGCCTAACAAAGAAACCTTGTAAGAACCTATAGAGAAAAAGGAAGAGGTAACCAATAAGTGGAATCCTCTTCCTTTTTTAATTTAAGATTTTTGAACTTATCTAAGAATCTCATCAATAGTAGATACCGTACTGAAGGATCCTTTGTTTTTTGAGATAATCTTTCGCATCTGTTGCAGCTCAAAATAATTTACGTAGACAATTAGGGTAGTGTTATCTCCGGCGATCACACCGGAGGAATTGATAATGGTGCAGGTCTTGTTCAGCTTTTCTTTAATGTCTCTGATAATGTTATCAGGATTCTTGGTAATAATAGTAACCTGCTTAATGGCTTCGTAGTGATCTGTAAAGTGGTCGATAATGGCGGTGGCAATAATATAGACCAGGAGACTTAGAAGGGCAGCGTCTCGGTTAATCAGCAGGAATACTGCAATGTAGACGCAGATATTAAAGGCAACCAGAAAATTAGAAATACTGTAATCCTTTCCGGTATGCTTATAGATTCGGCTAACTAAAATATTGGCTAGGATTTCGGATCCGTCAATACAGCCTCCATTTCTAAGAATCAAGGAAAGTCCAATACCAAGAAGGATACCTCCAAAGGCAACAGCGAGAAAATGTTCCGTATTTAGTTCAAAGGGGATTTCCTCAAAACAGGCAAGGCCCAGAGTATATACGATAAAACCAACAAATGTTTTTGCAAAGAAATATTTTCCAAGAAGAACAATACCGGCAATCAGAAATGGCAGAAATACTACAAGTACACAAAGGGATAAGTTATAGCCGGTAAGTTTGCTGATAATCATTGCGATTCCGGCAGTTCCATAGTCAATGGCATCATTAGGAAGCAAGATACAGGCTACGGAGAAGCTGGCAAAAAGTGCCCCTACGATAATGGAAAGGTACGAAATTAGTTCTTGAAATTTTTTATTCAATAGTCATCATCTCCTTTGAATTTTTTATGTTTAATCATAACAGAACAAATATGTTGTGTCTATTGCCGCAAAAAGAAAATGGCTACATCCCCATCTGCTGGGGGTGTAGCCACATCGCTTTTCATATTATATCATTATTTGTTAAAAATTTTAAGTCCTTTGCTTTCGCATAGTTGCTTTAATTTTGCTTCTTCGGTTTCGTCAGTGTAAACAAGTTGATTATTATTTTCTGCCTTCTGCTTTTTCATCTCTTCAGTTGTTAACTCTACAATATCAGCAAAGATTTTTTGAGATTGAGTTTCCAGTTCGGCATTATCCATAAAGGCACCCTTATTATCATATCCATGGGCATATCGATTGGTGTTTACTAAACTTAGACTGTAACCTGTAAGAGGATTCTCATAAACTTTTTTCATGTATTTAATCATTGGATGGTCTGGACTTCTTTTTGCTTCCTCTGCTAAGAAATCGCCAAATGCCTGGTACTGGCTTACGAAACCTGGAGTTTCTAGCATTTCCTTGTCGTACTTTGCAATGGTTGAGCCAGTAGGAAGTTCTTTTGCAAAATCAAATTTTCTTAATCTTAAGAAAACAGAAGCAAGAGCAGCAATTCGATCCTCTGGGTCTTCGCTGTGAAGTAGGGGCATTATTTTCTCATTGTACTTAAAAAACTGTTCCGATTTACTTGCAACCTTCCCGTCTTTATTTACAGTATAAGGTAAAAGCAGGGAACCGAGATGAGATTTTTTCTTCCAATATTTGTTTTCTCCATTTATATGATCAGAATAACGTTCGTTGATCAGTGTCTGTGCCTTGTCTTCGTACAACTTCTTTCTTTTTTCTTGATAGCGACATAGCTCTTTCAAATACTCTGTAGAGGCTGGATTTTGTTTTTCCTCCTGCTCTTCTTTATCTACTTCTTCGATAAATTTGCGAAGCTTATTCTCTAAGTCCAGATCAAGAGGCTGGTACAATGCATCATAATTAATATTGGCGTTGTTAATAAAGAAATCTTCCTTAGCTTTGCCAGGAACGTCGCCTTTATATTTTTTGATGCCTGCAGCATCAATACCTATGTTCTTCATATGTACGTCGAAAGCAGCCGTCATAGCTCCATAAGCAGGATCAGAAAGACGATTTGACATGTACTGTAGTAAGGTTTTATCTAAGGGTTTGTCTAAGGGTTTATCACTCTTCATACGTTTTTCTACGTCAGCAAGAAAATCTAGCAAAACCGGTTTGTTAGTTTTTTGAATATACTTTCCATACAAAGCTGTATCAAATTTGAAAACATTTTCTATCTTTAGATCTTCTTTGCTATAATCTAGAAGATTTTGCTTCAGGAAGACTCGAGCAATTGCAGCCATTTGCCTTCTGGTATTCTTCGTTTGAAATGCTTTTAAAAATTTCATGCTAATTTCATAATTTTCTTTGGTTTCTTCTGTGACCTTGCCGTTTTTATCACGCTTGTATGGGAGCAATGGTTGGTTCCATCTTGATTTGACGAATTGTTTTGTAGTTATTTTGCTATACCTACTATGGGTTTCTTCAAATAGGGCTACTTCTTCATTCTCTAATTCGTGGGTTAAGCTTTGGCTGATTTCCTGAGCCTCTTTCCTTATTTCAAGGGACTCCTGACATTCCAGAAATTTGTCTGTCATGGCCAATAGCTTTGTAACCTGATTCATACGCCGTTCACCTTCTGTGGTTCCGTATTTGGTCTTGTATCTAAGTTTTGCATACTCCTTCATGCAAGCCTGCATTCTCCAAATATGATGTAATTGATCAAGTATATTTTCTGCAGCCATATAGTCCTTAGCTGCTGCTACGACAGCCTTATAAGTAGGAGAACCTGAATCGGAAGCTTTCTGGATCATGACCTTAAGCTCTGCATCAAAGTCCTTGAAATTGGCATTATCTCGAATTGCTTTCTGAGCATTGTCTCGCTTGGTCATAGTTTTAGTGAGAGCTAAAGCGTCTGCCTTTAACTGAGCCAGTTTCTTGCTGCCTTCTTCCCAGTTCTCTTTTTTATAGTTTTTGCTATACAGTTTCCTGAATTCTGCGAAAATTTCATCAGATTTTTTTTGGCATTCATCAAAGTTTTGTGCCCAGTCTTTGTGTTTCCTTTCATTTAGATAATTCTGCAAATCGCCTAATTCTTTATATTTTTCATCATGAACAATATTGCAAAAGAATGCATCTTCCTGAGCTTGGCGTTTTAATTCAAGATTTTTAAGCTCTGCTGCGGAATGTCCGGCTTTTTTAATAGGCTCCCGTATCAGTTCATAATCTATTTGAAAATTTTGCTGTTGTTGTCTTTGTGCATTTACCTGTCCTTGTACGTTTGGCATAATTAATACTCCTTTCGTGACTTTTCCTCTAATTTTTTATTAAAAAACCCATCTGTTTTGCTTTCTGATTGTTTATACGATGGCTTTCCTGTTGGAGATAAAAAATACTTGCTTTTTAGGTTATAGTTTTTCTTTATAATTGTAAATAGAATTTTGTAATTATACAGAAAAAAACTTAAGTGCTAAACTTTTTTCTAAAAATAGTATGGATAGGAGTGAGGGGCATGACAATTTTGCAGCTAAAGTATGTCTTGGCAATCGCAGGATCTTCTTCTATGAGGGAGGCGGCAAGTAAATTGTTTGTAACCCAGCCGGCTCTTTCCGCTACCATTCATGAGTTGGAAGAGGAGCTGGCAGTTAAGATCTTTGATCGAAATAACAAGGGAATCTCCCTGACGGAAGCAGGAAGGGAGTTTCTGGTATATGCCAAACAGGCGGTTAGTCAGTATGAGCTAATTGAGGATCGATACATTGAAAAAAATAAAAAGAAGAGGCATTTTTCTGTGTCTATGCAGCACTATGTATTTGCGGTCCATGCCTTTGTAAATACAGTGAAGCAATTTGACGCGGAGGGATTTGTGTATGCCATTCATGAAACCAGAACGGAAGAGGTATTGTCCAATGTAAAGGACTTAAAAAGCGAGATTGGCATTATTGCCTACTCAAAAAGTAACGGAAATATTCTAAAAAAGCTATTTCGGGAATACCAGTTGGACTTTCATCCTTTAATGAAGCGAGGGACCTTTGCCTACTTATGGAAAGATCATCCCCTGGCAAATAAAAAAAAGATTTCTCTTAAAGATCTAAAAGACTATCCTTGCATCAGTTTTGATCAATGCAGTGACAGAGATTTTTACATTGCGGAAGAGGCCCTGGGAGACTACGAATTTGAGAAGCTAATCAAAACCAATGACAGGGCCACATCTGCGGAGCTTTTGGCAAAACTCAATGGCTATTCTATAGGAACTGGAATTATGATTGACAGTTTGACCCTTCAAGACGGCTTTGTGTCTATTAAGTTAAAGGAGGAGGATCCCCTTACCATAGGATATATCACAAGAAAAGATCATAAATTAAGCGATATAGGAAAAGTATATTTAGAAGAGCTGGAAAAATATCAGGAAATGTCTTAATTGCGACGAAAGAAAAAGTGGCTACCCCTAAGTTTGCCGGGATGTAGCCACTTTGTTTTTCTTATTTACTCAAACTTCCCACACCGATAAGGTGTGCTGAACCTTGAAAATTCAAT
>CAVBQS010000032.1:0-13041 GCA_963597615.1 Bacteroidaceae bacterium
TTTGACTTTGATAAACTAGTTCTAAAAATCTGCTCATGTTCCTATCTTTCCTTTCTACAATAAGTTAATTCTCTTGAAAGAAATTTCCGACCATGATAGAATATTTCATAGAAGGAAACTTCTTTTCGGATAGAGATTCGTTAATGCTTGCTAGGGCACCGAATCTCTATTTCTTTTCCAATTCAGACTTAACCAATTCAATCCCTTTCATTATTGCATCCGTTCTTGATAAATTTAATCTATCAGCACATTCTTGAATATCATCAGACTCCTTTTTTGTCAAACGAATATTCAAATTAATATTTCTAGGATTTTCTTTTGGTGGTCTCCCAGTTCTAGGACTCATATTCTCACCTCACTTTTTGCCCTCGCAATTAATATATTACCGCACGTGCAAAAAGTCAATACACAAATTTTATTTATCAAAAATCACAAATCATCAACCGATATTCAGTTTTCAAGGTACATCTAAATCATTAAAAACCTACTGTTCCACCATTGCACCCACTGCAAGAACCGCCATATAAACCGCCATACAGATTAGACGCAGGAAAACTAGGTATTGGAGTTGGTTTAAGTGCGTTAATCAAGTATGTATTCTGTGTTGCTTGCGACTGAGCCAAATTCAATGCTTGGATTGCATTAGCCTGTTCAAGAATCTTTGCATCCTTTGCGTCAAGCTGTGACTGTACAAGTTCGTCATGCAATGCCCTGTAATTATCGTTGCAATTCTGCATAATTTGCTGTGTCTGATTCTGAATAGCATTCGTAATAGCACAAGTATCTGTTGCCAAATCATATCTTACTTGAGCAGTTGCTTCTCTGTTTTCACAACAACAATTCTGCAACTGAGCCTGTAATGTATTGGTGTTCTGCATATTAGCTACTGTATCTGCATTGATAGCTTGCTGAATTCCATAACCTGTCTGCATAACATTTGTATTCAAGTTATTAAATCCACTAAGCATAGCATTATTAGCCGTGTAGAATCCCTCATATAAACCGCTAGTAATTGCATCTAGCTTGGTCATTACTGCTTGGTTATCAAAGCCACGTTGAATAGCACTATCTGTAAATCCTGTAGCCGTAGCACTTCCATTGTTGCCCCATCCGTTATTGTTGCCAAAACCGCCCCAACCGAATATCATTGCGAAGATAATGATTGCCCACCAACCATCACCGCCCCACATGCTATCGTTATTCTTTCCAGTAACACTAGCAATGTCAGCAAGACTTAATCCATTACTGTTAAACATATAATTCACTCTCTTTCTTTGTATATTTTTCAAACAAAACCCTAGGATATGTGCACTTGTTTTGTTTGCTATCTAAAATTAAAACCTCTCAGAAGTTTTTCCTTTACTTCTTCTGGTGTAGTATGGTTTTCTCTACATAAATTTTCAGCCATCAACCGCAAATTCTCCGTATCTCCGTTCTGAAACAATTCCATAGCATGCTTGGCAATCGGATTACTTTTCATTTGCGGATTATTCATAGCTTGATTTAATAAAAACTGCATTGTATTTCCCATTATTCACTCTCTTTCTTGGTGTTATTCCGTGTTCTTGCACTCAGCTTGCTATTTATTGCGTCAAGTTTCTCTGACAATTCATCAAATCTATCAAGAATACCCTCTGCAACGTCCAAATTCGCCCCTATTTTGCTTTCTGTGATATCATCCGTGACATTCTTCGCCTTTTCTACTTTTGGGGCAAATACAAGCGTCTGAATGGTTCCATTCGTATTCCATGACTTTACATATATCTCTGACAAATCACGTTTCGGAAATATCGCATAAGGATAATTCATTGGAACATCGTTTGCCTGTATCTCATTCACGTTATCAACGCTCTTAACCATCACAGGAGCATTAGTGGCTACTGGTAATATGCTTTGTTGCTGTCTCAAATACGGATTAGGATAATTTTGATAGCCATACATGTTTTCATACATTGTCATTTCCCCCTCTCAATACGTTTTTCAATAAATCATGTTCCGTGTAGTATTTTCTTTCCACCTCTTCTTCTACTGCATGTATTACCGCAGATTGGTAGGCAAGTGGTATTCCTCTTAATCTTTCGTTAGCAAATACTAATTCCAATAATTCATCCGAAAACATCTAATCACCTCTTGCCTAAATTTTGGCATAAAAAAAGAGAAGCACCCTCTCAGATTCTTCTCATTTTCCTGTCATTTATGCATAGGACTTTCCAGTTATTTAGTTGTCATTGTTTTGTTACGGTTTTCCTTAATATTTGTACCAATTTCCTACCAATTTGCCATCAAACTATAACAAAGTATAAAGGAATTTATGAAATTACGGTTTTCCTTAATTCTCGCAAACCCAGTGTTTTCAAGGGTTTCAAGGCTTTTTACGGTTTTCTTAAATCCAATGCAAGGCTTTTTTCATAATCTTTATTTAATTACTATTTGCGACTTTTTATTGCATACTTTTTTTGAGATTTCGAATATCTCTGCGAATTCTTCGACATACCCCACCATTATCCTTCTCGCTACTTTCTAATTTATGCAAACGGTCTTCTAACAATCTACATTTTTCTATTTTGGTCATAATTTTTTCTCCTTTTTCTCTCTAGATATTTTCTCTAATCATTTTCTTTAAAAACTTCACTGATTAATTTTGCACAACCTTCATAGCTCATAAGGCTGCTATTAATCATAAGATCATAATTGTGTCGATCTCCCCATTTTTTGTCAGTAAAGGAACTATAATGGTGACTTCTTTCCTTGTCAGATTTCTCTAGCTCTTTTAAAGCCGACTCCCTTTCCATTCCATAAGCTTTCACAGCATGTTCCACACGATCTTTTTTATCCCCATAGATAAAGACTCTAAGCACATCTTCACGGTCTGCCAGAATATAATCTGCGCAGCGACCTACTATCACACAACTTCCTTTGTCTGCAAATTGTCGCACTGCCTCTGTCTGGGCTTCATACACTTGTTCTGCCAAAGGCAGGCTTTGCCGGTTAGCCCCAGGCAAAATTCCATAGCCATAGCTAGACCCCATTGCTATATTGTATAAAAAACTGTTGGTAACTTTTTGCTCTGTAGTTTCAATAAAGTTTGCTGAAAGACCAGATTTTGTAGCAGCCTCATCAATTACTTCCCGGTCGTAATAAGAAATCCCCAATCTGTTGGCTACCATTTTTCCAATGGTTCGGCCCCCACTTCCCAGTTCACGACCAATCGTTATAATCCTTTTCACATTCTCACCTCCCCTCACTTTACTTTCAAACTTCCATTAAGTTCTCTAAGAGTTAGTACCAGGGCCAATACAAAAGCCAATCCGTCTGCCACAGGTCCTGCCCACAAGACTCCATCTAATCCCATGAAACTACACAGAATCATAGTTGCTGGGATCAGGAAAATAATCTGTCTACTAAGAGAAATAGCTCCTGATTTTACCGGTTTTCCAATGGACTGGAAGAAAATAGCTGCCACGGTTTGAAAACCATTAAAAAAACAAAGTAAGGTGAAGATTTCAAAAGATTTAATAGAAAATTCTGCATAAAACTCACCCTGAGATCCAAACATGGCTGTTAGCTGCTTTGGGAAAATGTGGAAGACCATAAAAAATAGAATGGCAAAAGCAGTGGACACTTTCACTGCTAAAGAGAAAGTTTTTCTCACCCTCTTATAATCTCCACTTCCATAGTTGTAGCCCACAATAGGTTGGGCTCCCGTTCCAATACCAGTAACAATGGAAACCAAAATGGTATTAAATTTCATCACAATACCAAAGGCTGCCAGGGGAATATCCGCACCATATTTGCTGTTCATTCCACAGTGAACCAAATAGTAGTTAATGACAGTCATAATAATGGCAACTGCAATCTGAGCCACAAAACTGGAAACCCCGAATCCTGCAGTTTTCTTAAGAAGTTTGAAATCCGGTTTCATTTCCTTTAGGGAAATCTTTACGGTTTTAAATCTCGGAATATACCAAAGGGTAATGGCGAAATTTAGGACCTGACCAATCACAGTGGCAATGGCCGCTCCTACCATTCCCCATCCGAACCCTAAAACAAATAAAGCATCTAAAATTACATTGGCTACACAACCCACGATCATTCCAATCATGGTTAGCTTTGGGGTCCCGTCTGCTCGGATCACCGAACACAGGCCACTTCCGATTACCACAAAAGGGAATCCTAAGATAACAATCTTTCCATATTCGTACACATAAGGAAGATTGTCTGGAGTGGCTCCAAATAAGGAAACCAATGGGCCAAAGAAGATATAGCAGACTATTGTAAATAAAACGCCTACAATCACAAGCCAACTTAAGGTATTGTTAGCAGCTTTCTCCGCTTTTTTCGAATTGTTTCTTCCAAGTTCCAGGCTTAAGTAGGAGGCTCCACCATCTCCTAAAAGCAAGGCTAGGGCCATAACCACCATGTTAAGAGGGAATACTACATTGGTTGCACTATTTCCTAAGGTTCCCACGCCCCATCCTATAAAAATCTGATCCACAATGTTGTAGAGAGAATTTACTACTAATGCTACAACACTGGGAATGGCATATTTCATCATGAGTTTTCCCACAGATGCTGACGCCAATGGATTATTTGCATCTTCTGTTTTTGTCACAATAACACCTCCATTTATACTTTATGAAGTATTTACAAACCTTAAAAAAGAGGTTAAAATCACTTCCAGAAGCAATGATAAACCCTATGATAATCATAGAGTCAAGACAGTTTTTTTATTTTATTTAAAGGAGTTAAATGGGAAATCTATTATCTATTGGAGAGCTTGCGAGGATTCGAGATATAAATGTACAATCCCTTCGCTACTATGAGAAATTGGGAATTTTAATTCCGGCCTATATTAATCCCGAAAGCGGATACCGCTATTATTCCCCGGATCAGATTATGGTACTTGATACCATTATTTTATGCATCGAACTGGGAATCCCCCTAAAGGGATTAAAGAATTATGTAGACCAGGATGGGCAATTAGAATTCGAACGTCTCTTAAAGGATGGCCGAAAATTGGCAAAAGAAAAGATACGAAAGATCGAATCAAATATTGATTCCATCGATCGTACCTTACAACATATCCATGCCCAAAAAGATTTCTTAGGCAGAGAAGGTTATTATACCCGTTATATTTTTGACCGCTATATTATCACCATCCCAAGTAAGATTAAGATGGATGCAAAAACCTATGAGCGAAATCTCAGTAAATTATTTAATACTGCAAGAAAATCCCATCTTTTGGCCTCCTTCCCCCACGGACTCATCATTAATTACAAAGATGGGAAATTCATGGACTCCTATATGTTTTTAGAAGTCCTGCCTGAAAAATCTTCAAGTAACACGCTTCCTGAAGTACAAAAGCTTCCTGCAACTAATTATCTCTGCTACCAGGAACTGAGGGAGGTCCACTCTGATCCACTATCCATCTTTCCTAAGAAGCTTATGGATCAGGAGGAGGCAAGTGTCATTATATCCAGCATGTCACCGGATACCTACAAATACGACAAGGTTATCCTGGAATTCCAGGTGGCCACCTAAGGGATCTTAACCCTTCAGGCGACAAACCATGTCCCAAAGAGCCTTGGCAGAGTTGAAGTTTTTAGGAACAATCTCTGCCGGGGTAATTTCAATATCGAACTCATCCTGCAATTCACTTACGATAGAAAGGATTGCAAAGGAATTTAAGATTCCATCGTCAATTAAAGTCTCACAGTTCTCATAATCTACATCTGGCTGAATGTCTTCTAAAATTTCAATTAAAGTATCCATAATTTTCTCCTTCTATTTCACTGTTCTATTTACTATCATTTCTTTTAATTTTTGTCGATCCACCTTACCATTTAGATTATGAGGCATTGCATCTAAATGATATTTGCGGTTTGGAAGCATATACTCAGGAACCATATCCTTTAACTTTTCCATAACCTGGGCTGGCTCTATGGAACCGGTATAAAACATGACAATTCTAGACTTTTTATCATCATAGAGGCAGCATTCCGACTCAACACCTTCGATGGCTGATATAGCAGTCTCGATTTCTCCTAATTCGATTCGATGACCCATGTGCTTAATCTGGAAATCCTTTCTAGACATATACACATATTCTCCAAATTCATTTGTCTTAGCTAAATCTCCCGTGCGATAAATAATCTCTGGATAATAGGGATTGCATGGGTTTTGAACAAATACCTCTTTTGTCTTTTCCGGCATATTATAATACCCTAAGGCAACAGAAGTTCCTCTCACACATACCTCACCGACTTGACCATCCTCTGCCAGCTTATCATCCTCTGTCAAAAGAAATACATCGGCATTCTTACAAACCCGTCCCATGGGGATTCTCTCGTCATTGCTAAATTCTCGGTCAACTACATAGTAAGTACAGGTATCTGTGGCTTCTGTGGGGCCATAAAGATTGACATAAGTCACATCCGGATATTCTGCCTTCCACATATTCAAATATTTTACCTGCATCACTTCTCCCCCAAAAAAGACTCGCTTTAATTCCGGAAGATAAGGTGATCTTAAGGCATGAAGAGTAGCTACCATACCAAGGGCTGAAGGTACCCAATTAATGATATTGACCTTTCGTTCCTCCAAATATTCCATTAACAAGCCTGGAAATGAGAACAATTTTTGCGGAACAATGTGCATGGTTCCTCCATTTTTCAAAGTCTGATAGATATCTAATACAGACATACTGAAATAAAATGGAGTTTGATTTCCAAAGATAAAGCTATCATCGATGGAAAACTCTTCTTTTCCCCACTCGATAAAATCGATTAAAGAACGATGAGGGATAATTACCCCCTTTGGAGTTCCCGTAGATCCTGAAGTAAATAAGACGTACAGAACATCTGTATCAATAACTCTTTCAGTCACAGCCTTTACAAGGTTCTCATCCACGGATTGTTTTGTCGTTTCCTCATAAACCAGTATTTTTGCCTTTCCTGCAAAGGATTTTGCCTGCTCTTTATGAGCTTCATCTGTAACAACTACTGCCGGGTCTAAGGTATCCATAATTTTCTGAATTCTGGATTCTGGCATCTTTGTATCCAATGGACTATAAAAATTTCCACTGTAAGCTGCTCCCAAAAAAGCAGGGATACACTCCACTGATTTATCCAAATAAATTGCAATAGGTCTTTTAAATACATCTTCACCTATCACTGCAGCTGCAATTCCGTAAGCCTCTTTTCGAAGCTGGGAAAAAGTAATCTCCCTATGCTCATCTGTAAAGGCTACCTTATCGCCAAATTTTAAGACTGTTTTTTCCAGATAGTCTGTTATAACTCTAGCCATATAATTCTCCTTATAGCTCTTCTTATTATATGAAAAATATGTAAAAAGGCTACGTCTACCAAGACGCAGCCCCTATAAAAACATCTTATTATGCTCTTGATAAATACTCTCCGGTACGAGTATCAATTTTAATAGTCTCTCCCTGTTCTACGAACAATGGAACCATAACCTGAGCTCCTGTCTCAAGAATTGCAGGCTTTGTTGCACCTGTTGCAGTGTTACCCTTAACTCCTGGCTCAGACTCTGTAATCAAAAGCTCTACTGTAAGAGGTGGTTCAATAGAGAATGGATTTCCCTGATAAGAAACTACTGTAACCTCCTCGTTCTCTTTAACGAACTTCAAAGAATCTCCTACGGTATCTGTTCCTACTGGAATCTGATCGTAAGTCTCGTTGTCCATGAAGTAGTAAAGCTCACCATCATTGTAAAGGTACTGCATCTTCTTTCTCTCGATATAAGCTTCGTCAAATGTCTCTGTTGGACGGAAAGTTCTCTCAACTACTCCACCATCAATTACATTCTTAAGCTTAGTACGTACAAAAGCAGCTCCTTTTCCTGGCTTAACATGTAAGAACTCAAGAACCTGATATACGTTACCTTCGATCTCTAATGTCATACCATTTCTGAATTCGCCTGCGCTCTTCTTTGCCATTATATAATCCTCCTTAACCATGCCCTTAGGCACTTATCCTCTGCTATTAGTATCGGTCAAAAATGACCGCACTCACTTCAATAAGTTTATAATAATTTTCTCTATTTTTCAACCTTCTTTTTGTTTTTCAAATAGAAATAAAGCACAATCTTCTCCAAAAATCTCTTAAGGACTATTTGGATCTCTTCCTTAGGATGAATGGGCTTTACCAAAATGCTCTGTATTCCACTTCTTTTTGCTCCCCAAACATCGGTAAAAAGCTGGTCTCCGATAAATACTGTATTGGAAGTATCCGTTCCCATGATCTTCATGGCCTTCCTGTAATTCTTAGTAGAAGGCTTATGGGCATTATAGACGTAATCCACCTGTATAGGCTCATTAAACTTTGCCACCCTAGGTTCCTTGTTATTAGAAATCAAACAACAATGAAATCCTATCTTCTTTAATCTCTGAAATAATTTGATAGCTCTTTCATCTGCCGGAGCTCCGTGGGGAACCAAGGTATTATCAATATCAAAAATCAAGCCCCGGACTCCATCTTTGTATAGCTTTTCAAAATCAATAACATAGGTTGATGCCACATAATCATCTGGATAAAATGTCTTTAGCATATTTTATTCTTCCGTTTCTGTTAAACGTCCTACCAGTTCCTCGCAAATCTGTAAGATAGATTTATGGTCTGTCTGAATCACAATATCAGCTGCAGCTTCGTATTTTTCTCTACGCTGTTCCATCAGTTCTGCAATACCTGCCACGTTCTTGCGTCCTCTAAGTACCGGTCGATTGTCATCATCCTTTACACGCTCATAGATTTCTTCCGGACTGGCAGTCAGAAGTACTACCTTTCCATTCTTCTTCATCTCCACAACATTGCGTTCTCTCATGGCAACACCACCGCCACAGGAAATTACTACATTCCTCTTATCCTGCATGTCGATCAAAAGTTCTGTCTCTAGATTACGGAAATATTCTTCCCCATAAGTTTCAAAAATATCTGGAATACTCATACCCTGGTTCTCAGCAATTACCTGATCCATCTCCACTACTTCCATGGCAAACATGGTGCTAAGATAATCAGAGATTGTGGACTTTCCAGCTCCCATAAATCCGATCAATACAATATTATAATCAAAGAGTTTTCTTGCCTGAATCTTTTTACTATTGTGAAGGATACACTCAAATACATCATAGATTTCATCTTTGTATTTATTACTGTGTAACTTTTCCCCCAAACGAACCTTCTGCTTTTTCTCCTGCTTTGGCTGTAAAATTGGCATTCCAAATTCTTCTTTGTATGCCATGATCTTTTCTACAATGGAATTGCGCTCCATTAAAGCATCGATAATCTTATCATCGCATAGAGCCAGCTGCTCTCTGTACATTTCCAAATCGTTCATATTCAAACTCCTATTTTATATTTTGTCGTCAACAAAGTAATATTACACTACTTTTCTTCACTTGAAAATACGGTTTCTCCAAATACTTTAGAAAATGCTCTTGCGCTGTCTCCATTCATGTGTCCATCGTAGTCTACATAGTTTTCCAGGCCGTGACTATAACTTCCATAATACTCTCGGTTAAAGTTATAATACTCTACTTCCTGCTCCTTAAAATATGCTGAAAAATAATCCCAGGCTTCTCTATAGCTATCTTCCTCTTCCACAAGCATGACTGCTGCCAAAGGAATACTGGTAGCAATAAATTCGATATCATTTTCCTTACAAAGCTTGATTAACTTTGTAAGATATTCCATATTGGATGTTTTCACATCTGCTGTATGGAAAAGTGTAGGTGAATACTCTGGAAAATCCTCCACCGCAACCGGATATTTTTCTATAAATCCATTTTCATGATACTCCTGGCTTTCTCCCTTTAAGTAGGACACATCATAATTTCCTGTAATCTTCTGATAAATATTATCTTTAATTCTTGGAAGTTCTGTTTTCAGAGAATACTCATGAAATGCAAATAGAGGGAATCGAATATCGCAGTCTAACATGGCATCTTTAAAGTATTCTAATTTTGTAAGGGATGTAGGAAATTCATGATAAAAAAGCAAATAATTATTTCCCTTCTCTTTCTCCGTCATGAAATAAGCCGGACCAATCTCATAGATAATGGTACTTGGTTTTTGTTTTTCTATGGCTAATTTTGTAAGATAATAGGCATCGATTGGATATTCCCCACCTACACACATATTCTGTCCTGTAAGGCCAGTACCTTCAAGGGCCACATCTGGATCTATATCTGACATTCCACCGGAGGTTCCAAGAATCAGAACGTCTTTTTTCTGGGTGGTCATAGTATGAATATTATTTCTTACAAAAGTGCAAGGATACAAGGCAATATCCAAGCCTTTGATCAAAAGCACTGCCACTAAAACACAGGCAACCCCTTTTATTATTGCATTTTTAAAATTGTGCATAAATGAACCCCCTTGCTACTGACATTGGACTAAATACCGGAATTGAAATCATCAAAAGAAACCATACTGCAAATTCCATAGGAAGTGGCAATTTAGCAAGTCCTTCCAGTACATTTACTCCTCGTTCCTTTAGGAAACTAACGATAAACCAAATGAGGCATCCTACAAACAAGGTGGCCAAGGCATAAGGTGTATACTCTGTTCCTAGTTTCCCTGAAGAAATCAAAAGAAACTGAGATGGTTTAAAGGATGTCAATGTATATTTCACTAATTTTAGTCCATCCCCTGCACTGGATACACATTCGCAAAACTGTCCAATATTAAAGAGAAGGAAGGTGCGCAAAATCATGAAACACTTATAAGCTTTTCCCTGGTCATTAATGTGTAACTTGTTTTTCCAATTGGTATAATGATTGGTCATTAAGCCACTAAAAGCTATAATGGCACCATTGTAGAGACCCCAGCCTATATAATTCCAGCTGGCACCATGCCACAGGCCTACCAAAAGGAAAATCACTAAATTAGAGATAGCCGGAGGCACTGCCCGTCCCTTTTTTCTTCCAAATAATTTCTTAGATAACTTTTGGATTTTTCTCATAAATCCTGACAGTGTCAATGGATAAAAGACATAATCCTTCATCCAAGCTCCCAGTGTAATGTGCCATCTTCTCCAGAAATCTGCAATAGAAGTAGAGAACAAGGGCTGTCTAAAGTTTTCATCTAAGCGAATGCCAAACATAGCGGCGATACCAATTACCATGTCAATTCCACCGGCAAAGTCTCCATAAAGCTCTATAGTATATAAAAGCACACCCCAGCCTGCAATTCCTGAATAGGTGTCCATATTAGAAAGAATCGCTTCTCTATAAATACCGGCCCACTCGGATACCAGCATTTTCTTAAAAAGTCCCCAAAGGAGTCTTTGAAAGCCATACTTTAAATTTGCTATTGTTAACGGATGTTCCTCCCTAAACTGGGGAGCAAGTTTTCCATGTCTTCCAATGGGTCCTTGAACCAACTGAGGAAAGAAGGATACAAAAAGAGCATAGCGAAAGAAATTAGCTTCCACTGCTTCCCGTCCCCAATAAACATCCAAAAGGTAGCCTAAACTCTGAAAGGTATAATAAGAAATTCCCAGAGGCAAAATTAGATTTAAAAGAGAAATCTTGGCCCCACTGATCACATTAATGTTTGTAATCAGGAAATTGGTATACTTAAGCACAAACAGCATACCAAGATCCATAAGAATCCCCAGTGTCACAATTTTTTTCAGCTTTTTTCCACGTTCCTTACTTTCTGCTTCTTTTTCACGTATCTTACTGATCCAAAGAGCAAATCCATAGGTTACCATAGTAGAATACAGCAGAAATCCCACTGCCGGAAGGCTGATGATCATGTAGTATGCATAACTAAGCACTAATAAAACTACCCATTGTACGCGTTTTGGGACTATATAATAAATACATAGTCCCAAAATCGTAAACAGGAAAAATAAGTTCGATGTTAACGACATTTTCCTCGTTCTCCTCTATAACATTTTCATTTTCCAAACGGGATTCCTAATAAGTAAGTCCGTCGGTAACGCATCCTTCAGATGCTGCGCTATTGTCTGTTTCTGTAGAAGCTGCGCTTTCTGTAGACTGGGCCGGTTCTGTATAGGTCTCAGCTGATTCTGTATAGCTTGTATCTGCCTCTGTAGATGCTGCTGCCGCCTCACTGGCTGCCTGAGCTTCTGCCGCAGCAGCTGCTTCTGCTGCAGCTGCTTCCTCTGCTTCTTTTGCCTGAGTAGCTTGTGCCTCACTGGACTTCTTAGCTTCTTCTGCCTGAGTCTTTACAGCCTTTTCAGCTTCCAAAGTAGAAACTTCTTTTCCATCCTGAGTATAGGTTACATAGGCTATGCCGTCCTGCAATAAGATGCTTGCTTCCTTAAGGTTATCAAATGGGAAAGCATGAAGTTCTAAATTGGACTTATCCGCAAGAGTTAGCTGTACTGTATATTCCACCGGAAGCTCTTTTCCTGTCTCTGTTGCAGTGCTCTTAGCTGCCGCCTCAGATGGCTTGTAATAAAGAGTTCTTGTTTCATCCTTTGCAAAGGAGTCGTCAGTCTTTAACATACTAGCCGGATAAGATTCCTCATTGGAAGTCTTAATTGCCACTGCTGTAATATCCTGACCTGTGGAGTTTGTAAGCTTTACTTCGTAAGCTCCTTCTGTCTTCTCGCCAATGGTCTTTTCTTCTGTGGCAGTAGTAGTCTGAGTTTTCTTTACTGATACAGAAGTTTCTGTTTTATTGGTATCCTCACTTTTGCTTTTACTGCAACCTGTCACCATAGATACTGATAAGGCTCCAGCAATCAGCAAGATCGCAATTCTCTTTTTCATCTTTTTCTCCCTTATTTAGTCATAGTAATCATAGCTTGAGTAAACCCAAGTTCCTGAAGTTCCATATGCAAACTGGAATCCATTTCTTCCAGACTCATATTGGAAATCTGGATCAAATACATAGCCATCAATCTCTACCCAGGCATGATCTACCATACCTCCACGGGCACTTGGCACGTATCCATATACATAGTGGGCATTGGAATATCCCAGATTCTTTGCCAGCCAAATCATAACCACCCGTCCAACGGGTGGTTTGCTCTAGCCCTATAAGGGCT
>CAVBQS010000033.1:0-53626 GCA_963597615.1 Bacteroidaceae bacterium
TATTAACATATCTTATATCGGTTTTTTGAGTTTACACAAAACTTGAAACGGTCTCCATTTAATAGTGTACAAGTTTTGTTTTTATATAATGATTTTCCGAGTGTTTTGTTTGTGATACCACGAGCATGAAAACTTTTTAATTGTATATGTTTTCGAACGGTGCCATCTTCAAACTGCACATCAATATCTTTGGGATTTCTGTAAGCAATGATGGTGGCTTTTAAACCGCAATTCATCGTTCGAGTCTGTCCGATATGTTCATTGCCTATCGGATTTGGTGTAGGTAGAATTTTACCTTTAAGAAAACTGTCCAATGTCATATGTTTTCGGATGATACCATTTTCAAATTGCACATCAATGTCATAATTTCGTTTGTAGGCAATAACAGTGGCTTTTAAACCACAATTCATTATACGAGTCTGACCAAAGTAATCTTTTCCTTTAGGTCTTATTACATTGCTGATTGTGCCTTTCTTAAAACTCTCTAAAAACGTATGTTCACGAATAACCCCATTTTCAAATTGAATATCGATGTCATTGTTTTTACGGTATTCAATGATGGTAGCTTTCATGCCACATTTCATTGTTCGTGTTTGACCAATCCATTGTTCTTTATTTGTGAGTACCATGTTGCTAATCTCACCATGCTGAAAATTGCACATTTGCCTATGTTTTCTGATTACTCCATTTTCAAACTGTACATCCATATCGTTGGCATTTCTGTAAGCAATAATTGTGGCTTTCATACCACAATTCATTGTTTTTGTTTTGCCGATATATTGTGATTTATCTCTGGATATTTTGCTGATTTCACCATTTTTCCAACTGGATATGCGCATGTGTTCACGAATAGTGCCGTTTTCAAATCGTACATCTATATCATTACATCCTCTATAAGCAATAACGGTAGCATTCATACCGCAATTCATCATGCGGGTTTGTCCAATATATTTTTCAGCATTTGTTTCATTCATGTTATATCATCTCCTTGTCTGGCATAAATCTCATGTTATATATAATTGCACTCGGTTTTGGGATAAGATTGTGTAAGAAGAGTTAGTTTAAATCATATATATTTACAGTATATAGCTCCCATATACTGTTTGTGAGTCAGCACTCAATAAGGCGCAATCTTCTATGGGAATCCATGTAAGGATTTCTATAGAAGATTACGCAAACGGGAAAGGTTCGGGAAACCAGTATAGGTTTCCTGAGATAAACATCATATATACTTGTAATATCTACATATCATTTATTACAAAATAAAATCCCTCTCGACTGCTGTAGGAGCAGAAGAGAGGGGTATCAATTTATTCACATACAAGATACTATATGCCGAGTTTGGGAACAAATGCGTGGAAAATGCTTTGGAAAATGAAAAAGTTAAAATTTCCGTCTGGGAACATTTTAAATGTAAAAATAATGGGCTAAAAGAGCCAGTTTGGGAACATATGGGGATGTAAACTCTCAGGAAGGGTAAGCCAGCCTTTTTTGGACCGTATCGATATTTGCATGGAAGCTCCCAGGGTGGATTATGAAACTTTGAGAGGAAAAAATGAGGAAGAGTCCTCAGCCCTAATACGAGACCGGGTAGTGGCAGCCAGGAATATCCAAAGAAATCGGTATGAGAAATTGGGGATTTATACCAACGGAGCTTTGGATGCGAAAAATATTGATCTGTTTTGTAAACTGGGGGAAAAAGAAGAAAGAATCATGAAACAAGCCTATGAATCTTTGGGGCTTACTGCCAGAACCTATCATAAAATTTTAAAGGTTGCCAGAACCATTGCAGACCTGGCGGGAAGTGTAGACATCTTAGAGGAACATTTGATGGAAGCTATGGGGTATCGGACCATGGATAAAAAGTATTGGGGGAGATAGAAATGAAAAAGAATGAAAGAGCCCAGCTTTTGGGGTACTGGCTGGGAGATATTGAAAAGTTGTCTGATCGAAAAAAGATAAGATTATCAAGGGAGTTTAGGCAGTTAGAAGAACTATATAATATGAAAGAAAAGGATGTAAGAAATTTAGAAAAACTGCTTCCAAAAGAGGTGGAGGGGATTTTAGAAGCCCAAAAGATTTCTTTGGAAGAGGTGGCAGAAAGGCTAAAGACTCAGGAAAAGAAGGGAATCCATCGCATCCTACATGGGGAAAATTCTTATCCAGAAAAGTTGACAAATATATCTGATCCTCCCTTCAGTTTATATGTAAAGGGGCATTTGCCAGATCCAAAGAAACCAGCTGTGTCCATTGTGGGGGCCAGGAAATGTACCCCTTATGGAGAAAAAATGGCTATGGACTACGGAGAGGCTTTGAGCTTGGCTGGGGCACAGATTATAAGTGGCTTGGCTCTTGGGATTGACGGGGCAGGCCAGAGAGGAGCCTTAAATGGAGGGGGAGAGACCTTTGGAGTTTTAGGATGCGGCGTAGACATCTGTTATCCCAGGGAACACATTGGACTTTACATGGATATACAAAAACAGGGAGGAATTATCTCGGAGTTTCCTGTGGGGAGCAAGCCTTTGGCTTACAATTTTCCCAGAAGAAATCGAATCATAAGTGGCTTGTCTGATGTAGTACTTATAATAGAAGCAAAAGAAAAAAGCGGGTCCCTAATTACTGCCGATCAAGCCTTGGAACAAGGGCGGGATGTCTATGCCCTTCCGGGGCCTGTGGATAGCCCTTTAAGCAGGGGGTGTCACCTCTTAATTAAGCAGGGAGCAGGGATTTTATTGTCCCCAAAGGAGCTTATAGAAGAGCTGAATATAGAGATTGTTCCTGTCAGGAAGGATTCTGAACAAAATAAAAAAAATCTTGAAAGTGCTGAAAATATGGTGTATAGTTGTGTCGGTTTATTCCCGAAAAACGTAACTCAGTTAATGGAGAGTACCAGTTTGGAATCTAATGAACTTTTAGAGATCCTTAGTAAGTTACAGATTCGGGGATTTATTAAAGAAATTTCAAAGAATTATTATGTAAGAACCTAGTAGCTTTTTTGCATAAGAAGCTCTGGGTATGGAGGAAGAATTTAATGGCACGCTATCTTGTGATTGTGGAGTCTCCTGCGAAAGTTAAGACTATTAAGAAGTTTTTGGGAAGTAGTTATGTGGTCGCCGCTTCTAATGGTCATGTGAGAGATCTTCCAAAGAGTCAGCTGGGTATAGATATTGAAAATGATTATGAACCTAAATATATTACCATCAGAGGAAAGGGAGAGATTCTTGCCGGACTTCGTAAGGAAGTAAAGAAGGCAGATAAAGTTTACCTTGCAACTGACCCGGACCGGGAGGGAGAAGCAATTTCATGGCATTTAAGTCAGGCCCTGAAATTAGAGGGCAAGAAGACTTATCGAATCAGCTTTAACGAGATCACAAAGAGTGCGGTAAAAGCATCCTTAAAAAATGCCAGAGAGATTGATATGGATCTGGTGGATGCCCAACAGACGAGACGTATCTTAGACCGTATTGTAGGTTACAAGATCAGCCCGGTGTTGTGGGCAAAAGTTAAGCGAGGCTTAAGTGCCGGCCGTGTACAATCTGTGGCTCTTCGAATTATAGCAGACAGAGAAGAAGAGATTAATGCCTTTATTCCAGAGGAGTATTGGAGCCTTTCAGCGAATCTTCATGTAAAGGGAGAGAGAAAACTCTTAGAAGCGAAATTCTATGGCACAGATAAAGAAAAGATGACCATTCATTCCAAGGAGGAATTAGATCAGATTCTTGCGGAACTTGAAGGGGCAGACTATTCAGTGGAAGATATTAAAAAGGGAGAACGCAGCAAAAAAGCGCCGGTTCCTTTTACTACCAGTACCCTGCAGCAGGAAGCTTCTAAGGCCTTGAATTTTGCTACGGCTAAAACCATGAGAATTGCCCAGCAGTTATATGAAGGTGTGGATATTAAGGGAAATGGAACCGTAGGTCTGATTACCTACCTTCGTACCGATTCCACCAGAATTTCGGAGGAAGCGGACCTGGCTGCAAGAGACTATATTGAAAAAGAATATGGACCGGAATTTGTGGCTGCTGCAGAGGCTAAGGATAAAAAAGATGGAAAGAATGTACAGGATGCCCATGAGGCGATTCGTCCTACAGATATTTCCAGAACCCCTGCCATGGTTAAGGATTCTCTTACCAGAGATCAGTTCCGACTGTATCAGTTGGTGTGGAGAAGATTTGCAGCCAGCAGAATGCAGCCTGCAAAATATGAGACCACTTCTGTGAAGATTGCTGCAGGAAAGTATCGTTTCACTGTTGCAGCTTCTAAGGTTTCCTTTGAAGGTTTCCGCCTGGTTTATACCGATGCAGATGAGGAAAAGAGCAGTGGAAATATACTTCTTAAAGGTCTTGATCAGTCTTCAGAACTAAGCAATGACCATTTTGACAGCAAACAGCATTTCACTCAGCCACCGGCACATTTTACAGAGGCAGCTTTGGTAAAGGCCTTAGAGGAACTTGGTATAGGACGTCCAAGTACTTACGCGCCGACGATTTCTACTATTATTGCCAGACGATATGTGGCTAAGGAAGGAAAGAATCTGTATATTACAGAAATCGGAGAAGTAGTGGATCGCATTATGAAGGAATCCTTCCCTACTATTGTGGATGTGAATTTCACTGCAAATATGGAAGGACTTCTGGATGGCGTTGCAGAGGGCAAGGTGAAATGGAAAACCATCATCGAGAACTTCTATCCGGACCTTCAAAAGGCTGTAGATAAGGCCGAGAAGGAACTGGAGAAAGTGAAGATCGAAGATGAGGTGACAGATGTTATCTGCGAAGAATGTGGCAGAAATATGGTAATTAAATATGGACCTCATGGGAAGTTCCTTGCATGTCCAGGTTTTCCAGAGTGCAGAAATACAAAACCATATCTGGAAAAAATTGGAGTTGCCTGCCCACTTTGTGGAAAAGATGTAGTAATCCGCAAGACGAAAAAGGGCCGCAAATATTACGGATGTGAGAATAATCCGGAGTGTGAATTTATGTCCTGGCAGAAGCCATCCAAGACCAAATGCCCAAAATGTGGACAGTATATGGTGGAGCGGGGAAATAAATTATTATGTAGTGACAAACAGTGCGGATATGTGGAGAATGTTTAGGGAATTCGTTGAATGTTGTTGAATTGTGTGATAATATAACAACTATAAGACGGAGGGAACCATATGAGCGTACAATTATTGGATAAAACCAGAAAAATAAACAAATTACTACACAATAATAGTTCCAGCAAGGTAGTATTTAATGACATTTGTGATGTATTGACAGAAATCTTAGACTCCAGTGTACTGGTGATTAGTAAAAAGGGGAAAGTACTTGGATGTAGCCAGTGTCAGGGAATTCCTGCAATTACAGAGCTTTTAACTCAGGAAGTAGGCATGCTGATTGATGGCATGTTGAATGAGAGGTTACTAAGTATTCTTTCCACAAAAGAGAATGTGAATTTACAGACTTTGGGATTTTCTGAAAAGACATCTAAAGGATATCAGGCGATTATTACTCCCATTGATATTGCAGGAGAACGTCTGGGAACCTTGTTTATCTACAAGGTAGATGAAGACTATAGCATTGACGATATTATTCTTAGTGAGTATGGAACTACAGTGGTAGGACTGGAGATGCTTCGCTCTGTAAATGAAGAAAGTGCAGAGGAGAGCAGAAAGGAACATATTGTGAAGTCTGCCATCAGTACCTTGTCCTACTCAGAGCTTGAGGCTGTGATTCATATATTTGATGAACTTGATGGAACAGAGGGAATTTTGGTTGCCAGCAAGATTGCAGATCGTGTGGGAATTACAAGGTCGGTAATTGTGAACGCTCTTCGCAAGTTTGAGAGTGCCGGGGTGATTGAATCTAGATCTTCCGGTATGAAGGGGACCTATATTAAGGTTGTGAATAACTATGCTTTTACTGAGATTGAGAGAATCAAAGCAGAGCGAGCAGAAAAATAAAAGAACATTTGGTGGGAGATAAAAAGATATGTATGAAGGATCTTCCGTGATTTTGAAAATGGAACGAAGTATCTTAAGGGACGGGATCTTTGATGAGGATGAGCATGAAGCTACCCTTCTTCGATACCAGGGACAGGAAGAATATATGTATCTGTCTGTGGAGAATTATGATTTGCCAGAGTTTTCTTTAGATGCTGTGTATGAATGTTATATACAGGAAGAAAAGACCACCTGTCTTGGGATTATAGTGGAAAGATTTAAGCAATCCGGTGACTGCGTGATTAAGTTTAAAATCCAAAATGGGTTTTATAAAAAACAAATAAACTAAATATTAAAGTCTATAAAGTGTGTTGACAAAGACGAAAGAGAGTGCTATTTTATACCTAGAGTTTATTAGCACTCTTTTTTTATGAGTGCTAACATCAACACTAAAGCTTGTACCTGTTTAGCTTTTGACTGAACAGTTACTTCAAATTAAGGAGGATATAAAGATGAAGTTATTACCATTAGGTGACAGAGTTGTATTGAAACCAATCTCAGCAGAGGAGACTACGCAGTCAGGAATCGTTCTTCCTGGACAGTCTAAGGAGAAGACACAGCAGGCAGAGATTATTGCTGTAGGACCAGGCGGAGTGATTGATGGAAATGACGTTCAGATGCAGGTGGAAGTTGGACAGAAAGTTGTCTATGCAAAGTTTGCAGGAACCACCATCGAGTTGAATGATGAAGAATATATCATTGTAAAACAGTCAGATCTTTTGGCTATTGTAGAGTAAGAGAGATTAGATGAGAACAGTTATTTCTATAGATAAGCTTTTTGCCTTGAAGCAGGAGATGACTGTGGTGTTTGAAAATTAGGAGGAATATTAACATGGCAAAGCAAATTAAATTTGGTGCAGAAGCAAGACACGCATTGGAATCAGGAGTTAATCAGTTGGCGAATACGGTTCGTGTAACCATCGGACCAAAGGGAAGAAATGTAGTATTGGATAAGTCTTACGGAAGTCCGGTAATCACCAACGACGGTGTTACCATTGCAAAGGATATTGAACTTGAAGACCCATTTGAGAACATGGGAGCACAGCTTATTAAAGAAGTAGCTTCTAAGACCAATGATGTAGCAGGAGATGGTACTACAACAGCTACTGTACTTGCTCAGGCAATGGTAAATGAAGGAATGAAGAACTTAGCAGCAGGAGCAAATCCGATTATCCTTCGTAAAGGAATGAAGAAGGCAACAGAAGTTGCTGTAGAAGCTATTAAAGAAATGTCTAGTACTGTAAAAGACAAGGCTCAGATTGCAAAGGTTGCTTCTATTTCAGCAGGTGATGAGGAAGTTGGACAGATGGTAGCTGACGCTATGGAGAAAGTTTCCGGAGATGGTGTTATTACCATTGAAGAGTCTAAGACTATGCAGACAGAGCTTGACTTAGTAGAAGGTATGCAGTTTGATCGTGGATATATTTCCGCATATATGGCAACAGATATGGATAAGATGGAGGCAACTTTGGAAGATCCATATATCTTGATTACTGATAAGAAGATTTCTAACATTCAGGAAATCCTTCCATTATTGGAGCAGATTGTACAGTCTGGTGCAAGACTCTTAATTGTTGCTGAGGATGTTGAAGGAGAGGCTCTCACAACCTTGATCGTTAACAAGCTTCGTGGAACCTTCAATGTAGTAGCTGTTAAGGCTCCGGGATATGGTGACCGCAGAAAAGATATGTTAAAGGATATCGCTACTTTGACAGGAGCGCAGGTGATCTCCGATGAACTTGGCATGGATCTTAAGGAGGCGACTTTAGAGCACCTTGGACGTGCAAAGAGCGTAAAGGTTACAAAAGAGAACACCACTATTGTAGATGGACTTGGAGATAAGAAGGACATTGCAGACCGTGTAGCTCAGATTAAGGCTCAGTTAGAGACTACCACTTCTGAATTTGATAAAGAGAAGCTTCAGGAGAGACTTGCAAAATTAGCAGGTGGAGTTGCAGTAATCCGCGTAGGTGCAGCAACAGAAGCCGAAATGAAGGAAGCAAAATACCGTATGGAAGATGCTTTGAATGCCACAAGAGCAGCAGTGGAAGAAGGAATTATTTCCGGTGGTGGATCTGCATATATTCATGCTTCTAAGAAGGTTCAGGTTCTTGCTGATAGCTTAGAGGGAGATGAAAAAACCGGAGCTAAGGTTGTGCTTAAGGCTTTGGAAGCACCTCTCTTCCATATTGCAGCAAATGCAGGACTGGAAGGATCTGTTATCATTAATAAGGTAAAAGAAGCAGAGCCGGGATTTGGATATGATGCATTGCATGATGAGTATGTAGACATGGTAGAGGCTGGAATCCTTGATCCGGCAAAGGTTACAAGAAGTGCCCTTCAGAACGCAACAAGTGTAGCATCTACACTGCTTACTACAGAATCAGTAGTGGCTGATATTAAAGATGAAAGCGCGGCTGCAGCGGCTGCAGCCGCTGGAGCTGGAATGGGAATGATGTAAAAATTAGATAATTAGAAAGCTGTGGGATGGCTCATCCTACAGCTTTTTTTGACTTGCTTATTGCTTCTGCTTATGAATCATATATCATTTATAAGAAAATGATATATGATTCATAAGTATAATTTAAGTGCGAAAGAGACTGAATTGGTTGACAAGGGCTATCAAAATTCGTTATTATTATCGGTAACATCACGACCTAGGAAGAGGTTTGTTGTGAGATAAATAATAAGCGAAGAAAGAGAGGAAGAATAACCATGGGTAAGATTATTGGAGAAGGTATTACATTTGATGATGTGTTGTTAGTACCGGCATATTCTGAAGTGATTCCAAACCAAGTAGATTTATCTACAAATCTGACAAAGAACGTCAGATTAAACATTCCTATGATGAGTGCTGGTATGGATACAGTTACAGAGCATCGTATGGCAATTGCTATGGCTCGTCAGGGAGGAATTGGTATCATCCACAAAAATATGTCGATTGAGGCACAGGCAGAAGAGGTAGATAAGGTAAAGCGTTCAGAGAACGGTGTTATCACAGATCCTTTTTTTCTGTCTCCTGAACATACATTAGAGGATGCCAATAATCTTATGGCAAAATTCAGAATCTCAGGAGTACCTATTACAGAAGGAAGAAAGCTAGTAGGTATTATTACAAATAGAGATCTGAAGTTCGAGGAAGATTTCTCTAAGAAGATTAAGGAATCTATGACTTCAGAAGGACTTATTACAGCACCGGAAGGAATCACCCTTGATGAGGCAAAGGAGATTTTGGCAAGATCTAGAAAAGAGAAACTTCCAATTGTAGATAAGGACTTTAACTTAAAGGGACTTATTACCATTAAGGATATTGAAAAGCAGATTAAATATCCTATGGCAGCTAAGGATAACCAGGGAAGACTTCTTTGCGGAGCAGCCATTGGAATTACAGCCAACTGCTTGGAGAGAACCCAGGAATTGGTGAATGCTCATGTAGATGTAGTAGTTCTTGACTCTGCTCATGGACATTCTGCAAATGTTCTTCATGCAGTAGATATGATTAAGAGTAAGTACCCAGACCTTCAGGTAATTGCAGGTAATGTAGCTACCGGAGAAGCAACAGAAGCTCTTATTAAGGCTGGTGTGGATGCTGTTAAGGTTGGTATTGGACCAGGATCCATCTGTACTACACGTATCGTAGCTGGTATTGGTGTGCCTCAAGTAACTGCAGTTATGAACTGCTATGAAGCAGCAGACAAGTATGGAATTCCGATTATTGCTGACGGTGGTATTAAGTATTCCGGAGATATGACTAAGGCTATTGCAGCCGGTGCAAATGTTTGTATGATGGGAAGCATCTTTGCAGGATGTGATGAAAGCCCCGGAACTTTTGAGTTATATCAGGGAAGAAAATATAAGGTATATCGTGGTATGGGATCTATTGCAGCTATGGAGAATGGAAGCAAGGATCGTTACTTCCAGTCTGATGCTAAGAAGCTGGTTCCAGAAGGAGTAGAAGGACGTGTAGCTTACAAGGGATCTGTAGAAGATACAGTATTCCAGCTTATGGGTGGGCTTCGCTCAGGTATGGGATATTGTGGAGCTCCGAATATTGAAACCCTTAAGCAGACAGGAAGATTTGTAAAGATTTCTGCTGCTTCTTTGAAGGAAAGTCATCCACACGATATTCATATTACGAAAGAAGCTCCAAACTACAGCTCTGGAGAATAAGAGCAAGCGTGGGAGATTTCCCGAGGAGCTTTATAGAAACAAGTGTAAGAGGCAGTTTAGACTGTCTCTTTTTTGACCTTGTTTTTTAAAGCCCCCATGAGTATAATAAGGTCAATTGGAGTGTAAATAGTAAAGTGGCTGTTTTTGATGGCCATAGGTAAACGAAGGGAAAACAAATGGAAGCAACGAAGAAACAATCCTCTCATAGTAAAAAAGTGAGAGACCAAGTGAAAAAAGTGAAGGAGGGACTGCCATATTTCGACTATAGCTTATTGGCAGTTCTTATTCTTTTAATATGTTTTGGATTGGTGATGCTCTACAGCACCAGCTCCTATAGAGGGCTGATTGATTATGGAGATAGTATGTACTACTTTACAAAGCAAGCTGTTTTCATGGGGGCTGGTCTCTTAGGTATGTTTATAGTTGCTTTTTGGGGCAATACAAGAATCTATAGAAAGTTTGCCTGGAAGATTTATTGGGGGGCCATTATATTAATGGGTCTGGTGCGGACTCCTTTGGGTGTTGAGGTAAATGGTGCCAGACGGTGGCTTAGGACTCCTATAGGGATAAATTTTCAACCTGCGGAAATTGCCAAGATTGCGGTTATCATTTGTATCCCTCTGATGATTTGTCAAGCAGGGCGTAAGGTCTCAAGATTTGGAGTTAGTGCTTGGATTTTTTTTGTAGGATTAATTCAAGGGGGCGTTGTTTATGGTTGCACAGAAAACCTCAGTACAGCTATTATAGTTACGGGAATTTCCTATATCATGATTGTAATTATTAGTCCCAAGTGGAAAATTTGGGCTGGCTTTGCAGTAGTGGTTGGAGTAGCAGCTGTTTTCGGAGCCAGATTTTTAGGTACTCTAATGGAAACCAGTGGAAGTTTCCGTCTCCGCCGAATCTTGGTTTGGCTTAATCCGGAAAAATATGCTTCTGATGGAGGCTACCAGGTAATGCAGGGCCTTTATGCAGTAGGTTCTGGTGGATTCTTTGGAAAAGGTCTGGGAAATAGTACCCAGAAGATGGTAATCCCGGAAGTGCAAAACGATATGATCTTGTCTATTATTTGCGAGGAATTGGGAGTCTTTGGTGCAATTATTGTTTTGGTGTTATTTAGCCTTTTGATTTACCGATTGATTTTTATTGCCAGAAATGCTCCAGACACTTATATGGCTTTGATGGTATCAGGAATCGCAGCCCATATTTCTCTCCAGGTTATTTTAAATGTATGTGTTGTAATTAATCTGATTCCTACTACAGGTATTACCCTTCCCTTTATAAGCTATGGAGGAACTTCCATTATCTTCTTGTTGGTAGAGATGGGAATGGCCCTGGGGGTATCCAGAAAAATTCGATTAAAATAAAGAGTCTTCCATTATATAGAAAGATGTGCTATTATAACAAAGTAGTAATGAAAACTACATGGTATAGAAGCTGATAACGCGAAAGATTGTTTGGTTTAACAGATTGAGATTCGTGAAAATGGATTCTTGTTTTGACTTATAGAACTAGAATTTTGGTATATATTAGGGAGGCAAGTATGAGTTACAAGGTAATTATTGACAGTTGTGGAGAGCTGACAAGTGAGATGATGGAGAGCGGATGTTTTGAGACTGCGCCCTTAACCATCGATGTGGGTGGACATCATATTGTTGATGATGAGACTTTTGATCAGGCCCAGTTTCTGCAGTGGGTGGACCAGTCGCCGGAGTGCCCTAAATCATCGTGCCCATCTCCTGAAAGATATATGGAAGGTTATCACTGCGATGCCCAGAGAGTCTATGCAGTAACCCTTTCTTCTGAGCTAAGCGGATCCTACAACAGTGCAGTTCTTGGGAAGAATCTTTATACAGAGGAGTACGGCCAGAAGGATATTTATGTATTTAATTCCAGATCTGCATCTGTTGGAGAAACGTTGATTGGCCTGAAGATCAAAGAGTGCGAAGACCAGGGAATGAGTTTTGAAGAAGTAATTGAGACGGTAGAAGCTTATATTGCAAGCCAGCACACCTATTTCGTTTTGGAAAGCTTGGAGACTTTAAAAAAGAACGGACGTCTTACTGGTATTAAGGCTTTGATGGCATCAGCCTTGAATATTAAGCCGGTTATGGGATCTACACCGGAGGGTTCTATTCAACAGCTGGGACAAACCAGAGGAATCAAGAAGGCTCTTCTTAAGATGATTCAGCAGCTTCTTGATGATGCAGGAGATACAAAGGATAAGATCTTGGCTATTTCCCATTGCAATTGTAAAGAACGGGCAGAGGAAGTGAAGAAAACAATCCTTGAGAAAGCCCAGTTTAAAGATGTAATCCTAGTGGATACTGCAGGAATCAGTAGCATGTACGCTTCCGATGGCGGCGTGATCATGGTTGTGTAAGAACATGGATTGTGCTATACTAGGTGGAAGTGAAGCATAAAGGAGTGCATTAGATATGAGTCAGGCAAAAGTAGACCGCTACAAGAAAGAAAAAGCAAATCGTAAGAAGACTATGCGTAAGGAAAAGATTTTATCTGTCTTTCGCAGATGTGCTTATGTAGTTGTGGGATTAGCTCTTGTAGTGTGGATTGGGTATTCAGGATATAATACCTACACATCCAACAAAACCACAGAGGAAGTGGAGATTGATTATACGGCAGTAAGTAATTATATGCAGGGATTAAGTGCTGAATAGAGAGGAATTTTGGGATTTATCCCCACTTTTTAAAAGGAAAAGATTAGGAAGAAGAACTTTAGGATTTCTATAGTTCTTCTTTTTTTTGTTACAGAAAAAAGAAAAAATTGGCAAATGTGTATAAGATCCGACACAGTTTTTTCATGAAAAAATGCTTGAAATGGTATTGGAACTGGTTTACAATGGTGACAAGTGGTAGAAAGTGGTGAAAAGTGGAGCAAAGTGGAACGAAAGTGGTTCCCTTTGGATAGGAGAGTTCGAAAATGTTGAAAGGAGAGTACAGTCACAATATAGACGCTAAGGGCAGACTTATTATTCCAGCCAAGTTTCGTGACGATTTAGGGGAGCATTTCGTCATAACCAAGGGAATGGATAAGTGCCTTTTTGTACATCCGGAAGACGAATGGACTGCCTTTGAAGATAAGCTCAACAACCTACCGACCACCACCGATAAAAACGCTCGCGCATTTGCTCATTTTTTTCAGGGCAGCGCAGTGGACGGAGACCTTGATAAGCAAGGGAGAACACTGATACCATCCAATCTTAGAACATTTGCTGGCATCGAGAAAGAAGTGGTGTTTGTAGGCATGGGGAAGCGTGCTGAGATTTGGGATAAGACTAGATGGGAAGAGAAGAATGCTGAGGTGGAGATGAGCATCGAGGACATTGCTGCCGGCATGGAAGCAAGTGGATTCAGTCTCTAATGAATTTTCAAGTATCTAGAGGGAGAAGATATGGAATTCAAACACACATCGGTATTATTGCAGGAAACGGTAGATGGACTTAATGTCAAGCCTGATGGCATTTATGTAGATGGCACATTAGGAGGCGGAGGTCACAGCTATGAGATCTGCAGACGCTTAGGCGCCAAAGGGAGTATTGTAGGAATAGACCAGGATGCGGCAGCTATTGAAGCTGCAGGCAACCGATTAAAAGACTTCGGGGAGAAGGTCACAATTGTGAGAAGCAACTATTGTGATATGAAGTCAAGGCTTCAAGAATTAGGAATTTACAAGGTTGATGGCATTGTGCTGGATCTTGGAGTGTCCTCTTATCAACTGGATACAGCAGAGAGGGGCTTTTCTTATAGAGATGATGCACCCCTAGATATGCGTATGGATACCAGACAGCCAATGACAGCAAGAGACATTGTAAATGACTACAGTCAAAAGGAACTTTGCAGAGTAATCAGGGATTACGGGGAAGATAAGTTTGCAGCAAATATTGCAAAACATATTGTAATGGCCAGAAGTAAAGAACCAATTGAGACAACAGGGCAGCTGACGGAAGTGATCCGGGCAGCTATTCCAATGAAGTATCAAAAAAAATCAGGACATCCGGCAAAACGCACATTTCAGGCAATTCGGATTGAACTGAATCGGGAGTTAGAGGTACTAAGAGATTCATTGGATGATATGATTGATTTATTAAACCCGGGAGGACGTTTGTGTATTATAACCTTTCATTCCTTAGAAGACCGTATTGTAAAAAGTGCTTTCAGAAAGAATGAAAATCCTTGCACATGTCCACCGGACTTTCCTGTGTGCGTATGCGGGAAAGTGTCAAAGGGGAGTATTGTAACAAGAAAGCCAATTCTGCCAAGCCAGGAGGAATTGGAATATAATAGCCGATCAAAAAGTGCAAAGTTGCGAATTTTTGAGAGGGCTTAGGTCTTTTTATGTAAGATCTTTTTTGAAAAATTGGAAGAGTTAAGAATGCAGAAAGGGGTGAAGATTCGTGGCGAGAACTACATATAGGAATGAAGGCAGACAAACTTATGTGTATGGAAATGCTGTACCAAAAACACAGGCGGATCCGGAAAAACGCCGTGAAAGAACCCCAAAAAGATCTAGAAGATTAAGTGTACAGACAAAGAGAAATCGAAGAAAAGCCCAGAGTGTGAACAAGGCCTATGTTCTCTTCCTTGCAGTGGCAGCAGTAGTTGCCTTGTTTGTCTGTGTAAACTATATTAAACTGCAGTCAAGCATTACCAGTCGTGCGGAGAATATTACAGCTCTTCAGGAGGAGTTGGCCGACTTAAAGGAAAGCAACAACACCAAGTATAATTCCATCATGGACTCTGTGAATTTGGAAGATGTTTCTAAGAAAGCACAGGAGGAACTTGGTATGGTTCCGGCCTCTTCGGATGAGATTGTAACCTATGACCAACCGGCTACCAATTATGTGGATCAAAAGGAAGCGATTCCTGAAAGTGGTGTGCTTGCTCAATCCGATAATGAGTCAAATTAGGTGGTAACATGGCAAAGAAAAAGAAAACATTTTTTGGGAAACCATTTCCAAAAGAAATGCAAAAAAAGCTAGTATTGCTCTTTATGGCAGTTGTACTAGCTTTTGTTTGTTTAATAGGAAGAATTACATATATTAATCTGACAAAGGGAGACAGCTACACAAAGATCGTTTTGGACCAGCAGCAGTATGAAAGCCGCAGTATCCCTTACAAAAGAGGCGATATCTTAGACCGCAATGGAACAAAGCTTGCAACCAGTGAGAGGGTCTACAATGTGGTATTAGACTGTAAGGTCCTACTTAGCGACGATGATTATTTGGAGCCTACCTTGGAAGCTCTTGAAGAGAGTTTTGATATAAAAAAATCAGACGTAGAGAAGATTTTGGAAGAAAGCCCTTCTAGTCGTTATACAGTTTTAAAAAAGGCTGTAGATTATAATACCGAGCAGAAATTTGAAAAGATATTAGAAGATACAGAGAATAATCCCAATGTAAAAGGGGTGTGGATGGAGGATGATTATTTACGTAAATATCCTTACAGCACCTTGGCAAGTGGTATTTTGGGATTTGCTTCCTCAGATAATGCAGGAACCGGCGGTATAGAATCTTACTATAATTCCCAGCTTAATGGAACTGATGGAAGAGAGTATGGGTACCTGGATTCGGAAGCTGGTTATGAGAAGACGGTAAAAGAAGCGGTGGATGGAAATACTGTGGTTTCTACTATTGATTTGCAAGTACAAAGTATAGTAGAAAAACATATTTTAGCCTTTAATGAAGAACATAAGAATTTGGCTACCGATGGAGAAGGAAGTAAGCACACTGCGGTAATTGTTATGAATCCAAACAATGGAGAAATTTTAGCAGAGGCTTCCTATCCCAATTATGATTTGAATAATCCTACGGATTTAACCTCATATTATACAGAAGATGAAATCAAGGCTATGTCGGAGGAAGAGCAGAGCGAGGCCTTAAATAGCTTGTGGAGTAATTTTTGTGTCAGTGGAGATTATGAGCCGGGATCTACTTTTAAGCCTTTTACAGTGGCAGCGGGCTTGGAGTTAGGAAATCTTACTGGGGATGAAACCTTTACATGCAACGGTATGATGCATGTGGGGGATGATGATATTTACTGTCATCTACGTACTGGTCACGGTCAGGAGACTTTGAAACAGGCGGTGGAAAATTCCTGCAACGTAGCCCTTATGCAGATCGCCCAGAGTATTGGAGAAGACCAGTTTTCTAGATATCAGAAAATATTTGGCTTTGGAGAGTACACGGATATTGATCTTCCGGGAGAAATTGATACATCAGGTCTTTTGTATGAGCCTGACAATATGGATCCAGCCAGTTTGGCAACAAACTCATTTGGTCAGAACTTTAATGTTACGATGACCCAGATGGCAGCGGCATTTTGCTCCCTGGTAAATGGTGGGGATTATTATCGTCCCCATATTATGAAGGAAATCCAGGATGAAAATGGAAATGTAGTGGAGACTAATGATTCTACGGTAGTTCGAAGAACTGTCTCAGCAGAGACCTGTGAAAAAGTAAAGGATTACATGTGGGGTGTTGTGCAGGAAGGTACAGGAACTAATGCAGCTGTAGAAGGCTATGATATTGGTGGTAAAACTGGTACGGCGGAAAAATTGCCCCGTGGAAATAATAAGTATCTGATTTCTTTTATTGGATTTGCTCCTATTGAGAATCCAGAAATTGTAGTTTATGTGGTAATTGATGAGCCTAATGCAGAGTCTCAGGAGGATACTTCCCTGGTAACTGGATTGGCAGCAGATATTATGAAGGAAATCTTCCCTTATCTTGGCATTACTCAAAATGGCACAGCGAGTTCAGATACTACAGATGCAAGTGTTACAGATAGCAGTACAGACACGACTGCTAGTAGCACTACAGATACTACTAGCTACACGGACGGAAGCTATAGCACGGATGGAACTTATAGCTACGATAGTAGCGGGACCTACAGCACAGATGGAACTTATAGCTACGATAGTAGTGGAAGGTACACTTACGATAGCAGTGGAAACTATACTTATGATAGTAATGGAAACTACGGTTATGACAGCAGTGGTAGCTATGGCTATTAGGGGAAAATATATAAGAGAATGTGCAGGAGGCGCATTCTCTTTTTGACTTCTTTAGGTTTTGCGGCCTTGGTTGAATTATAAGGAAAAATAGAGTATACTATGGAAAGTTATAGGATAACGAAAGAATTTATAAGAAATGAGTTGAAGAGGTGAATTATGAATTTTATGACATTTGTTCCAATATTTATTGCATTTATTGTGAGTGCTGTGGCAGCACCTATTATTATACCGATTCTTCGAAGAATGAAGATGGGACAGACAGAGAGAGAAGAAGGGGTAAAGTCTCATCTTGAGAAGGCAGGAACCCCTACCATGGGAGGAATTATTATTCTCTTAGCCGTGGTAGTTGGATCTATCTTTTTTGCAGGAAGTTCTCCCAAGATTATTCCAGTCCTGTTTGTGACTTTGGGCTTTGGCCTTATTGGATTTTTGGATGACTACTTAAAAGTAGTAAAAAGAGATTCAGACGGTCTTCTTCCTAAGCAGAAGATGGCTCTTCAGATTGTTGTGACAGGAATCTTTGCTTTTTACTTAGTGAAATTTACAGATGTATCCTTAGCTATGATTGTTCCTTTTACCGGTGGTAAGACCTGGGATATTGGAATTCTTGCCATTCCTTTGCTTTTTATTGCAGTGATTGGAACTGTAAATGGAGTGAATTTTACAGACGGCTTAGATGGACTTGCATCTAGCGTTACTGTAATTGTGGCAGCTTTCTTTACCGTGGTTTCTGTTGGAAAGGCAGCGGGCATTGAGCCGGTGACAGCTGCAGTGGCTGGAGCCCTTCTTGGCTTCCTTCTATACAATGTATATCCGGCCAAAGTCTTTATGGGGGATACAGGATCTTTGGCTTTAGGTGGTTTTGTAGCTTCTGCAGCTTATATGCTTCAGATGCCCATTTTTATTATTATTGTAGGTTTGATTTATCTGGTGGAAGTTCTTTCTGTTATAATCCAGGTAACTTATTTTAAGAAGACCGGTGGAAAACGTATTTTTAAAATGGCACCGATCCATCATCATTTTGAGCTTTGTGGATGGTCTGAGACAAGGGTTGTAGCAGTGTTTACCATTGTTACAGTGCTTCTTTGCCTGATCGCTTACATGGCTATGTAGGAGGATAAAATGGAAGTGAAAAATAAAAAAGTTTTGGTATTTGGTTCTGGAATCAGTGGGGTAGGAGCGGTGCATTTGTTGGAGCTTCACGGAGCAGATGTAATTCTTTATGACGGGAATGACAAGTTAAAAGAAAAGGATGTCAGAGAAAAATTAGATAAAGATAGCAAGGCAGAGATTGTTTTGGGAGACTTTCCAGAAGAACTTTTAGATAGCTTACACTTGGTTGTTTTAAGTCCTGGTGTGCCTACAGATCTTCCGATTGTTGAGAAAATGCGTAAGAAGAATATAGAGATTGTAGGAGAAATCGAGCTTGCCTATGCCTTTGGAAAAGGAGATGTTCTTGCCATTACCGGAACCAATGGAAAAACTACCACTACAACCCTTTTGGGGGAGATTATGAAGAATTACAAGGAAAAGGTATTTGTAGTTGGAAACATTGGAAATCCTTACACCGTAATTGCAGACCAGACAGATGAAGATACAGTAATCGTAGCAGAGATGAGTAGTTTTCAGCTGGAGACCATTGCGACTTTTAGACCTAAGGTAAGTGCAATTTTAAATTTCACACCGGATCACTTGAATCGTCATCATACCATGGAAGCTTATGTGACAGCTAAGAAGAATATTGCCATAAACCAGAAAGAAGATGATTTCTGTGTCCTGAATTACGAAGATCCCCTGACCAGAGAGTTTGGCCAGCAGGTAAAAACCAAGGTCTTCTATTTTAGCAGTAAGGAAACTTTAGAAGAGGGTATTTATTTAAAAGATCATAAGATTATTTATAAGGAAGCAGGTAGGGAGCCTTTAGAACTTTGTTCGGTGGATGAACTGCAGATTTTAGGAACCCACAATTATGAAAATGTAATGGCAGCTTCCGCTATGGCCTTGCTTTATGGAGTGCCGGCTCAGATTGTACAGGATACTATAAAGGCCTTTAAAGGGGTAGAGCATAGAATTGAATATGTAGCAGAAAAGCAGGGCGTTGTTTATTATAACGATTCCAAGGGAACCAATCCAGATGCTGCCATTCGAGGAATTCAGGCTATGAACCGTCCTACAGTATTGATTGGTGGTGGCTATGATAAAAATTCAGAATATACAGAGTGGATTCAAAGTTTTGATGGCAAAGTAAAGAAATTAATTCTTATTGGTGCTACCAGGGAAAAAATTGCAGCAGATGCCGAGAAATGCGGATTTACCGATTATGTATTTGCAGATAGCTTTGAAGAAGCCATGGAAAAGGCAGTGGGATTTGCAGAGGCTGGGGATGCAGTTTTACTGTCTCCTGCCTGCGCAAGCTGGGGAATGTTCCCGAACTATGAGGTTCGAGGAGACAGATTTAAAGACCTGGTTCATGCCTTGTAAAGGAGCGAAAGATTTATGACAGATCAAACTGCCAGCAAGAAAAGACCCAGAAAAAGAAAGTCCCATAAGCTTTATGCAGGGGTGACCTTGCTTCTTATGGTTCTGGTTATTGTTCTTTGCTTCTCAATCCTCTTTTATACGGAAGGATTTGCTGTGGAGGGAAATGACTACTGCAGTAAGCAGGAAATCTATGATACGGTGCTGGAAAACCCTTACGAGATCAACACCCTTTATGTCTTGGCAAAATACAAACTGGGATTTGGAAAGAAACTGGCTTGTATGGATACAATGAAAGTGAGTTTAAACAGTCCCTGGAGTTTAAAGGTAACTGTGGAAGAAAAGCCTATTATAGGTTATGTGAAAAATGGAGACCAGTATGCTTGCTTTGATAAAGAGGGCTTGGTAGTAGATATTTCCACAGAAGCCAAAGAAGATCTTCCTAGTATTGATGGAGTGAAGTTTAAAAAAATTGCTCTTTACAAAAAATTGAAATGCAGTAAGACGAAAATCTTTAATCAAATTTTAGAGACAACTCAGGAAGTGAAGAAATATGAGCTTTCTCCAGATAAATTGGTTTATGAGAAGAATTCTATCATGCTGTATTTTGGAGATATTTGCGTATCTTTAGGAAGTAGTGTGACCTCAGACCAGATGGCTCAGATTGAGCCTATTCTTGCAAAACTAACCGATCAAAGTGGGACCTTGCATTTGGAAAATTATTCCACAGCAGCAAAGGTCATCACCTTTGAAAAGACAAAGGAGGAGACAGAGGAATCCTCGGATACTACAACTTCTGACACGGACAGTTCTGATACAGATACTTCGAATTCCTATACGTCTTCGGACTACAGTGATACTTCTGATACTGGATCTAGCAGTTGGGGAAGTGATTCCACAGAAGTTTATACTTGGGATGGATCTAGTATGAATTTGTATGATGGCACCGACTCCTATGACACAGGAGGAAACTATTATGATTCCGGAACAAGCGGGGCAACAGGAAGCACTGGAAGTTACGCTTATTAGGCTCTAAGGAACATATATTTGGGGAAGTCTAAAATGACGGAATTGTAGGAAAAAAATGCATAAAAAGCCCAATTTTCTATTGATATTTTATAGGAAACTATTTATTATATATTTATATATGGCAAATAGAATCGCTTTTTGTCGTCAGGGTTTGGGTTTAAGACACCCAAACTTGCGGTTACAGGGCTTACTTGTGCTGTAGCCAATATTTGGGATGTATAATATTTATAAGGAATACAAAGGAGGAAAAACCCTTGTTAGAGATCAAGACAAATGAATCAGAAGCAGCTGCAAAGATTATAGTTGTTGGTGTCGGTGGAGGCGGTAACAACGCAGTGAACCGAATGATCGACGAGCAGATTGCAGGCGTTGAATTTATAGCAATTAATACAGATAAACAGGCTTTACAGCTTAGCAAAGCACCAACTCTTATGCAGATTGGTGAGAAGATTACAAAAGGACTTGGAGCAGGTGCCAGACCTGAGATTGGAGAGAAGGCAGCTGAGGAGAGTTCTGAGGAGATTGCAGCTGCATTAAAAGGTGCTGACATGGTTTTCGTTACCTGTGGTATGGGTGGCGGAACCGGAACAGGAGCAACTCCGGTTGTAGCACGTATTGCCAAAGAGCAGGGTTCTTTGACTGTAGGTGTAGTAACCAAGCCTTTCCGTTTTGAGTCAAAGACACGTATGAATAACGCTCTTTCTGGTATTGAGAAGCTGAAAGAAAGCGTTGATACCCTCATCGTTATTCCTAATGATAAATTGTTGGAGGTTGTTGATAGACGCACAACCATGCCAGAGGCCTTAAAGAAGGCGGATGAAGTATTACAGCAAGGTATTCAGGGTATCACCGACTTGATTAATGTACCTTCATTGATCAACCTTGACTTTGCGGATGTACAGACTGTTATGACTGACAAGGGAATTGCTCATATCGGTATTGGACAGGGACGAGGTGATGATAAGGCTCTTGAGGCTGTTAAGCAGGCAGTTGCCAGCCCACTTCTTGAGACTACTATTGCTGGAGCTTCCCATGTTATCATCAATGTTTCCGGTGATATTACTCTTATGGATGCATCAGATGCAGCAGAGTATGTACAGGATCTTGCAGGAGAAGATGCAAACATTATCTTCGGTGCTATGTATGATGACTCTAGAGCTGATGAAGCAACCATCACAGTTATTGCTACAGGACTTCACAATGTAGGTGGAAGTACATCTAAGTTAAAGGCAAGATTAGAAAACCAGTCTAGAGGCGGACAACAGCCACAGCAGCAGACTCAAGGTTATGAGAGAGTAAGACAGCCACAGCAGCCACAGTACGCACAGCAGCCACAGTACGCACAACAGCCACAGTATACACAGCAGCCCCAGTACACAACACATCAGGCTCAACCCCAGTATACACAGCAGCGCCAGGCAGCTCCGAGAAATGAGTATGTTGCACCAGCTAGAGAGCGTGAGACAAGAAGACCGGCAGGGGGAACCATTCCTACACTTGAGGCTCCAAGAACACCAGCTAGCAAGGTGAAAGAGCAGAGCATTAAAATTCCGGATTTCTTTAAGAAATAAATAGTTTGAATGTGTGAATAAGGCCAGGCAGATCTTGCCTGGCCTTTTATAAAGGAGTAAGACATGAAGAAGGTAATATTGACAGGAGACCGTCCTACAGGACATTTGCATGTGGGACATTATGTTGGTTCTTTGAAGGAACGTGTAAGATTGCAAAACTCAGGAGAGTATGATGATATTTACATCATGGTTGCAGATGCTCAGGCTTTAACAGACAATGCGGAACATCCGGAGAAAGTAAGACAGAATATTCTTCAGGTGGCTTTGGATTATCTGGCATGTGGCCTTGATCCGGAAAAATCAACATTATTTATCCAATCTATGATTCCAGAGCTTACTGAACTTACATTTTATTATATGAATCTTGTAACAGTAGCCAGAGTACAGAGAAATCCTACAGTAAAATCGGAAATCAAACAGAGAAACTTTGAGGCTAGTATTCCTGTTGGATTCTTCTGCTATCCAATTAGCCAGGCAGCAGATATTACCGCATTTCGCGCAACAGATGTTCCTGCCGGAGAAGACCAGATGCCTATGATCGAGCAGTGTAAGGAAATCGTTCATAAGTTTAACAGTGTTTATGGAGAAACTCTTACAGATCCAAAGATTATTCTTCCTAAGAATTCTGCCTGCCTTAGACTTCCGGGAATCGACGGAAAAGCTAAGATGAGTAAGTCCTTGGGGAATTGCATCTATCTGTCCGATGAATCTAAGGAAATTAAGACAAAGGTAATGTCTATGTTTACAGACCCGAATCATCTGCGGGTGGAGGATCCGGGAAAGGTAGAGGGAAATCCTGTATTTACTTATCTGGATGCCTTCTCAACTCCAGAACATTTTGAAGAATTTTTGCCTGATTATCAGAACTTAGATGAGTTGAAGGCCCATTATATGCGAGGAGGCCTTGGAGATGTGAAGGTTAAGAAGTTCCTTAATAATGTCCTTCAGACTGAGCTTGGACCAATTAGAGAAAGACGCCAGATGTGGGAGAAAAATCTATCGGATGTATATGACATTCTAAAAGTAGGAAGCGAGAGAGCAAGACAGACGGCTGCAGATACCTTGTCAGATGTTAGAAAATCTATGAAAATCGATTATTTTGCAGACAACAATCTGTTGAAGTAAAAAGTGGGAGTGCATAAGACGACAATCTTGTTATTGAGTTTTTATGCACTCCTTTTGGAATGGAGCAAAAAATCATGAATCACAATAAATTGCTTTTGGAAATGATCCAATATTACACAGGAGACCCTGCCAGAATCCAACACTTTTTAAAAGTGTACGAATTCTCCAAAATCATAGGAGAACTGGAAAATCTTGACAAAAAGACTCAGAATATTTTGGAGGCTGCCGCTCTTGTTCATGATATCGGAATCAAAAAAAGCGAGGAAGTCTACGGAGATAGTGCTGGAAAACATCAGGAAGAGTTGGGGCCTGCTATAGCAGAAGATCTGCTTAGACGGCTGGATTATCAGTCGGATGTGATTGGTCGAATTTCCTATCTTGTTGGCCATCACCACACCTATAAAGATATAAAGGGACTGGATTATCAGATTCTTGTGGAGGCAGATTTTTTGGTAAATCTTTATGAAGATCATTCACCAAAGTCTGCGATAGAAAGCGCTTTTCAAAAGATTTTTAAAACAGAAAGCGGCAAGAATATCTGTAAGAAAATGTTTGACCTGTGAAGCCTGGACTTGTGGCTAGACGAAATTTAAGGGACAGTGTATAATAAGGGTGATTTTATTCGTGTAAAAAGGAGTAATTGTAAGAATGAAGAGAGTATTGTTAAAACTGAGCGGAGAAGCTCTTGCAGGAGATAAGAAAACCGGATTTGATGAGGCTACATGTCTTGGGGTTGCAAATCAGGTAAAGCAGTTAGTAGACGCAGGTATTGAGGTGGCTATTGTCACTGGTGGCGGAAATTTCTGGAGAGGTAGAACCAGCGAGACCATTGACCGTGTAAAGGCAGACCAAATTGGAATGTTGGCTACAGTTATGAACTGTATTTATGTATCTGAGATTTTTCGTTATGCAGGTATGGAGACAGAGGTATTTACTCCTTTTGTATGTGGAGCTTTCACCACTCTGTTTTCAAAAGATAAGGCAGTGGCTGCTATGGAAAAGGGAAAGGTTGTATTTTTTGCAGGTGGTACCGGACATCCTTATTTCTCAACAGATACAGGGGCTGTCCTTCGGGCTATTGAGATTGAGGCAGACGCAATGCTTCTTGCTAAGGCCATCGACGGAATTTATGACAGCGATCCAAAGGTAAATCCGGAAGCCAAGAAGTATGATGAGATTTCTATTCAGGAGATCATTGACAAGAAACTTATGGCAGTAGATTTAACAGCATCTATTATGTGCTTGGAAAATAAGATGCCAATGTTGGTATTTGGTCTTAATGAAGAAAATAGTATTGTGGAGACTATGACGGGAACATTTACAGGAACAAAGGTTACTGTATAATAAAGCACTATATGGAGGATATATTATGAATGAAAGAGTAAAAGTGTACGATGAAAAGATGAAGAAATCTTTGGCTAGTTTAGATGGAGAGCTTGGAACAATCCGTGCAGGCCGTGCAAACCCTAATGTATTAAATAAGATTACAGTGGATTATTACGGGGTTCCTACACCTCTTCAGCAGGTTGCCAATGTCTCTGTTCCGGAGCCGCGTATGATCCAGATCCAGCCTTGGGAGAAGAGCATGTTAAAAGAGATTGAGAAGGCCATTATGGTTTCTGATCTTGGAATTAATCCTACCAACGATGGAACTTCCGTGAGACTGGTCTTCCCAGAGCTTACAGAGGAGAGAAGAAAAGAGCTGGCTAAAGATGTTAAGAAGAAGGGGGAGGCCGCCAAGGTAGCTGTCCGCAACATCCGTAGAGATGGAAATGATGCATTTAAGAAATTAAAGGGATCAGAAGTATCAGAGGATGAGATTAAAGATTTGGAAGATGAACTTCAAAAGCTTACTGATAAGTATGTAAAAGAAGTAGATAAGGCTGTTGAAGTGAAGTCTAAGGAGATTATGACTGTATAGTTATATTAATTCAGAAGATTTAGAAGTGAGAGTGGGACAGGCTGGTTGATTCGGTTCTGTCCTATTCTTGAGATAGGGAGTCATTTTGTTTGAGAGATACATAGGAAACCTATGAATAAGGAGAATCGTATGAATATACCAAAACATGTGGCGATAATTTTGGATGGCAATGGCCGTTGGGCAAAAGCCAAGGGAATGCCTAGAAATTATGGCCATGCACAGGGAAGTAAGAATGTAGAGCGAATCTGCGAGGAAGCCTGGAGAATGGGCATTAAATATCTGACGGTTTATGCATTTTCTACAGAGAACTGGAGCAGGCCGAAGGATGAGGTAGATGCCCTTATGAAGCTTCTTAGAAATTATATGAAAACTTGCCTTAAGACCGCAGCAAAAAATGACATGAAGGTTCGGGTTATCGGGGATGTTACAAAATTGGACCCGGATATTCAAGGTAGAATCAAGGAACTTGAGGAAGCTACCAAGGATAATGGGGGCTTGAATTTCCAGATTGCCATTAACTATGGAAGCAGGGATGAAATGATCCGTGCTATGAGAAAAATGTTAGCAGACTGTCTGGAAGGGAAATTAAAGCCAGATGATATTGAGGAAGCTAGCTTTGAGCAGTACTTAGATACCCATGATATCCCGGATCCGGATCTTTTAATTCGTACCAGTGGAGAACTTCGCCTTTCTAATTACTTGCTATGGCAGCTGGCCTACACAGAATTTTACTTTACTGATGTGCCCTGGCCGGATTTTTCCAAGGCAGAGCTTGAAAAAGCCATTGAGCAGTTTAACCATAGAGACCGTCGCTACGGCGGGGTGAAGGAGGAAGGCTAGGATGTTTAAAACAAGGTTGATCAGTGGGATTTTGTTAGTAATAGCCTTAATTGCCATTGTGGGAATCGGTGGGAATTTACTGTTGGGTGTTTTGGCGGTGGTCAGTATTATTGGCTTGTCAGAACTATATAAGGTTATGGGAATGGAGAAGAAAGCCCCGGGAATGGCCGGATATTTAGCAGCTATTCTTTACTATGGAATTCTATTTACTGGTCGAGAAGACTGCATTACATTTTTATCCATTCTGTTTTTGGTAATCACTATGGGAGTCTATGTATTTAGTTTTCCTACCTACAGATCTGAGCATATCATGCTGACCTTTTTTGGTTTCTTTTACGTAGCTATGATGCTATCCTATGTATACCAAACCAGGGAGCTTCCCCAGGGTGGAGTCATTGTTTGGCTTATTTTTCTTAGTTCCTGGGGGTGTGACACCTGTGCATACTGCGTGGGAATGCTTTTTGGAAAACATAAGATGGCTCCAAAACTTAGCCCAAAGAAATCTGTGGAAGGTGGCCTTGGAGGAATCATAGGAGCGGGTCTTTTAGGAGTAATCTTTACACTGGTCATGAATGCTGCTGTGGGAGCAGGGGATAATCCTGCAGTTTACGGACTGATCTGTGCAGTGGGAGGAGGAATCTCCCAGATTGGAGATTTGGCGGCTTCTGCTATTAAGAGAAACCATGATATTAAAGATTATGGAAAGTTGATTCCTGGTCACGGTGGAATTTTGGATCGATTTGACAGTGTGATTTTTACAGCACCCATCATTTATTACCTGATGGTATTTTTTGTAAAGTAATAAGACTTGGAGGCTTTGCGTGGAAAATAAAAAGAAAATAGCAATTTTGGGTTCTACCGGATCGATTGGAACCCAGACTCTGGATGTAGTTAAAAATAATGGAGATATTGAAGTCCTTGGACTGGCAGCAGGTAGCAACATTGTGAGATTAGAGGAGCAGATTCGCCAGTTTCATCCTAAAATCGTGGCTGTATGGAGCCAGGACAAGGCCTTAGAACTAAAGGACAAGATTAAGGATACTGACACCAAGGTGGTTTCTGGTATGGAAGGTCTTATAGAGGTTTCGGTATATGAAGGGGTGGAGATTTTAGTTACTGCCATTGTGGGAATGATTGGAATTCGCCCTACCATCGAGGCTATTAAGGCAGGAAAGGATATTGCCTTGGCCAATAAGGAGACTTTGGTTACAGCCGGCCATATTATTATGCCTTTGGCAAAGGAGCATGGAGTGTCTATATTGCCTGTGGATAGTGAACACAGTGCCATTTTTCAGTCCCTTCAGGGAAATGCTCACGGGGCTATCAAGAAGATTCTTTTGACAGCTTCCGGAGGGCCTTTTAGAGGAAAGAAAGAAGAGGACCTTCTAGGTATTAAACCGGCAGATGCCTTGAAGCATCCTAACTGGGCTATGGGCCAGAAGATTACCATCGATTCTTCTACTATGGTAAATAAGGGTTTAGAGGTCATTGAAGCCAAGTGGCTCTTTGATGTGGATGTGGATGATGTCCAGGTAGTGATTCAGCCTCAGAGTATTATTCATTCTATGGTAGAGTATGTGGATGGAGCTGTCATAGCAGAACTAGGAACCCCGGATATGAGGCTGCCAATTCAATATGCCCTCTATTATCCAGAGAGAAGATTTTTACCGGGAGATCGGCTGGATTTTTGGGATATTAAGAAGCTGGAATTTGAAAAGCCGGATACAAAGACTTTTTATTGCCTAGACCTGGCATATGAGGCGGGAAGAAAGGGAGGTTCCCTTCCTACAGTGTTTAACGCAGCCAATGAGCTGGCGGTAAGTATGTTCCTAAAGGGAGAGATTAAATATCTCGAGATTATGGAAATTATTGAGGATGGTATGAGAGCACATAAAAATATTGCGAATCCTACATTAGAGGAGATTTTAGAGGTGGAAGAGGCTACCTATGACCGGATTCGCAGCAGGAGGTAGTGTTACTTGGGTATTATAATTGCAATCATATTATTTAGCTTTATTGTTTTCTTTCATGAACTGGGACATTTCTTGCTGGCTAAGAAAAATGGCATTGATGTGCAGGAATTTGCCATTGGAATGGGGCCGAATCTTCTAAAAAAAGAATACAAGGGAACCCTCTATTGCATTAAGCTTCTCCCTATTGGAGGCATGTGCGTTATGGGGGAAGATGAGGAGGCTACCGACGCGCCGGGAAATTTTAACAATGCATCGGTATGGGCTAGAATATCGGTTATTGCGGCAGGACCTATTTTTAATTTTATCTTGGCTTTTGTAGGAGCAGTTATTATTACGGCGGCTGTAGGATATGACCAGCCCATCATCGGTTCTGTGGAAAGTGGATATCCGGCAGCTGAGGCTGGAATCAAAGAGGGAGATAAGATCCTTAAGATGGGAAATAAAACCATTCATCTTTTTCGGGAAATCAGCATGTATAACCAGTTCCATCAAGGAGAGACGGTAGAAGTTACCTATGAAAGAGATGGAAAGACTACTACAGTAACCTTGGAACCGAAAGAAAATGATAGTGGCTATTGGATGCTTGGAAGTGGAGGGTCTGGATATACCAAGGCAAATGTCTTAACCTCCCTCCAATATGGAACCTATGAGGTGAAATATTGGATTGATATGGTGGTTGACAGCTTAAAGATGTTGGTTTCCAGACAGATCGGTTTAAACCAACTGTCAGGTCCTGTAGGGGTTGTGAGTATGGTGGATACTACCTACCAGAAGACAAAAAGTTATGGCTTTCGGGTGGTAGTGCTGGAAATGTTGAATCTGGTTGTACTACTATCTGCAAACTTGGGAGTTATGAACCTACTTCCTATACCAGCCTTAGACGGAGGTCGCTTAGTATTTCTTTTTGTGGAGGCTATTATTCGAAGACGGGTATCACCGGAGAAAGAAGCTTACGTGCATTTGGCAGGAATGGCCCTGTTGATGCTCCTTATGGTGGTGGTATTGTTTAATGATATCCAGAGGATCTTTATGTAAAAAGATTTGGGAAAAATTTGTGAGGCAAGTAAGATGGACAGAGAAAGAGAGAAATATATTCTCAATCAATTGGACAAACAGGGATCGGTGAGAGTTGCAGACCTTAGCGAAGAGCTTGGGGTATCGGAGGTGACAATCCGAGGAGATATCCGTGATATGGAAAAAAGAAAACTCTTAAAGCGGACTCACGGTGGAGCAGTTCGTGTGCGAGAACAATTGCAATTGTCCATGGTGCCTGGAAATGTTTTTAATAAGGTGGAAGAAAAAAGCAGGATAGCGGCCAAAGCCTATGAATACATTGAGGATGAAGATACCATTATTTTAGATGATTCCTCAGTGGTATATTATTTAGCGGAAGAAATCCGCAAGGGAAGTAAAAAGAATCTAGTAGTAATTACCAATTCCTTGGCGGCCTCTGTGATCTTATCCAATGCAGACCATGTGGTTGTCTTTATGGTAGGAGGACAGCTTGGGGGAAAACTGCCAGCCACCATGGGAGAGGTGGCTGTAAATACCTTCAGAGATTTTCGGGCTGATAAGGCGTTTATCAGTGCCCATGGCTTGAACTTTGAAGTGGGTATTACTTCTATAGGAACGCCTCAGATGCAAGTAAAGAAGGCTATTTTAGATTCCGCAGATAAGATTTACGTTTTGATTGACAGCAGTAAATTTTCTGATGGTTATATTTTGTCTGTATGCCCTCTTAGTCGCATTACGAAAATTATTACGGACAAAGGGATCTCCCCTTCTTATCAGAACCAAGCCACAGAAAAAGAAGTGGTTTTGGATATTGTTTAATAGTTAAAAAGAATCATACGGATACCTGTAAGGTATTACAAAGCATAGTGCACACTCTACAAAAAATAAAGTAGAGTGTGCTTTTTTAATGGTAAAATGACCATGAAAAAGACCTGCTAATCAAAATGTGAAAATAATGACAATTAAACGAAAATAAAACGAAAGCGAAACGATGATAAACCTGTGTAGAATGCACAATAAAAACTTAAAAACTTAATGGAAAGTCATGAAAAAAGCAAAAACTATTGATAAAAGAAAAGAAAGGTAGTATGATTCAAACATAAACGAAAGAGAAACGAAAACAAAACGAAAGACCAAGGAGGAATATAAAATGAGTGAACAGTATAGACCAATTACAGCTATCACAATGGGAGATCCGGCGGGTATTGGACCGGAGATTGTAGTAGGCACTATGTTAGATGAGGAAATCCATCAGGTATGTCGTCCCTTCGTAATTGGAAGCATCGCAATTATGAACCGGGCCGCAAAGGTATTAGGTAAAGAATTAAAATACAATAAGATTTCTGATCCTGCAGAGGCGAAATATGAGATGGGTACGGTAGACATTATTGAGACTGGTGACTACGACACCGACTCTATTGAGTGGGGACAGGTACAGGCTTTGGCTGGACAGATGGCCATTGATTGGATTATGAAGTCCATTGAACTTGGAATGGCAAAGAAGGTAGATGCAGTATCTACAGCCCCCATCCACAAGGGAGCCATCAAATTAGTAGGAGTAAAGCAACCTGGACATACAGAGATTTATCAGGATGAAACCCATTCCCCATATGCTCTGACTATGTTCTCTTGCCATAAACTTCGAGTATTCTTTGTAAGCCGTCACATGTCTTTGGTAGATGCTTGTAAGTACGCTAACAAAGAAAGAGTATTGGAAAATGTTGTAAATATTGATATGGAATTAAGAAAAGTTGGGATTGAAAATCCATTGATTGCAGTGGCAGCCTTAAATCCTCACGGTGGTGATAATGGCCTCTTTGGTACAGAGGAGATTGATGAGTTAAAGCCGGCAGTAGAAGCAGCTAAGGCTTTGGGAATCAACGCTGTGGGACCTTGTCCGGCAGATTCTGTATTTAATATTGGTAAATCCGGAAAATACGATGCAATTCTTTCCCTCTATCACGATCAGGGACATATTGCATGTAAGACCTTGGATTTTGAAAAGTCAGTTACATTAACCTTTGGACTTCCATTTATTAGAAGTTCGGTAGATCACGGAACTGCATTTGATATTGCAGGAAAGGGAATTGCAGGATGCGTCAGCATGATTGAGTCTACCAAGGTTGTTTCTGAATATGCAGCAAAGACGCATGAAAAAATAAACTAGAAAGGAGGAAGAAATTCATGCCTAAGATTGGTGCAGTGGCAGATGATCTGACCGGGGCTACCACCACAGGAGTGCTCCTTGCCAGATCAAAAGCAAGAACGGCAGTATTTTTTAACGAAAAAGCAGCAAAAGCAGATAAAAGTGTGTCAGAGCTAGATGCCATATTGGTAAGTAGCAATAGCAGACCTCTTCCTGGAAATGAAGCCTATGAGAGAGTAACTTCAGCCACAGAAGCTTTAAAAGATATGGGCGTTAAGTATTTTTCAAAGCGGATTGATACTACCCTTCGAGGGGGCGTGGGAATCGAAATTGATGCCATGATGGACGTAATCGTGGACGATGTAGTGGCAGTGGTTGTTCCGGCAATGCCACAGTCCAGACGAGTTCTGGTTGGGGGATATTCAGTGATCGATGGGGTGGCCCTTGTTAATACACCGGTAGCTCAGGACGTTAGAACACCGGTATATGAAAACTATATTCCAAAACTTTTAAATGGACAAAGCAGGAGAAAAGTAGGAAGCGTTACTTTGGAGCATGTCCTTAATGGTGTAGTGGATATTCAGCGGGCCCTGAAAGATTGCCGTCAGCAGGGAAATGAGATTATCGTTGTAGATGCAATTACCATAGAGGATGTAGAGGCCATTGCCCAGGCATGTGTAAACCTAAGATGGAATGTTCTGGCAGTAGATCCGGGTCCCTTTACAGCAAAGCTTGCCTATGTGAGAGGCTTGGTAGGTTTAGAAGAGGCTAATATACCGGAAAATACAGCAGATGGTACCGGAAAAACCGTGTTAATTGCCGCAGGTTCAGCCACACCGGTAACAAAACGTCAGATGGAAGTTTTGTGCCAAGATGAAAGACATGTAAGAATACCGGTGGAACCTATTCCCCTTATTAATGGTGGGGAGGAAGCTTTAAAAGAAGTGAAAAAAGCCATTGATGCAGCCCTGGATTTGCTTGAGAAGGGAAAACCTAGAGCCATACTTCTTGAGACTGCTCTTCACGGACCGATCTTGAATCTGAAACAGGAAGATGAAAAACGTGGATATGCAGAGGGTATGAGTGCAGAGAGAATCAATGGAGGACTCGGTGCCATTGTGGCAGGAATCCTAAACCAGGTTGAGAGAGAACGGATTGCCGGTATTTACACTACAGGTGGGGATACTATGGTAAATGTATGCTTCCAATTGGGAGTAGAGTGCTTGGAAGTTGTGGATTATGTCATTGCTCAAACAGATGTTGGCCGTATGGTAGGAAAATACCAGGGCATGCCTATTGTTGGTAAGGGCGGTCTTACCGGTAATGATCACACCGCATTGGATATTGTGGATAGGCTCTTTAGAGAGGCTACAAGAGAGAGTTGAAAAGGAGGAGAAAAATGGGAGAAACAAAAGCAGTTGAAAAGAAGGAGATGGACCTTGATCTTTTAAATAAAATCAAAGCTTTACCGGGAGGATTGGTTATTGTGCCCTTGGTACTGGCTGTAATCTTAGCCACCATCTGTCCCCAGGTATTTCAGATTGGTGGCTATGTAACAGCACTTTTCTATGATGGAAACTCAGCAATGATGGGATTTTTCCTAATCATCTGCGGTTCAGCTATTAACGTTCGTCAGGTAGGCTTGCCTCTTTATAAAGGGGTTACCATGACGGCTATGAAATTTGCCCTTGGGGTAGCTATGGGTATGTTGGTTGGAGCCCTGTGTGGTGATGCAGGAATTTTGGGACTTACCCCATTTGTAATTATCGCTGCAATTACCAATTCCAACAGTTCCCTTTATATTTCATTATCAGCCCAGTTTGGTAATGCATCTGATACAGGAGCAATTTCTATTTTGTCATTAAATGATGGACCTTTCTTTACCTTGATTGCCCTTGGAGCAACTGGACTGGCTTCCATTCCTTTGGATAAGTTAATTGCTACCTTAGTTCCACTTTTAATCGGATTTATTTGGGGAAATGTAGACGCTGGATTTAGAAAGGCATGTGCTACAGCACAGCCAATCGTAACTTTCTTTATGACAATTTCTATTGGATCTAAGACAGATATTAAGACAATTATTACTGCAGGAGCTTCTGGTATTGTACTGGGACTGGTATCTGCAGCAACAGCTGTAATCTTCTTCTTTGTATTCAATTTGATTTTGCCAAAGAAGGAAAGAAATGCTATGGGAGCTGCTATTGGTACAACTGCATTAAACTCAGCTATGACGCCGGCGGCAGTAGCAGAGGCGGATCCAACTATGGAGCAGTATGTAGATATGGCAACTGCCCAGTGTGCAACAGCATCTATTATTACCTTATTCCTGTGTCCGTTTATAGTAGCATTTTTTGATAACTATATGAGAAAACACAAAAAGGGTATTTACTCACCGGAAGGATGGGCTGCAAGTCAGGTGGCATAAAGATTGGAGATTAGGAGGAAGTGATGAAAGTGGCTGTAGAAGTAAAAATGAAGGCAGAGTATATCTATGATTTGTTACTATTTCATACCTACTCAAAGTTTTCGGGATTTATGATCAACCTGGTAGGGCTTACCGTAATCATAATCGGAGGATGGAGATTAAAGTCCGGAGAGATTACTTTGGCACAATGTTTTGTCTACTTATTGGTAGCTGCTTTGATCCTATCATTTACTCCTTTTACCTTAAAAATGCGGTCCAAGAAGATGATGAAAAATCCAAAATATAAGAATGTTATACAATACTCCTTTGATGGCAATGGCATTGAGGAAGTCATTGGGGAAGCAAACAATAGTTACACCTGGTGCCAGGTCCAAAAGGCGATTGCCACTCCAAAGGATATTGCATTTTATGTAGGGGAGGATGCGGCTTTGATTGTACCCAAGGAAAGTTTTGGTCAAAACTTTATGCCGGTAATGAAGCTAATTGCAGACAACCTGACAAGAGACAAAATTTATATTCGTTAAAGATACCGGGTAAATAGTAAAGCCTAGTTATGAAATTACGAAGTGGAAAGGAAGTAATACAATGAAACTTGCATTTGGATGTGATCCTAACGCTGAAAGCTTTAAACAGGAAATGATTGAATTTGTAAAAGGTTTGGGACATGATGTGGTAGATTTTGGAAGCGATGATGTAATCTATGCTCATGTGGCCACTAAGGTTGGAGAGGTTGTGGCAGCAGGAGAGTGCGATAGAGGAATTCTTTTTTGTGGAACAGGAATCGGAGTCATGCTTGCAGCTAATAAGGTAAAGGGAGCCTATGCAGCCAATGTAAACAATGTATATTCTGCAAAGAGAGCCTGCCTTAGTAATGACTGTAACATTATCACCTTAGGATCCCAGGTTACAGGAAATATGTTAGCTAAGGAACTAATTCAGGCATACTTAGATTGCACCTATCAGTACAATGAGCGTTCCGGCAAGAAGGTAGATGCCATTCATGATTATGAGAAAGAGGTGTGCAAATAAGGTGAAGAAGTTATATTTTGGAACCAATTTAAAGATGTATAAAGACATGGCGATGACCAGGGACTACCTGACAAAATTAGCAGAAAATACCAAGGACATTAGTCGGGAGGACATAGAACTATTTGTAATCCCTTCCTATACATCTCTTCCTACAGCCGTAGACTGCGTTAGCCAGGACCTAGTAAAACTTGGAGCCCAGAATATGTGCTGGGAAGACCAGGGGCAATTTACTGGGGAGATTAGTCCTTTAATGCTGCAGGAACTGGGGATTTCTCTGGTTATGATCGGTCATTCTGAGAGAAGACATGTGTTTGGAGAAACCGATGAAATGGAGAATAAAAAAGTTCTCTGTGGCTTAAAGCATGGATTTATCACACTTCTTTGCATCGGAGAGACCGGAGAGCAAAAAGATGCAGGAATCAGCGATGAGACTTTAAGAAGTCAGTTGAAAATCGGACTTCAGGCAGTGACGCAAGAGCAAAGCAAGAAGCTTTGGATTGCCTATGAGCCGGTATGGGCTATCGGTGTTAATGGGAAGCCTGCCAGCACAGAGTATGCAAAAGAGAAGCATTTGGTGATTCGCCGGTGCCTCCAGGAACTTTTTGGAGAAGAGGCTGGAAGTCAGATTCCCATTTTCTATGGTGGAAGCGTAAATCCGGGAAATGCCAATGAATTAATTGCCCAGGAAAATATAGATGGCCTCTTTACAGGAAGAAGCGCCTGGGAGGCAGATGCTTTTGATGCATTAATCCGAAGTGCTATGGAGGCAGCAAAAGAGGCAGGAAAGTAATCTATAAAATAAAAAGGGAAAAATGAATAATACAATTGCGCAAAGCCAAATGCAATGTTATAATGTTCCCAAATGAGTGAAAACATTTTAAGGAGGAACATGATATGAAACATGTAAAGACATTAAATACACAGACCTTAAACAACAACTTAAAGAAGAGTGGCTGTGGCGAGTGCCAGACTTCCTGTCAGTCAGCATGCAAGACTTCTTGTACAGTTGGTAACCAGACTTGCGAGCAGAAGAAATAAGTTCTGGCGGTTTGTGATAAACGAACGCGCATAACGCGAGAGTTCCAGTTTATTTGGAACTCTCTTTTGCTGTTTATATGACTTTTATTTATGCGAGTAACTAGCGAAGTGGATTGTGAATATCCCTAGTACAAATAAACATAAGAAAGGGGAATCATTTTGATTCATCAATATAAAAACAACGGATATAATATAGTTCTGGATGTATATAGTGGTGCGGTTCATGTGGTAGACGATCTTTGCTATGATGTGATAGAAGTGCTAAATTCTAAGGACTTAGAGCCCACAGTGGAGAGCCTTACATCTGAAGAAACCAAGAAAGATCTTCTTGAAAATTTGTCTGATCGTTACGGGAAGGCCGATCTTTTAGATGCCTTAGAAGATGTGACAGAGCTTGCCAAGCAGCGAGCCCTCTTCTCAAAAGATGTTTATGAAGGCTTGATCGATGTGGTAAAGAAGCAAAAGACAGTAGTCAAAGCTCTTTGTCTTCACATTGCCCATGATTGTAATCTTGCCTGTAAGTATTGCTTTGCCGAGGAAGGAGAGTACCACGGCAGAAGAGCCCTTATGAGTTATGAAGTGGGAAAGAAAGCCTTGGATTTTCTTATTGCTAATTCCGGTAACCGCCACAACCTGGAAGTGGATTTCTTTGGAGGGGAGCCTCTTATGAACTGGCAGGTGGTGAAGGACTTGGTAGCCTATGGTAGAGAGCAGGAGAAGCTTCATGACAAGCATTTCCGTTTTACCCTTACTACCAACGGAGTATTACTAGATGACGAGATTCAGGAATTCTTAAATAAAGAAATGGACAATGTAGTAATCAGTTTGGATGGTCGAAAGGAAATTAACGACCGGATGCGGCCTTTTAGAAATGGAAAAGGAAGCTATGATCTCATTGTTCCTAAGTTCCAGAAATTGGCAGAAAGCCGTAACCAGGAGAAGTACTACATCCGTGGAACCTTTACTAGAAACAATCTGGATTTTGGTCAGGATATCCTTCATTTTGCAGATCTTGGCTTTAAGCAGATGTCTATTGAACCAGTAGTGGGAGCAGAGACAGATCCTTATGCTATTAGAGAAGAAGACCTTCCACAGATTATGGAGGAATATGACCGCCTGGCTCAGATGATGATTCAGAGGCAGAAAGAGGGAAAAGGTTTTAATTTCTTCCACTTTATGATAGACTTAGACGGTGGCCCTTGTGTTTACAAACGTATGTCAGGATGTGGCTCTGGTACAGAGTATCTGGCAGTAACCCCTTGGGGAGACTTGTATCCTTGCCATCAGTTTGTAGGACAGGAAGATTTCCTTATGGGAAATGTGGATGAAGGGATTGTAAAGCCTGAGATTGCGGAAGATTTCCGCAGCTGTAATGTATACTCCAAAGAAAGCTGTAGAAATTGTTTTGCTAAATTCTACTGCAGTGGTGGATGTATGGCCAATTCCTATAATTTCCACGGAACCATTCACGATACCTATGATGTAGGTTGCCAGATGCAGCGCAAGCGTGTGGAATGTGCCATTATGATGAAGGCTGCCTTGGCGGATGCAGATGCCTAGACCCTATAAAATATAGATAGATATTAGACATCAATAAAAAGCAGTAGAGAGGATATTTAGCATGAAAAAAAGAAAAAGTATCGTTGCCCTCTTAGTGACGGTAGTGCTCCTGGTTGCTTTAGGATTTACTACCCTTGTGGGATGGGGCAGCGGAAACACCGGTGCTATGAGTAATATCAAGCTAGGACTTGATTTGGCCGGTGGTGTCAGTATCACCTATCAGGTAAAGGATGATAATCCAACCTCTGAGGAAATGGCAGATACCATTTACAAGCTTCAGAAACGTGTGGAACAGTATAGTACAGAGGCCAGTGTTTATCAGGAAGGCGATGACCGGATCAATATTGAGATTCCAGGTGTTACAGATGCCAATGCCATCTTAGATGAGTTAGGTAAGCCCGGTTCTCTTTCCTTCCAGACAGAGGATGGGGAGACCGTTATCACCGGATCTGATATTAAGACAGCCACAGCCCAGACCGGTCAGGATGACATGGGCAACAAAGAGTACTCTGTTGAATTGGTATTAAATGATGAAGGTACCACCAAGTTTGCAGAGGCAACAGCTGCAAATATTGGAAAACAGATTTCTATTATCTATGATGAGGATGTAATTTCTGCACCTACCGTTCAGGCTGAGATTGATGGAGGTACTGCCTACATTACTGGTAACTTTACCTATGAAGAGGCAGAAAACCTTGCATCTACTATCCGAATCGGTGGATTAAAGTTAGAGCTTGAAGAGCTTCGTTCCAACGTAGTAGGAGCTCAGTTAGGTGAGAAGGCTGTAAGTACCAGTTTGCAGGCTGGTGCCATAGGACTTGCCATTGTATTTGTATTTATGTGCTGGGTATATTTACTTCCTGGACTTGCTTCCGGTTTGGCACTTTTAATCTATACAGAGCTTGTTCTTATTATTTTAAATGCCTTTGATGTAACCCTTACTTTACCTGGTATTGCAGGTATTATCTTAAGTATTGGTATGGCGGTAGATGCCAACGTTATTATCTTTGCCCGTGTCCGTGAGGAGATGGCCAAGGGAAGAAGCGTTAAGAATGCCTTAAAAGACGGATTTTCCAAGGCCCTTTCTGCTATTGTGGATGGTAACGTAACAACCTTGATCGCAGCTATTGTGCTTTGGGTTAAGGGATCTGGTACCGTTAAGGGATTTGCCCAGACCTTGGGAATTGGTATTGTAGTTTCCATGTTCACAGCTCTAGTCATCACCCGTATGATTATCTTTGCCTTCTATGGCATCGGTCTTAAGAGTGATAAGATTTACTACAGACCAAAGAAGAAAGAGACCAAGACTATTAACTTCATTGGAAAGAAGAATATCTTCTTTGCAATTTCCCTTGCAGTGATTATTGCAGGCCTTGCAGTTATGGGAGTCAACGGTTCTAAGGGGAATGGAGCCTTTGCGTACAGCCTTGAGTTCTCCGGTGGTACTTCAACCAATGTAACTATGGATAAGGAGTACACACTGGAAGAGATTGATGATCAGATTGTTCCGGTTGTAGAAGAAGTAACTGGTGATAAGAATGTTCAGGTTACAAAGGTTGCAGATAGTGAGCAGATTATCATTAAGACTAAGACCCTAGAACTTGATCAGAGAGAAGCTTTGAACCAGGCTTTGGTGGATGATTTCGGTGTAGATGAAAGCACCATTACAGCAGAGAATATCAGCTCCACAGTAAGTAGCGAGATGAGACAGGATGCAGTAGTGGCAGTGCTTCTGGCAGCAGTATTTATGCTTCTTTACATCTGGTTTAGATTTAAGGACATTCGCTTTGCAACCAGTGCAGTTGCGGCTCTTTTACATGATGTATTAGTTGTAGCAGCCTTCTATGCGGTTTCTAGAATTTCCGTAGGTAATACCTTTATTGCATGTATGCTTACCATTGTAGGTTATTCTATCAATGCCACTATCGTAATCTTCGACCGTATCCGTGAGGAGATGCAGCTCCAGGGCAAGATCAAGGATATGGCTGATCTGGTAAACAAGAGTATTACCCAGACCTTAACAAGAAGTATTTATACTTCTCTTACCACCTTTGTTATGGTGGCAGTGCTCTTTGTTATGGGTGTAAGCTCCATCCGTGAGTTTGCAGCACCTCTTATGGTAGGTGTTGTTTGCGGTGGATATTCTTCTGTATGTATCACAGGTGCCCTGTGGTATGTAATGAAGATCAAGATCGGAAAGAAACAGCCGGCAGAGACAAAAAAGAATAAGAAAAAGAAATAGAAATAATCATTAATTTCTGAATTTGAAAATCCTCTTAGGGAAACCAATTTAAGCGCTGGGATCCTTAAGAGGATTTTTTTGTGTAAAAAAAACAAAATGACAGAATTTTTGTGGATAAAAAGATAGATAAGCCTAGGCTAAGGCTTTATAATAAAGACCATTAGAGGGGAAAATCCCTGGGGAAGGAATTGCAATCATATATGGAAAATTGGGTCATTACAAGAAAAGGTGGGGACTTTGCTGCCATTGGAGAAAAGTTTCAAATTAGTCCCAGACTGGCCTGCCTCATTCGGAATAGAGACGTAGTAGGAGACGAGGAAATCGAAAGTTATTTAAATGGAAGTCTTACAGATCTTCAAGATGCCATGTTAATGAAAGGTATGAGCCAGGCGGTGGATATTTTAAAAGAAAAAATCCAGGAAGGGAAAAAAATACGGGTCATTGGAGATTATGACATTGATGGGATTAATGCTACATTCATTTTGGTAAATGGGTTAGAAAAACTAGGGGGCAAGGTGGATTATGACATTCCAGACCGGATTACCGATGGTTATGGCTTGAATGAGGAGCTGATTAAACGGGCTTACCGGGATGGAGTTGATACCATCATTACCTGTGACAATGGCATCGCCGCCAGTGATGAGATTGCCTACGGAAAAGACCTGGGCATGACCCTTATCGTTACAGACCATCACGAGGTACCTTTTACAGAGATAGAAGGAGACAGGGAGTATCATGTACCGGAAGCAGATGCAGTGGTGGATCCAAAACAGCCAGGCTGTGATTATCCCTATAAGGAACTTTGTGGGGCGGCCATTGCTTACAAAGTCATTGAGGTCCTTTGTGATGCTATGGGACGGGATTCTGAGGATTTTGATTATTTGATTGAAAATGTGGCGGTGGCTACTGTAGGAGATGTGGTAGACCTTACCGGAGAAAATCGCATTTTTGTAAAAGAAGGCCTGGAGATGCTATCAAGAACCCATAATCTGGGAATGCAGGCATTAATTAAGGCTCAGAACCTAGCAGAATCTAAAATATCAGCCTATCACATTGGATTTGTACTGGGCCCCTGTATGAATGCTAGCGGAAGATTAGATACAGCCAAACGGTCCCTGGAACTTTTGACAGCGGATAATCCACTAGATGCAGAAGTCTTGGCCCAGGAGTTGGTGGCTTTAAATAATAGCAGAAAGAGTATGACGGAGAAAGCCGTGGATGAAGCAATGGGGCTGGTGGAACAAAACGATTTGAAAGAAGATAAGGTCTTGGTTATATACCTTCCGGAATGCCATGAAAGTATTGCAGGAATCGTGGCAGGAAGAATTAGAGAAGCCTATTATAAGCCAACCCTAGTAGTGACTAAGGCAAGCCAAGGTTTAAAAGGTTCAGGAAGATCCGTAGAAGCCTACAATATGTATGAAGAGATCAATAAATGTGGGGAGCTGCTGACCAAGTTTGGTGGCCACAAGATGGCAGCAGGATTTTCCCTAAAACAGGAAAATCTTGAGGAATTCCGAAAAAAATTAAATCAATACAGCACCTTGACAGAAAAAGACCTGATGGAAAAAGTGGTAATAGATATGGTGCTGCCTTTTAGCTGTGTGACAGAAGCCTTTGTGGAAGAATTAGAAAGGTTAGAACCTTTTGGAAAAGCCAACCGAAAACCAGTATTTGCCCTAAGAAAAGTGCGGATTTTAGAGGGAAGAATTTTAGGAAAAAATAAAAATGTATTAAAGCTAAAGCTTCAGGATCCAGACGGCACCAGGATAGAAGGAATGCGGTTTGGGGACATTCAAGGTTTCTTGGATGGAATCGATGAAAAATTCGGAGCAGGAACCAGCCAGAAAATTATAACTGGAAGAGCTAGCGGAGAGAATATTACAATGGATATTACGTATTATCCGGAAATAAATATCTTCCGAGGAATATCTACACCTCAGGTGATTATCACCCACTATCGATAGGGGGAATATATTTTTGTTTGAAAAACTAGTAGGGGAATGCTATACTAAGGATTAGATTTTAATCGTCTACTAAAATAAGGCTACAACACTAGATAGGAGATATTTTTATGAAGGCATTGGAAGAGTATGTTAGAAGTATTCCGGATTTTCCGGAGCCGGGGATTATTTTCAGGGATGTAACATCTGTGCTACAGGATGCAGATGGTCTGCACATGTCCATTGATTCTATGCAGGAGACTTTGGAGGGAGTAGATTTTGATCTGGTTCTTGGTTCTGAATCTAGAGGCTTTATTTTCGGAATGCCCATTGCCTATAATATGCATAAACCATTTATTTTAGTTCGGAAGGCAGGAAAGCTTCCTTGTGAGACTGTTTCTACAGAGTATGACCTTGAGTACGGTACAGCTACCATTGAGATTCACAAGGACGCCATCAAACCTGGACAGAAGGTTGTGATCGTAGACGACCTTATGGCTACAGGGGGAACAACAGAGGCCATTATTAAGCTGGTGGAAAGCTTAGGGGGAGAAGTTGTAAAGTGCGTCTTTTTAATGGAACTTGCAGGACTTAAGGGAAGAGAAAAACTAGACGGGTATGATGTTTCGTCAGTAATTATCTACCCGGGTAAATAATTAGCTAACAGTAAAAATGTTTCGGAACATCTTATTTGGATGTTTCGGAACATTTTCGCAATCATTGGGAATGAGAAGGAGGCCGTGGGATGTCTGAAAAAAAGATCCAGGAAATAATAGATGACCGCATCATACCTCAGGCAGTTACTTCTGATCTGATGAAAGGGCTTGAGGTCAAGGATGGACATGCCATCAAAGATCAGAAGGATTATGAGGATCCAGAAAAATTATATGACATGTTAATTGCTCGTATTAGGAAGTACCATCCTTCTACGGATGTGTCGATGATTCGTAAAGCTTATGAGTTGGCAAAGTCTGCCCATGGAGACCAGTGCAGAAAGTCGGGAGAACCCTATATTATTCATCCCTTATGGGTAGGAATTATCCTGGCGGAACTGGAGATGGATAAGGAGACCATTACCGCTGGCCTTCTTCATGATGTGGTAGAGGATACTGAGTATACGGAAGAAGATATTAAGCGTGAATTTGGGGAGGAAGTGGCCCTCTTGGTTGATGGTGTTACCAAGCTTGGACGCTTGTCCTATTCCTCAGACAAACTGGAGCTTCAGGCAGAAAATCTTCGTAAGATGTTCCTTGCTATGGCAAAGGATATTCGGGTGATCATTATTAAACTGGCAGACCGCCTTCATAACATGCGAACTCTTCAGTTTATGACTCCAGCCAAGCAGCAGGAAAAGTCTAAAGAGACCATGGATATTTATTCCCCTATTGCTCAGCGACTGGGTATATCTAAGATTAAGACGGAATTGGATGATTTGTCTTTAAAATATTTAAAGCCAGAGATGTTTTTTGACTTGGTGGATCAGATCAATGCAAGAAAGACAGAAAGGGAAGAGTTTGTCCAACAGATCGTGGACGATGTGTCTGCTTACATGAAGGAAGCGGAGATCCCCTGTGAAGTCAATGGCCGGGTAAAGCATTTCTTTAGTATTTATAAGAAGATGGTAAACCAGGATAAGGCGGTGGATCAGATTTATGATCTTTTTGCGGTTCGTATTATTGTGGAATCTGTGAAAGATTGCTATGCAGCTCTTGGTGTAATCCATGAAAAGTATACCCCTGTTCCAGGACGTTTTAAGGATTATATTGCCATGCCAAAGGCCAATATGTACCAATCTCTGCATACTACTCTTATGAGTCCTGTAGGACAGCCCTTTGAGATTCAGATTCGAACCCAGGAGATGCACAAGACTGCGGAATATGGTATTGCAGCCCACTGGAAGTATAAGGAATCTAACGATGGCCAGAAGAATGTTAAGGCTCAAGAAGAAGAAAAACTCAGTTGGTTGCGACAGATTCTTGAATGGCAGCGGGACATGTCTGATAACCGTGAGTTTTTGAATTTGATTAAGGGTGACTTGGACCTGTTTAAGGAGGATGTTTACTGTTTTACCCCTCAGGGTGATGTAAAGAATCTGCCTAATGGTTCCACCCCCATTGACTTTGCCTATGCCATTCACAGTGCGGTGGGAAATAAGATGGTGGGAGCCAGAGTCAATGGAAAATTGGTTACCATTGACTACAAGATCCAAAATGGAGATCGTATTGAGATTCTCACTTCTCAGAACTCCAAAGGACCAAGCCGTGATTGGTTAAATATTGTAAAGAGTACCCAGGCTAAGAATAAGATCAACCAGTGGTTTAAGAAAGAATTTAAAGAAGAGAATATTATCCGTGGCAAGGAACTTATTGCAAATTATTGTAAGAGCAAGGGAATCAATGCCACAGATATTATGGTAGCCAGATACCAGGATATTGTACAGCGCAAGTATGGATTTAAGGACTGGGATGCAGTCTTGGCAGCCATTGGCCATGGTGGTTTAAAGGAAGGCCAGGTTGTAAATCGTCTTGTTGAAGAATATGGCAAAGAACACAGACAGGAGATTACCGATGAGGTGATCTTAGAAAAGGTGGCAGAAGCTAGCAAAAATAAGGTGCATATTGCCAAGTCCAAAAGTGGTGTTATTGTCAAGGGAATTGACGATATGGCCGTGCGTTTTTCCAGATGCTGCAGTCCGGTGCCTGGAGATGAAATTGTAGGGTTTGTAACCAGAGGTCGCGGAATGACTATTCACCGGACTGACTGTGTCAATATGATTCATTTGACAGAGGCGGAAAGGGCTCGCCTCATTCCTGTGGAATGGGAAAGTGATGAGGCAGAAAAAAGCGGCGGACAATATCTGGCAGAGATTAAGATATTTGCCAATGACAGACAGGGACTTCTTATGGATATTTCCCGTATTTTCACAGAGAATGAAATGGATGTAAAGTCTTTAAATGTAAGAACTAGCAAGCAGGGAACGGCTACTATTGATGCAGGCTTTATTGTTCATGGACGGGAGGAACTGAATAAGGTTATTGACAAGCTTAGACAGGTCAGTGGAATTTTGGATATTGAAAGGACAACAGGTTAAAAATATGAAAATAGAAGGCTTTGTAATGGGATCTGTGGGAACCAATGTTTATTTGATTATAAATGAGGATACCATGGAGACAGTTGTTGTGGATCCGGGAGCTTGTCCTCAGAGATTTTTTGACCACTTGCAAGAGGAAAATCTTAATGTGGTGGGGATTTTGTTGACCCATGGCCATTATGATCATATTCTGGGAATTGAAGATCTTAGAAAGCAGTATCCGGTGCCTGTATTTGCCCATGAGGCGGAGGAAGGTCTCTTAAATAACCCAGAAAGCAACCTGTCTGCAATGACGGGAAGGTCCTGTGTGGTAAAGGATGTTACCTATGTAAAAGATGGTCAGGTTCTTAAGATGGCAGGTTATGACTTTCAAGTTCTTTACACTCCGGGTCATACGCCGGGAGGCTGTTGCTATTATATAGCTTCAGAAAAAGTTCTTATTAGCGGAGATACTCTTTTTTGTGCTTCCGTTGGAAGAACGGATTTTCCGGGAGGAAGCATGTCAGACCTAATTCGAGGAATCAAGGACAAATTAATGGTGCTACCTGACGAAGTGCGGGTATTGCCGGGACATATGGGAGAAAGTACGATTGGATACGAGAAAAGACATAATCCTTATTTGTAAAGAAGAAAAATATTCCTATAATGCATATCACATGACCAAGGCTTTTTATCCATCTGAAGAGATTAATCTTCAGGTGGAAGAAAAAGCCTCTAATTTTGATGAGGGAAATTCCGGAGCTTATGTTCAGCTACTGTTTAAAGATGGGGATAAAATTTCGGTGGGAGATGATATTTGTGACAAGTCTTGGGATAAACACCAGATGGATGTAGCACTATACAAGGCCCTGTCAAAAAAAACCAAGAAAACCTTAGCTTGGGGCCTGCTTCTTGGCATCCGCCCGACCAAAATAGCTATGGGAAAGTTAGAAGAGGGAATGGCAGAAGAAGACTTTATCCCCTGGTTTCAAGAGACCTCTCTTGTTAGTGAGAAGAAGGCAAAACTTGCCTGGAAGATTGCAAAGAGAGAAAAGGCCCTCTTAGATCAGCTAGATTACAAAAATGGCTACAGTCTCTATGTGGGGATTCCTTTTTGCCCTACAGTATGCAGCTATTGTTCCTTTAGTTCCGGTTCTTTGTCAGCATGGAGCCACAAGGTAGAAGCCTATGTGGAGGCACTTTGTAAGGAACTAAAGTTTATTGGCAGGATGTCAATGAATCGGCATTTAAATACCATTTATATGGGAGGAGGAACCCCAACTACCTTGACGGCAGGGCAGCTTGACAAAGTGCTTGCTGTAATCGAAGAGAATTTTTCTTTTGACCACTTGCTGGAATATACAGTGGAGGCAGGAAGGCCGGATAGTATTAGCAGGGAAAAATTCCAGGTATTAAGAGATCACGGAATCAGCCGTATTTCCATTAATCCTCAGAGTATGCAGCAAAAGACCCTAGATGCCATCGGAAGAAGGCATTCTGTAGAGTCTGTAAAAGAGGCCTTTCATCTGGCTAGGGAAATGGGCTTTGATAATATTAATATGGATATTATTGCAGGGCTTTCCCATGAGACCCTGGAGGATATGGAGGATACCCTAAGGCAGATTGAGAAACTTGGCCCCGACAATCTTACAGTCCATTCCTTAGCTATTAAAAGGGCGGCAAAAATGGGTCAGGAGTTCCAGAAGATCAAAGATAGATTTCAGGATAAGACCCAGGTGATTGAAGGGATGATTGATGCAGCCAGGCAGGCAGCAGCTCGCATGGAAATGGAGCCTTACTATCTATATAGACAGAAAAATATTGCCGGCAATTTTGAGAATGTGGGATATGCAAAGGTTGACAAAGCGGGAATATACAATATACTGATTATGGAAGAAAAACAGTCCATAATAGCGGCAGGTGCCGGCGCTACCACAAAGATTGTGCTGGATCACAAGGTACCTGCCCCGGGAAGTAAGCATGGAAAAATGACCAATTTAATCCGATTGGACAATGTGAAGGCCATTGATGCTTACATAGACCGGGTGGATGAGATGATAGAACGTAAAGGAGAATGGTTATGGCATTAAAGAAAAAACCAGTGACAGGTATGAAGGATATGATGCCTCAGGAGATGGAGATTCGTGATTATTTAATCGGACTCATTAAAGAGACATATAAAACCTTCGGTTTTCAGTCTATGGAGACTCCCTGTGTAGAGCATATTGAGAATCTTTGCAGCAAGCAGGGAGGAGACAATGAGAAGCTGATCTTTAAGATTATGAAGCGAGGAGAGAAGCTAAAGATTGAGGAAGCTAAGGAGGAAAATGATCTGGCAGATGGTGGTCTTCGCTATGACCTTACAGTGCCTTTGGCAAGATATTATTCCAACCATGCCAATGAGCTTCCGGCCCCTTTTAAGGCCTTACAGATTGGAAATGTATGGAGAGCAGACCGCCCTCAAAGAGGACGTTTCCGCCAGTTTATGCAGTGCGATATCGATATTTTAGGTGAGGGAAGCAACTTGGCAGAGATTGAGTTGATTCTTGCAACTACAGCAATGCTTGGAAAATTAAATTTCAAGAATTTTACAGTGTGTATCAATGATCGTAATATCTTAAAGTCTATGGCTGCCTACAGCGGATTTAAAGAGGAAGATTACGATGAAGTCTTTATTATCTTAGATAAGATGGACAAGATTGGAGTGGAAGGTGTTGCGGCAGAACTTCAGGAGATGGGATATGCAAAAGAAAATGTAGATAGCTACCTGAAACTTTTTGATGAAGTGGCAAGGGATGTTTCTGGAGTTGGTTATTTAAAAGAAAAACTGGGGGATTTTCTTCCTGATGAGATTGCAGATGGCCTGGAAATGATTATGTCCAGCGTGGAGGCAGCAAAAGAGTGCCAGTTCCATTTAAAATTCGACCCAACTCTGGTAAGAGGCCAGTCCTACTATACAGGAACCATCTTTGAAGTTACCATGGATGATTTCGGAGGTTCCGTAGCAGGAGGAGGACGCTACGATAAGATGATCGGAAAGTTTACCGGCCAGGATACACCGGCCTGCGGATTTTCCATTGGATTTGAGCGTATTGTAATGCTGCTTTTGGAAAATGGCTATGAGGTTCCAAGTAAGAAGGAAAAGAAGGCTTATTTGTTGGATAAGAAGTTGGATAAGGATGGAATGCTGGAAGTCCTTTCAAAGGCAAAGGCAGACAGAGAAGCCGGCAAGCAGGTTCTCATTGTAAAAATGAAGAAAAACAAAAAGTTCCAGAAAGAACAGCTTGTTCAAGAAGGCTATGAAGAAATTATAGATTGTTATGCAGACTAATAAAAAGAGTTTGCTTAAAGAAACAAAGGAGATTATAGATTATGGCAGAGTCAATGCAGGGATTAAAAAGAACTCACAGATGTGGTGAGTTATCTGCAGCAAATGTAGGAGAAAAAGTGACCATCATGGGATGGGTACAGAAAAACCGTAACAAGGGGGGCTTGGTTTTTGTAGACGTTAGAGACCGGTCTGGTATTATTCAGGTGGTATTTGAGGAAGGCTCCTCGGATGCAGCTCTTATCGAGAAGGCAGCAAAGCTTCGTTCCGAATACGTAGTAGCTATTGTAGGAACTGTTGAGAAGCGGTCTGGGGCAGTGAACAGCAACATTTCCACAGGAGAAATCGAGGTAGTCCCTTCTGAACTTCGTATTCTTTCTGAATCAGAGACACCTCCTTTCCAGATTGAGGAAAATTCCAAGACCCGTGAGGAAGTCCGCTTAAAATATCGTTATTTAGACCTTCGTAGGCCAGATCTTCAAAGAAACCTTATTATGAGAAGTAAGGTGGCAACCTTAACTCGTCAGTTTCTGGCAGATGAAGGATTCCTTGAGATTGAGACTCCGATTTTGATTAAGAGCACCCCAGAGGGAGCAAGAGACTACCTGGTACCTAGCCGTATTCACCAGGGAGAATTCTATGCCCTGCCTCAGTCTCCGCAGATTTTTAAACAGTTGCTGATGTGCTCTGGATATGATCGTTATTTCCAGATTGCAAAATGCTTCCGTGATGAGGACCTGCGTGCAGACAGACAGCCAGAGTTTACCCAGATCGATATGGAACTTTCCTTCGTAGACGTAGACGATGTAATTGATGTAAATGAAAGACTTCTTGCGAAATTGTTTAAAGAGGTTTTGGATATTGAGGTTTCTCTTCCGATCCAGCGCATGACCTGGCAGGAGGCCATGGACCGTTTTGGTTCCGATAAGCCAGATATCCGATTTGGCATGGAGCTTCAGAATGTAACAGAAGTAGTGAAGGATGTAGATTTCGTAGTATTTAAGAGTGCTATCGAAAATGGAGGAACAGTCCGCGGTATTAATGCCAAGGGACAGGGCATGATGCCACGTAAGAAAATTGATAAGTTAGTTAACTTTGCAAAGGATTACGGCGCAAAGGGATTGGCTTATGTGGCAATCCAGGAGGATGGAAGCGTAAAATCTTCTTTTGCAAAATTCATGACTGAGGACCAGATGCAGGCCTTGATCCAAGCAATGGGTGGAAAAAATGGAGATCTCTTGCTCTTTGCAGCTGACAAAAATAAGGTAGTATGGGATGTGTTAGGAGCCCTTCGTTTAGAACTTGCACGTCAAATGGATCTCTTAGACAAAAATGAGTACAAGTTCTTGTGGATCACAGAATTCCCATTACTTGAGTGGAGTGAGGACCAGAACCGCTTTACCGCAATGCACCATCCATTTACAATGCCAATGGAGGAGGACCTTCAGTATATTGATTCCAATCCAGGAAGAGTCCGTGCAAAGGCATATGATATTACCTTAAACGGAAATGAAATCGGTGGCGGTAGTGTCCGTATCTTTGATCAGGATATTCAGAAGAAGATGTTTGAGGTATTAGGATTTACTCCAGAGCAGGCAGAAGAGCAGTTTGGCTTCCTTACCAATGCTTTCAAATACGGAGTACCACCTCACGCAGGATTAGCTTACGGACTTGACCGTGTCATTATGCTTATGGCAAAAGCAGACAGTATCCGTGATGTAATGGCCTTCCCTAAAGTAAAAGATGCTTCCGATCTTATGACAGAGGCTCCATCGAGAGTTTCAGAGGATCAATTGGAGGAATTAGGGCTTCAGATTAGAATTAAAGAAGCTCAAGAAGAAAATTCTTCAGAAAATTAGAAAAAGCTTATGACATAAAAAGAGCATGTGAAAATGATTCCTTCATTTTTTATATGCTCTTTTTTCGCGTTTTTATACGCTCTCCATAAATGTTCTACATAATACAGGGGCTTGTGTGTGCCATTGTCATTAGCCTTTTTGCATAGAATCTACTTTCTTGTGAAACAAAAAAGAGTTGTGAAAAATCACAACTCTTTTTTTGAGAGCGACAGACGGGGTTCGAACCCGCGACCCCGACCTTGGCAAGGTCGTACTCTACCAGCTGAGCCACTGTCGCATGTGTCTTTTGTTTGTTCTGTGTGTTCCTCAGAACAATGACTACTATACTACAAGAAACAAGGAGTGTCAACAACTATTTTAAAAAAATAAAAAAATTTAGGGGCCTTTTGACGCTAGCTTTTTTTGTAAATTATAAGGTGATATGTTATACTAACTACCAAACCCTTTGAGGGTCCTAATAGAGAGAAAGGAATTGAGGTCATGGAAGGAAGTAAGACAATAAAAGTAGGGTTGCTAGGTCTTGGTACTGTAGGTGGCGGTGTATATAAATTAATTGAACGCCAGAAAGAGGAGATGGTGCAGAAAGCAGGCGCATCTTTGGAAGTTTCTAAGATTATGGTACATAATTTATCTAAGAAGCGTGAGGGAGTGGATCCAGTTCTTCTTACAGATAGCTGGGAAGAGATTGTAAAAGACCCAGAGATTGATATTGTAGTGGAAGTTATGGGAGGAATCGAACCTGCCAGAACTATTATTTTGGAGGCTCTTCGCCAGGGAAAACATGTGATAACTGCCAACAAGGATCTGATTGCAGAGCATGGACACGAACTTCTTGCGACAGCGGAAGAGCATCATGTAGACTTCTTGTTTGAAGCAGCAGTAGCTGGAGGAATTCCAATTATCCGTCCTTTGAAGCAGTGTCTGGCAGCAAATGAAATTGATGAAATCATGGGAATTGTTAACGGAACTACCAATTACATTCTTACTAAAATGTATGAAGAGGGAATGGATTTCGATGAGGCCCTGGCTAAGGCTACAGAGCTTGGCTATGCAGAGGCAGATCCAACCGCAGATGTAGAAGGTTTGGATGCAGGAAGAAAGCTGGCTATTATGTCCTCCATTGCTTTCCGTTCAAGGGTTACCTTTGCAGATGTCCATACAGAAGGAATTACAAAGATTTCTGCAAGAGACATTGACTATGCAAAGGAATTTGATGAAGTAATTAAACTTTTGGCAGTTGCCCACAATACAGAAGAAGGCATCGAAGTGGGAGTTTACCCGATGATGCTACCTAAGGATCATCCATTGGCTTCTGTAAGAGACTCCTTCAATGCAGTTTTCGCCCATGGTGATGCAGTGGACGATGTAATGTTTTACGGAAGAGGTGCAGGAGAATTCCCTACAGCTAGTGCCATTATGGGGGATGTTATAGATGTAATCCGGGATATTAATTACCAGTGCACAGGAAGAATTAGCTGCACCTGCTATAAAGAAATTCCTGTAAAATCTTTTGCAGATGTTAAAAATAAGTTTATGTTCCGCATTAAAGTGAAAAATCGTCCAGGAGTGCTGGCCCAGATTGCCAGCGTATTTGGGGTCCACATGGTTAGTATTACCCGTATGATTCAGAACGAGATTGATGAGGATTATGCAGAGCTTGTTATGGTAACAGAACGAGTGAAGGAAAGTCAGATGGAGGATGCTTTGGAACATTTGAAGAATATGCGTGCTATTATTGAGATTAGTAGCGTGATTCGAGAGTACTAAGAACATGAGTGAGCAAATAAAAAATGCATCAGGGAATCCTTTGGCAACAGAGAGGATTGAAAAACTGATCCCAAGATTTGCAATTCCAGCTATTATCAGTATGCTGGTAAGTTCCCTTTATAATATAGTGGATCAGATATTCATAGGACAGGGTGTTGGGCTTTTAGGAAATGCAGCTACCAATATAGCGTTTCCTATTACCATCGTATGTACAGCCACTGCCTTGCTTCTTGGCATCGGAAGTGCCTCGAATTTTAACTTATCTGCAGGGGCCGGGCGGCAGGAAGAGGCCAATTACTTTGCGGGAAATGGTCTGACCTTGCTTCTTGTGGGAGGCCTTCTAATTGCAGTAATTGTTTTAGCTTTTTTAAATCCTCTCTTGCAGGTTTTTGGAGTTACAGAAGAAATTTTGCCTTATGCAAAAGACTATACGGGGATCACTGCCTTTGGAATTCCCTTTCTAGTCTTGACGACTGGAGGAAATCATTTGATCCGAGCGGATCGAAGCCCTACCTACTCCATGACTTGTATGTTGACAGGGGCAATTTTAAATACCATTTTAGACCCTCTGTTTATCTTTGGTTTTGGTTTGGGAATCAAGGGGGCAGCCTGGGCTACGGTTATAGGCCAGGTGGTGTCCGGAATTATGGTGATTGTATATTTCCTGAAATTTCGTCATTTGGATTTAAAGGTGCGGATGCTAAAACCTAGCTGGGAGAACTTTCAGCATATTCTTTCCTTGGGAATGGCTGCTTGTATTAACCAGATCGCTATGGCTTTGGTTCAGATTGTAATGAATAATACATTGAAGCATTACGGGGCCGTGTCTAGCTACGGAAGTGAGATTCCTCTAGCTTGCGTGGGAGTTATTTCCAAGGTAAATATGGTCTTTATCTCTATTACCATAGGCTTGGCCCAAGGCTGTCAGCCTATTTGGGGCTTTAACTATGGAGCCAAATCCTATAAGCGAGTAAGAGACACTTACAAATACGCTTTTAAAGTAGCCTTTGTGGTGGGAATTATATTTTTTCTAGCTTTTCAATTCTTTCCACGGCAGATTATCAGCATTTTTGGAAGCGGAAGTGAAGAGTACTATCATTTTGCAGAACGTTACTTTAGAATTTATATGTTTATGACCTTTGCTAATGGGCTCCATCCAGTAAGTGCCAATTTCTTTACATCCATGGGAAAGGCAAAATTAGGAGCAGTGGTATCCTTAACCAGACAGGTTTTATTTCTTATCCCCCTGATCATTATATTCCCTCTCTTTATGGGAATAGACGGAGTTATGTATGCAGGACCTATAGCAGATGCAATGGCCATAATTATATCTTTGGGATTTGCATATCGTGAAATGAAACTTATGAAGTCCTATGAAAAAATAGAAAAAAGCGAGGCAGTCTAATGAGAGAGCAAGCACCTCTGGGATTTAAAATAAAACAGATTAATAATATTTATGAGAAAGAGTTTAATAATCTACTGAAGAAGTTGGGACTGACATCGTCCCAGTGTGCCGTATTAGACTTTCTTTTTAATAGTAGCGCTGATGAGGTGAACCAGAGAGATGTGGAAAAGGCTCTTTCTTTAAAGAACCCAACTGTTACAGGAATCTTGAAACGTATGGAGGAGAATGGCTTCGTCTTTATGGCGCCCAGTATCAAGGACAAGAGATGCAAGAACATTTACCTTACAGAGAAGGCCTATGCTGTTCAAAAGAAAATGGTGGCAGATCGGAAGAAGATTGATAAGAAGTTGACCCTTGGAATGAATAAGAAAGAGATCGAGGGATTTCATAAGATGCTGGATAAGGTACTATATAGCATTACCGAACCCTAGATTCAAATTGAGATTGGAAGCATTAAAAGAATAATGATAGGCAGAAGTAGCCCCAGAATGTAGGAAATCTATGCTCTGGGGCTGTTGTTTTCTAGGAGTTTTGCACTGATTCTGCATTGATTTTGTACTGATTAAGAAACAATAGTTTTTTTGAAAAAACCTGCTTGACATTATTGGGATGATTGTGATAGTCTATACAAGCTGTCGCGTGAGACAAGTCTGGAAAGCACTGTGGCTTACGAGATT
>CAVBQS010000034.1:0-23345 GCA_963597615.1 Bacteroidaceae bacterium
ATATTGAATTTTCAAGGTTCAGCACACCTTATCGGTGTGGGAAGTTTGAGTTAATAATCTAAATTATACCTTAAAGTTTCACAAAGTATATTATACTGGTTTTCGCTGATGCGTCAATCTAGCTTATGAAGTTTAAGGCACAAAAAGGGAAAAGGCATGATTCCTGCCAGAATCCATGCCTCTTGTGTTTTACTTATAAAATTTTTTCTTTACAGCCTCCGCCAAAAATTCTGCGATTCCCTCTACCCCCCCCAAAAAAAAGCTGCTGTCGATCAGGATATCCTTATAGCGTTTGTCATCCGGAAAGTATCCTGCATACTGCATATGGTAGGAATTTCTGGCCTCGTCTACGGATTTGATCATTCGACAAGCTTCTTCCGCGTCAAGGCCTAAATCTTTGATGCAATGCTCCAACCTTGCATCATAGGATGCATAAATATAAATATGCATGCTCTGTTTCACTGCCTTCTCTTCTTCCTGGTCCACCACGGAAATAGGAAGCTTTAATTTCTCTTATAATTACAAGCTTGCCTTTACATCTGCCAGGGCTTCATCAAATCTTAAGATTACATCCTTAATATCCTGATCAGAGATTACTGCCGTAGGCTCAAAACGAATGGTCTTTGCATTTACCAAGGTTCCAGCTGTCATAACCCGTCTTGCAAATAAGCCCTTAGATGCCTCATATCCAAGCTCGCAGCTATGGAATTCTACTGCAAGCATGAGACCTGTACCACGAACCTCCTGGATAATTTCCGGATACTTAACTGCCAATCCTTCAAGACCAGCCTTTAATACCTCTCCCTTTTCCTTACATACGCCAGGAATATCATTTTCTAACATGTACTTAATGGTCGCGATAGCTGCTGCACAGCATAATGGGTTTCCTCCAAAGGTAGGCGATCCCAGTAACCATGGATTCTCAACCAGCTGATCTACCCACATAGATGGCTTACAGATAATACCTGTAATAGGAAGAATACCTCCACCGAAAGCCTTACCGTAGGTCATAATATCCGGTGTTACTCCTTCAGCCTCGCATCTCCACATGGTACCTGTCCGTCCCATACCAGTCTGAATCTCATCAAAGATTAAGGCTACACCATACTCATCACAGATTTCTCTGACTTCTTTTAAATATCCTTTTGGAGGAATAATAACACCAGCCTCTCCCTGGATTGGCTCTAAGATTACTGCTGCCACCTTCTCACCAACGGTTGTCAGGTTGCGGATTGCTTTTCTTATGTCCTCTGCATTTCCGTATTCTACATGCTGCACCTGCTGTACCATTGGAGTATAAGGAATACGGTAGGTAGATTTTCCTCCCATGGAAATAGCTCCCATTGATTTTCCGTGGAAAGCTCCTACTGTGGAAATATACCAGCGACCTCCTGTTGCAATACGGGCAAGCTTTAAAGCCATCTCCACTGCCTCTGCACCACCGTTGGCAAAGAAGCAATACTGTAAATCACCCGGTGTAATGTCTGCCATTGCCTTTGCCAGATAGCCACGAAGAGAATCAAGAAGTTCCTGAGAGTGCAGGGCCTGATGATCAAGCTGGGCTTTTACCACATCTAAGATTTTTTATTTCTATGACCACAGGTATAAATACCAAAGCCACCTAGGCAGTCAATAAATTTCTCTCCATTTAATCCATAGCAGTAGGCGCCTTCATCCTGCCATTCCAAAACTGCTCCGCCTTCTGAGTCAGAAGATACAGACTTACGATATTTCAACCAGCCTGGACTTACGTAATTATCAAAATGGTCTAAAGTCTCTGCTACCATTGCTTTCTTTTCCTCTGCCGAAATATCCTTTGTGTCTGTTTCGATAAGTTTGATTACTCTGTCAAGATCTTTGATTACCTGTTTGCTATCTGCCATAATGTCCTCCTTACTGCCGGTAGCTTTTTGCACCGGATCAAGTTATAAAAAAGACGCATCTGAAAAATCATTCCAGATACGCCTTTGTATCACAATGAGTTTCTTTTTGCCTGCCACCTATGATTTGACCGACATGTTTTTTAACTTGCCCTTATGCTAGCACTCTTTGTCTTTTCTCTGGGGACTCCCCTTTGCTTTCCTGAATCTTTCAAAGAGGCCGAGCTTCAGTATACCAAGTTTGCCAGCGAAGACGATCTGCAGTGGATTCTCCACGGAAAAGAATCCAAGCTGATCCGGGAAAGTGCTGTGCTAGACGAAGATCACAGGCTAAACTCTCCCCTCTATCGCAGATGCTATCAAAAATACAATATTTACGACAGCCTGCAATATACCATTGTTTTTCATCAAAAGCTTTTAGGCGTCCTGACACTTTTTAGGACCAGACCTAATGGAATTTATACTAGCGATGAAGTCTATTCTCTCCGGGCCATTGTTATGCATCTAAACCCAGTACTGCACCGAATTCTCATAAAAAAAAGGATACAAAATCTGGAGAGCAGTTTAACCTGGCTCTTATTGACCGCTACCAGCTTACAGCAAAAGAAGAGGAAATTTTAAAATACCTTTTGGAATTTAAAGACAATGAAGAAATCGCAGAACACCTAGGCATTAGAGAAACCACTCTAAATAAGCATTTGCAAAATCTTTTTCGAAAAATGAAGGTTCGTTCCAGGTGGGAACTTTTGCGAAAAATACACAATGAAAGCAAAGAAGGCAATTACTGATAATAAGCTACACAGAAATTGCCTTAGAATAGGGGCTTCCAAGACCGGAAGCCCCTATTTAATGAAATTATAAATTCAAATTTCTTCCCTAAACTACCATCTGTGGACTTTCCCAGAGATTTAGTTTTGTTCCGATGCCTTTTTCCAAGGCATTTCTATATACTATGGTACCCCAGGCCACATCTTCTGTTGGCATACCTCCTACGGAATAGATGACAATTTCCCCTTCCTTTCTGTGAACCGGAATATTGCCAAGAAGCACATCTCCCAAGTCATCAATCTGGTCTGGCTGCATCTTTCCTTCTGCAATAAGATCCTCCACATGAACTGCCGGAATAGGAACCGTATGATAAGCATTAGGCTTCATTTCCTCCTCCCAGGCCTCATAGAGCATAATATTATCTGTAACTGTACGTGCACGGTTAATAATAAAATCATCATCAAAGCGAAGGGCTGCGGTGGACTCTATAATAGCTCCTGGTTTGATCCATTCTTCCGCAATATAGGGATAAAGGGAGGGGTCTCCTGTTGGGGAGGAGGTGGATACTGAAACAATGTCCGAATCTCTCACTGCCTCTTCTATAGTATCTACTGCATAAATATTTAATTCTGGATAATCTTCCTTTGCCTGATTAATGAATTTATTAAGAGAAGCTTTTCCCCTTCCCTTTACTTTTACATTTTTTAGGCTAGGTCTTACGGCGATGGCTGCTGCCAGGGCAGTCTTACTCATAACACCAGGGCCTACAATTCCAATGGTATCTGCATCTTCTTTTGCAAAATATTTGAAGCCAACTCCTGGTACGGCCCCTGTTCGGTAGGCAGATAAAATATTGGCAGACATATAGGCTACCGGAGCTCCTGTGTCTTTGTCATTTAAAGTAAGCATAAGGATGGATCTTGGCAGGCCCTTTTCTTTGTTAGCAACATTGGAGCCATACCACTTCATTCCCGCCATATCAAACTTTCCACCTAAATAGGCAGGCATTGCCATAAATCTGCGGTCCGGACCATCTACCGGCATTTCCGGAAATGGAGATTTTTCAGGAAACATCACCATACTTCCATGGGAATTTCCATTGGCACCACCCATGCGGTAGTTTCCAACCTTCATTAGTTTAAACATCTCTTCCATGGCTTCTACGCATTTTCCCATGTCCTTTACACCTGCTGCGATCATGTCTTCTTCACTTAAATATAAAAAATCAATCTTTGGATATTCCATTTTTACTTCTCCTTTACTCTCTATCTATTTTTCTTATGGGCCATTAGATACAATGAATTCTCCATGGCCATAACTTCATGAATTTCAATTGGCTCAAACATTTTCTTTTTTAATTTATATTTGCACCACAAGGCTGCATAGATTGCCAAGGCAACAAAAATCAGGCCATCAATCATAAAGATCTTATTTCTTACTGCCGGGTCTCCATCAATATTCCATATCATAAAAAGGCTTCCTAAGCTTCCTACAATTGGAATGAGCGGTCCAAAAGGCACCTTAAATGTGCGAGGTGCTTTTGGTCTTTTTCTTCGAAAAATAAGTACATTACAGTTAGCAATTACGTAGGATACCATCCAAAAAACAATTGCCAGGGTAATCATAAAGGAAAGGGAATCGCTGGTAGAAAGTCCTGTGGCATTTACCAAAATCATAATGCCTCCAATCATTAAAATCCCCGGATAATAGGCTCCTTTTTTATTCTTTCTTAAGAAAAATTCAGGCATAAGTCCTATTTTGGCCATGCCGGCACACATGTAGGATTGAAAGCTAATAGCTGAATTTACAGTGCTGATTACAGCAAATACAGATACCACAATCATCCACAGGGACCCTGCATATCCAAGCAAGGAAGACCCATACAAAATATGGGGCGATGCACTGTTTGCCAGGTCTTCCCACTTGCAATACCTTCCCATTCCAATGACCACTAAAGACTGCATTACTAAAATAATCAAAAGGCTCATTACCATGCCTAAGGGGACGTTCTTTCTCTCATTTTTTACATTCCTAGATATTGGTATAACAAACTCGCTTCCAATAAAGAGGAAAAAAGCTAAGCCCAGCAGGGAAAAAGTATCTGTAAAAGATCCTGCCAGATTCATAGGCTGAGAAACTGTTTCTCCTGTCCCAAGTCCGAAAATTCCCAAAAGTCCCATAGCAACCAAGGAAAAAATCAAGCCATAGACCACAACATTCTGTATTTTTGCAAACATATCGATTCCCAATAAATTTGCTGTAATTAATACCAGCAACAGCAAAATACAAAATACGCTGGAGGGTACTCCCGTGTGAAATACAGAATTAATTGCATTTCCAAACATGGCACATTCCACAGATCCTGCAATGGCCTGGCAGACAATATAACCACCTACCATAGTGACAATGGTTACAAAGGGACCGATTCCTGCCAGGGTATACTGGGCAAGGCCTCCCGTTAAGTTTGGCATCAGGGCATTTAACTCTGCCATAGAAAGGGCCGTACAGGCATTAATGGCAAAGGCTAAAATCATGGAAACAATAAAGCCTATCCCTAAGGCTCCTGCTCCCTGTCCCAAAGACATAAGACAACTAGTTGCTACAATCAAACCTACTCCTGTAGACACTACACTTGGCAGACCTAATTTTCTATCTTCCATACCGATTCTCCTTCCAAGACCCCTTTTTGTTTCTACAAAGCATCCTCTCCCTCTTCACCGGTTCTTACCCGGATAATATTGGACAGGGGTGAAATAAATATTTTTCCATCCCCAATATGTCCTGTATACAGTTCTTTTTTTACTGTTTCTACTACTGAATCAATCATTTCGTCCTTTACCACAATAAAGATCATTTGTTTTGGCAAAAGTTCCATTTCCTTGTTCTGGTCTGCCCTATATTCCAGGGTTCCCTTCTGGGCCCCGCAACCAATGGCCTGTACCACTGTCATACCGCTGACTCCTAGTTCACTTAGGGCAGCCTTTAAGCTTTCCAAGCGGTTCATCGATGTAACTACTTCAATCTGTGAAAATCCCATGTGACGTCCTCCTTAAAAATGTATAAAAAAAGCGTCCAACAGTTTCTGTCAGACGCCTTTGTCAATTAATTTCTATTGTATTGGTTGTTATGATTTTATTTTGATATTTTTCTTCTACTACCAGCTTCAAATATCTCTTGGGAGTAATTCCTGCATATCTAGTAAAGTCATGAATAAACTGGGACTGATCGTAGTATCCTAAAAACACTGCTGCATCTGTCATCTTGTCTGGCGCCCCGGAATTTAAAAATTCCAAAGCTCTTTGAAACTGAACAATTTTGCAAAATGTTTTTGGTGAAAATCCCATTTCCTCAAGAAAAGCCTGATTGATATATCGAACAGAATATCCTGTCCGCTCCTGCATTTCTGTAACCTTAATCTTTCCATCAGACTCATAGACCATCTGTTTAATGTGCTGGACCATTTCCTGTTTTCCAAAGGGCTTCTTCCTTATCTTTTCGGCCCTTGTATAGGCTGCAAGGAAAATTCGGATTCGCTGATAAAAATCTTTTTCTTTTTCTAGCTCTTTTAACCAAGCGGTATCTCCTATAAGGACAGATTCAATGGAAATCTTTTCTCCTAAGACTTCCCTCATGGTGCAGGATACCAAACCCGGCTGGACCCCCACCATAAAGCGGACCCCAAAGACTTCTTCCTTCCCTTTCCACTCTTCACATCGATACTTTAGAGGGGTTCCACATACATAGCCTTGCATATGATCTTTTTCATATTCAAAAAATAAATCAATGCAGCCGTCAGGAACCGTCCGAAGGGGAACATTCTCCGCAATATTACAACTGTAAAAATGAGAGATTCCCTGTCTTAAATAGATTTCCTGGGTAAAATTTAATGTATCTAACACAAAGTAGGGTTGTGTGGGGCGAAGTCTGTCCTTTTTCCAGATCATAAACTATCTCCTAAAATTCTTGATTTTCATCAAATTTTAGCTTTAAACCGATCATAATGCAAGGCGCTTAAATCCACGTCAGTCTCTCCCCTTGTAATTAACTGGGCCAGCTGATGAGCAGCTCCCGGCGCAATTCCAAAACCATGACCAGAAAATCCACAGGCTAGAACCAATCCCGGAACTTCCTCTACCTTTCCAAGTACAGGAACACCGTCCACGCAGCGGTCCATCCAGCCTGCCCAAGTTCGCACGATTTTTGCATCTGCAAGATCCGGGAAATATTTCATAATCCCCCGGCAGATACAAGGAGCTGTCTTTGAATAGCAAATAGGAGTTCCATTGTCTTTTGTATATCCCTCCAAGCCGGAAGAGCCTCCAAATACAAAGGAGCCGTGCTTGGTCTGATGCCCATAAAAATCAGCCTCTGCCGTTCCTAACATCTGGTCAAACATGTGAGGTTGGGCCTCTGTTACGAGAGCCTCCAGCATTGCCTTTTGCATAGGGATATCAATGCCAATAGTTCCTGCAATAGCTCTGGATTCATAACCTGCTGCCAGCACTACAGTCTCCCCTTCAAATACATCTCCAGATGCACAGACTACCCGTCTTAGTTTTCCCTTTATCATTTTAAGTTCTACAACTTTTTCTCCTGAGATGAAATGAACTCCCAATTTTCTTGCTGTTTTGTAATATCCTAAGGTTGTGGTAAGGGGATTTGCATGGCCATCACTCGGGCACCAGCTGGCACAGGTTACTTCCTCTGAAAGATACGGGTTGATGCGTCTTACTTCATCTCCATCGATCATTTTTACATCCAGTCCTACCTTCACTGCCCGGTCTGTTAGGCCTGTTAAAATCTCTTTATGTTTTGGGGTCTTTCCTAGACGAAGGTTACCATCCTGATGATATTCACAATCTACTTCTAACTCTTCCGACAAGCTAGGCCAGAAATTTTGAATTCCATACATAACCAATGGAAGCTCTCTAGGATCTCGTCCCGACTGCCTGACCCCGCCACCATTTCTGCTAGAGCCGCCATCTCCAAAATGATCCGAGCCCTCAAGGCAAATGACACTGACTCCTTCTTTTGCAAGATAATAACTAATGGCACATCCAATAATTCCGCCGCCAATTACCACGACTTCCGCTGTTTTATTCATGTTCACCATCCTCCTTTATCTCATTTGCAAATATGTGCATTTCAATAGGTCTCATGGGAACCCTTGATGTGGCAGGCTCTAGCTCTGCCGGGGATACTCCCAGTTCTCTGGCTACGATTCCTTTCACCAGCTTTCCACAAGTCTGACCCTGGCAAAGTCCCATTCCGGTTCTTAAATATCTTCGAATCTCTGTCATTGTCCACATGCCTTCGTGAACAGCCCTCCGAATCTCGCCCTTTGTAATTTCCTCGCATCGACAGATTAGCATATCGTCGTCGGGAGCCGGAATATAAGGACCAATCTCTCTTGATCTATCATTTACTACATTCATGAAATCTCTCCTCCCATCTAAGCTAATTTAAAGAATCTTGCTGTCATGGCATATTCTTTGGAAACACGCATGGTCAGTAGATTTGTCTTGTCATATGCTTTATTATTTTTTACAGAAACTACCTCTGCCTCACAAACCTTCTGTCCATTTCTTCCAAGGGCAATTCCCTTTGTGCCTGCCTCTGGAAGGGGAAGAAATTCATAAGGAAGGGTAACTGTGGCGGTATTATCTCCACAGTCTTCATTTACCAGGAAAATGGCCTGACCAGAACAACTTGCCACGCACATGCCACAGTTAATACACTGGGAATCTTCCACTACAATTGGCAAAGAAGTAATATTGGATCCTATGGAAATACAGCCCTTTGGACATGCATCCTGACAAGGATTACAGGGAATATTTTGGGTACACTCCATAACCGGATGCACTCCAGGTCTATGGGTTACTCCTGGAAATCTCTCAATTTCATCATCTCCCACAAATCCGTGTTTTAATAAATTGGTAGAAATAGGGATTCCTTCCTCTGTTTTTTCAATAGCTTTTCCTCTATTTTTCGGAGCAAACATACCCTGACGCAATCCATCTAAGGCCTGGTCTAAGCCCTCAAGCTCCAGATCCATCTCTTCTTTCTCGATATATCCTAAATATTCTGCTGCAGCAATTCCTGCCATTCGTCCTTCAATCATAGCTGAGGAAGCTTCCTCGATTCCAGATACATCTCCTGCTACAAATACCCCTGAAATAGAAGTTCTTCCATAGGCATCACAGATTGGCACCTGACCACCACGCCTTGGGTTATCCTCCATCTTACAGCCAGCCATTTTTAAAAGCTGAGACATAGGAGAAAGTCCTACCGCCAGGCAAATGGTATCTACATCAAAATGTTTTTCCGTTCCTGGAATAAATTTGAAACTAGAATCCACTTCCGCAATGGTTACACCCTTAACACAGTCCTCTCCTTCAGCTTCCACTATGGTATGAGACAAATAAAAGGGGACTCCGGTTCTTGCCACCTTTGCTGCATGGACCCCGTATCCTCCTACTCTTGGAGCGGCGTCTACTAAGGCTACCACTTCACATCCACATTGCATCAACTGGAAGGAAACTACCAGGCCTACGTTACCAGAACCTAACATTAAAACTTTCTTTCCTGGAAGGATTCCATGAAGGTTCATCATAGTCTGGGCTGCTCCGGCTCCAATAACCCCGGGAAGGGTCCAGCCTGGAAAAGTAACCATATTCTCTGCTGCTCCTGTGGCAATAATAATAGCATCTCCCTTAAAATGCTTAATGGCATCTCCTTTTTTAACCACGACTTCTTTGTCCTGATACAAGCCAATTACGGTTGCATTTAGCTCTACCTGAACCCCAACTTCATCGGCCTCATCTAAAAGTTGCTGGCCAATGACAAATCCTCTAACTTTTGCCCGGTGTTCTTTAGATCCAAAAAACTTATGGATCTGTTTAAATAACTGTCCTCCCGGTTTTTCATTTTCATCAAAAACTACAACCTTCAGTCCTCTTTTCGCCGCTTCAATGGCTGCTGACAAGCCGGAGGGACCAGCTCCTACAATTATCAAATCATATCTTTTCATCCTCGCATCCTCCTTGTCCCTAAACTTACTGTTCTTCAAATGGCTTGTCGCTAACGCCATACTGGGTTTTCACATCCATGCCAGCTTTTAAAGGGGTAATACAGGTTCGCACGTTTGGAACTCCGTCCACCACCATGACGCAATCTGTACACCTTCCAATGGCACAAAAAATTCCACGAGGCTTATGCTCTTTTTTTGTATATCTGTGAACCATCACTCCCTGAGCTTTGAGAGCAGCAGCAATGGGTTCACCTTCCCTGCCTTCTAATTCTTTTCCATCAAATGTAAATTTGACACTTGCTCCCTTTTCTTGAACACCCAGTATTGGATGTTCTTTGATTCTCTCTGCCATAATCACTGCTCCTTTTCATACAAATCAAAACTCTAATCTGCACATCAAAAGGCACCTGGTGCCCCTTTGGATTATAAAAAGGCGCCTGTCCAGATCTTTAATCTGTCAGACGCCTATGTCCAATAAAATGTATGAAATCATACATCTCATTTGATATATTTGCGGTGCCTCTAAGAAGCCCCCCTTGCTATGCCCAGTATTGTATACAGTTTTATTTGTAGAAAATTGTAAAAATCGGAACAGGCTATAATTTACGACTGCTCCAGCACATATTTTTCAATGACGCATTGATGGTCCTTACTATTTTTTTCGTAATTGATCCCAACCAAAAGGATATCTCCAGTATAATTTTGAATCGACTCCGGATATTTCTTGTCCTTTATCTGCTCCAAAGCCGTTTCTGCTTTTTTATTCCATTTCAGTTCAATAATCAAAGCTGGATATCCACTCCTATATTCAGGTTTTGGCACAAACACAAAATCGGCAAAGCCCCTACCTGTAGGCAGTTCACGGATCGGTTTAAAATAATATTGGATTGCACTAAGATATGCAATGGTAAGTACGCTGCTCAGAGAATTTTCATTGTTATACTGAATGGTAGACGCATACTCATTGTGAATTTTTTCAATCCGAGAAGCCACAGCATCCCCATCCATATCAAGTGTTGCATTCAATAATTCTTCCGAATCTTGCTGGAATTTTATCAGTTCACCCCAAGTCTTGCTTTCAACTGCTGCCAAAAGTTCCTGCCTAATTTCCTCATTGGGAACGAATGCTGTTCTTCGGTTTTGATTATATCCAAGATAGCCTAGATGTATCATATAGGTCAATACATCATCTTTATTTGCAAAATTTGACAGATCATTCTTGAAAGTAAGGGAATTCACCTTTACTTCAGCTCCGGAAAGCATCTCAATGATTGCTGTCTTCAAGCCATCATAATCCATATTAATCAACGGAACAATTGCATCATATGAGGCTGTTTCAGACCAATAGCTTTTGAATTCTCCACGAAGCATTACACTGACAACCGCCTTTGGATTATAGATATGATTATCATTTAAAAGATAGCCATCATACCATCTTTTTATTTCCTGAAAATCTTGATGATACTCTTCGGCTAAAATCCTAACCTCTGTCTCTGTAAATCCTATATACGGCGCAAGCTCACTTGCGCTCAGCATTGTAAATTCATCAAAATTATTCAGCGCTGACTGGGTCTTTTCCCTTTTTATAGGGAGAATCCCTGTCAAGTATGCTAGCTGAATGTATTTTGTTGGCTCTGTTCCCTTAAAGATCCCTCTCAGAAAATTAATGTATTCATTCTGTACCTTCTGGTTCGCAGCTTCATCACGAATCAGAACATCCCACTCGTCTATGATGATAATAAACTTTTTCCCAGTCGCTCCATTTATTCTAGACAAAGCCTCTGGCAATGATTTTGTCTGATTCGCCAACACCTCCGGATAATATGCCCTAAGCTCAGAAATTGTCTCCCGCGAGATATAAGAGACTACTTTTTCCGGTCCGCCAGCAGGTCCTATACACCATTGGATATCAAGGTGAATAACATCATATTTATTTAAATGCAACTTAAAATCTGCACTTTTACTAATTTCCAAATTGGCAAATATCGCCTCCGAATCACATTCTCTACTGTAGTAAGCCGTAAGCATATTGGCTGTAATGGATTTTCCAAATCGTCTAGGGCGGCTGTTACAAATATACCCTTGCAGTGTATTTTGCACTTTATTTGTATACTCAATCAGTTTGCTTTTATCAATATATATTTCTGAATTCAAAGCCACCTGAAATGCCGAATTGTCGGGATTCACAAAAGTTCCCATATATGGCACACTCCTTTCCGCAATCATCTATATTAACAGGATTCCAAAAAAGCCTTGCATCTCTCCACAAAATCACTGGCTTCATCATAGACTCCATGCCCATAAGTCTCATCATATAGATAACTAGTACATCCCAAAGCCTTCGCAATTTCTTTGGATCCTTCTACCGTAGTAACCTGATCTCCTTTAGCACCAATAACCATTACAGCCGCTTTTATTTTTGTCAATTCTGCATAGCAATCAAAAGTTTTGCAAGCCCTAGCAAGTATAATAAAGCGCTGATATTCTTCATCAGAAATCCCCCTATTTGCTTTAATGATATCATCTTTACAGGCTGCCAGGGTGGCTTCTGAATATACTTTGCAGGCAAAGCTCTCCAATAAACTCTTTTCATCCTTTTTCTTCGCAAAATCAATCCACTGATCTATGACTTTCGATGCCGCCTTATTTGTTCTGGCAAGGCTAGATGCCACAATCAGATGATTTACAAGATTCGGATGATCAATAGCCAAACAAAGTCCCATCATCCCGCCTTGAGAGGTCCCAAAAACATCTGCATCTTCAAGTCCCAATTCTTTCATAACCATGGCCGTATCATTTGACATATCTCGGATGCTATAGCCTTCTTCAATTTCCCTTGCTCGATCAAAGACATATACCGTATACTCTTCCATAAAAATATGATATGCCTGCTTAATTGACGCTTCAAAATTTAGCACACTGTGAACAGATAGGCCTGGAAGAATCACAAGCTTCTTCGTTCCATTTCCAAACTTTATATAATCCATTTTTCTTTTTATAGCAACACACGCTCCTTCCCTAACAGTAATAGTATAAATCAAAATATATACTATTTCGATTTATTCTTTACTATATTTTTAAATTTTCTCATCTCTATATACGCCTTGACGGGATTTTCAAAAATCCCTATATTTATTATAAAAACATTGAAGGAGATCATCATGGAAAATATAAAAGCTATATTATTTGATTTGGACGGAACTTTGATTGACACCGAAAAATACTACCGGGTCTGCTGGAAAGAAACCCTGGAAAGTTTTGGCTATGAAGTTAGCGATGAGCAAGTCTTAACTCTTCGCTCCCTGGGAAGGCCCTTTGCCCCAGATCATATAAAAAAAATGGTAGGAGATCCTAATGCCGATTACAAGACAATAAGAGCTAGACGCAGTAAGCTTATGGAAGAAATGATTGCAAGAGAAGGGATTCAACTAAAAAAAGGCGCCATCGAGCTCCTTGAATACTTAAAAGCAAAAGATATTATAACCGCTGTTTCTACCGCCTCTGATTTGGAGAGAACCACCCGCTATTTAAATCAAGTTGGCCTTTACAACTATTTCGATAAATTGATTTCCTGCACTATGGTAGAATTTGGGAAACCGGCGCCGGATGTCTATCTTTATGCCTGCAAGGAGCTTAATCTTGCCCCTAGTTCATGCATTGCTATAGAAGATTCTCCTAACGGTGTAAAAAGTGCATTTGATGCTGGTTGTAAAGTTATTATGGTTCCTGATCAGACAGACCCTGATGAAGAAACCAAGAAAATGCTTTGGAAGCAGGCAGCATCTCTTGATGAGATTGTAAATTTTTTCAAAAACTAGACCATACTTCAAGAATAGTTAAGAAAAACCGTTCAAATATTGCAACATACTTGGGAATGAAGGAACCTTTAAGGAGGTACTTATGGAAAACATTGGGGAATTGGTTAGTGACGGAAAGGCAATCCTTGGCATTGAATTTGGTTCTACCAGGATCAAAGCAGTATTAATTAACGAGGAGCACATGCTCATTGCTAGCGGGGATCATGTATGGGAGAAAAAGTTCTGGGAGTTGGTGATGCCTCTGGCGTGTTCCCCATTGATCCTAAGACCAAGAAATATGATCTGACTATGATAAGTCAGTTTGAACATCTAATAGCAGATTATCATTTTTCATGACATCTAACTGATATCTTGCCGGAGATTCGTCTTGCGGGAGATTCTGCTTGTGGCGGTCTTCTCTCCTATGGATTTATGTCTGGAGAAAATATAATGGATTGTCCCCAGGGACGCCCTCTGTTTATGCGCACTCCGGAAAGCAAGTTCACTTTAGCAAATTTCATGCGCTCTCATCTGTATGCAAATTTTGCCACGTTAAAGGTTGAGATGGACCTGCTGTTCCAAAAAGAAAAAGATTCCACTGGAACCATCGCTACTCCTGATCCCAAGGATGTAGATGGCTTCAACGCATATGCGAAGGAATTTAAAGATGCAATTGCTATAGAGCAGATGGCTATAGAGAAATATTCGGTCAATCAAGCTCCCTAATATTATCCAGCTTATAAAAATAAGTCAAACCTGCTATAAGAACACAAAATATAATCGGAATCCAAACAAAACTGGTAAGTCCCATTCCACAAAAAAACCTCTGCATTGCTTTTTGAGTCATCTCATAAAACAATACAGAGGTTTTTTATCATTCTAAATTTTATAGGTTCGAAACCACAACCTTGCACTCATAGGCTCTAAGTTTCTCATTCACTAATCCATCCTCGTAATTTCCTAGTAGCATCTCATAAGAATTCCACTGGTCTTGCCATGCAACTTCCTTTTCTACCTCACACAAATTGCAAAGTACAACAAGTTTTGTTCCTTCATACTCTCTTTCATAAGCAATCACACCTTCATTTTCCTCATCTAGGAATCTCACAGTTCCCTTTGAGACAACCGGCATTTCTTTTCTTAGGTGTATCAGTTTTTTATAGAAATTCAGAATAGAATCTGCTTCATTTTCTTCTACTTCCACATTGATGCTTTCATAATTCTTCTGTACCTCTATCCATGGATCTGTCTTAGAAAATCCAGCATTTTTATCCCCTGACCATTGCATGGGGGTACGGGAATTATCTCTTGAACGTTCTGCCAAAATATGCAAAGCCTCTTCTTTGCTCTTCCCATTTTCAAGTAGAATCTGATAATAATTCAAGCTTTCCACATCCCGGTACTGACTTATAGATGTAAAATGCGGATTGGTCATTCCCAGTTCTTCCCCTTGATATATATATGGAGTTCCCTGCATAAAATGAATCACAGTAGCCAGCATTTTTGCCGACTCTTTCCAATATTTTTCTTCATTTCCAAGGCGACTTACAATACGTGGCTGGTCATGGTTGCACCAAAACAGTGCATTCCAGCCCTGCCCCTCTTGCATTCCTTCCTGCCAGGTTTTAAAAAGGGTTTTTAATTCCTTCAAATCCGCCGGCATTAATTCCCATTTTTTTCTGTCTTTGTAATCCACTTTTAAATGATGGAAATTAAAACACATAGAAAGTTCTTCCTCTTCCGGATTGGAATAACGAATACAGTTTTCAAGGGAAGTAGATGACATTTCTCCAACTGTAACCATATCCTGAATTCCTGTATCCTGGACAAGCTCCTTTAAATATTCATGAACCTTTTTGCCATCTGTATAAAATCTTCTTCCATCTCCCAAGAAATCGTCTTCATAGATATCTGGTTTTGAAATTAAATTAACCACATCAAATCGGAAGCCCTTGATACCCTTTTCTTTCCAAAAGTTAATGATAGATTTTAGTTCTTCTCTTACTTCTGGATTTTCCCAGTTTAGGTCTGCCTGGGTTGGATCAAAGAGGTGTAAATACCATTTCCCAAGATTCTCTACATAGTTCCATACTGGTCCTCCAAATTTGGATACCCAGTTGGTGGGAAGGGTTTGTCCATCCCCTTTTTTGAAAATATAATAATCCTGGTATTTCTTCTCCCCTTTTAAGGCCCTCTGAAACCACTCATGTTCTGTAGACGTATGGTTAAAAACCATATCTAACATTAAACCGATTCCTCGCATGTCTGCTTCATAAATCAGTTCATCCAAGTCTGCCATCGTTCCATATCTAGGATCAATCTCGCGGTAATTTGCCACATCATAACCATTGTCATTTTGTGGAGAGATGAAAAAGGGGGTCAGCCACAAATAATCTACTCCCAACTCTTGCAAATAATCCAATCTCTGGGCCACACCCTTTAGATCACCAAAACCGTCACCGTTTGAATCTTGAAAAGATTTTGGATAAATCTGATATACCACTTTATCTTTAAAATTAGTCATCTTACTCGCTCCAATCTGCAATTACAGTCTCTTTACATTCTGCCTTCATGTCTGTATGCATTTCTATATGATTTACCTTTCCCTGGTCCGTAATTACACACACGGTTACATCCGGATGTCCGGCCGCTTTTATTTTTTCCCGGTCAAATTTAATTAAGGGGTCCCCTTTCTTCACCTTTTGACCATCTTCTGCTAAATATGCAAATCCATCTCCATGCATATCAACCGTATCAATTCCTACATGTAACAAAATTTCCATTCCATTATCCGCAGTCAGGCCAACTGCATGTTTAGAATCCTGCATCAATACGCTAATAGTAGCATCTACCGGTGAACATACCACATTACTTTCCGGCCAGATTGCTAAGCCTTCTCCCATCATGCCTTCCGAAAAAACACCATCCCCAACTTCTTTTAGGGAAGTTACTTTTCCTGTAAGAAATGCAGCCAAACTTCCCTTTTTCTCGTTATCTTCTACTTGAATTTCATCTGCATCATCTGCACTAGCTACATGATTTGTTGCTTCTGTGTCTGGCATTTCTCCCCTAATCTCTCTTGCACTTAATTTTTTCTTTCCAACAATATAAGTCAATACAAATGGTAGCCCAATGGCAATCAACATACAAACAGCAAAACTTAACATATATTTAGGCTGAATAGATAAGATTCCAGGTATTCCTCCCACACCGACTGCATTTGCTGTTGTATTAGTTGCCACACATAAGATTGCCGCGCATGCAGAACCAATCATTCCACACACAAAGGGGAAATTATATTTTAAGTTTACTCCAAAAATAGCTGGTTCTGTTACCCCTAAGTAACAAGAAATACATGCCGGCACGTTTACTTCCTGGGCCTGGGTATTTTTCTTCTGAAGAAGAATCATTCCAAGAACTGCTGATCCCTGGGCAATATTTGAAAGGGCGATCATTGGCCACAACATGGTTCCGTCATAATCTGCGATCAACTGTAAATCAATGGCATTACTCATGTGATGAAGTCCGGTAATTACTAACGGAGCATAAACAAATCCAAAGATAGCTCCGAATACTACTTTTAAGGGACCTGTAATTCCTGCATATACAACAGCTGAAATTGCAGAACCAATCTTCCAGCCAATAGGTCCAATTACAAAATGTGCCGCCATTACAGCAAGGACCAAACTGCAAAATGGGACCACGATCATAGAAATTACCGCCGGTGTGATTTTTCTAAAAAATCGCTCTAAGTAAACTAAGGCAAATGCTGCTAAGATCGCAGGAAGTACCTGAGCCTGGTAACCAATCATATCTACTTTAACAAAACCAAAGTCCCATTTAGGAATATCTGCTGCCGCTGTAGATGCCACGGAATAGGCATTTAAAAGCTGGCCGGATACAAGGGTAAGTCCCAATACAATACCTAGCATCTGGGTTGTTCCCATTTTCTTTGTTACTGACCAACAAATGCCAACTGGCAACATATGAAAAATAGCCTCACCAATGAGCCACAAGAAGCTATCAAGGCCGGACCAGAACTGACTGATATCGCACAGGGTCTTTGTGGCATTATCAAAGAGGTACATGCTGTCAATACAGTTTCTAAATCCAAGAATCAATCCTCCGGTGATAATAGCCGGAATCAAAGGTGCAAAGATTTCTGCCAGAACCGCTACAATTCTCTGAAGTATGTTTTGATTCTTCTTAGCTGCCTGTTTTACAGCATCCTTTGATACACCTTCCACCCCTGCCACGGCAACAAAATCATTGTAAAAATCAGAAACCGTGTTGCCGATAATAACCTGAAACTGTCCGGACTGTGTAAAACTTCCCTTTACCACTTTCATTGCCTCAATCTTGGCAATGTCTGCTTTGGTTGGGTCATTTAATACAAATCGCATTCTTGTGACACAATGTGATACAGCTGCAATATTGCTTTTCCCTCCCACCAATCGGAGAAGCTCTTTTGCATCCACTTCATACTTAGCCATCTTACATTCCTCCTATTTCCAACTTGTTCAGACAAGTGCTTTATCTATTTTATAGCACACATGTTTAAACAAGCCAATATTAAATCCGCAACTCGTTTAAACATGTGTATTTATGTTCCAAATTATTTCACTAAGAATATTGTAGCTTATTTTTCGAAAATTATATTAGTATAGATTTGCATTTTGAAGATTGAAAAATAAGCTACAGGCTCTTATAATTATCTTCAGATGTTTAAACAAGCAATAAAGGAGTTATTATGCCAAAGGCAAAATTTGAAGCAATTTATAAAGATCTAAAACAAAAAATAGAATCTGAAGAATATCCTTATCAGGAGCTCTTGCCCTCAGAAAATAAAATGGTAGCCATTTACGACTGTTCCCGCAATACAATTCGTCGCGCAATTGCAGGTTTAGTAGAGGATGGCTATGTACAATCTCTGCACGGCAAGGGAGTTCGTGTAATCTATCAGCCTGTTGACCAAGCAGCTTTCACCATTGGTGGAATCGAGTCTTTCAAAGAATCTGCAATCCGAAACCACCGCCAACGTCGTACCCAGGTTATTCAATTTGCAGAAATCACCGCTGATGAACGGTTAGCCAAAAAAACAGGCTTTACCCCAGGAAGTGAACTCTACTATATTCAACGAGTCCGCTATCTAGATGGCAAAGCCTTGATTATTGATATTAATATATTCCTGTGCTCCCTGGTTCCGGGCCTTACAGTGGAAATTGCTAAGGATTCTATCTATGACTATATTGAAAATGAACTAGGCATGCAGATTGTAACAAGCAAGAGAAAAATGACTGTAGAACGCACAACTGCAATTGATGAAAAGTATCTGGAATTAAATGACTATAATTGCCTGGCAGTTATTACAGGCCAGACCTTTAATGCAGATGGGGTAATGTTTGAGTATACCCAATCCAGGCATCGACCGGATTATTTCTGCTTCCAAGATACTGCCACAAGGAAATCATCTTAGCTATTTACAAGCTTTTAGGATTACATTCTAAGAAATCTGAGCTTAAGAAATCACTTTCCGTCTCATCCAGTTTGTCTGCCATTACAAATAATAGAAGCCCTGCCCCAAATAAGAATGCGATCATAGATACCCCAATATTGATACTTCCAAAGATCTGGGAAGCTGCACCTACAACCAGGGTTCCTAGGAAAGATGCTCCCTTCCCACAGATATCCATAAGCCCAAAATACTCTCCGGATCTTTCAGAGGGTATGATCTTGGCAAAATAAGACCGGGACAAGGCCTGTATGCCTCCCTGGAACATGCCAACAACTATAGCCAATACCCAGAACTGCCACTGGCTTTTCATAAATACTGCAAATATGGTAATTCCTATGTAAGCTACTATGCAACCAGTAATCAGACTTCCTGTGCTATATTTTGAGGCCAGTCTTCCAAAAATAATAGCAAAAGGAAATGCCACAAGCTGTGTCACTAACAAAGCAAGAAGCAAGCCCGTGGTATCCAGTCCCAACGCCGAACCGTAGGCAGTAGCCATGTCTATAATGGTATACACTCCATCAATATAAAAGAAAAATGCCGCAAGAAACATAAATATTTTCTTCTGCTTTACAACGCTACACAGGGTATCTTTGATTCTTACAAAGCTTTCCTTTACTGCGTGGGGCTTCCTTTCAACATAGTGAATCTGCTTATAGTTCTTCATAAGTGGAAGGGTCATTAAAAACCACCATGTCGCTACGATGGCAAAAGAAATAAACATTGCCGCAGTCAAAGAAATCCCAAGTTTACTATATCCTAATACAAAAATAAGGCTGATCAGAAATGGAATGCAACTACCGGCATAACCGAATGCATATCCATTGGATGATACAATATCCATTCTCTCCTCTGTTGTAATATCTGATAACATGGAATCATAAAAGATAAGGCTGACAGAAAAGCATACCTTTGAAATTATGAATACCACAAGAAAAGGAATCCACCAACCAGTAATCCCCATTGCCACACAGGACAAACATCCAGCAATCACACAACCTAAAAATATAGGCTTTTTAAAACCCTTGGTATCTGCTAAGGTGCCAAACACCGGCCCAAGAACTGCAACAATCAAGGTCACAAGGGAAGCCGCATATCCCCAATATGCAAGATAGTCTACCGATGATATCCCCGCATTTTCCGCAAGATAATTAAAGTAAATAGGTAATATTGTGGACACCAAAAGAACAAATGCCGAGTTTCCTACATCATATAAAACCCAACCTTTTTCCTGATCTGTAAGCTTAAATTTCTTACTACTTTCTCCCCTCATATCACACCTCTTCCTCTAGGAGCGTTTCCACATCCTGCTCATTATTACAGGCCTCTATAAGTTCCGATCCAAAACTGTAAGCAAATATAGGATCCAGCTTACGATCTTCATTTAAAAATTCATCAAAGTCCATAATGAACTGATAGGCCATATCCTTTGCCTGCAAATATAAGGATATTAATTTTGCTGTACTGTCATTACAAGCCGGATTCTTATGGTAATTTACCATCAAGCCTTTCATTTTCTTATAATTTCCAGATAGCTTTAGCAATAGATAGATGCTCCAGCGCTTCATATGAGATGGGGCAACCAGCAGATTATTGTAGAAAATCATGCCTTTAAGGGCCTCCTGCATTTTCTGCATACTTGTACCAGGATAAAATTCGCTGATAATCTTTGCATTTTCTTCTGATGGCACAATATGTCTTGTAAGCAACTGTTTAACTGGATTTTTTTTATCCCTAACCATTAGTTCTCTATCAAATTCAACTTCTATTTCCCCGTGGGATATTCCACTATCCCCTATCTTATCTTCGATATAACCATGACAGTTCACATCCAGTGCAAAATGATTAAGGACCCCATAGGTGTAAGCCAGATAAGGCTCTTTATCGGTTTTACTTAATATTATTTTCCTGGCTCTTTCAAAAAATTCTTTCCCTGAATGATCATGCAGTTCATAGCCAATCTTATTAATTGGATTAGACTTTAAGGGCTTGTAATAAAATAAAATATCCGGCCCATGCAGGCCAATCAGATATAATTGCGGATACTTTTCAAGGACCTCCATTTCGTGGCCCTTTAACATTTTTCGCACCTGCTGCCCCATTCTATAATGTGCATATGTTGATGGCATATTTTACCTCCCATATTTTCAGTTTCCAGATCATCTAGACCTCTTTTTGGCTTTTTTTCACTATGGAATTGTAGTACTAGGCTGTAAAATGCACTGCAGGGATATTTTAAATCTGTGTAAACTCCTCCATTTCTATTTTTCAAACCACCTAATGAAAAGCTGAAAATGTCCCTCCTCTTTATCACCCATGACATGGGAGCTGTATCCAAACTTTGTCACAGCGTAAAGGTCATGTACCTTGGCCAGGTTGTAGAGGATGCTTCTACAGAGGAACTATTTGCCAATCCCCTACACCCTTATACCATGGGACTTCTTGCTTGCATTCCCCATCTTGGAGTAGAAAGAGACAAAGACTTTCCCACCATTGCAGGAACTGTTCCATCCTTAACTGAGATTCCCAAAGGATGTCATTTCTGTACCAGATGTAACCATGCCAAAGATCAGTGTATCAATAAGCAGCCACCTCTTGTTAAGGCAAGTGAGGGACATTTTGTAAAATGTTAGCAGTATGCCCAGGACTTAGAAAAAGAGGGAAACCTACGGATTAGTTGGAGAATCCGGATGCGGAAAGTCCACCACAGGACGGGCAATTGTAGGCTTGACCAAGCCTGACAGTGGTTCCATCCTTTACAAGGGATTTCAAAGGCTGTGCCTTTTCCAGCCGGTGCCCTTATGCAAGGGAAAAATGCAGACAGGAGGCACCCCTGTTTAAAGAAGTAAGACCAGGACATAAGGTGGCTTGCCATATGGTGAATCCTACAAACTAAAAAACGCTATATTGCCTTTTTGAGTCATTTCTTAAAAGCAATACAGCGTTTTTATTATTAAAAGAAATCGTGAATCTGTCCCCAGATAATCTTCATGAGTCGGGTACGGGCTTCTATGCTAGCCCATGCAATATGTGGTGTGATAATAAGTTTCGTACTGTCCTTAATCCTTCCTAAAGGATTGTCCTTGACCATAGGCTCCTGCCTTAGTACATCCAGACCTGCTGCTGCAATTTCTCCATTTTCCAGGGCCTCTGCAAGATCTTCTTCCACAACAATCGGTCCCCGCCCAACATTAATAAAGATAGCCGAGTTTTTCATCTTCCCAAAAGCTTCCTTGTCCATCAGATTTAAGGTGTCCTCATTTAAAGGAGCATGAACCGACACAATATCCGAAGTTTTCAATAGGGTATCGAGATCCACTCTCTCATAGCCTGCTTCTTCATGTTTCCCAGAAGTAGAATAATAGATTACATGACAGCCAAAAGCTTTGGCAATATCTGCCACCCGACGTCCTATATTTCCCAGGCCAATAATGCCCCATGTGCTGCCATAGAGTTCATGAAATACATTGGAAAAATGGGTAAACATCTGATCATTTTCGTACTGACCGGATTTAACATATGTATCGTAATAGCTGATCTTCTCTAAGAGAGAAAATAAAAGGGCAAAGGTATGCTGGGCCACATTCTCCGTAGAGTAGCCCGCTACATTTCTCCATGCAATCCCCCGGGAATCGAGAAATTCCTTATCTAAGTTGTTGGTTCCTGTAGCTGTTACGCACACAAGCTTTAACTTAGGGGCCTCCCCTACCGTTTTGGCATTTACTTCCATTTTATTTACAATAATCACATCTGCATCCTGGATCCGTTCCGGCATATCCGCATCCTCTGTATAGCCGTAACGGATCACTTCTCCCAGTTTTGAAAAATCAGAAAGATCTATATCAGATCCTATGGAATTTGCATCTAAAAAAACGATTTTCATGTAGTTGTCTCCTGCCTTCCTTCATTGATTCATAAGCATATTGCCACGTCTTTTACAATTCTCTTAAAATAATCTCCGCTAATTTGTCTACTGTAAATTCTACAAAACAAATACACTGAGCCTTTCTCTCTGGAGAATTTTTTTTCTTTTCCCCTTGTTAATACTCGACAGCATGTAGATCCACTGTGTTCTTTAAATGCATCGTGAAGCTCTTTTGTTAGTCTCTGACATTTTAAAAACGCGTCATCCCCTGGACTTCTTCTTCCAAAGAAATATCCGATACACATAGTTCCACCAGCTAGGTCAAACCCTTTTTTAATCGCATAAATTACCGACTCTGAACAGGCAAAGCCCTTCTGAAAAATTTCATCTGCATCTTTTTTCATTGCTTCTACATCCACATTTGTTGTCCTAATTATATCCCGTCTTTCTGCGAAAGACACCAATGCGTCATGAAACATGTTGGTTGACT
>CAVBQS010000035.1:0-84857 GCA_963597615.1 Bacteroidaceae bacterium
ATTAAATGGTAATGCTGACATCATTTTTACTTAAGGGGTTCTGAACAGTTACAAAGCAACTATAAATAATAGCAAGCACAAATAATAGTAGTCATAAGAAAAAGGCCCTTGCCCGGAAAAGTCTGCGATACTTTTATCTTAGATTCCCATCCAGGCACAGGCCTTTTGTTTTATCTATACTAGGTCATCTTATGGCGATAGATTTCCACCCTTCTTATTTACTCGTGACGAATCGTCACACCACTGACCGTTACGCAACTGGAGATAATCTTGTCCGTAATTACAACTAATCCATTGTCTTGATCTGTAAAGCAATCCTCTGACAGAATCTTTGCTAATCTCTAACATTTCTGCCACTTCCTCCTGGGATTTTTTCTCTACGCAGGTAAGCCACAGAGCCAGGAACCACTGTTGGTTGTGGGAATAAAGGTCTTCCCAAAACTCTTGCAAAAATGCGCGGTCCTCCCTGTTCTTTAATTTCCTAAGAAACGCCTCTTCCGGATTCTCCCCAAGACTCCTTCCAGACTTTTCAATTTCTCTCTCCCACTCAGAATCACTTAACAGGTACTCTCGACAATAATGTCGGATGTAATCGATAATCATGTGATCCACAGTTACAGACAAACATTTGCCCACAGCCTCCACGGGAATGTCGCTCCACTCATAGTAAAGCTTAAGAAATGCTTCCTGTACCATTTCCTCTGCAATGTATTCGTTGACGGAATGATTCTTTGCTTTTTGGTAGGTCCGGTCCCGGTGCTTTTCGTAAAGCATCTCCATATCCTCCGGAGCCATATTCCGTCGATTCCCCAATGCGATATCCTTTTTCCAATACTGGAATTCTATTAAGCTTTCAAGTTGCTTTTTACATCTAATAACTTACTTTTAAATCTTTTAATTTACTCTTGGATTTTTGCCAGGATTTCATCTCTGTCGGCATCTTTTAAAGTCCCCATATTCCAACCAAATCCAGCTTTGTCCTTCTTATATCTTGGAATCAAATGCATATGAAAATGAAATACTGTCTGTCCCGCCGCCTCTTTATTGTTCTGTACAACATTGTATCCATCACAGCCAAGGATTGGTGTAAGCTTTGCGATCATCTTCTTAGCCAAAGCAAATACCTTTGGCACCAAGGCATCATCTAACTCATACAAGTCTGCATAATGCTCCTTTGGTAAGATCAATGCATGTCCTTTGGTAGCAGGACTGGCATCCAAAATCACGCGAAAATCCTCATCCTCATATAGGGTAGATGTTGGAATCTCTCCATTTGCCAATTTACAAAAAATACAATTATCATCCTTCATTTTATTGATTCTCCTTCCTGTAATTTCACACTTTTTTAATTTCATATTCTTTCAAATACAAATAGGCTAAAACCTTCTAGGCTTGCGATACAAAATCACAGCCATGACAAAACCTGCAATCAGACCTCCAATGTGAGCCATATTGTCAATCCCTGTACTGGTTACCCCATAGTAAATATTCATTAGCACCAGAAAAATCAGACCTCTCTCTGTAAGGTTCCCAATTCGACCTCTTCCTAAAATAGCCAGGTAGATCAGGCCACCCACTACTCCAAAAATGGCTCCGGATGCCCCTGCGGATACAGAATACTCTCCAGTTATGGTCTCAAATCCTGCAGAAATAAGATTGCCACCCAGTCCACTGACAATATACAGAATTAAATATTTTATAGTTCCAAGCTCCGGCTCCAGCACAATTCCCATAACAATCAACATTAACATATTATTCATTAAATGTTGAAAGCCAAAATGCAGGAAGATGCTGGTAAAAAACTGGTAGAACTGCCCCGTCTCCTCCATTAAAGGCAAATACACCGCACCGTGCCGGATCATATAAGTTGCATCTTCTGTTCTTCCAAAAAAAGAAAGGGCGAAAAAGACAACTACATTAATCACCACGAGAGCAAATGTTGCCGGGGCTTTTCGTGCTTCTACTTTCAATGCTTTTTCTCCTTCCATACATACCTACATTTTAACACAAAAACCCCTCCAAATCCATGAATTTGGAGGGATTTATATATCCATATAGGAGGCATATCCTATACTTCTATTACACACATACAGCATCTTTCACTGCATGTGTATAATACTTATTTTACATCTACAATTTATTTGCCATAGTAGCACTTTAAGTAGATTTCCTTGATTTCCTTCATAAGAGGATATCTTGGGTTTGCAGCTGTACACTGATCGTTAAATGCCTGCTCTACCATGTCATCCAATGTATCTAAGAAGTACTGCTCATCGATACCATAATCCTTGATTGTCTTCTTGATACCGATCTTCTCTTTGAGTTCCTCTAATCTTGCGATGAAGTTCTCAAATACTTCTTCATCTGTCTTACCTGTGCATCCAACGTAACGTCCAAGCTCAGCATATCTTGCTAATGTCTTTGGATAGTCATACTGTGAGAAGGTTCCCATTCTTGTTGGAACTTCTGCTGCATTGTATCTCATAACTTCTGTAAGGATTACTGCGTTGGCAACACCATGTGGCAAGTGATGGAAAGCTCCTAATTTGTGAGCCATAGAGTGGTTTACTCCAAGGAACGCATTTGCAAATGCAAGACCAGCAAGGCAAGAAGCGTTGGCCATCTTCTCACGAGCGATTGGATCCTTTGCACCATTGTCATAAGCTGATGGCAGGTAATCAAATACTAATTTTGCTGCCTTCATAGCAAATCCATCTGTATAATCTGTTGCCATCATTGATACATAAGCCTCAATTGCATGAGTCATTACGTCAATACCTGATGCACTTGTTAAGCCCTTTGGCTGAGTCATCATGTTATCTACATCTACGATCGCCATGTTTGGCATCAATGCATAGTCAGCGATTGGCCATTTAACACCAGTATCTGCATCTGTGATGATTGCGAAAGGTGTAACCTCTGAACCTGTTCCTGAAGATGTAGGAATTGCTACAAAGTAAGCTTTCTCACCCATCTTAGGGAAGGTAAATACTCTCTTACGAATATCCATGAAGTCCATAGCCATATCTTCAAAGTTTGCTTCTGGATGTTCATACATGATCCACATAATCTTACCTGCATCCATTGCTGATCCACCACCAAGTGCGATGATTGTATCTGGCTGGAACTGACGAATCTGCTCAACACCACGTCTTGCACACTGAAGTGTTGGGTCCGGTGCAACTTCATAGAAGCATGTATGTTTGATACCCATCTGGTCTAACTTCTCTTCGATTGGTTTTACATATCCATTCTGATATAAGAAGGAGTCAGTAACAATAAATGCCTTCTTCTTGTTCATAACTGTTCCCAGTTCATCAAGAGCTACTGGCATACATCCCTTCTTAAAGTATACCTTCTCAGGTGTTCTAAGCCACAACATATTCTCTCTCCTCTCAGCAACAATCTTGGTGTTCAGAAGGTGTTTTACACCTACGTTCTCAGATACTGAGTTTCCTCCCCAGGATCCACATCCAAGTGTAAGAGACGGAGAAACCTTGAAGTTGTAAAGATCTCCAATTCCACCATGTGAAGAAGGTGTATTAATAAGAATACGGCAAGTCTTCATAGCTTCTGCATGTTTTGCAATCTTCTCTGTCTCAGCAGGATGTACATAAAGAGAAGAAGTATGTCCGTATCCACCATCAGCTACTAACTGTTTTGCTTTCTCAAGAGCCTCATCGAATGTCTTTGCTCTGTACATTCCAAGTACTGGAGATAATTTTTCATGAGCAAATTCCTCTGAGATATCAACAGACTCAACCTCACCAATTAAAATCTTAGTACTTTCCGGAACATCAACTCCAGCTAACTTAGCAATTTCATATGCTGATTTTCCAGGAATCTTGTTGTTTAATGCTCCATTTATAATGATGGTCTTTCTTACTTTATCAAGCTCCTCGCCTGGTTTTAAGAAATAGCATCCACGATAAGCAAATTCCTTCTTAACCTCATCATAAACACTGTCAAGTACAGTTACTGACTGCTCTGATGCACAGATCATTCCGTTATCAAATGTCTTAGAGTGGATGATGGAGTTAACTGCTACCTTAATGTCTGCAGTGTCATCAATAATTACAGGTGTGTTACCTGCACCAACACCTAATGCCGGCTTTCCTGAAGAGTATGCAGATTTTACCATTCCAGGACCACCTGTTGCCAGGATGATATCAGCCTCTGACATAACAGTTGTTGTCAACTCAAGAGAAGGAGTATCAATCCATCCGATGATTCCCTCTGGAGCTCCAGCCTTAACTGCTGCATCCAAAACAACCTTTGCTGCCGCAATTGTACAAGCCTTTGCAGCCGGATGTGGGCTGATGATGATTGCATTTCTTGTCTTCAAACAGATCAATGTCTTAAAGATTGCTGTTGAAGTCGGGTTTGTTGTAGGAATAACTGCTGCAACAACACCGATAGGCTCTGCAACTTTCTTAATTCCGTATGCAGGATCTTCTTCAATAACTCCACAAGTCTTTGTGTTCTTGTATGCATTGTAAATATACTCTGCTGCGTAGTGGTTCTTAATAACCTTGTCTTCTACAATACCTCTTCCGGTCTCTTCTACCGCCTGCTTAGCAAGAGGGATACGCATCTTGTTGGCTGCCATCGCTGCTTCGTAGAAAATCTTATCTACCTGCTCCTGTGTATAGGTAGCGAATTTAGCCTGAGCCTCTCTCATTGCCTTTAACTTTGCATGTAAGCTTTCAATACTGTCTACCACCTCAGGTACGACTGTCTCAGCTACTGCCTCTGGTGCCACTGTTGTGTTTTCTTTCTTCTTTGCCATGATTATGCCTCCCATAGTTTAGAATCATTTTTGAATCATTTGTGATTACATTTGGAAGTATAATTCATGGAAAATAGATTGTCAATACTTTAACGTTATTTTTTTAACATCCGTCCAATTGTATATTTCTTATAATTATCTTAGCAGTTTTTGTGCATTTTTAACAGTACATTTTTGCATTTTAAGAAAAAAAATCCCAGCACCCATGTGCTGGGACCTTTCTGTACGTTTTCCCCTGTCAAGGACATTATACCGCAAACTGGCTGTTATATAGGTTTGCATAGAATCCTTGAGCCTCCATAAGGCTATCGTGGTTTCCCTGCTCAATAATATGTCCATCCTTCATAACTAAGATTACATCCGCCTCTCGAATGGTGGACAGTCGATGGGCAACAATAAAGCTTGTCCTTCCCTTCATCATGTGGGCAAAGGCTGCTTGTATCTTAATTTCTGTACGAGTATCGATACTGCTGGTTGCTTCATCTAAAATTAGCATCGGAGGCAAGCAAAGCATGACTCTTGCTATACACAACAACTGCTTTTGGCCTTGGCTGATATTGCCTCCATCTTCTGCGATCACTGTATCGTATCCATTTGGAAGTCTTCGAATAAATCCATCGGCCTTGGCTGCCCTAGCTGCAGCAACAATTTCTTCTTTTGTAGCATCCGGCTTTCCATAGGCAATATTTTCTCTGATAGTACCTGCCTTTAGCCAAGTATCCTGAAGCACCATTCCGTAATTACCCCGTAGGGATTTTCTTGTGATCTTGCGGATATCTCGGTCTTTCACCTGAATCTCTCCACCGTCTACGTCATAAAATCTCATAAGCAGATTGATTAACGTAGTCTTTCCACAACCGGTAGGTCCTACAATGGCGATTCTCTGTCCCGGCTGTACTTCCAAATTAAAGTCTTCAATTAGTGGTCTGTCTTTTACATAGCTAAACTTTACATGGGAGAGTTTCACATGGCCATCACTTTCTAATTCGACGGCATCTGAAGACTCTGCCACCTGGTCTGGCTCATCTAGGAGCTCGTAAATTCTTGCAGCGCAGGCAAGGGCATTTTGAAGTTCTGTTACAACTCCGGAAATCTCATTAAAAGGCTTTGCATACTGGCTGGCATAACTTAGAAAAATACTAAGCTGTCCTACCGTGATTCCCCCAGCCACTGCATAGAGGGCGCCAGCCAATCCTACTCCTGCATATACAATATTATTAACCAGTCTGGTACTTGGATTGGTAAGGCTTGAGAAAAATACAGCCTTTAAGCTAATTTCTCTGAGCCTAAGATTCACTTCATCAAAATCCTGCAGGCTCTGTTCTTCATGGCCAAAGGCTCTGACAATCTTCTGGCCTTCAATCAATTCATTTACCAAGGCCGTCTCTTCCCCACGAACCTTTGTCTGCTGTTTAAAAAATTCATAAGTGTGACTGGCAATAAACTTTGCTACAAACAAACTCAAAGGGGTTAAGCAAACCACCACTAAGGTAATGCCAAGGTTCACCGATAACATGAAGCCCAAAGTTCCCAAAATGGTTAATACCCCCGTAAAAAGTTGGGTAAATCCCATTAACAAGCCATCGGCAAAGGTGTCAACATCTGCAACTACCCGACTTACCAAGTCTCCCGAGGCATGTCCATCTAAATAGCTAAGGGGAAGTTTCTGAATCTTTTCTATGGCATCATTCCTAAGATCCCTGGACACGCAAAAGGTAATACGGTTGTTGCAGCTAGCAAGGATCCACTGAACAATAGCAGTAACTGCTGTGGCTATAATGATAGAAGCCACAATTTTCCGGATACTAGCCATGTCCACTGCCCCTTTTCCAAGCATGTAATCAATGGCATTTCCACAGTAAATTGGAACCAACAGCTGGGCTGCCACACTGATGGCTGCGCAGACAACGCTAAGCACTACAAACAATATATATGGCTTTATATATCCCAATACCCGCAACAAGGTTTCTTTATTCTTCTTTTTTGAAGGCTTATTTTTTTCAAGTGTTTGATTAGACATGCCCCTCATCTCCTTTCTGGAATTGACTTTCATAAATTTCACGGTATACCTCACAGCTTTCTAAAAGAGCCTCATGTCTTCCCACTCCCACAAGTGCTCCATCATCCAAAACCAAAATTTGGTCTGCATGCTGCAAACTTGAAGTACGCTGAGACACAATCACTACCGTTGTATCCTCTGGCAATTCCTTTAAGGATTTTCTAAGAGCCGCATCCGTGGCATAATCCAGGGCGCTGGCACTGTCATCTAATATTAAAATCTTTGGTTCTGCCACCAAAGCTCTTGCTATGGTAAGCCTCTGCCTTTGTCCTCCAGAAAGGTTACGACCACCTTGTTCGACTTCCTCATCTAATTTTCCTGGCTTTGACTTTACAAACTCCTGTGCTTGGGCAATCTGTAAGGCTTTCCAGATTTGTTCATCGCTGGCATCTTCTTTTCCCCACTGCATATTAGAACGAATAGTTCCCGCAAAGAGCTGGGCTTTTTGCATAACTACAGATACCTGCTTTCGCAGGTCCTCTCTGGTCCAATTCTGTATTGGCTGTCTATTTAAAAGCACCTGTCCACTGGTTGCATCGTAAAATCTTGGAATCAAATTTACTAAAGAGGATTTTCCACTTCCAGTACCTCCAATAACTCCCACTGTTTCTCCCTTCTTTACACAGAAAGAAATATCTGTCAGGGCTTCCTCTCCTGCTCCCTGATATTTTAGAGAAACATGCTGGAATCTGATTACCTCTTCTTTACAAGTATTTCCCTTATCCAATGATACATCCGCTACTTGCTTAGAATCCTTAGGGAAACTCATAGAATTTTCCGTATCCAGTACATTCTCCACACGGCTTAAACTAGCCATAGCCTTACTAATAGAAACCACAAGATTGGCTAGCTTTACTAACTCAACCAAGATCTGGCTCATGTAATTTACTAAGGCTACAATATCACCGCTTAAAAGACTTCCATTATTTACCGCTACAGCACCGGAATTAAGAATTGCAATAATTCCTAAATTGACCACCACATAGGTCAGAGGATTCATAAGAGACGATACCCATCCAACTCCCATCTGGAGATTTACAAGATTCCTATTGGCCACTTTAAAGCGAGAAACCTCTTCTTCCTCTTTACCGAAGGCTCGCACCACTCGAACCCCCGATAAATTTTCTCTCGTAACCCCTGTCACCTTATCCAAGCGATTTTGAACCTGCTTGTACATAGGAGAGGTCAAACGCATGATTCCAAAAACAATAATAGCCAGCACCGGAATGGTAATTACAAAAATCAGGGCGATCTTTACCTGAATCGTAAAGGCCATAACCATAGCTCCAAAAACAATAAATGGACTTCTTAAAAATAATCTTAAAAATAAATTCAAACCATTCTGAACCTGGTTGATATCACTGGTCATCCTAGTAATCAAGGTACTGGTTCCTATGGTGTCTACTTCCGAAAAGCCCAATTGCTGAATATGGGCAAATAGTTCATGCCGCAGACTGGTCGCACATCCTGTTGCTGCCTTTGCAGCAAAATATTGGGCTGTAAAACTGCAAAGCAAGCCAATCACCGCCATTACAACAAGCAAGCCACAACAAAGTAAAATATATTTTGTGTCCTTTTGCACAATTCCAACGTTAATAATACGGGCCACTACAATAGGTACAAAAAGATCAAACAAGGCCTCCAACATTTTAAATAAAGGAGCAAGTATACTCTCCTTTTTGTACATTGCTATGTACTTTGATAGATATTTCATCAAACCATCCTCCCAAACTGTTGCCATTCCTTGGCACCACTTCATTATAGTACAATGTTAAAAGCCTATCAATGCCCATATCGAATGCCCAAAAGCCACATCCCCCTTATCTTCAAGGCAAATATTTTCAATTATAATACCAGATTTTCAACATGAAGTTCTTCCCAATCTCCCCACTTATTCTTTCTATGTTTGTTTAGAAACTGCTTCATTGGGGTCCACATATCATTGTTCTCCCGAAGCATATTTGTAGAAGTCGTTTCCGTAATCCAAGGGTTCTCCCTTTGATCTTGTCCCTCAACAGGAACTTCTTTCGTCTGCAAAACCTCTGGTTCTAACTCTAAAAGTTTCTGACATTCTCTCACAAGGCCTTCCAAACTATAGTTTTCCTGCATAACTCCCTGGTGAAGGGCAAACATCATCTGCACCCCCTGGGAATCCTGATAATCCATTTTCTTCACAAAATATTCCGTTAACTTTCGAAAAGACTCCCAAAAAGATTCTTTTGCCAAGGGGTAATAACAAAAACAATACTGATTATCTTCAAAAAAAATATATTCCGGCTTTAGAAGCAAATAATCTTCCTTTAATAGATACTTTTCAATTTCTTTTCTTACCAGTAGTAACTGTTCTAAAAATCCCAGGAGTTCTTCCCCTGTCAAAAGATTTTTTTCATAGATAGCCTGCATAGAAACCTTCCCAGTCACGTCATAATCAAAATAACTAGATTCATCAATCCATCTACTTCCGATAGGAAGGAGATACTTCATGGAATTGGCTTTTAACATTGCCATTTGATAGTCTCCCTCGTAGGTTCCCTCTTCTTCTATTGTGATTTTTCGTTCCATAAACTTCCCTTCTTTCCTTACTGCACAATCCCTTGTATTTTTCGCAGGTCACGAATATATTTCTCCGGCTCTGTTATAGACGCTTTTCCTTCCCCTGACATTCGCATTTTTCTCCCTGAAGCAGTCACCCCAACCTGTAATTCTTCCTCTGAAAGCTCCACAGTCACCTGGGGATGATTTAAAAAAATACATTTTCCTTGGATCCACTCATAAGCCAGGCTTTGAAGTTCCTCCCTATCAGCTCCATTGGCTTCCCTAGACTTAGTACTTCCTACCACGGAAGTTTCATAGGCAGCTCCCAGCAAGACATTTTTATCATGGTAATAAAAGACCGCAAAAATACATACCATGATTAGTAATAGTATCATGGGCACTATGAAGGAGGCTTCCACTGTAAAACTGCCCTTTAAGTTTCCTTTTATTTTTTTCTTCATAAGCCCTCCTTTCTTTATGTGTACACCGCCAGGAAATACCCCACCGTCAGGATTGGTACAAAAGGGATGCTAATCTCTCTATGGTTGCCTTTTAAAACCAAAAAGATTAAAGATGCTACTCCCAGCAAAAACATAGAGCAAGTGAGGGCTTCAATTAATTTCCAAAAATCCAACTGAATCCCTAAAATCAAAATTAGCAGACTGTCTCCGTAACCCAGAGCTTCCTTTGACAATTTACTAATTAAGAGGAATCCTCCTCCTACTAAAGCACTGGCAAGGTAGTCCCAAAAAGAGGCCGGCAAAAAAAGACGCTGAGCCACCACTGTAATAAACACCACCGCAAGTCCTATAACTGACAGACTTTTCCTTCGAATATCCCAAATAGATAAGATACACAACTGGGCTCCCACTGCTATTGTCCACATTTTGTACAAGCTCCTTTTCCCATTACCTCTGACAGAGGCACGCTATAAATCGTTCGTTTAATTCCGCTGCAAAATATGTTTCCATGATAGCTGTCCCCATAATTTGCGATATATACCTGTCCAGAACTTGACGGATGACACCTACTGCAAGGCTTGTATCTTCCACCACTTTCATTTCTGATATTTCCTAGATCTGCCGCCGAAACTGCATGTATGGATAAATCCAAATAGGTGCAATGGTAATTTCTGTGATATACAAGGCCAGTCTCTGTTATATATACAATCTCCTGGGAATCACTGCCGAAGACTTCTTTTTCATAGCCTACCCAGGATTTTATTTTCATACTAACCTCATATTTTCTATATAAATTTCCAAATAAAGAGATTGGAAGTCTAACACGATAGGTAGCCTTTAAGGTGCCAATTCCAGTTCGTGGGGACATCCAGGATTTCTCACAACTAATACCACTGCTTCCATCTTCTACGATGCTTCTGGATAACCTTTCAGTTCCTATGGCATTTACCACATCTTCTTCAATAGAAGCTGGCAGAATTGTTTTTGTAAGATAAGCTTCCTTTGCCGCCTTTTTCCCAGCATACTGTAGCCCAGCTCTCACTGTAGTCTGTATAGCAGCCATCTCAAAAAGATACAAAATAGTTACCATAGCAAAAAAGAAGATAGGAACTGTCAGTGCAGCCTCCACTGTTATACTTGCGTTTACAGAAACAGATGAAGATGCCCTTCTCTGACCATTTAGAAATGTTTTTTTGAGGGGGGATTTATTTTTGTTTATGTTCACTGCCATGCCGAACGAATCCAACTCCTTTCTTAAGATTTTTAGGTTTGGTTTTTGTATAAGATGCCAAAAAAGGGCATCTTCATCTGTTTCTGCATATTTTTTTCTAGTCTCAGGTGGCTTTTCTTGGTCCATCTTGCCTAGATATTCTCCCTTAGTTGTAGCCATAATAGGTCTTGTAGGTATAACGGATTCCTCTTCGCAGCTTACTGGTACTTTCTACTTCCATCCTGCTGATACAGGCATCTGCCTGAAAATAGGACTGCCCATAGGCATAGCGCATATTTTGCTCAATGGCAGAAAGAGCCCGAAGAGATTTCGTTTCTTTTTGTTCCAAAAACAAAAGCATCCGAAGATAATCCTTATAATCCATTCCCGTCTCAGCATCCATGCCTTCCCCTGGATCTTCCTGGGTTCCAAGCTTCATCAAAGACTCCAAGGAAAGCTGCCAGGTCTCCCTAGACTTTACCATGGCCACATGTTTGCCCGATAACAAGGCTCTTAGATCCATAACCGTTTCCCCATAAGCCCAGGCAAACAGGATTACTTGGGTTACCGCAGCTATAATTTCTGGAACCACAAGGAGGGTACACAGGGCAGTAGCTGCAGCTTCCGCCTCCGCTCTCATCTGAGAATCCGTCATAATATAAGTAAAATTGGGCACAAAACGAATCAGCATTAGTTTATGGACTACTGTTTTTAGGTTCTCCCTATCGGTGGATTTTCCCGCCAATATGTATTCCAACTGATAGTCAAGAGGAGCGCTTCCACTTTCCAACACTTTCCGGTTCTCCCCAGAAGCTTCTGCTCCATTTTCTGAGGTGGCTCCATCGGTATAAGCCGGAAAATGTTCTAAGAGATATTCCCCAAACAAAAGTCCAGACATAGCACTGCTTCCACTGGCCACATCAGAAAAATCTCCATATCCTTCCCGTCTAGCCCTGTCCGCAAGAAGGTCTGCCTGGGAAACTCCCTTGTCAGATATGCCCTGGTCCGAGGGAACAACCAAAGCAAGGAGATCCATTTGCTTTAACCCGCTTACGTGAGAGATTGGGTTATTTTCTTCCGGCAATCCCTCTTCCTGGTCCTCCAAAAGATTCTCTAAATAATCTTCCTGATCTGATTCTTGCTGTTCATAGTCCCTGGATTGATCCTGCTGCTGATTCCATACACTGGTAGTTCCTAATAAATCTCTCACATAATCCACCCCATACTTATTCTCCATGTATTTTGTGACCTGATCATAAAAACTATCACATCCACTATCTGTCAAAAACTGAATCCGCAAAAGTTCCTGATCCGTGTCTGTGACACCATAAAAATTCAAACGGTCAAAGATATTACTTTCCTCATAATTTCCAGTCTCGTAGCTTCCATCCAAGGCGAATATATCGTAATGGTCTAAGAGCTCCTTCTGGTATTCTGCAAATACGCATTCTATTGCTCGATTCATATCTGCCCGACGGTAATTCTTTGCCACCTGAAGAGAACTACTCTCCAGCACCAAGGCGCAAAAGCTAAGCATTAAGATAAAGATTAAGCTTAGATAGGCCACCACTTCACCAGAAAGAGTCTTGCCTCTAAGATCCTTTAAATTCCGGAACTTTCGCTGGTGATCTTCTCGAAAATTGTTTGCACTAAATCCGTAAGCTGGGATTTGAAGATAATAACCAAACCAATTAAAACCACCAAAATCAGGATTACTTCCACAACCCCAACGCCATCCTTGTTTCTCAACATATTCTTCATATATAACAATCTCCACATATCCATTCCTCCTATTTTTTCCAAAATCAATCTTTAGATTTCTTCTGTACACTTTTCAATTATTTATAACTTAATAAATCTGCAAAGTTAAAAAAGCTGGCATAATCACAATTACCAATACTATAGCTAACATAAGAAACATAGGAAGCAGCAATTTAGTCCCTGCCTCTTCTCCCTTGCGTTTTGCTCTTGCCTTCCTCTCTTCAAAAGCTTGCAGGGATTCTATATGCAGCATTTCTCCCAGCCCCTTTACACCTTTCCGCAGATTTTGAGATAGCAAGGCTCCCAGTTTTAAATAACAAGGAAGATTGCATCTCCTTCCAAAATTCTCATAACTTTCTGTCTCAGGAACTCCACTTTCAATTTCTCGATAAGTAAGTTTCATTTCTTCATATACATAGCGGGTCTCATGATCCTTAAGAGAGGACTCATAATTCTGCAAAATTTTCCTCCAGGCCCGCTTCACTGTCATGCCGGCTCCCAAAAACAAGGTCAGCTTATTTACAAGCTCTGGGTAATCTAAAAGCAACTGTTCTTTTCTCTGATCCTCCAGTTCCTTCCCCTTTTGTTTTCCAAGAAGCCACAGTAAAACCAAAATTAAGATTGACATAACCACAAGAACAAGCCCCCTGCTGTCAAAGGGAAAATAATAGCTTATCTTTTTCCCATTCACCGTTTTTGGCAATGCAAATGTTTCTTTTGATTTATTTTTCTCCTGATTTTCCTGAATTTTTTCAGAGATTTCACTGGCTACTTTATCTTTTTCTTCTGCCTCTTTCGGGTATACACACACGGCCTGTTGATAGCTTGCCTGATAATCTTCATTTTCCGTATAGGTAAGAACTGCCTTCAGATTGATAATCTCCCCTTCAAGATCTATCTCATCCTTCATAATCTCCCCTTTTGCATTCATAAGGTCATAACGGTCTAACTCCCAGGCAATTTCCACCGACTCACCATCTATACTGGTAATCAAATTTAAGTTCTGATCTACATGCCCAAAGTTCTCATTATCTCCCAAGATTTTCCGATCTAATGTTTCAAGAATCTGATCAAAAAATTCTTGCACCTCTGTTGCCTGGTATTGCCGCTCCTTCACCTCAATTTCCAAAGGAATTTTTTCAGATTTCCCCTCTACTTGTGCTTCAAGACTTTCTGTTCTACTTCCCTTCCCATAATCATTTCTCCTAATAATTCCATCGGAAGCTTCCTTAGAAGCATGAAAATCATATAGAAGCAGCCCCACTCCCAGCATAAACAAAAACAAAACAGGGAGTATTTTCACACATCGATCTTTATGATTCGAAGCCCAAGATAATAAGCTCCCATATAACCTGCCAAACATACACTCATCACTCCTACTCCAATAGGATTGCCATATAAACTATCCATAAATTCCGGAAAGCTAAGCTGCATATATGCTATGATGCCGTAGGGAATTACCGCCATAACACGAAACTCATATTTCTTTGCAGCCAAAAGGGTATCAATCTCTCTACGCACATCAATCTCATCTCCAATCTGACGCACCGTATTCTGAATTATTTTCACCATATTGCCACCGGTTTTCTTTGCCACAACGAATACATCCACAAAGCTTCTGGCATCTGAAAGCTCTAATCTCTCGGCCCATTCCACAAAGACTTGTTCCACTGTCATCTGTAGCCGAAGTTCGCGCACCATAATCTGCATTTCTCTTAAGATCCTTGTATTTTCCGGATAAATCAGCGTCAGTTCTTTTTCAGCCTCTATCACCGCATTTTCCAGAGAATAGCCAATATTTAAAGAGGAAGATATAGACTCAATAGCATCTTTAAACTGTTTTTGCAAATCTATCTGTTTCTCTTCTTCTAATTCTACAGCACCTAAGTACATTCTCCAGACAAATACCGGCAGCGTTGGAATCAGGGCTATGACACTTCTGTAAAACAAGCAGGTGGTGATAATCCACACTCCCATAGCCTTAGCTATTAGCCTTCCCCATTCCCACTTACTAAAGTCTCTCCATGCCGGATGTATGATCTTAGGTAGCTTACTACTGGTCTTCTTTTCCCCTTCTTTTAAGTCCTGCCGCCTCAAGCTTCTCACAGTGGCTAAGTTCATGAACTTGTTTCCAAGCACTTTTTATCCCTCCCTTCGTCTCTTCCACCTCCTCATGGCAAATCAAGGTCTGAGTTAAAATCTCTCCATCCTCATATCCCAAGACTTCTACCACCTCCAAAAGTTTTCTGCTTTTGTCCCTAAGCCTTCCTAAATGAACAATAATATCCACTCCAGAAGCTATCTGTCTTTGAATGGCGGACAAAGGAAGGTCCATTCCCATAAGCACCATAGTTTCCAAGCGAGAAAACATATCCTTGGGGCTATTGGCATGGCCGGTACTTAAACTTCCGTCATGTCCAGTATTTAGAGCCTGCAGCATATCTATAGCCTCATCAGACCGGACTTCTCCAACAATGATTCGATCTGGTCGCATACGAAGAGCTGTTTTAATAAGATCCCTGATTGTAATAGCTCCCAGCCCTTCTACGTTGGCATTGCGTGCTTCTAACCGCACCAAATTCTCCACGCCTCTAATCTGCAATTCTGCATTGTCTTCTATGGTAATAATTCTTTCTGTCTTTGGAATGTACTCAGATAAAGCATTTAAAAAGGTTGTCTTTCCAGATCCAGTTCCCCCACTGATGAAGATGTTGTATCCAGCCACCACCAAAGAAATCAGATAATCTGCTGTCTTTTTATCAATGGAATTCCAAGCCACCAGCTTCTCTAAAGTAATTCCTTCTTTTGCAAATTTACGAATAGTTACAATTGGTCCATCAATAGCCACCGGAGCCAACACAACATTTACACGAGAACCATCCGATAACCTTGCATCTACAATAGGGGAGGCTTCATTTACCAATCGATTAGATCCTGCCACAATCTGTTGGATTACATCCTCCAATTTATCCTTAGATAAAAACCTTTTCTCTGACCGATACAACCTTCCCCTTTTCTCATAGAATATGGCATGGGTTCCATTGATCATAATCTCCGTTACTTCCTCATCTTCCAGAAATTCCTGCAAAAGATCCAGCTTTCTGAAAGCATTAAAAAGCTCTCGCCCAAGATCAGACATCCGGTCCAAAGATAAATACTCTTCCTTAGAAACCTCCCGCAAAATCTCGTAAATTAATTCTGTCAATTCTTCATCGGAAATATCCCTGGTCATATCCAGGCGATTTAGGATCCTACCATGAAGTTCTTCAATGGAAATCATAAGGATTGCTCCTTTTTGATCAGCTTGCTTCTCACATCGTCATACCCCATCATCTGCAACTCCCCTTCAAATTGCCTTACTTTTCCCAAAGCCACCTCCTCCTTAATATACAAAAGATGGACCTGGCTACAATTTCTTAAAATGTCATAGACTCCAGAAATCCCATCATCCAGATCTAAAATCACCGTCTCGTAAATGCCACTTTCTATGATCTGTCGGATTAATTCTATCCAGTCTTTTCCACTTATATTTCGCATATCTTCCGACATCTTTGCAGGAGGCAAAAAATCCAGTCCCTCCATAGACTCCACCATTCCCGAAAGCAGGGCTCCAAGATTTTGGTTTTCCTGTCTGGCATAATATAGGGCATCTGCCACGCTCAGGGATCCCTCTTTAAAATATCCCTTACAGCCACCATAGCATTCCATCCCTATGTAAAGAACCTTCCCAGAAAGGGACAGCTCTTTTCCTAACTTCAAGGCGTATCTTGTTTTTCCACATCGGTGCACTGGGGAAAAAATTCCAATAACCTCCTTAGTCTTCCCCTGTGTTCCTCCATTTCCACGGGGGATGTAAAGTCCATCCTCCCCCGCGCATTCTTCCACAAGTGCTGCCGCCAGAGCATCTCCGGACTGATATTTATAGAGGCATTTCAATCCATCTCTCTCAGTCTCCAATCTTCGCTCTACCAGCAAAATCTGTCTCTTCACATCCAGGTTCTCCAATTTCCTACCCTGATACTTTTCATGAATTAACAGCAAATAAATTTCTTGCTTTTCTTGCATCTCCTCTACCTGTCTAAAGTCCGTACAGACCTTCACCTGCAGGGGAAATGTCCTAATCTTGGTTAAATAATTCGCAAAAGCTGTTGCATAAGCCTCCTCCTTGTCACAGATTACTAAACTACGGTTGCTCACATAAGAACCTCCCTCCCATATGCAGTTTCTTAATTACTTACAATGAATCTCGGCTGATCAAACCAAAAGAAAAATTATAAGAGTTCTTTGAATCTTTAGAATAAAAACAATCAGATAAGTTGCTGTGTGCAACTTGTAGGATGATTATAGCTTTGGCTTTTTCATTTGGCAATAGGCTTTTTGGAAGTTGCAAATCTTTGTGAAAGCCTTACAAATTTGTTAACTTAAGCCCCGACAAAACAAAAGAAAAACCGCGGAAATCCGCGGTTTTTTACTGTCAAAACTATCTTGATTTTTCAAAAAATATTTTTCTACACCTGCTCCACATGATGGCCTGCCGCCTTCAAAAGTCGGTTCATAATGGCACTTCCAATGCCCTCTCTGTCAAAGGATTCGCTGTAAATAAAATCCACCTGGTCCTCGTCAAATTCCCTTAAAATTCCATAGAGACGATTGGCAATGGTGGCCTCATTTTCCCTTGTTCCTGCCACCTTAATATCAGCTCCAGAAAGGTATCGTCCTTCCGTTTCCTTGGTTGCTATAATCCCCACTCTCTTTCCAAGAGCCAGCTGCTCTGTGACCAGACCATTGATTCTAGCCACCACCTCCTCCATATCTCCCTCAAAGATTGTAAGGTCCGCCTTAGGAGCATAATGTCTGTATTTCATACCTGGCGCCTTCGGTGTCACCTTACTATCCGGTTTAATCAAGGTTTGATCGATAGCCACCTGGCCAATAAGATCCTCTAACATTTCTTTTGTAATGGCTCCCGGTCTTAAAATCATGGGAGGGTCCACCGTCACATCAAGAATGGAAGATTCCACCCCAATATCCACAGGGCCACCATCTAGAATCATATCAATCTTTCCATCAAGGTCTTCCTTTACATGAGCCGCCGTAGTAGGGCTTGGCCTTCCAGAAGTATTGGCGCTGGGAGCCGCAATATAGCCGCCACCGGCATCAATCACTGCCCCTGCCACCTCATCACTAGGCATCCTGACAGCCACCGTATCAAGTCCCCCTGTGGTTCCATAGGGCACGCAGTCAGCCTTCTTAAAAATCATAGTCAAAGGTCCCGGCCAATATTTTTCCGCAACGATTCTAGCCGCCTGGGGAATCTCCTCCACAATCTTCTCCAAATCCTTCATATTTGTGATATGGATAATCAAGGGATTGTCTGAAGGCCGTCCCTTGGCCGCATATATTTTCTTAGAAGCCTCCTGGTTCAATCCATCCGCCCCCAAACCATATACCGTTTCTGTGGGGAATGCCACTAAGCCCCCTTCCTTCAAAATCTTTCCTGCCTCTTCAAGGACCTGCCTGATTGCTTCATTTTTATTTTTATCATCTTCTCCGGAAGCCTCTTCCTTGGAATTGATCCGGCTTAAAGCCTCCCGGTCTACATATCCAAAAATGGTTTTCATCTTGCTCTCCCTATAATTCTATAGAAACCTCTCTGCCAGATCTCTCATATCTATGAACCTTGACTCCTGCGGTCTTTAGCATCCGCATAGAAGCCATGACAGAAGCAGAATTCTCGTACTTATTACTGTCGTAAATCACTTCCTTTATTCCACTTTGAATAATGGCCTTGGCACACTCATTACAAGGGAATAAAGAAACGTACAACTTGGATCCTTCTAAGCTTCCTCCCCTGTAATTTAAAATGGCATTCAACTCACTATGCACAATATAAACATACTTGGTTTCCAAAGGGTCCGCCCCTTCTCTGATCCAGGGAAATTCCTCGTCTGAGCATCCAATAGGGAATCCATTGTATCCCATGGATAAAATCTTGTTATCCTGACTGACGATGCAGCATCCCACCTGGGTATTAGGGTCCTTAGACCGCATACCAGAAAGCTTTGCCACGCCCATAAAATACTCATCCCAGCTGATATAATCTTTTCTCTGACTTCCCATACCTAACTTCCTCTCTATTCAACAGGACCATGAAAACATCTTCCAAAGGTCTTCCTTGAGCCTTTTTTGTCTACATTTCCGTCTAATTTTAACACACTCTATTTTCAGAAACAAGGCACTGGAAGGGAACTAAACCCATCTAAAATCAAATAAAAAAGACATCCCCCTAAAACCTACAATCTCTGCAGATTCCAAAGGGGATGTCCCATGGCTTACTCTTTTGAACTTGTTGTGTATTCTTTAATTACCGACCAAATACTTGAATCTTCCTGACCCAGTGCCCAGGCTGCCGTTCCAGCCAGATTATTATCCTTCATAATCTGGAGTTTCTCTTTCAGGGAAGAGGCATCTTCTAACCAAATCTCATACTTGGTTCCATCCTCTCCTGTCCAAGTGGCATAATCTTGTTTGGTGGTATCATCCCAGGTGGTTGTTGCTCCGGCTGCGCTTACTGCATCCGCTGCATCCTCCATTCCCAGGGCTTTACTTTCTACAGTACCGTTTTTCTCACTCCAAAGACGGGTAAAGAATGGAACTGCGCTGATTATTTTTTCCGCAGGAACCTCCCGCAAGGTTTCGGTAATGCCATCATTTACATAATCGTAGGAAGCTACAGATCCTGCTTCTTCTGATCCTGCATAATGCTCATCGTACCCCATAATAATCACATAATCCGCCACAACTCCCTGTTCGGTACGGTTGTACTGTAAATTAAAACTCTTGGGTACATAGTTATCTACCGACAAGACAAGCTCGTTCTGCCTGCATCTTACAGACAATTCTCGAACGAACTGAATAAAATGTGCTCCACAATCTGTGGAAATGTGCTCAAAATCTAAGTTTATACCATCAATCCCCATCTCCAGGGCTTCGCTAATAACTGTATTAATGATATTGGTTCTAGCCTCTGTATTTTGAAGTAACTCATAGGTTTCGTCATAGGAATTAATTCCATTGTCGCTGTCGAAATCTCTAAGAGTTGCCCAAACTTCCAAGCCCTTCTTATGGGCATAAGTCACATAGCTTTCCGATGCTATGGAGTAAACATCTCCATTTGTATTCAGCACATGATACCAGGTTGGAGCAATGGTAGTAAGACCGTCCGTCTTCTCTAATAAGGTCTCCAAACCATCGTTGGCATCTGTATTGGAAACATTATGCCAAACCATATTAATGGTATAATCTTTTGAAATATTGGTATACTCAGGCTCATCAAAATCTCTGCTGATGGTAGTTTCCTTCACTTTAGACAGGGCTGAACTTTTTACATAGCCCATAAATCCATCTTTGGTTCGAACCTTCTTCCACCGGCCTTCATCTTCCATCCAGGTAACCTCATCCCCCTTCTTAATCTCTGTTAAAATAGGGCTTTTTACACCTGCCTGGTAACGAACCTGAGTATTTCTCTTTACTGTAGCAACAGAAGTCTTGCCCCAATCACTGACGATCATGACACGACTTGGGTTCTCATACACCTCATAATCAATATTGGTGTACTGTTGAATAAAATCTAACGCAATATAGGGTGTATCATCCTCTAACTTTACAAGTATATACTCTTCACTCTGCTTATCCTTAGCAACGGAATATTCCTTGCTCTCTACAGGTATAGAAATCGTAGCTGTAGGCAAAGTATACAACACTTGCTGCCCTTCAGAATCCCAGTAAAAACGACTGTTAATAGAATCTCTCACTGTATCATACTTAATATAGGCCTTGCCGTCTGCGATAATTCCGGTACCGCCGGCAATGTGATTATCCACAATAACTGCCATCTGTCCATCTTTTTCTATTCCATAATAATCATTCAAATCATAAGTCTCTTTTGTGGGACTATATTTTTTCCAAAGAAATGCTGCCAAAGCAATTACTGTTAATAATATAATAAAAAGAATTATGGTAATGATTCTTCGTCTTTTTCGCTTACGCTGAAGGCGCCTTCGTCTGGCTAACTGTCTTCGACGTCTCTCCTCCAACATCCGGTCCTTATTTTCTTCCATTCTCTACCTCCTATAGAGCCATTATATCAAACCGAAAAAGGCACGTCATTAACTTTTTCTTCTAGAATCTACACGGGGTATGCGCACTTCCTTTTTGTCTTTACCCTTGCTATTTATTCTTTCACTATTCCAAAGAAATCCAAGGAGTATATCCTAATGAAAACCCCCTTAAGAGCTCATAGATTCAATCTGGCAAAAATTTACTTCCTGAATATCCCCTACATCATTCAAGACATAATCTCGCATATATCCATTCCCCTCCCGCATCATATGAGCTCTCACAATCTGCATGGGACTTGCATATGCTCCATTTATTTTTAATCCAACACTATTCTTCTCATAACCTGTAAGCTCTCGAAATAGGCGTTGCTCTTCCCTATTTCCCATAGCTCCTCCTTCCCTCATCTACTGGTTCCTGCAAGAAACCGCTGATAACAAAAATCGCACTAATCCCCATGATTCATTCGTGAGATGCCGTGATACATTGACCAATGCTATGGGCATAAAAAATGTGCACGACAGAAGATTGTCCTGGCATTGCAGCAACATTCATGATTAACTTTTCCTATATAATCTTTCGTGATCTTTTGTCCGAATCGGACACTCTGATTGTTTTTAATAGATTCACCCTTCGATAAGATAAAATGAAAAATGTGTTATCAGGTGAAACCATCTTCTGGTAACAGCTATTATACGAGGGCCAGAAAAAAACCGCAACTACTTTTTCAGTTTTTAGCTTTATTTTATTTGGACTTGACGGATTCTCTATGCTATACTAAGCGAAAGGAAGTGATAAATATGAAGATTGAAAAAATCAACGACAATCAGATTCGCTGCACATTAACCAGAGCAGACTTAGCAGAACGTCAACTGCACTTAAGTGAACTTGCATATGGTACCGAGAAAGCCAAATCACTTTTCCATGATATGATGCAACAAGCCGCCAATGAGTTTGGATTTGAAGCGGACAATACGCCTCTTATGATCGAGGCCATCCCTTCTTCCTCCGACTCCATTGTGCTTATTATAACAAAGGTGGAAGATCCAGAGGAACTGGATACCAGATTTTCCAGATTCTCTCCTTCTCAGGGAAGCGACGGCGACAGCCTGGCCCCTACCCTGCCTTCCAAGTTAGCCGGAGCAGAGACAGTGATGGATCTTCTAGGCAAGATAAATGAAAAGTTAGGCATCTCCCCGGAGGAAGATACAAAGGAGCTAAAAGAAGAGAAAAAAGAGACAGAAGAATCTCTTCCTACCCTTCGCCTGTTCTCCTTCTCCACCATGGATACCATATTGGAAGCGTCCCAGGTGTTGGTTGATTTCTACAGCGGTTCCAACACCCTGTACAAGGATGAGGAGGAAGACTTATACCTCTTAGCCCTTACCCAGTCTGAACATGATGCTAAAGAGTTCAACCGCATTTGCAATATGCTGTCTGAGTATGGCAACATGGAAAAGGCCACCGGCGCCAACTTAGCCTTCTTAGAGGAACATTGTGATATGATTCTTGAGAAGACTGCAATTCAGCAATTAGCCACTATTTAATTAATCTAAAATTCAAAAGAAAAAAGCCCTGCCTCTTAATTTCTGGAAGGCGGGGCTTTTTTAAGGAGTGTGACTCATGAAATCATCAGTTTCTAAGCAAAAATCAAATTTCTTCACCAAAGACAAAAGCTTTTACCAAACCCTTTTTAAAATGCTGGTGGTTGTGGCCCTGCAAAATCTTGTGGCCTACAGCGTCAACATGATCGACAATATTATGTTGGGAAGCTATAGTCAGGATGCCTTATCCGGGGCAGCAACGGTAAACCAGATTTTCTTCATGGTTCAGCAATTTGCCCTGTCCATCGGAAATGCCCTGGTAGTCCTATCCTCCCAATATTGGGGGCAGCGGCGCAAGGAACCCATCCGTACTTTGACAGGAATCGCCATGAAACTTGGATTACTCATTGGCGCTATTATTGTTCTGCTTTGTATCTTAATCCCCACCCCTCTTTTACGAATATTTACCAACGATCCAGCCATCCTAGAACAAGGCCGGGAATATCTTTCTTTGATCCAATGGACCTTTTTACTCTTTATAATTTCCCAGCTTCTCATAGCTGCCCTTAGAAGTGTTGGAATTGTAAACATTTCCTTTTATATTTCCATCGTGTCATTGATTGTAAATGCAGGCATTAACTATGTTTTAATTTTCGGTAAATTTGGTTTTCCTGAAATGGGAATTCGAGGAGCCGCCATCGGAACCTTAATTGCCAGAATCATTGAACTTCTTATTGTAATTATTTACATATTAAAGAAAGAAGACAAAGTTCGCTTTTTCTCCCAAGGTTTTTGGAAGAAAGATGTAAGCCTTCGAAAAGATTATACAAAAGTTTACCTGCCCATTATGTGCTCCCAGGTCCTGTGGGGAATTTCCGTGCCTATGCAGACGGCTATTTTAGGACATTTGTCTGCCGATGCCATTGCCGCCAATTCTGTAGCAACCACCTTCTATCAATATTTAAAGGTTGTAGTATTAGCCATGTCCTCGGTATCTGCTGTTATGATTGGAAATGCCATTGGTAAAGGTGATATGGAACGTATCAAATCCGACGGACGTACCTTATCTGTCATTGATGTTGCCATCGGTCTTGTTTTAGCCATTGCCCTCTTCCTATTAAGAAGTCCTCTCCTTTCCATCTATGACCTGACACCAACTGCAATGGTGATGGCAGATCACCTTATGATGATCATGTCCTTAGTCATGATTGGTATGTCCTACCAGATGCCAGTAAGCTTCGGTATTATCCAGGGAGGCGGCGACACAAAATTTACTATGAAAATGAATATGATCTGTACCTGGCTAATCGTAATGCCTCTATCCTTCTTAAGTGCCTTCACATTAAAATGGCCTGTGGAAGCAGTGGTTCTGGTCATCCAATCAGATCAAATTTTTAAAGGACTTCCTACTTTTATCAAGTTCCGCAGCTATACGTGGATGAAGAAACTAACCAATTAGACATGTTATTATTTCAAAAAAAGGATTGACTCGCATCTCGAGCCAATCCTTTTCTTATATTAATCGATATCCTTTAACAGTTCATTGATCTGAGCAACCAATGACTCTGGATCAACACCATGTCCAAGTGCACCTTCCTCGATGGACTCCATCTGAGAATGCGGACAACCGATACATCCCATTCCAGCTTCCATGAGAACTCTTACAACATCCGGACATTTTTCATAATATGTATTAAGCAATTCGCCAAATGTCATGTCTTTTGTAATCTGTGCCATGTTCGACGCCTCCTTTTCTTTTTTCAGTGCTTCCTATTATAGACGGTTTTCGCCATTGTGTAAACATTTTCTGACAATTTCTTCCTAATTTTGAATACTTAAATGTCAATAATATTTCTGTTTTTTCTCGACAAAAAACCATTTTTATTATATCTACACAAAACATTCGTTCTTTTTTTACCCCAAAATAATCCACAGTTTTGGGATAATTCTATGTGGATAATGTGGATAAATGGGTAAAACAGACGGTTTTTCCACCTTTTTTCAGGTTTTCGGTGTGGATAACTTGGATAACTTATTTTGGGGATTCGGGAAAAATTTTGATTTTTTTCTACATTTTTGTATAAATTGTATAGGCTGCCTTATTTTTCTTTTGTCTATGGAAATCTCGTTGACAAAGAATCCCAAATACTATATATTGTTGATTATAATAATGATTACTATTTTAAATTCAGAAAGGAGACTCCCCCTTGGCACCACAAAAATATAGCAAACAACGGGAAGCCATCCGAGACTATCTGGCCCACACCACTTCCCATCCCACCGCAGACAGCGTGTATTTACATGTGAGACAAGACTTTCCTAATATAAGCTTAGGTACCGTCTATCGGAATTTAAATTTACTAGCAGACACTGGAGAGGCTTTGAAGATTGATGCTCCTGACGGCAGCGCTCATTTCGATGGAAATACCAACCCTCACTATCATGTAGTCTGTAGAGAGTGTGGAAAGATTTACGATCTTTTTCCAGATGCTTCTCAGGTAGATAAGATTAACGAAATAGCTAACCAGCATTTCGACGGCAGCATTGAGTCCCACAGCATTCTTTTTTATGGAGTCTGCGGAAACTGCCAGACAAAAGAATCATGAAAAATTAAGTCTTTAAAGATTAGGATTTCTTATTGACAATCCTAATCTTATCTGTTATCTTAATATCAGTAATAGTTACTACTATTGTTTTCAGAAAATAATAAAAGTTAAAGGAGAATAAGATTATGGCAAAATTTGTATGTTCAGTATGTGGATATGTACACGAAGGAGACGCAGCACCGGCAGAATGTCCAGTCTGTCATGTACCAGCAGATAAGTTCAAGGAAGTAACAGGAGACAAGACCTGGGCTGCCGAGCACGTTGTTGGAGTAGCTAAGGGTGTTAGCGAAGACATTTTAACAGACCTGAGAGCTAACTTTGAAGGAGAATGCACAGAAGTTGGTATGTATCTTGCAATGGCAAGAGTTGCCCACAGAGAAGGCTATCCAGAGATTGGTCTCTACTGGGAGAAGGCAGCTTACGAAGAGGCAGAGCACGCTGCAAAATTCGCTGAGTTATTAGGAGAAGTTGTAACAGACAGCACTAAAAAGAATCTGGAGCTTCGTGTAGATGCTGAGCACGGCGCAACAGAAGGTAAATTTGACCTGGCAAAACGAGCAAAAGAAGCTGGTCTTGACGCAATTCATGATACCGTGCATGAGATGGCTAAAGACGAAGCTCGCCATGGAAAAGCTTTCGAAGGATTGTTGAAGAGATATTTTGAATAAATAGTCTTTGATCCAATAACCAACGTTTCCCCAAGTAAAAAAGAGGTGACTTGCAAATACTTGCAAGTCACCTCTTTTTAATTCTTCTACACTTTAAAGCGATATCCCACGCCCCAAATAGTCTCAATATACTGGGGATTAGATGTATCCACCTCTACCTTCTCTCGAATCTTCTTAATATGCACAGTTACTGTGGCAATATCTCCAATGGACTCCATATCCCAAATTTCCCTAAAAAGCTCCTCCTTGGAATATACATGGTTGGGATGGCTGGCTAGGAATGTCAAAAGATCAAATTCCTTTGTGGTAAAGTTCCGCTCTTCCCCATTTACCCATACTCTTCTGGCAGTTTTATCGATCTTAAGGCCACGAATTTCTATGACCTTGTTCTTCTCTGCTGCATTGCCTGTCAGACGGCTGTATCTTGCCAAATGGGCCTTTACACGGGCCACCAGCTCGCTGGGGCTAAAGGGCTTGGTCATGTAATCATCTGCCCCTAATCCCAGACCCCGGATCTTATCAATGTCATCCTTCTTTGCAGATACCATTAAAATGGGAGTATCCTTCTTCTCTCGGATCTGCTTACAGATTTCAAAGCCATCTACCCCAGGAAGCATCAGATCCAAAATATAAAGGTCATAATCTTCTTCCAAGGCTTTTTTTAGGCCTGTTTCTCCATCATTAGCCACCTCTACCTGAAAGCCGCTAAGATCCAGATAATCTTTCTCCAAATCCGCTATCGCACTCTCATCCTCTACAATTAAAATCTTATTCATTTGAAGGCACCTCCTGATATTTTCTAAGTACAAAGTACATGGTAGTTCCGGTTTCCGGCTTGCTTGTAGCCCAGATTTTTCCTCCATGTTCTTCCACAATTTTCTTTACAATAGATAAACCAATTCCGCTTCCCCCTTTGGAAGAATTTCTGGAAGCGTCGGTTCGATAGAACCGGTCAAAAATATTTGGCAGGTCTTTGGCATCTATGCCCTTTCCATTGTCTTCTAACTCTACCTGGACAAAGTCTCCTACATCCTTCACCCTAAGGTTAATGCGGCCATACTCTTTATCCATATATTTTACAGAGTTATTGACAATGTTGTGAATGACCCTGCTAATCTGCTCAGGATCTGCAATAATCTTCACATCGGAATCCACGTAGTTATAATATCCAAAATCAAATTTCTTATTCTTAAGCTCCAAAGAAAGATCCTCTGCACAGTCATCAAAATAACTGAGGGCTGATACCGTATTAAAATTATAGGGAATACGGTTGGTGTCAATCTTTGAATACAGAGTAAGCTCATTAATAAGGGTATTCATCTCATTAGCCTTATTATAAATAGTTCTTACATACCGGTCCATCTTCTCCGGCGTATCTGCCACTCCGTCCATAATCCCTTCGGCATATCCCTTAATGGTGGTTACCGGGGTTTTTAGATCATGGGAAATGTTGCTAATAAGCTCCTTACTTTCCTGGTCATTTCGAAGTTTTTCCTCTGCAGTGGCCTTTAAACGAAGCCGCATCTCCTCCAGGTCCTGGCAAAGACCTCCTAGCTGGTCATCTGCATCTGGTTTTATTTCAAAGTCTAAATTTCCTTCCTTAATATTCTTGGCTGCCAATCGCATTTTATTAATTGGAATCATAACCCCTCGATTGATCCAAAAAATAAGAAGACCTGCTGTAAGAATCAGCACCAGCACTACGCAGATTACAATATCGATCATAAACTGCTTTGCCTCTGGAATCATGCTTTGCACACTGGTAATAATAAAGGCGCTTCCCTGGCTGTCATCCTGGTAGGTAAAATCAATCTGCCGTACCAGTACCTGGGCATCGCCTCCTAAATATACTTCACTGTCCTTGTTTGCTATACTTTCACCGTAGGCCGGAAGCATGGATACCAGGTTCCCAATCTCCCCACTATCTGTTCCAAGATATACAATGGTATCGTCTTTTCGGACTAATAAATAGGACCTGCGGTTATTAAGTTCCTCATTAATCTCGCTTAAATAGGTGGCATCCTCCATTTTCTTGGTATTCTTCTCCACCTGCTCCTCTAGCTCTTTAAAGGAAGATTCCGTAAGTCTTGATAAGACCTGTACAGAATTGGAAAGACTGTCTACTGTAGCCCCTGTAATTCCGTAAGTTTTCTCTATACTGCTAATCTGATATTTTCCTATAAGAACTACCAAACTGACACTGAGGATCACCGGTATCAAGATAACAATCAAAAAGGACGTGATTAATCGCGTCTTAAATTTCATGAAAACCTCCTCATGTGATTACTTTACTATATGATATATAACTTTCACAGTTAATAGGATTATAACAAATAAAATGGGTGCTTCACAGGAAGCACCCATAAACATTTCTAAAAATTTTATAAATCAGCCTAGAGATATTTCTTCAAATCCTCTACCTTATCAAGCTTCTCCCATGGAAGGTCTACATCTGTACGTCCAAAATGTCCATAAGCTGCTGTCTGCTTGTAGATTGGTCTTCTAAGATCTAACATCTTAATGATTCCAGCTGGACGAAGATCAAAGTTTTCGCGAATTACTTCCACCAGCTTCTCATCGCTAAGAAGCCCGGTCTCAAAGGTATCTACGAAAATAGAGGTTGGATGTGCCACACCGATGGCGTAAGATAACTGAACCTCACATTTCTTTGCAAGACCTGCTGCCACAATGTTCTTTGCCACATAACGAGCTGCATAAGCTGCAGAACGGTCTACCTTTGTGCAGTCCTTTCCAGAAAAGGCACCACCACCGTGACGAGCCATTCCACCGTAGGTATCTACGATAATCTTACGTCCGGTAAGTCCACTGTCTCCGTGAGGCCCTCCGATTACGAAACGACCAGTAGGATTAATAAAGAATTTTGTATTCTCATCTACCATTCCCTCTGGAATTGTGGTATCGAAAATATATTTCTTAACATCCGCATGGATCTGCTCCTGACTTACTTCTGGATCATGCTGGGTAGAAAGTACCACTGCATCCAAACGGAAAGGAACACCATTCTCATCATATTCCACTGTTACCTGGGTTTTCCCATCAGGTCTTAAGTAGTCTAGGGTTCCATTCTTTCTTACTTCTGTAAGCTTTCTAGCAAGCTTGTGAGCCAAAGAGATTGGGTAAGGCATAAGTTCTGGGGTCTCATCAGAAGCATAACCAAACATCATACCCTGATCTCCAGCACCAATGGCATCAATATCAGCATCAGACATGGTATTTTCCTTCGCCTCCAAGGCCTTATCTACACCCAGGGCAATATCCTGTGACTGCTCATCGATGGCTGTGATTACCCCACAAGTCTCTGCGTCAAATCCATATTTTCCTCTGGTATATCCAATCTCTTTTACGGTTTCCCGTACGATTTTCTGAATATCCACGTAAGCATTGGTGGTAATCTCTCCCATAACCAATACCATTCCTGTAGTTGTAGCAGTCTCACAAGCTACACGGCTCATAGGGTCCTGCTCTAACAGAGCATCTAAAATCGCGTCAGAAATCTGATCGCACATTTTGTCCGGATGTCCTTCAGTAACAGACTCTGAAGTAAATAATCTTTTTTCCATTGTTGTATCCTCCTTTTGTATATAAAGCAAAAAACAGCCCAATAGACGGACTGTTTTATAACTATCATAAATCAATCCTCTTATTGTTCGATCACTCGCTCAGGTTGGCACCTTCCCATCTGGGGGTTGCCGCAGCTTCTTAGATCCTTTGTATCTCCACTGCTCTGAATAAGAGAAAGCTTCTATATATAATTGTATGTAAATGTTAGCTGACTTTCAGTTTAAATTTCATAATGTCCTTCTCTGTGGACACTTTCTCGATCATACCGCCAAGGCCACGAAGTTTCTCCTCGAAGCGCTCATATCCTCTCTGGATATATACGATATCATCTACGATGGTAATTCCATCGGTAGCCAGTCCTGCAATACACAGGGCTGCTCCTGCACGAAGGTCCGGAGCACTGACTCTGGCCCCTGAAAGCTTCTCCACTCCTGTAATGGTAGCGGAATTGCCTTCAATCTTTACATTGGCTCCCATACGGGAAAGCTCATCTAAGTATTTAAAACGATTCTCGAAAATACTCTCTGTAATAACGCTGGTACCCTTGCAAAGTGCCAAGGTTACGCCAATCTGTGGCTGCATATCGGTAGGATAACCAGGATATGGAAGGGTCTTTACATGAGTGCTGGTAAGATTTCCCTTGGAAACCACTCTTACTGCATCATCAAATTCTTCTACTTCACATCCAATCTCCACAAGCTTTGCAACTGTTGCCTCCAAATGCTTTGGAATTACATTGAGAACCGTAACATCTCCCTTAGTTGCTGCTGCCGCAAACATAAAGGTTCCTGCCTCGATCTGGTCTGGAATTACTGAATACTCTGTGCCGTGAAGCTTCTCCACACCACGAATCTTAATAACGTCAGTTCCTGCACCACGGATATTGGCTCCCATGCTGTTAAGGAAGTTGGCTACGTCTACTACGTGGGGCTCCTTAGCTACATTCTCAAGAATGGTAAGCCCCTCTGCCATAACCGCTGCCATCATAACATTAATGGTGGCTCCTACTGTAACCACATCAAAGTAAATATGCTTACCTACCAAGCGATCTGCATCAGCGATAATCTTGCCGTGCTCAATATCCACGTCAGCTCCTAAGGCTCTAAATCCCTTCAAATGCTGATCGATGGGACGGCTTCCGATGTTACATCCACCGGGAAGAGCTACTTCTGCATGCTTATACTTGCCAAGCATAGCTCCCAATAAATAATAAGAAGCTCGTATCTTCTTAATATAGTCATACTCAATATCTAAATTCTGAATGGTCTTTCCACAAATCTTAACTGTGTGGCGGTCAATGCGACTTACCTGTGCTCCCATTCCTGCAATGGCATCTAACAAAACATTAATGTCATTAACATCTGGAAGGTTATCGATCATAACAGTCTCATCTGTCATAATCGCTGCTGCCAGCAATCCCAGTGCTGCATTCTTGGCTCCACCAATTTCAACCTCTCCAACCAGCGGAGTGCCACCTTTTATAATGTACTGATCCATAATCTACCTCGTAACTATTAGTTATACTATACCCTCTTATTGGCTCCCTTACGGTTTGCGCACCTAATATTATACCACAAAAATAAGTCTTGTAAATTTTTTTTACAATCCCGTAAGATTTTTGTAACATTTTCACGAAGATATACCTAGTAATTTTATAGGTTATGAATTTTTCCCTACAGCTTTTCCAAGGTATTCAGCACTTTTTCTATGGTTTCCTCAATTTCCAATCCATCTTCACACACGGTAACCTGTGCATATTTTTCAAAGAGCTTCACTCTTTCATCATATAGATCCTTTAAAGTCTGGCCATCTCTTAGCACCACGCCTCTCTTCTTTGCATTCTTGAGTCTTCGGCTGATGGTGTTATAAGATGCCTGTAAATAGACGATGGTTCCTATTTCCTGATAGTGTTTCATGGCATTCTCGCAATATACCACGCTTCCTCCCGGGGAAATCACTGCCTGGGACACATTAACTCCTGCATTGACCCGGTCCTCTACTTCTAAGAATCCATCAATTCCCTTCTCTGCAATAATCTCTCTTAACAGCTTTCCTTCCTGCTCCTGGATTAAGAGGTCTGCATCTATAAATTTATAACCCAATCGTTTCGCCACTACCACTCCAACGGTGCTTTTTCCTACTGCCGGCATGCCGATTAAAATAATATTCTTCATCTTGTATAACTCCTTCTTGGCTTAAATATCTCTTCCAAGTTAACTTTCTGCCACGTAACGGCCCATAAATATACGTCCCTTTTGCATTGGAATTTCAAATTCCCTGAAGCTTTGTTTCACATTATTGGCAAGGGCAGTTAATGAAAGGCCGGATATCTCCTGGGCATTTGTTTCCTCCATCAGCATCTGGCGAAAACTCTTTTTTTGCTCTTCTTCCTCATAGAAAAAAGCCTTATCTTCCTTGGTATCATATTCCTGCTTTCCGGTCTCCAATACAAAACTTTTCCTTTGTATCATCAAATCCATTTCGTCATCCATGAAGTATCCTCCCTTCTTGTCTATATCAAATTCTTTGCAAAATCAATTCTATAAAATCTTTTCAAGCCGCCGTACCTGGTAGCTCTCCCTTGGGGGGCCAAAAAGTTTCTCATAGGCCTCTGCCTGATTTTTCTTCTCTACATAAAAATATACCTTGGCCTTGTAATTTTTGGTACTCCCCAAAATATCTACTGCCCTGGCAAGCATTACCAAGAGAATACTTCTGTTCTTTAAATGGGAACTGATATAGAGAGCATGAATGGACAGATCTTCCTCCCCATTGTCCCGAATCATAACACCTGCTGCCAGATGTCCCTGCACAGGGTAGAAAAGGCTCTTATCCCAATCTGCTTCTCTTCGAATAATATCCTTAATCTTTCCAGGAAGATTCCTATCCTCGTGGAGCATATAGGAAATCTGTCTCCGGTCCAGGTTATGGAAAGAAAATTCTTTTCCTGTAAATCGTTGAACCTGGGGATTTTCTTCAATGGCAGACAAATCATACTGAAAAATCTGCCAGTCTAAATCCACCGGTAAATATCCAATCTCCGACAAGAACCTGCTCCAGCCCTCAAGGTTTTCGCCCCTGGCTGTAAGATTAAAGCACATCCGCCTTAATCCCTTTTGCATAAATAAGTCCTCTGCATAGAGAATCAGACCCGTGGCATAGCCCTGATTTCTGTTGTCAGGATTGGTATAAATGTAGAGGCACTCTCCGTTATTTTCCGAAAACTCATCAAAGGCAAAAACTCCTATGCATACCAGAATCTCGTTCTGGGCTCCTCCAATAACACAGGCATTTCCATCTTTTAATTTTTTTTGGATGTCTTCAGGCAGAAAATCTGAAAGCTCCTCTGTCTGGGATTTATTTAGCATTATGTATTCCATAGGCTTTATGCTCCTATAACCACTCGTCTTCTTGCTCTCCTAAGCCTACCATATAAGCGTAAGGTTCGAAGTCTGCCTTGGTAAATACTTTTCCTGTCTTTACGAACTCATACTTAATAGCCTGAAGATAATGTCTCATATATACCTTATCTCCCTCTCCATCCGCAGCTGCCAAAAAGGCTGCATTTAAGATACAGTTCTTAATATTACCACCTACGAACTCGAAACGTTCTGCTAGGAACCTTATGTCCACATCGTCTCCCATTGGAGTTCCCTTTGGAATAGTAGTTCTCCACAGCATCTCACGGGTATCAGGATCCGGGAACTGAAATTCTACGATGTATTTCATACGTCTAAAGAAGGCCGGGTCAATGTTGTGCTTGTAGTTGGTAGCCAGTACAGATACGCCGTCGTAGGCCTCTACCTCCTGCAAAAGGAGGGCTGTTTTGTTGTTGTTGGATGCCTGGTTACTTCCTCCATCGTCGGAACGCTTTGCAAACAAGGTATCACACTCATCGAAGAAAAGAACTACGTTACACTTTTTAGCCTCCCTGAAAATCATGGAAATAGATTTCTCAGTTTCACCTACGTACTTATCAATAACCTTTGATAAGTCTACTCGGTAAAGCTCCAGATTCAGCTCATGGGCAATAACCTGGGCACACATGGACTTACCGGTACCAGGGGCTCCGAACAAAAGAATAGAAAGTCCACGGCCATATGGATATTTCTTGGTATAATTCCAGTTATCGTAAACTCGTTTCTTAAAGTTCATCTGGTCAATGGCATGCTGGAGGGTCTCCCTCTGATTCTGGTTCATTACGATATCTTCAAAACCGAAATTTGCCTTAACCTTAGTAGCCTTCTGGGTCAGCTCCGAACTCATCTGATTGTTGCAGCCCTCAAAAAGCTTGGCTCTGGAAATCAAGATCTCATGATTCATAATAGAGAAACTCTTGGCCTGATAGAGGGCAGATTTAATCTTACCTGGGGTAAAGAGGAATTTGGTGGCCATCTCAAGGAGGTCAACTTCCTCCGCCAGGGAATAATCCTGGGCAAAATATCTCCAACACTCCTCCCTCTCCTGGGTGGTTGGAGTTGGAAGCTCAAGCTCCGTAAAATCAAGATCGGTAACGGATTTTAGAGGAAGCTTCTCCCTACTCATAAGGAAAATCAAAATATCATATTCCCGAAGCTTTGAAACAGCCAGATCCATGTATCCGATATATTTTTCTTTTTCGTCCTCACGGAAATCCAGCTCACTCAAGCAGCAACAGGAGTCTGTGAAAATACACTCTCTATTGACAGCCCAAAGAGCCTTCTCAACAAAGCTGTAATCATAGATGAATAATTTTTTACAGTTAATGGTAATGGCATTGATGCCCTTGTCTTTACAGAACTGACGAATAAAGAATCTTCGTCCACTTCCCTCGTCTCCCATCCAGCTGAAAATACGAACCCCCTGTTCATAGGAAATGTTCATAGCCTCCAGCTGTGTGGTATTGGCCATAATAGGATTTAATTCCTTGCCGTCTGTCAGCATCTGGAAAAATCGACTGTAATTGCTGTCCAGTCGCAAGGGATTATTACCGAATAAGAAATCGATTAATCGCTTATCCGGTGTCAAAATGGTGGAAAAGGGCATGTTGGTGTTGATTCTAAGGTCCATAATAGGTTGGAGCTTTTCCAAACACACAGACATCTCTCCATAAGCTGTGGTAATAGAGAAGTCCTTACCGAAATATAACCGTCCCGTAGATTCAATCGTAGGGGCGGTGAAATTACCATTTTCATTTACAATCTGATAAACCGATGCGTAACTAGTCTGTGTAGAAGAAAGGATGGCACTTGCCAGAGCAAAGGTGGTAAAGTGGCCAAAACCTAATTTTTTACAGAGGCTATAGAATGGAAGATTCAAAGAATCCACATCTGTTACAGCGATTCTGGAATCAATAAAGTCCATCATCTCCTCGATTGGGATCTTTAAGGCCGCTCTTCGCTGTTCCTCCTCTGCGTCCTCCTCGTCCTCTTCCTCCTCATCATCCATGCTGAAGGCGTAAAGAAGATCATTGAGTTCTCGCTCAATGTCCGGAATATTTTCTTCCTCCTGGTCTGTCCCATTATCCTCTTCATCTTCCGTGCCATCATGCATAAATTGCATCATTCGATCATTACAAAGATCATGGGCAATCTCAATATCAGGGTACATTACATTCTTGTAATTTCCCTGACCTGCATCATACTTACTCATCAGGCCTTCAATGTAGTCGGACAATCGAAAGTTTACGCAGGCGAAAATATAATCCATATATTCATCATAACTCTCAAATGGCTTATCTCTCAGTTCTTCCCGAAACTTTCTGTTGTAATTCATTAAGTCTTTCCCTTCTTAATTTACCCTTTTAACCTACCATCGGTTCTACCAGGAACATTTCATATAGAGGCAGTTTTTATGGTTCTCATAAGTGTACTTTAATTCATCTGCCATCTGCTTTACCATAAAGATTCCCAGGCCTCCGATTTCCCGCTCAGAAAGAGGGGCGCTCACATCGGGATCCGCCTTCTCTAAGGGGTCATAGGCAATGCCTTCGTCTTTAAATACTACTTCTATCTTATTGTCTCCCACTTCTTCTTCGATATTCACCAATCCATCTTGTTCCGGATAGGCATAACTTGCAATGTTTATAAAAACCTCCTCGGCACAAATTCGGATTAATTCGATCTTATCCTGGGGGCAATTTCCATCTGCAAGGTCTCTGGTTATCACGTCTAGCAGTGGTTCTAAAAGAGATTTTTGAGCCTCAATCTCGAGACTTCTCTTGGTCTTTACAACCCACTTTCTCTCCATAACATATCTCCTTCGACTATTTTACCCTCTTCTATTATTAAGTTTCGATGATGCAAGTCCTTGATGGCATCTGCGTCATGGGTTGCTATCAAAACTGTTACTCCAAGAGTTTTGTTAATACGTTCCAATAAAAGCATGATCTCTCTTGCGTTAGTAGGATCTAGGTTTCCGGTAGGCTCATCTGCAATAATCACATAAGGATTATTTACAATGGCTCTGGCGATTCCTACTCTCTGCTGCTCTCCACCGGATAATTGCTGGGGATATCTTCTGTGTTTATCCTCCAGACCTACCATGCGAAGTGCCATAGCTACCTGATGGCGTACTTCCCTGTCAGGGGCTCCTGCTACAATCTTTGCCAAGGCAATATTCTCATATACAGTACGGTCCTGAATCAGCTTATAGTCCTGAAATACAATTCCAAGCCTTCTTCTGTAGGCCGGAATCCTTTTTGCACTGATTTTGCTAATATCTGTTCCATTTACCCGGATCAGTCCCTGATCCGCTTGGATTTCCTTAAGCAAAAGCCTTAATACTGTGGTTTTTCCAGCTCCACTGACTCCCGTTAGAAAGCACATCTCCCTAGGACGAATATGAAAAGTTGCATTCTTTAATACCGGCTCTTCATCCTCTTTATATGCCTTCGTCACTTTCTCAAAATAAATCATACTTTAACTTTTCTACTCCACTGTAAGAATCGAACTAAATCCTGACATATCCAGGACATTTTTCACCACATCTCCCACGTTGGTAAGCTTCATGCTTCCCCTCTTGGAGGTTGCTGTCTTCTGGCCAATTAACAAGGCTCTAAGGCCTGCACTGGAAATTGCCGGAACATTTAAAAAATCTATCACTACGTCATTTTTCTTTTGAAAGGCATTCAATATAGCCTGCTGGAACTGTGGGCTTGTGTTAGTATCCACCCGCCCTTCCACCATGAGGCGAATATGGGTGCCGCAATCTGTTGAAATGATATTCATCCTGTCATTCTCCCTTTTTAAATATTTATAGTCTGTCTATTCAAGAACAATAGCTCCATCTAATAAGGTGGAAACATCCATCTGTCCAGTCTCCTGAGTAAAGGTAACTGCATTCATATCCAAGTAAGTATGCTCATCCAAAACTCCCCTCTTCTTTAGGAAGAGAATATGCAGCTTACAGCGGATAGGCTTAAACTGCCGAAGCAAATGCAACAGCTGCTCCTTTTTATGTTCCTCTACAACATTGTTCATCACCAAAGTCACATCGTAAGGACTGTCTCCATAAAGGCTGTCGTAAAGCTCCTGCTCGCTATTTCGAATATACTTTTGCATCAGGCCCCTCTCCAAAATGGTAGGCTTCTCCCCTACAAATAATTCGCAGAGCTTCTCAATGCTTCTTTTGGTTCCCTTATATTTAATTAATTCTCCAGATTCTCTAATAAGAGCTCTAAGATCTTCCTCCTCCAAGAATCCGCCATCCACATCGATTCCCATCCACTTTAGGAAGAGCACCAGCAAATTTTTCGGTGCATTTTCCATATCCAGCATCTTTTCTCTCTGGTCCAGATTTCCCTGAAAATCATTGTAAATGCTGGAAAAAATGGAAAGATATCTATGGAAGAAACTATTTTTTTCTCTATATACTTCCGGGAATACATCCATAAAATTATCTCCCGGAACCTGTATCTCCATATCGGATAAAGTGGCGCCCTTGCCGATGACTTCTACTGCCAGCCACAGATACCTCCCCTCAATCTCATAGAGCAGCACGTCTGGCTTGTTAATAAAACGAAGACATCCCAGATTACTTAAGTACCTTTTTTTATCGATTAATTCCACAGATGGGTCCATAAGATAATCTCTGTCCCCCTCCTGATTGCAAGCTGCCGCGTAAAGGTAACATACGCTATTTTCCGGCAGCTCCATGAAAAATTTCAAACGTCCCCAAGGGCAATTCTCCATACCGCTATCTAAAGCAGGGAGAATAAAGTAATGGACCCCACCCTCTTCCTCACAGGTGATACTTCCATCCTCCTTATAAGACATTCTCTTATATAATGCGCTTTTAAGTTGTCCTTTCTTAATGGAAAAAACCACTCCGGCCATATACTAAACCTCCCTTTTGTTACCTAACTATTTCTCTCTATTTGGAAGCGGCAAAATGTCAAGTTTCATACTTCCTGGGTACAACAAACAATTTTCTACAGGAACGATATCCGTTCCATCCATCATGGCATAGGTTGCATTCTGTGGATTTACGCTTAATTCATAAATGTAGGATACGCAGTCTAAGCTCTCGATCTCATGGAAAAGCCTGTCAAATCGAAGGGTTTGTCCAAACTGCTGATTGCCATTAATGTAATCTAAATTCCGTCTGATTACTTCCTGAATCTGCTGCCTGCATCCTTCGTAATGAGGCTTCACATAGATGGTTCCATTGGTAAATACCGCCGTATATACTGGCTGACGCACCCGAAGCCTGGTACAAAGAAGTCTCCGCTCCTCCAACCAGCTTTCGATTTCCAAGCGGTATTTTTCTGATAGCTTTGGATAAGTCTCCTCATTGTCCGGAAGGACCACCGCCTGAACTTCATTTCTTGCATAATCCATCCAGGCTCTTACCTTTCGGATACAGAGCCCCGGCGTCCGCTTAATCAAGCTCTCATAATCTGCCGGAGTTGTGGCAGTCTCTGGAGTATTAATATCCTTGATAAAACGCTTTCTCACTTCCTCAAGTGTTTCCTTAAAGCAGCCTCCCGTACCTACCGCCGGATTTACAAACTGAATGGCCTGCTTATTCTCCAAATTTACCGGGAAGAATCGATTTCCCTGGCGGACATTTCCGTCTGGTCCTAAGGTCACTGCCAAAGAACCAAGGTACAATTTTGCTCCAACATAGGAACCCGGGTTGGCAATTTTGATTCTTCCACTGCTCTCATAGAGAGAGTAGCTCATCTCTCTGGTTCCACCTCGCCCCGGTTTCAAGAAATCATAAGTCTTTTCTCCATTAGGGAGTTCTCTTTCTGCAATCACAGAGAAGGTGGCATTCACTATATGTTCCTTAGGAAGATTAAACTCTTGATTGTCGTAGCCTCCAATCTCTCCAAGGAAGTATTGGCGCATCATCTCCTCGTTATATATTACCACTTTTACAGCATTTTTTACACGACCTGGAGCATATCCAAAGGCCTCTTTGTCAAATTCAAAGGCATAACGGCCTACTCCCAATCGTTTCTTGCGGTAGAAGCGACCTGTTTCTTCTCCTCCCATACTTTCCTGATATTCCATGTAGGAGGTACCCTTTTGCTCTTTGCCATAAACCTTAATATAACCATTTTCCAACATAGCACTATTTAAGACTACCGAAGAAGGGCTCTGGAAGGAATGGGCAATGATCATAGTTTCCTTCTGGTAAACCGGAAATAAAAAGCCTGACATATAGGTCATAACAGGAACCACATCATACTGGTTTTCCTTAAGGGTTCCCCGGTAAACATATCCAGAAATCGCTCCCTTTTCATAACGAGCGGCCACCTTACCTGGCTGTCTAAATCTTATATATCCGCTTTGGATAAATCCATGGGTTTCATCCTTTACTTCCAGTGGAACAAATCCTTCTTCTGTGTAACACTCCCACTGAATAGAGGCGAAAGTAAGGTCTCTGTCCCTTTGGAAAGGATTTCTGACACAGTGACTGGAAATATCTACATAAATAGTTCCATATTCACCCTCTCCTAAAGGTTTGTCCATAACGAAGTAAAGGGCAGATCCCTCCTGCGGAATCTTCCCAAATACTTTTGCCTGTAAAGTGACATCCTCTTCTAAAATATAGCTGATATTTTTAATGCCTTTTTCAGTCTCCCGATATAGTCCCACCATATGACTGGCTGTAATATGGCGGGGAAGGCTGGTCTCAAAGCTGATGTCCCCCACCAAAAATCTCTGATCTGCCGGAATATCAAAGGATTCTTTGATTCCTCTAGGCTCCAGATAAATTTCTGCATTTTTTCCCCTTTTTGGGGTGTAACCCATCATCTCTAGAAGCTTCGCTCTGACCGACGGTGTTACCTCATCAATCTGGGTTTGCTGCAGAATCTGAAGGGCAGAAAGATTCTCTAAAGTGGTAATTCCAGGATCCGCCGGATTGAAATTAGTCCACTCACTGGTATAGATTGGAATCTTATTCAGATTTTCTTCCATTAATTCATCATATGATTTCAATGGCATGCTTCTTGGATTCAGCATATATTACTCCCTTTTTATTCAAAATGAATCTTGTGTTCTCCACTGGTAACGATGGTATAAGGATTTCCCCTAAGAGCGCTAAGCTCTGTCTCATGAAGGCCATCCTCATCTCGATACTGACAGATGATCATCATTTTACGGATCAGGGCACTTCCCTTCTCCATATTTAATCTCAGCTCGATCTGGCTTTCCACCACATCCTGGCCGATTTCCCAATTGTTATTCTTTACAGGATCTAAGTAATCCTTAAGCATCTCTATAATGCCCTGCTGGATTTCAAAGCTATCATCCTGATTTACCACCTTGATCCAGGCTTCCACAGATACTTCCACAAACAGGGGCTCCACAACCTCTAACTTGGCAGGATTTATGGTAAGCTCACAGTGGTCTAGCAAATGTTCCTTCAAGCGTCTCCTGATATTTACAAAAGAGAACCTGCCGTCTTTATAGTCTTCCATTAATATTACGACACTTACAGCTTCAGGGTCAAAACTTCCGTCCTTTTTATTGCCTACAACTACTTTCACCTGAGAAACATTGTGGGCATAGTCCAAAACTTCTCTCTCGTAATCCACTGTGGAAATCAGTCTCCGACGGGTATTGAGTACCGTAGTACCTCTTCTTAAGGCCTCCTCCATAGTCTCCATATCCATACCGCCGTAGGCTCTGATTGGATTGTGAATCTCCTCCACAAACTGAAGATTGCTCAAGGACTCGTCTACCTCATCCACCATAACATTGGCCTTGCTTCCATCGCAACAGCGAACCACTGTCTTAAAGGCAGCTCCTGCGGTATTCTTTGGAATTCTTACATTGACTCCATCACCAAAATGGATTCGGTTATTGATACGATCGATCACATAATGACGGTCTCCACTCTCAGAATTGTCGAAGTTATCTACTTCCTTCCACTTGACATAAAAGTCACGGATCCCACCACGGATATCATATTCTGCGTAAGTCTCTCCCGGCTCCTCGATTAAAAGTCGCTTCATCTCACTGACAGAATATTCCGTCTTTTCATTGACCCACACATCCACCCGCAAAATATTGCTGGCTGTCAGAGGAAAGCTCATGTCCGGCTGGAAGGCATCGATGTAATACTCTTCCTCGTCCATGGTCTCAATATTGTCCACTTCCACTGCATTTAAAGCAATCTCCTGGACAAGAGGTCTGCGGATTGGGTTTTTCTCGAGATATGCATCCTCGTCAATAATCTTGATCCAGTAAGCCTCTTTTCCCTCTAAAGTTTTCTTAGCCATATCAGAAGGCGGCATAAAGAGAATCATTCCTGTGTGGTTTAACCCATCAGTACGATCCGTTAATTTTAATCTTGAAAATCCATCCCTGGTAGAATACTGGAAAATTAATTTTCCTAAGGATTCTCTCTCTAGCTCTCCCAGTTTAAACATAAGTCCCACAGGGCCGTCTAACATTTTCTTATCAAATCCCAGATACAGGGCTGTATCATTGTAATTGCTCCTAAGTAAAATCGGACAGATCTCATCCTCCGCCAATCGATTGGTAATATCCCAGCGCTTATTGCCCTGGAAACTAATAAGGCGGTCTGGCCGCTCATACTGTTTTTCGTAGCTATATGCTACCTTTAGATTCTTAATCACCGGACAGTGGTGAAGTCCCGGCTGGAAATAACAGTTGTCAGACCGAATCAGCTGAATTCGAATGCTAAGGCCCTGGTATCCGCCGGTATCAGTAGATCTCCAGTCCCTTGGACACTGAAATTCCAGTTTACAATGTCCTGCTGTATCATCCTGGAACAAATTTGCCACCGGACGATTCACCGGAAGCTTCTTCCAACCTAGGCCGTTGTAGTACTCAATGGTAATCTCGTCTGCGTAAACTTCCGCAACAGCACCTACTACATCTCGCTTTGGCTTTTTCTTAATAATCTTTAAAACATCCTCTTCCTTGGCCTCTGGAAGAGATGCTAGATGCTTTTCAAATTCCAGGTCAAAATCTATGCTAACAAAAGCCCCTGGGTTTGAAAAATAACTATGACCAATAAATAAATCAGAAAACAGGGATAAGCGCTTTCCAAATGGATAAAATTTATGAACATCCAGTTCCGAAAAGCTATCCATCACATAGTCAGGAGAGGCCGGCTTTCCGGAAGAAGAAAAACGAATATCAGAGACAGTAACATTCTTCTCCACCACCTTCTCCGGCTTTAGAAGGAGGGCCGAATACTCCTCATTTCCAAGGCGGACTTTTTTGCAGGCCTTGGATTTTCGAAATACCAGGTATCTTCCCTTTTCTCCCCGAAGATCAGTAATCTTCTCAAAACCATTTTCTCCGTAGTAATAGAGGCTGTAATCCCCTTTTAGGATCCCATTTACTAAGCCAAAGGCTCCGGAAAGATCCATCCAGATATCATTTTCGATTTCATCAAAAAGATGGGTGTGGTACATAACAAGTCCTGTTTTTCCATAGCCCTCTCCCGAAAAATCAAACATGGAAAATTCCTGGAAGTCCTGCCCTTCCACATCCTCCTCAGCTTCAGAAAGCTCTGGAAGTTCTGTTGTTAAGGCAGTATCCATCTCCTCTGTTTCAGGAGCTAGTTCCATCACCTGCTTGCTATCCTCATCATCTACCACTACTTCCATATCCTTGGAAATAAATTCTACCTTAGGGAAAGACCCCTTTAATGGAATTACCTTGCCTGTAAGACCGGAAGCCATAAACATAGTGGTAAGCTTTGCTTCTGTTATATAAATACCATGGGCAGTCTCGAATATAATAGGCTTTTCCTCATCCATGCCTCCAAGAAGCTTGGTGCCCTTCTTAATCTTCTGACCGGGAAGGGTGTCCGGAATCATATTCATCTGAACAATACTGTGGGCCGGGTAGGCAGCCTTGGGAGAAATTCCCAACATATTCACAAGTTCTACATAATCTCTCTCTAAGGTGGTATTGTAGCGTCTTACATTGTCCTGCATCTGGTCTGCAAAAAGCAGGGCGATGACAGAACCGATATCCGGGTCTTCCTCATTAAACTGCCACTCCGGAGTGTAGGACTTTGCCAGACTCTTGATCTTATTTAGAATCTCTTTTCTTTTTCGATTGTCAATTATATAATCACTGGATGTTATCGTCTTCCACTGCTTCATACTCTGTTTCCTCTTCCTTCGGCGCTTCTCCAAGATAGAACGGGAATACCATATTCTCTGTTACATTTCTTCCCCTGATCTGACATGCAATATTTACAAACAGACATCCTGGTTTACTATTGTAGTCTAATTTAACATCTACACTGGCCACTCTAGGTTCATTGCTAAGAATGTCTGACCGAAGCTGACCGGCCATAAGATTCAGCATGGTAAGATCTGTCTCTCCAAACACGTAGCTAGAAGCTCTGCTTCCAAAGTCCCGTCGCATAAAACGCTCTGTCTTCTGGGTCATTAGGATCAGGTAAATGCTTTCCTTCACGCTCTGCTCATTCTCCGATGTAACAAATCGCCCGGTAGCAGGATTGATCTGAGGCGGGAATTTCATTCCTCTCCCTAAAAATGTATTTTCTCTCATGTATCTTCCTCCCTACTAGCCGATTTTCACCGGCGAACCACCGATACTGCTGATTCCACTGCTGCTAACCTTAAAGGACGCTGAGGCATCCACCGCCACATTTCCTCCGCTGAGACCAAACTTACCGTTAGTCTCTAGCTTGGCACTTTGGTCTGCCTCCACCTTCAGCTTATTGCATTTCACGCTGATGGTTCCAGTTTCCCCGTTTAAGATTAACTCAATGGAATCTCCCACATTAATGGTCATTTTTTGCTCGGTCTTTACATTGATCTTTCCATTTCCATCAGCAGTCTTAATCTCTATCAGATTCTTTCCTTCTTTATCGCTAAGACTCATAAGACCCTTCTCGTTATCCAAGGTCAGGTTGTGGGTCTTATTGGAAGTATGAATTAAAATCTTATCCTCTTCTCCATCCTTGTCCGGCACATCTGCAAATTCTATGGTATTTCCATTTTTTGTAACAATGCGCTTGCTGTCGTTTTTCTCTTTCACAGACCCGGTCAAGAATTTATTGCTGTCCTTTGGAATACAACCGATAATATAAGGTTTCTCGATATTGCCATTTTCAAATGCCACAAGGACCTGGTCTCCTACCTCCGGCAGGAAATAAAAGCCCCACTTGGTGCCGCTGTAAGGCATAGCCACTCTGGCCCATTTTAATTCATTTGCAGAGGAGTCCCTAACCGGAATCTCCACACAAACCCGGCCCGGCATTTCCTGGGCATAGTTGGACTGGACAATTCCAATCACAACTCCCGTCATCCGGTTGTCTCCGGTTTCTGTTTTGGTCACCTGCTTGGCGGCAATCTCATCCATAATATCATATAAACCCATGTATGATTACTCCTTTAATCCAGCTGCTTTTCCTTCTAACTTCACTAAGTACTTTCCATCTTTTGTCATCTGGTGAATGACCCGATTTATATAAAAGGTATTATCAATTCCCTCTCCCAATCCGGAAAGCTCCATAAAATATCCCGGCAGATACTCTGGCAAGCCCTGAATCTCACATTCAAAGGAGCCAAAGCGGTAGGCCACCTGGTCCATAAGAGACTGGGCTCTGTACTGAGCCTCCTCCTTGGAGCTTGCTGTGGCATCTATATAAACCTTTTCGCTTCCCTTAATCAGGGTCTTAGCTTTACTAGGCAGGCTATTTTGATTCTTCTGAACAGCCTGTATTAGCTTGGCCTTGGAAGCGTCAGTCGCCCTTACGGTAACCTGATTAGCCACTCCTGTCACATCATAAGAAACATCAAAACTATACATTCCCATAGCAGGAGTCACAACAAGTCTGGTGTCGGTATCTGACTTGGCCTTTCTGAAATAAACACTTCCGCACTCGGTAAAGAATTCATAATTATAGCGCTTGGCTGCCTTTACGATAAATTCATAGTCGCTTTCTGCCACCATCTCAATGGTGCGGTCTGTCACCTCGGAGCTACTAGAACCACTGGTGCTTCCGCCTGACAAAGACCCTACACTTCCTAGGGAACTATCTTCCTTTGCACTTAATCCGGAGCCCTCCTTGTCTGGGGTATCAGTCACTCGAATTTCCTCAATAATACCGGAAGACTGCATGTTAGTATAAACACTCTTCTCCAAGATTTCCTGAACCGCTCCGGAATAGCAACTTGCCTTTAGCTGTCTGGAATAAGTACTGGACATCATAATGCCCTTTACATCCATGGCAGTTACCCGAATGTAGGGGACATCATCCATACCATGATGATAATCCACCCGCATAATGGCTCCAACGAATATGATCTTGGCTTGGGTCCCATAGCCTGTGGAAATTTCCACCTTAGCTCCCATGGTTAGAAATTTTTTCAGATTATCAGTGATATTGAAGCTAGCACTTGCCTTATCATAAACATTGTAGATGGAAAATTCCGCCATAGAAGCTTCATAGCCACTGGTGAGATCTACATAAAGATCCGATATCGGAAATCCCTTCTTTCCATCACCAAGAGTCTTGCCACCCACTTTAATTACGGTAATAGCTTCCTCTAATCCGCCATATGTAGTTCTAAGATCATCAAATTTAAAAGTTGCCATAAATTTCCCTTTATTATCTATATATGAAATAAATTAGAAGCGATAAATTTAGAGCCCTGCTGGACGGTAGATTTACTCTGATTTCCTAAAGTCCCTTCTGTAACACTAGTGCTGCTGTAGACTGACTTCTGGGCCAGTTTATTTGCCGCCTCAAACAAATTATCATACGTCTTTTCCCAATCCGATGCTGCACTAGCCGCATCAAATCTTTGATCTTTTCGTATTTCCACATGAACCTTGGAACGGATGGGGTCTCCTTCCCGGTTAAACATGGTATATTCCACAGTGGCTCCCATAAGCTCTCCCCAGAAAACTGTTTTGTTCCAAACTACACAAACCATTCGGGTGTAGGGATGAGCAATGGCCGCTACAAAAAGCTCGGAAATGGCCTGCACAGAATATTTTCTTCCTGCATTTTCTGTCAAGCTACTTTTGGAGTTACTATTGCCAAGGGCTCCGGTTTTTATAGCCTTCGCAAGTCCTGACACGGAACCAATATTGGAGGAATCGTAGGTGGCAAAGGCATTGGAATTGACCGTTTCATCAAATATCAGATCCATGTTAAGTACCACTTCATAAGGCACATCCATAATCTGGAAGGTTCCACTGCCTCCTACCCCAGAATACCGGTCATAGGATTGACCTTCTCGGCTGACAAATTGAAGGGTACTGGGATTGTACTGCACCTTGATGGGTAGGAAACCCTCTTCATCATTTGTTTTTTCTTTTAATGCTTCAATCCGCTCACTGGTGGACATATTAGCCAGCTTGGTCCCCCAAGTTCCTACGTTTGATCCTAATGCCTTGAACGCTTTATCGTACGGGGTCTCCTTCCCTGATTTTTTTTTATCGGCCTCGTCTTCATCAGATATACTGCTAATCGGCTTTTTGTGAAATAAAATATATGCCTTATCAACATCAAATACACTATTTCCTACTCTTTTTGTTGAAAGATCTCCTAGTGCCATAAATCTCACTCCCTTACCAACTTATTGGGTTAAAGGCCTTACTGTCTCCAAACCAATTTCCTGTCAGGCTGGAAGACCCTTTTTCATCCACTGCTTTTATCAGTTCCTCATACCGCTCTTTCCATATACGGGTATATCCATTTCCATCCTTCTGTCCTGTAGCAGAAATTCTCAGGCTAACCTCTGCCCGAATTGGTTCCCCCTTGGGATTAAACATAGTGTAATGACACTGGACAGAGTTTAAATCACCGGAATATTGTAAATGATTCCAGGTAAATGTCACCTTCCGATACCTTGCATTACGCAAGGTTGCTAAAAATCCTTCCACAATTTGCCTTACATAATTATTCTCTCCTAGCCAGCTGTCACCGGTAGCCAAGCCAATGCCCTGTTTTACAAGATTGGTTGCATTCACATTATATCGATCCATCATAAAGGCATCGGTATTAGTTTCCGCATCAAAAATCACTTTAAAATCCACGGAAATATTAGCAGGCATAGGGCCGTATTTAATGCGGCTTTCGTCTCCATTGCTCGCATCGCCATCGTCTCGGTTATAACTTGCAATGGTAGTCAGACCACCTCCATAACCAGATATTCGCAAGGTAGATGGATTAAACTGAAAGGTCAAGGTTTTTTCGGCTTCATCGCCATAAAGAAAGTCTGCACTAGTTCCAGACAGATTCTCTAAAGATACCTTTTTTCCATTGGCGATTTTATCCCCAACATTCAAAATGCTTCCTGACATGTTACCATCTATGTCACTAAAGTTCTGATTCCATGTAATTTTATCTACGTAGGTCTTTTTCTTTGTCTGTTCATCTACGTTAATGGCTCCACTCCTTATCTTTGAGCTAAAAGTAAGGGTCGCTTTAGTCACTCCTATTTCCATGTTCTCATCCACCTCCTTTACTGTTTTTTTCTTCTAGACTTTTTTAGATTCCTCTTCTGCGTCTCTCAGAGTCCATTCGCCTCTCGATCTTATTAAAGACTTCCTTGGACAAATGATCCAGCTGCTGCTTTACATTCTGGCTCACCATCCGCTCGATCTGCTGATCCTGTTCTACCCGCAATTCATTCACCTTGTTGGTAACAATCTGTGTCACCCGATTTTTCTCCTGGACTTGCTCTACATTGGTACGGGTCTCACTCTGGGTAGTTCTTCGATTTCTATTTTCTAACTCTTCCAAAATCTCTTCGTTAATGGCCGTTTCATTCTGCTTGTGGAAAAGTTCCACCTGCTGTCTTACGGTTTCTGTCTGCTTTCTTGAAAGAGGAGAGTTTTCCTTCTGATAGCGGACTGTCTCTTTTAAGACCTTCTGCACTTCCTTGGAGCTTTCCTCCTGAACATGGGTGTGGATCAATTGTTCCTGTTCCACCCGGTTTAACTCTCTTCTTGCTTCCTGTTCCTTTGAAATATCCTGCATCAGATAGTTCATGGCCTGGCCCTCTGAGCTGGTAATATTAGGGTGATTCTCCGGGTGTTCCTGGTAATCTTTTAAAGTCTCGAAGATCCGAATGGTGTCCTCACCCATAATCTCTGTGAGCTTTTCTCTGTCGATCCTCTCTGTCTCCATCTGGTCGGTGGTAGTCTGTAAATATTCCATCACCACTTCCTCAGGATTCTCCAGGGCTCGCAGACCATCTTCCATTGCCTTTGCCCGGTTGATCTTTCCTACCTGGGCCGGCTGTTTTTCTTTTTCATAGGCACGGAGCTTTTCAATTCGCTCTATGTTCTGCTGGTTCACAATCTCTAATTGCTTTAGGATTTCTTCTTCTTTTTTCTTTTCAGAAATCTTAAAGACATGTTTGTGATCCTCATTCTGCTGGTCTACTATCTCATTTAAGGTATTCTCTATGTGTTCCTTCTCCTCCGTTAGATTCTCTTCTATCCGGTATTGGAGCTGGTTTTCTTCTAAATTAGTAATCTGTGGAGATGAAATCTGTACTTCTTCCTTATTCTCCACCAGTTGTTTTAAAGCTGTGATCTCACGACTTTCAAAATTCTGTAAGGTTTCATAATATTCATTTTTCTCTTGTTTTGTGAGATTCAGCCGGTTGTGATAACTTTCAAAACGCTGAAAGGTATTTTCGGCATTTACATGAAGGGCATCCGTAAGCCACTTCCAACTGGATGCATGGCTAGTGAGATCTTGATATCTTGTGTGATAAATTTGATGGATGGCATTAAGGAGGACTGCCTGAACCAAGTTACTTACGGTCTGCTCATAGGTTTCTGAAGTAAGCTCAGAGTCTCCAGCCTCATAGGTATTAATTCGGTTATATACCAAATTCTGTTGCTGCAAGAAGGTCTGGTTTCGCAAGCGGTTTACCGTCATATGATCTGCATTAATGGTCTGCTCACTTAACTGCATCTCCTGACGACTAATTCTTGAAGAGTTGCCATAAGTGTTAGATACAAGCCTTGATACTTCCTGATAAATGTTCTCCGTCTGGAGCCTGTTTAAAACTTCCTGCTGAAGCCAATAGATATTGGTTTCTTCTTCTTTAGAATCCGAAGTTCCCTCTTGATTCTTTCTCTGATTTTCCTCCACTCGATATTCCCGAATGGTTTTAAAAATCTCATCTCCTGACTGATACAGGGTCAAAAGCTCTTTGGTATTCTTGGTGTCCTGCTGTACCAGATGCACCTGGTTCATAAATTCCTGTACATCTGTGATTCCAATCTTCTTTAAGATATTTTCCACAAAAACCCGATCCTGATAGGTCATATCATAGGTATCGGAAACCAGAATTCTATTCAGCACATTATTGATTAGCTGCATGGTAACATTCTGGTTATTGGTTGCAGAAATATGATTTACCAGCGGAGCCATGCCTCCTTCTTCCACATACATCTCCGGAGGAGCTGAGAGAAAATGCAGCATCTCTGAGGGAGAAACATTGGTATTTCCAAGCATCTCGTAATTTCCATAAATTCTCTCAGAAAAATCATCTCCCAAAGTTCCCATGGGCTTTGCGGTCTTTAATTGTATTGGTTCACCCATGGTTAGCATAAATCAGTCTCCCCTTATTACTAAATTCTGTTATCACTATAGTCGATCATTATTAACGATGGTGCTGGTTGGATTGTCAATACATACCATCTCCCTAAAAGCGATGGTTGTAGTTTCCACCACCAGGCCACTATTCTCAGAATCTAGATCGCCATAGTCCTTGGCTGTCACAGTACAGCCTGTAAAAGCATAATATCTGTGGGCATCTACTCCCATATTTCCCATGTCCGGTCTGTCATAAACCAAAAGAAGCAAGGGCAAGGTTAACTCTGTGCCCAGGGCCAGGGGATCTACTATATCGATACCTGCATACCGCTCTACCTGAAAGGTAAAAGGCTTGGAAATAGGCTTCCTCTTCATATGGACGTAATCGTTTAGTCCACCTTCTTGAATATATTCAAACTCATTCTCTCTTCGGAGATTTTTAATGGCTTTGCAGGGAACATTAATGGCTCCCTCCACCCGCAGTACAAAGTTAAATTTTGGCAGTACTGAAGTGCCTGATTCCTGTATAAATGGTATACCTGTATCTCGCGAGCTAGACTCGTGTGCCATACTCATACCTCCTTCCAGTCTTATCTATAAAACGAAGTGGGTTTCATCTCCGTCAATGGTATTTCTTTTCTTCCTTCTTTTGAGGGATTAATTCTCTTATGGATATCAGAAATCTCCTGACACCATTTTCTTCTGCTTCTGTGGTCTAGGTTCATAACCTCATCCCCTGACCAATGAAAATAATAGGAAATGAAGGACATCTCCTGGTACATAGAATCCTCTGGGTAGAGATTTAACCCTCCGTAGTAAAATTTACAGGAACTTCAATCTCCTTGCCACAGTCTGGGCAGTGTACCCGCATAATAGGGGGCTCCACATCATTAATCTTCTGGTACATATCTTGTAAAAATGCTAAATCTGCTGTAAAAAAGTTTTCAATGGTGGTAGCGCTAATCACCGACAACCCTTCAATTTCTACAATGACACGGCTAAGCAAGGCGATGGTCAAATAGGAGGGATTGCTAAGAACACGGGGATCTCTGGTTGCTCCAATCTCATCTCCAGCAGTAGCCAGACGCATCTTGCCTCTCTTATGTACTTCTCCATTAGAATCTACAAATCCCTTAGGAAGGGTGAAATCATATACTGTTTGCATCTTATTATCCTCCATCTCGGTCATAATTGTTTACAGCCAAATAAAAAAAGGCCTTTCCCATTTGGCTCTAAGCAATTATAAGGCACCAGGTTCCAAACTGCAGTCTTTATGATCTTGCCTGCACGCAGAAAAAAGCTCTACAGCCCTTCCCCTGGCATCTATATAATTGTGGTTTCCGTGCCACAAAACCTTCCGCTACGTCATGCGCGCCTAGCGTAGGTTCCAGCTTTCAACACCATAACCAATTTGAATCTATAGTAGAAAATCCGGCAGCGAGTCTCCTCGCCGCCAGATCACTACCCCCCATACTAGCGTGAAATTTTATTCTGTTGCTCCCGGAATAGTAAGTCTCTCAAATGCAATCTCAAGTGTCTCAATCGCAATCTCACTCTGCAGTGCATTCATATCCGGTGCTGTATACTTGCAAACCCAAGCATCCTCCAACAGATACTGGTTTGAAGTTGTAGATGAGGCATTAATACCCTCTGACACATTCAGAAGTTCAATAAGAATGTTCTGACGTGGCATCGTTGTTTTTCTTGTATCTGAAGTGCAATCTGAAGCCCAAAGGCGGAAGTCATTGCTTTCTGTATATCCATACTTCAATGTCAAATTACCGTGCTTCACAAGTCCTGGAACCTTAACTGGCGAAAAACTCTTTGAATTTCCCTGTCTAAACTCAATAACATCAATGGTCGCCTCTAATCCACTGGCCTCACTGAATGCAGCCTGTGCGTTTGATTTTTCTGTAAGCGTTACCAGGAAATGCATTTTAGTCCATGGATATGCTTCATTCATGGAATTGGCATCTTTTGTTGCTGTATTACTTGTTGATGGCATATATCGTTACTCCTTTCTTATCACTTAAATCCTATTCTTCTGTAGCCTCTGCTGCCTCTGCTTCCGCTGTAAACTGTGTTACACGGAATACAACAAACTCAGCCGGCTTAGAAGGTGCAATACCGATATTGCATACCAAACGTCCATTGGCAATGTCTTCTCTTGACATGGTCTCTGGTCCGATCTCTACAAAATAAGCCTCTGTAGCGGTAGAACCTGCCAACATACCAGCTCTCCACATATTCTCTAAGAATCCTGCTACAGTCATTCTCACACGATCCCAAAGTGCTGCATCGTTTGGCTCAAATACAACCCAGTTGGTATTTGCCTTAATACTCTCCTCAACATAGATGAAGAGTCTTCTAACGTTAACATACTTGAAGTTAGAATTACTGCTGGCTGTACGAGCGCCCCATACGCGGATGCCCTGTCCTGGAATTGTACGGATTAAGTTAACGCCAGCTGGATTTAAATGATCCTGCTCTGCTTTATTATAATTGACACTTAGGCCAGTTGCAAATATTGTTTCATTTGCAGGTGCTTTATGTACACCTCTTGTTGCATCTGTTCTTGCATATACACCAGCAACTGCTCCTGACGGAGGTACAATTCCCTGCTTGTTAGATGCCCGGTCAAATACCTGAATCCATGGATGATACATTGCTGCATAGCTAGAATCGATCATCTCTCTATACTCAAGAAGGTCTTTTACCTTGGTTGTATCCTTTGGCATATCTAAGATTGCAAAACGGTTCTTTAGATTCTCGCACTGTCCAACCATGGCTACCAGAACCTCTGGAATGGTAATACCAGGTGCCAGTAACATATTTACATTCTGAGACTCAACAAAAGCTTCCAGACCAGTTCTTTGTCCAGGGCCATTGTCCTCTCCGATAAAGGTTCCTGCATCTGCCTGGCTTACAGTTCCGTCCTGTCCGCCTTCCAATGTGAACATTCCGCTTTCGCTTTCCTCTCCAAGAATGGCAGCTACAGGATTTGCAATTTCTTCGCTAGGTGCTACTTCTACAGTTACCAACTCACTGTTTGCCATACGGTAAGCAATATAGTTTGGATTTGCAATGTTAAAGCTGATTCCTCTGTAAGTCTCTACTTCTTCTCCACAGCGAACAGAAATATCTGTCTCTACTAAGTAGACCACTGTCTTTGGAACTAATGCGGTATCTACGATTTTTCCTTCAAAAGACTTCTCAAAAGATACGGTATTATCAAAGATGGCTTTAATCTTATTATACTCACCGTTGCAGCATACCAAGTCTCCCTCACGGAATCCATCAATAGATTTTGCTACAAATGTCTCGCCATTCTTTCCAACGATCTGCATCTTACGCTTTGCTACAGAAGTAAGAGTTACCTGGATACGGTTACCCCACTTACCTGCATTTGCTGCCTCTAAAGACAGAACGCCCTTTTGTGCAGCCGCCTTCTTTGCTCCAGGAACTGCCACACGAACTACATAGCAGCTAGATCCTCCATTGATAAAAAACTGCTCTACAGATGGAGCAAGATAACGATACTCTCCATATTCAAACTCGCTTAAGGGTTTTCCAAAGAGACGAACAAACTCTCTGTAACTTGTTACAAGAGTAGGCGCTCCCTCTGTAGGTCCTTTTTCTGCGAATCCAACAAATCCTGCTACGGATGTTCCAATTCCTTCAATTGCTCTAGGGGAGTTATCATACTCTTCTACATATACTCCCGGTGAAAAATACTGAGCCATAATTAGTTCTCCTTTCTAATATTACACAATTGTCTTTGCTTGTCCGGGGTTCACGATCTTAATCGTTCCTGCCCCTAATCCACACATGAGGGTTGCATCACCTGTCAGACAAGGAATTCCGCTAATTAACACCTTGGGATTGGATGGAATCCAAGTTCCTGCCGGGACCAAAGTGCAAGGCTGCGGTGTCAGCACTCCAAGGGCTGCTGCCGTAGCTGCTGCCACTGCCGGATTGGCCAGTGATGTGCACATTCCGAAGGTGGGTAAATTTGCTCCTGGCTGCATATCCTGTATGGTGGCAATAGGTTTTCCCTCTGCCATACAGCTAAGCTGCGATGTCACCTGCAAGCTACAAGGTGCGGTTCCAAAAGAGCAAGTGCAGGTTGCCCCTGCCACTGTCAGTACTCCCATCTGCTTTTACAACCTCCTGTCTTAATTGTCGTCAAAGACAATCCTTTTAAATTCAGTCTGTCCATTTACGACATATCGAACCAAATAATCGGTTCCGCGTCCATCACCACGTACTCTCAAGGTATAATTTCCAGACTCCCAGGTCTTACCTCTTATTATACGAGTGACAATTTCCTCCGGTTTACATTCCGTCAAAAGAGGATCTTTTAATTTTAAAATCTGCTTATTCTTAGCAGGGTAAATGTGAAACTCTTCGAAGGATTCCGGTTCTTCATGGAGCAAGGCATAAGCTCGTTCCGTAAGTTTTTTGGAATCAAGAAGTTTCATTTGCTGCTTCTGCGGCTGATAAGCTTGAGCTTTTCCATAAGGGTCTGTCAAGGAAACTGCATCGATGGATTCAATGCCTGAAAGATTTCCTTTTAACTCCAAAATATTGGTAAATCCATAACTTGGAATCTCAGGAATCAAATAAACCAAAACTTCCGGATAACGTCCTAACATATCTGCGTATATCACCGAGAAGTCTGTCTCCAGATATCCCTTTACTTTCACTCGAAGCTCTCTGTCTGTTTTCCCCATATTCATACCAACATAAACGCCATCTCCTTTTCCTAAGAATGCTACGGGGACACCGTCTTCCGCAAAAATCACCTGGCGCTCTGTCACCGGATATCCGGTGGTGGTGTCGATCAAACGTATAATAAGATCTACAGAATATGAAATTGAAGCTTCCACTTAACCTTTCTCCCTCCTTTCACGGCCAATCATGTCAATACCAAATACAGCTTCATTGACACGTGGAGGATCAACAACAACTTCACTAGATACATAAACAGGTGCCGCCCTATAAAACAGGCTGATCTCATAAGGTTTGTTAATCGCCTGCCACACCCGAACCTTCTCCTCCAGTGCCATCTTCGCCTGAGTCAGCACAATGGGAGGTTCTGTTGCATCTAACCATGGTTGCAGTTCATGGGGGTAAACGCTGTTGTTATCACTGACAATCTGCGCTACCTTTCCAATGATTTTTTGTATATCCGGTGCTTTTAGTCCCATCTGGGAAGAACCGTTAATAAATACCATATAGTAAAGACTATATGGTATTGGCGGCTTTGTCAAAGTTGTTCCTCCTGCAGATCTTCTAGGGGCCTGAATGGTTACGCCCTCTTCTTTGACATCATAAAGATATAAACCGATAATGTAGTCTACATCCTGAGAAGTAGGGGAGGATATTTCGATGTTGTTCGGTGAAGGCACCGGCTCCGGACACATCTTCTCACGAAGCATCTTGCATATGTAATTACTAACGTCAGATATAATTGTATAATCTGCCATTTTCCTATGCGCCTCCTTCCATAAGCATCTGATAAACTTCCTGGATCAAAGATTCCATATTGGAGGTTTTCACTGATGCATAACTACTCTTTGTTATATAGTAACCCGTACAGTTGAAAATGGATTCTCCATCTACACTGGATATATAAAGGGTATCCATTAAACCGGCTGCCTTTTGCATGCTGCCTACCGCTTTTTCGGTATAGGTGTACTCTAATTTATCTTTTGTGAATCTGTAATAATTATACGATTGACGTAGGGTCACGGTATAATGTGCGCTATCAAAAATATAGCGATATCCCAAAACTTTTGAGATTGCCCGAAGAGAAATGTACTCATCCGACGCTTTATTGTACTGCTTGTAAATATAACTATTACCTGCAGTATTCATCTTATCTGCAATGGATACAGCCAGAGCCCTTGCATCGGAATTATCTGCATCCTCTGCGTACATAGACAGGGCAATTAAAGCTGCTGCCATATCTTTGTCTGAGACGTCAGAAGTCCCATTTCCCAAAAGGGATCCGAAATAATCTGCCAAAAGATTCTTAAGCTCATCGGTGGTAAGGTCTGTACTGGAACCAGTTCCATCTCCTACCTCCTGCTCTACTTCACTGACAGCCTGACTTAACTGGTCTTTTAAATCATCATCGATAGAAGTAGCCCCATCTAAGGCATCCTTAATATCTGAAAGGCCTGCTGCCGCAGCAGAAGGATCATAACTACTTAAAGCCTGGAAGGCTGCCATCTGGTTTTCTGTACCAGAAGTATCGGACCCATCCCGAATTCCAGAAGTAATAGCTGATGCCAATGTATTTAACATCTTAGCCGCACTTCCATCGGAAAGTCCTGCCGCTGCCTTGGCCTTATCTGACTCCGAACTACTATCTGAGTTTAACACATCTGTCAACTCTTTGGTAAGGTCATCCACATCCTGCTGTTTCGCTTCAATCTCTGTCTCCAATTTCTTGGCAGTAGCAAGATCATTTTTATCTAAAGCATTCCGCCTCTGGGTCTCTAGATCTTCAATTTCGCTATTTAAATTGTCAAGATCGGAGGAATCTCCAGACTCTGCCACTAAGTTTGCAAGTTCTGTTCGAAGCCAGTTTAAATGCTCCTCTACAGTCTCTAATTGGTAAGACTGGGCTGCATCCTCTGGAACCAGAGCTTCTAAATCTGCCACTCCGTCAATACGGTCCATACAATCTTCCTGGGCCTTTTCATTGGACATTCGCTTCCAAGCTTCTGAAAGCACCGTCTGATAATCCTGTCTGGCAGAATTAGTATCATTTTGCTGACTAGTTAAATAACTGGTTCTTACGGATTCTGAAGAGCCATTACTTACTGCCTTTTGGTAATCCGAAGATGCCCCGGAAGATAATTTACTCTTCCACTCACTAAAGGCATCATCTACCAGTCCGTTATTTAAAGTTTCAAGCTCACTGCTGGAATTAGCAATGGTACTCTGCATAATATTTTCAAGATTTACTAAATTCTCTGTGGCAGTGTCTGCCCCATCTAAATCTCCGCTATTTGCACAGGTAATCAGATCATTGCTGTAGTTATACACAGCCTTGGTAAGCACTGTAGTTCCCTCGGACAATTCCTTGGCGGTATAGGAGGTGATACTGCTCTCCACATTGGACTGGGATTCTGCAATAGCCTGGACAAGTTCTGAATCCGTCTGAACCGTTGCATTATTTAGCAAGGCCGTCAGCTGCTGTTCTATGGTATTTAATACCTCCAACCTTCTAGTGGCATCTACAGAAGCGGATACCGTATCTACCTGTGAGGTCCAAGAGGAAGGTTTATCTCTTGTAATCAAGCCGTTCTTATAGGTTTCCAGAGCACTTAACTTACTGTCGCAGTCATTGGTTACGGAATTTTTTACATTAATACCAAAGAAATTGGCAAGGGTGCTGATATTGCTGTCATCCTCATCAGACTTATCCTCCTTGGCTCCCATAACCTGGTATCTAAGTTTCAGAGGCTCTAACTCCTCCAAGTTCTCCAGATCATAGGGATCATTAATATCATAAGCCCCTACCGTCTTACCGGTACGAAGGTCTGTGATGGTTCCTGATGAGTCCACCTTATGGGTGAAATTTAAAGCCTCAATCTCTGAAGCCTCCACCGGAGTGCCTCCAGAGGTAATATCTGCAATGGAAGTGGCATCGGTAATTTCATACCACTGACCGTCTGCCAACTCTGATTTATAATATATTACATTCTGATCAAACTCATTGGCGGAAGCCTGAGCCAGCTCATAGATTTCGTCAGTAAGTCCATCAATGTGAATCAAATAAGAACCTATCACCAAGGTGGAATTCTCAATCTCACTATTAGAAACATGGACAGATTTTACACCATTGTCCCGATCACTAATAACAGCTTCTACGATAAGATCCATATTCTGGAAAACTACCGTTCCTCCCAGCGCCAAGGCTAGCAGTGCTATTACAACTTTCTTTTTCATGGAATTCCTCCTTTCTTATTGGTCTTCATCTTCAGTTACCTTGTAAATCATCTGGTCGCTGGTATCAAAGCTTCCATCATAGAGATGTTCTCCATTAGAATCATAGAAACTTACCACCAAATCTTCCAAACTATTATCTGCCGCTGATAAGTATTTGAAACTCTTATCAATTGCAATCTTCTTATCACTTACTAAAGCCTGTCCACCACTGGTCTTTACTAGGTAAGAAGCAATTTCTCCTTCTTCCTTAGGACTAATACTCAAAATAATAGTTCCGGAAGAATTCTTAGTCATGGTGTAAGAAGCAATGGATTCCTTACTGTTGCGCTTCTTAATGGTGTAATTGGTAATAGAAAGCTTTCCGGAATAGACGGTAGGATCAATCTCGCAGTCATCTACAAAATCATCTCCGGAATAAAGTCTTATAACAACCTTTTCTGCCTCTTGGGTATCAAAGGTTAAATGTTTGATGGTTCCATCGAGAGAGGTTCTCTCTCCCACCTGCACATCGTCAATCCAAAGTTCAAAGGAATCCACATCTGTGTCTAAGTCCTCGGTTTTGCTAAGTCCAACTTCGAAAAGATTTCCCGAAACTAGAGAATGAATGTAATAGTAAATGCCGTCGCCGTCATCTTCCACCACATAACTATTTCCACCGGAGGAGGTAGATAGCTCAACCCCGTCTCCTGTCATATATTCCGAAACCTTGCCGCAGGTTAAGCGATCAAAGCTATATAGGATTCCTGCATAATCAGCCTGAGCCTGCAAATAATCTACCTGCAGCTCTTCATATTCTTCCTGAACCTCAGCATATTCTTCATAGGTCATTTTATTGCTGGCATTTAAATAAGAATCCTTTGTAAGTTCCTTCTTTTTACCCTTAATACTCTGCTTTGCCGTCTTGCAGGCATTCTTTGCAGAAATATAATTTTCAAAACTATCTTTTACCGATTGGGTGATTTCATTCTTTGTAGCATTTTCCTCTGCCAATGCACTTTGGTACTCCAAGGCAGATTCATAGAGAGCATAAGGTTCATCCTCTACATAGCGGACACCGTCAATCTCTCCCTTGATCCACTCCTTAGGAATCGAGATAAAAAGGATTTTAAAACTTCCTGTCCAGGGCTGGTCCACCGCATTCAAAAGATCATTATAGCGCTGTTTAAAGGCAGAAGAATCAATGGTCTCCCCATTCTTTGCCTGATTAATATAACTATCAATCATAGACATCTTAGAAGCCCCATACTGATTCTTCATGAGATCATAATTGGTATTAAGTTCCAGCAGGGCATTTGCAGAAGTCTGCTGGGCCTGATAATAAGTATCACTGCGATCCAGGGTAGTCTCAATCAAAGTGTCTAGATCTTCCCTCTCCATGTCTGCATCCACAAAAGGAGAAGACAGGGTATATCCACTGCTTAAATCTAAGCCAGTCTGGGTTCCAAGCTTATCTAAGGATGCCTCCAGGCTTCGCTCATCAGAGGCAATGGCAGTCTCCAAAGTACTGATCTTAGATTCCATGGAGTCAATATCTGACTGACTGGCCTCCCCCAACAAAAGTTTTGCCTTGTTTTTCTTTAAGGTTTTATTTGCTGTGGTAAGCCGCTTCTCATTATAAGCAATCTTTTCCTGGAGCCTGTAAGCCTCCACAAATTGAAGCTCCACCGTCTCATAGATTCCGTAGACAGAATCATTTAGGGAATGTTCCTGCTGGTCAATCTCAGACTGAAGCTCCAATGGCTCATAGTTGTAAGAAGACTCATCTGTCAAGTTGGGGCTCTCTGGAAGTTTGAAATTCAAAAGAGCCGACCACCGAAAAGACCTTTGGTTCTTTTCCTTCAACTTTAGCTTCTTTACCGACTGGGTGTATTTAACCTTTGCCAAGGCCAGTTTATTTTGAATTTTGGTATAATCATCGCTGACTGTTAAGGCTGCAGACCTTACTGTACTTATGGTCAGCTCTTTGTCTGCTGCATATACTGTTTCTCCCCTTATCCATCCAGGGGCAATTGTCACACTTAAGGCAACAATCAGCAACAAGGAAACGATTCGTTTCTTCAATAGATTATCCTCCCCGGTGCTTACTCAATCTCATACATAAAGAAACTTCCGGTTCTTTCAACTGAGTAAAATGTATAAGTTAACTCCCCAATTTTATAGGTATGCAGATAAAGGGTTTTATCTGCGTCATAACCATTTACAAGACTTACTTCATCAAATACAGACTCTAAATCAATACCTGTATCAATTTTAATTTCTTTCCCTTGATTTTGAAGCCAGTTGATTCCCACTGCCTCCAAAAAAGTCAAATAACTATTTCCCTGGTATTCCGGCTCTCCAAGAGTCTCCTCCAAGCCCTCCAAGCTGTCAATAGTCTTGCTGCCATATACGAAGTTAGATTCTCCCACAAGCAGAACATCGGATTTTACTGTGTCCTCTATACTATCTGAGGTATCTTTAGAATAATAAATGGTGCTAATATCTGACAGTACCACTGCATTTCCAGCTCCGGAAACGCTTCCTACAGAATCAGACTCTTCCTCATCTGTAGTAGCCTCCGCAGTTCCTGCCCCAACAGCATTCTCTGTCTCATCTCCATTTTGGAAAATGTACTGATTTCCAGTATAAATCTCAGAGATTTCCTCTGCCGTCTTATCAAGAAGCTGGGTGTAAACAATCTTATCTAAGTGAAATTCTCCGGAAAAGACTTTGTTGTCGGAAGATCCATAAAGTTCTCCCTCTCCTTCCTTCACTCCCTCAGAGAATTCTCCCTTATAGAGTTTTGCACCACTTTCTCGGTACTGGATTCCCTCTCCGTCGTATAGATTTTTCTTAAATTCTCCGTCATAGATCAGGACTCCCTCTGAATTATAGAGCTTTCCATCTCCATTGACATAGCCATCGCTGACATGACCTTCATAGGCCACATAGCCACTTTTTGCAGTAATCTTCACATTTCCTTTTGTAAAACGCAAAGGAATAGAAGAATACTTATAAACCTTTACTGCGCTGGCTTGCTGTGATTCACTTTGGAAGGGACTGATCTTCACCAGATAAACCACGCAGGCCACACCTGCCACAATCAAAATCAGATTCGCAAGTCTCCGGCTGATCATCCATCGAAAAACTGTATAATAATCTTTTTTATGCTTAGGTTTGACATCCAGCAGCTTTGTAAACAGCTCTCTGACCCGGATAACCAACATCTGGAAAAGATAGGCAGGGGATGATAGTCGTCTTAAAACTGTTACAAAACGATTCAGCCTAAGTCTAATGGCTTGGACTATGACTCTCCAAAACTGATTCATATATTATTGCTCCTTATTTTTGCGAAAATATTGCAAAGGACTGATTGTTCACATCCTGGTTATTCAAACAATTCTCACAGATAAAGAGGTACCATTTTGCCACTTCATCTGTAGGGCAACACTTTAAGATCTCAGAAAATGTATTTCTTGCCAGATAAAAATCACTCTGGTAGAAAAGTCCCAAGGCCTTCTTAAATTTTGGCATTAGTTCCACTCTCTTTCTGCGCTCTGTAACAGAGTAAGCGTCCAGTACCTCATATAATTTAAAGGTGTAGTCGCCACTTTCAATATAGCCAATGTATCTGGTAGCCACATCTTCTCCAACCACTTCATGAACATAGTCGGTAACTACCATGCGAACCCCCATATTTCTTAAATCGCTGACATAGCGGTCTAAAACCTTCATCTCATTAGAGTGAACATAGGTGAAAGCCTGCTCCTCATCTCCTGCCACCCCATAAATAAAGCTGGTGCGGTGAAGGAGGACAAATGCATCTCCTGCCACATCATCCTGGGATTCCTTTACAACCAAACGGGTACCAAATTCTAAGGCTTTCTTAGTCTCCTTGTTAAACATTAACTTCACAGTACTAAGATCACTGCTGCCGGCAATGATAATACCGTCCTGTTCCTTTCGCACCTCTCCTAGGTTGGAATAATTTTCCACCATCTGTCTAAGATACTCTTTCTCTGTCAAGTTCTCATCTTCAGAAAAAGATACAAAGGCTAAGGTTGCTTCTGTATTGACACGATCTAAGGGTCCCACCTCCATAATGGTTTCCCTATGCAAGATTTTCTCAATCTGCTTAGGTGCAAAGCGGTAATAGGCCTGAAGCATTCTGTATTTCGAATAATTCATCCAATCAATATTGGACGCAATCTGACGAATGGCGCTCTGGAGGGCGTGCATCTCAGTACTCTCTCTAAGGATTGGCTTGTAGTCCACCTTAAAACTGGTCCAGTTTTTCTTTCCCTCTGCCACCTGAGTTACCAGGCGAACATAACGTTTGATTTCCCTTTCCTGAAGCTTTACCACCAAGCTAGTGAGGGCCATTCCTGCAGCCAGGAAGAAAAGACTTAAAACTGCATACTGAAGCTTCAAGCTTTCCACACTGTCACTTAAGGGCTTAGAGGAAATCTTCACCAGCATGGCATAAGAAGGAGAAACTCTTGTGTTATCTGTAACTGCCAAAAGGAAATTGTCATCTGAAAGCTTTGTAACAGCACAACCCTGGTTGGTAATGGACTTAGTGATTAAGTCCTTTGCCACCGCCTTGGTGTTATCCCACAGATTCTTATCCTGTCCATCTTGGTAGCTCTCATAATAATTCCCTGAATCATCACTTTTCACCAGGCTGATTGCAAGGTAACCATCCTCCTGGTCCTCCACTGCCGGCAAGGCATCATTCACCACTGTGGCTGCCTCTTTTAAGGTCTCATCACTATTGAAGGAATAAATTTCTTCATTGGACTCTAGGTCTTCCATGTAGGAATAGACATTCCCCATGGCAAGGACATATTTTTCTTCAAATTGCTGCTCTGCATATTCTCCTGCCTTTAAAAAGCCATACAAGGAAGCTCCTCCGATGGTTAGCACCAGAATAATTCCTACAGCCCCAATTCGTTGAATGACCTGGGATCTGCCAAATAGCAAGGCGATCATGATTAGCAGTAAGACTACCAGGCATAATAGAATAATAATGTTCATATACTCTTCCTCTATGAAATCATGGATTCCGTTCCAATTTGCTTAAAGTGATTAACAAAGATTCTAAGCAGCGGAATGTCTCCAAAAACAATTCTGGATATAAGGCAAATTCCAGCAAATATTAAAAGAATCAAGCAAATAATCAACAATAAGCGAAAAACTCTTCCCTGTTCATTGTCCCACCATATTTTAATTCTCTCCACAAGGCTTCGGCGAGCACCTGCCACTGATGTGGCTTTCAAATCCCTGTATAAAACCTGAAGGTTATCGTACCCTTCTCTTGGAATCTTCTTAGTCAGAAGCTTATAGGCAATATTCTTCTTGGTATCCTTCTCTTTTAAGAACTCTCTGGCTAAGAAAGCACATTCTGCTGCGCAATCCTTCTCCTTTATATTCTCATCTAGATTGCTTAAATCCAGGCAATATCCCAAGGCAATGTCATAATCCTTTAGAAGATGGATCTGCTCCTGCTTTAGTACCAAATATAGCAAAGGATAGGGAAGCCCCGAAAGCAAACACTGCAGCACCAGGTTCTGACAGATTCTGGTACATCTTTCCAGGGAAAACTGGGAACTCATATAGAACACATCCAATTTACGTTCCTTCACATAAGGAAATACCAGGCAGTATTGATTCTCATATTGGAAGAAATCCAGGCAGCTTTCGTAGCCTCTGGGAGAATCTTCCATAATCCGGATCAGCTTCTTAACTGTATTATGTTTTTTCAAAACCCATAAGGTATAAAACGTATTTCTGTTTGTCTCGGCATCTCGGCAAACAAGAACGTCATTGACTTCTCCGCGAAATACCGTCATGACAGGACGATAAGCTAATCTATCTGATTGGTATATCATAACAACCCTTTCTTAAGTCCGATATTGGGAAGAGCATCGGTTGCCTCCTTAGTCTCCTCCGGAATCTCTGGTTGGCTTTCTATCTTCTCGTTGGAAGAATCTCCAGATGCCTTCTTCTTAACAATGGCATATGCATAAGTGCAAATTAACGGCTTGTCGGTACAATAAATACGAATCTCGTATACCCCTTCCTTAGCCGGGGCTGTATAAATACCATCTGCGGAAATATCTCCACTTCCCGGCTCTGTAAGCTCGTAAGAAATAGAACAGTCCTTCATATTGTTGAACTTCACCTGGAAGTAGTAATTCTCTCTGGTCCCCATTACAACGGTCGGTGTCACAAGGCTGATAGACTGGATATTGTTCACATCCAAGTCCTCACTTGGCTGATCGGAATCGTAGCGGATTGCCACCCAACGGTAGGTGAGAACCAACATGCTGACATCCTGTTCCAACTGCAATGCCACTTGGAAGCTTCCCTTGTCATTGAATACCTTTACAGCAGTTTTCGCCGCAACATTTAAATCCCCTTCATCAAATAGGGATAAATCTCCGTAAATCGTGGTCTTAGTGTTGGTCCCAAGCATTACATTCTCTTGCAAAAATTCGTATCCAACTTCCACATATACATTTCCGGATCCCAGTCCATGCATAACCTCACCGGAGTAGCAAATATCTCCTCTCTTTGCGTGGTCTCCTACTGGAATCTCCACAATACCGGTGGCAATCTTAGGTGCATCCACCAAGTCTCTCTTTACGCTGCTAACCTGAGGGGCCACACCTAGACTCTCTCCCTGGTGGCTAAGGAAGGGATAATTTGCAAAGAAGCAATCCGTATACTCCTTACGTCTAAAATCGTCACTTGGTGTTTCAATATATTCTCTTACTGTATCATCTACCTGCTCAATTAAGTATGCAGAATCGGTACGAACCAAGGAGATATCTGCCAGACGGATGAGACCACTTCCTACTCCTAAGGTACGAAGCTCTAAGCTTACTCTGCTGGACTCTCTGGCTGCCAAAAGCTCTGGCTTCATATCTACCACATTAATCTTATAGGTAGTTCCCAAAGCCACTGGGCAATCCACCTGATTCACAGAAGCACTGGTGCTTCCTGCCTTAATCATAATACTGGTATCCTCATAAGCCTCCGTCTGGGCCAGCATCCAATATTCCTTTGTAAGGGTCTCCCCCTTCTCTAATTTAACACCCTCAAGTCTAATAGGAAGTTCTTGGCTTCCACTGGTTGTGGTCATAACTGGGGTCTGAAGAATACCTTCATAGAAAAGGGTACCATCCTGGGCACTTAACTTTTCTGCAGTAATCTCTAACTTCACGTAGTGACCGGCACAAACATTAGCCGGCATCCGAAGACGGACCTGATAATCCTGGCTTTCCATCAGGACACCACCGGTGTAGAATTCTGTCTCCATCTCAAAGTCTTCTGCAAAGGATTCGCTGTCCATAAGTACCAATTCATAATCGTCTTCAATACGGTTGTACTCAAATTCCTTGTCGCTGTCCTGACGGTTAATGGAATAAACCGGCTGCTCTTCCTTTTCCTTGTAGCGAACGCACAAGCTTGCCACGTTAGTGGTCAGGCTTTCAAAACCTGTAATAGCTGACAATTTCTTTACTACAGAGCTATTCACCACAATTTCTCTGCCCATGTCATCAAAGGCAGCTCCACTTTCCACCATCAAAGATAGATCATCCAAACTAATTACATTTAATCCACATGCAATCCCTGCTCCCAACATGGTGCGATTCACAAAACGGCGCTTATTATTCATATACAACTGCTCCGCCTCAAAGTCTGCGGATGTCAGCATCTTTCCCTTGTAGTATCTGTTTCTGCTAAATGATAATAAATCGTTGCTCTTCACTAGCTTGTCCCTCTCTTTTCATCTTAAGCTCTTTTCATTTTCAACTTTTGCTCAATCATCGTTAACTTGTATCTTAACACATTTCTATAGTTTCTAAAGTTTTTTTACATATTTTTCACATATGTTTCATTATAGCACATTTTCTTAAATGCTACTTTCCAACATAGTGAAATGCTAACATAGTTACATCGTCGTACTGTTCGGATCCAGCTACAAACTTTTCAATACCTTCTTCTACCTGTTGCAAAAGTTCCTTAGGAGACTGTCCCGGCACTTGATTTAACACTTCTACCATCCGGTCCATTCCATAAAACTCCTCTGCAGCATTGGTTGCTTCAGGTACTCCATCAGTATATACGAAGAGCTTGTCTCCAGGGTTAAAGTTTAGCTCATACTCTTCATAACAAATTCCATCCATTCCAGCTAAGACAAATCCATGCTTGTCCTTTAACAGCTCATAGGATCCACCTTTCCGGCAAATAACCGGATACTCATGACCTGCATTGGCACATACCATCTTTCCGGTAGAAATAGTAAGAACCCCCATCCAGGCCGTAACAAACATATTGGCATCGTTGTTCTCACACAGGTGATGGTTTACTGATTCAAACACTGCTCCCGGACCTACGCCACTTTCCGCAGTATTCTTAATTAAGAACTTGGCCACCATCATAAAGAGGGCCGCCGGAATTCCCTTGCCGGAAACATCTGCAATAACAAGGGCCAAATGATCCTCGTCAATTAAGAAGAAATCATACAGGTCTCCTCCCACTTCCTTGGCCGGAGCCATACTGGCATAAACGTCAAATTCCGTCCGATCAGGAAAAGCCGGGAAGTTTCTTGGAACCATACTGGCCTGTATCTCCCTAGCCATGCTAAGCTCCACCCCTATACGCTCCTTCTCTGCCGTAATCGCCGCAAGATTGGTCATATAAGTATTGATATCCTCTCCCATCTGTTCAATAGATTCCGCCAGTGTCTGAAGTTCATCCCCGGTGGTGATCTTAAGGTCTGGCACATCCAAAAGGCTATCTCCTCCCTGGTCTCTTTTATTCTTCACAAAGGAAGAAGCCGCCTCGTCTATCACCCTAATTGGTTTAATGATCTTTCTATCGGTTATTAATCTTGCAATAAAAAGTATAAGAATAGTTGCGCAAAAAATATTAGCAACTAGTTGAAGCAAAAAGATGGAAAATGTTTTCATCTCGTTCTTCATGGACATAGCAACTCGCAACTCTCCTATTATTTCCCCTGATTCTGACGTAATAATAGTAGATGTTCCATAGTATATATTTCTTTTAGATCCAGGATCCTTCATAATATAGAAGGTCCTTCCTCCGTCTTCACTATAATTAAAAGAACGCACCGCTTGAGTTTCTGAAAAGGAACCTGCCCAATATTTACCCTCATAGGTTACATCTGCCAGGTAAACCTCATTCTCTGTATCATCATCTACACCTACAATAAAAATCTTTGATTCCTTATTGGCCTTGGCATATTTTCCCATGGCATCGGTAAGTTCTTTGTATTCCGTAGTTTCCATAACAGCTTCCATATCATCCCAATATTCTTGATGCCCATTATCATCTACAGAATAGTCATGAACAAAACTATCCCCATAGGTCTTACAAGCCTTGTGGTAGCCCGCAAGCACCTGATCCCTTATTTTTTCTACTGTGTCTGCATCTATGCTTTCAGTTAGGCCCTCTGTCATGTAGGACAAGAGTAGCTGACTTTCTGTTATATAATGGCTTACATAAAGATTGGCACTGACAACAATAGACACCACCATCATAATAAGGGCAACGGAAATAATGATTCGATCAATGCGGTACCTTAAAGATCTCCGCTTCTTTTTCTTCTTTTTCTTTTCTTCCATATCTTCTTTATCTTTTCTCACTCTATAATTCTCCATCTATGTTTTTCTTTCCCTTGACAATGTTCTCGTGGATATTTTACACTATTTTTAACTATAAATGTGTTATTTTTTTAAGGAGTTACAAACAAATTATGGATACTTTAGACAAGGGCAATAGCCCCTCTGAAAAACCCCGAGATAAAATCAGCTTTTTGGAGTTCGTTTTTTTACTAGACACCTTCCTATGTTTTCTCGTAGCCATCCTGTGTCTGCTTCAAGAAAGCTTTTTATTATCTCTTGTTTTTATCATCCTTCATGGATGCTTGGTGCCAATAACCTTATTGGTCAGCCGCAAGAAACTTTTAACAAAAGAGTCAGATTTCTCCTCTGAGGATATCACTCCAGTCCATAACCCTACAACCATGGAGTTGATCGAGCACGACAATTCCTTGATTACCAGACTGCGGAAAGAGAAGGACCAGTTATCCTACGAAAACGAGCAGCTTACCGGGGAACTGGACAAGTCCAGCAATCAGGTAAACACTTTAACTCAACTTCTTGCAGAGGCAGAGCTTAAATCTGTAGAAAGCTTGGATCCCAATGTGGCAGCCAGCATTTTACCTCCAGAAGAATATGTAGAGGATTTAGACCTTATCGCCCTAAGCCAGAGAATTGTAAATCAGATGCAAGCCCCCTGTGCTACTGCGGGAGTTCGCTTGGAGCTTTCCACCTCCTCCACTTCCATTTCCTATCAGGCAGACAAGCGCTACATTAGTTTGATGATTCGAAACATTGTTGATAATTCTATTAAATACATGAAGCGAAATGGAACTTTGGTAATAACCATTTCCAATGTGGGATCCAATATTTTTATTGCCTTTAAAGACGATGGCCTTGGCCTTCCGGAAAAGGAATTGCCAAATATCTTTGACCTGAACTTCCAGGGATCCAACAGGGTCAGTGGCAACGGCTTGGGACTTGCCCAGGTAAAAGCAATTGTGGAGCACTATGAGGGAACCATTTACGCCCACAGCTCCAACGGTATGGGAATTTATATTCATCTTCCCATAAGTTCTTAGGAAGGAGGATATGACCCATGAGTAGAAAAGCAGTTTACAGCTTCTTCCTAATTCTTTATTTACTGGTTGGTGTTGGTAGCGCAGCCTACTGCTATATACATGGAGACCTGAATGCCAACTCCACTCTTTCAGAAATACTGAATATTTATCATTCTTTGTTTTAAATATTAATCTCTGATTTTTCAAAAAGGTAGGAACCATTTGGCTCCTACCTTTTTTGGTCTTCCTTTATTCTTTTTCAGATAAACCTTCTTTAGAACAAATCCTGATCGTCTTTGCGACGAATCATCTTTCGAACCAGTAAAGCAAATCCTCCTCCCAGTCCACAGCCTGCTATCACAATCAGTGAGATAATGGCTGCATATCGATTCAGACGACTGGATCCTGTAGAAGTTCCCTCTCCCAAGGTTTTGCTATTTCCTGAGTTTCCTTTAGTGGTAGTTCCTGTAGTTTTACTGGTAGTATCTCCGGTGCTACTCTTACTCTTGTTTACAATCGGCATATCTGTAGTGCCAGTTTCTTTTGTAGATCCTGTATCAGATGTTTTTTCCTTATCGGAACTAGAGCTAGCGCTAGCACTAGTTCTTCCTGATGAAGAGCTACTTCCACTGCTTGATGCGGTTGTAGAAGAACTGCTAGTAGCTGTGCCGCTAACAGAGAATTCCGCCTCTGCAGTTCCATCTTCCCACACAATAGTTAAGGTGTGGGTTCCATTGGTAAGGTCCTGAAGATAAGTGGCTGCCAAAGTAATCACAGTAGGATCTGCACTCTTAGTAAAATTACTTCCGCTTACTCTCTCGCCGTCTACCTTAACAGACTTAAACTTGTCATAAGCGCCACTGCCCTTAAAGGTCAATCCACTACTGCTATTTTTCTGCCAAGAAGCCCCCGCTCCCTGGGTAATCTTATAAGATACAGTCAAGACTGCCGCATCAGAAGTAGTAGAACCTTCCCTGTTGCTTATCAGACACTGGTATCTATATCCATTCATAGAACAATCTTCTGTATAGACACGGTAGGTTGCACTGGTGGCTCCTGAGATATCCTGGAAACCAGAGCCATCTCCATTGTCAACTTGCCACTGGTAGCTGATTTCCTCCCCACTGGCTTCTACTGTAAAGCTGGTGCTAGAACCTGCATATACCGTAACACTCTCCGGCTGCTTGCTAATAGCAGGAGCATCGATTTGGTTTCGATACTTAACATCCAACTCTACATTGGCTGCCGGCATGGTAAATGTGGTCTCTTTGGAAGTAAGGTCTGCAAGATTTGCCTTGCCTCTTACAACCACCCATTTTTCAAATTCCTGGCCCTCTGGGGCATCACTTGCTGTAACAGTAATCACCTCACCGGCAACACTCTCTGATGCACTTCCACTTCCGTTGTTAACTTTAATACTATATGTTGAGGCTGTAACTGTCAGTACTGCTTCGGAACTGGTGACGGTCATTTCCTCATCATCCTTTGCAGTAATAACACACTGATATCTGGCTCCGTTTAAACTAGAAGCAACACTGGAAATAGTGTAGCTTTCTTCACCAGTGCCTACATTCTGGAAGCCATTTCCATCTCCCTTATCTTCCTGCCACTGGTAGCTTAACTCGTGGGATGAGGTGGCCGCTACAGTAAAGCTAACACTTCCACCCTCCGGAATAGAAACACTCTCTGGCTGGGCTGTGATTTGGATATCACTTTCTTCTTTGTACACCGCAGTAAGCTCTACGTCTTCCTTTGGCATAACAAAAGTGGTCTCCGCGCTGCTTGCATCTTCTAACTTCACATCCCCCTTTACAACCTTCCATTTCTTAAAGGCCATGCCTTCCTCTGCATCCTCCGCCTTAATGGTAACGGCATCTCCTGCCTTGCAGGATTCTGGGCTTGCACTTCCCTTGTTAACGGTAACTGTGTAGTCCGCTCCATCTACATTTAAAACAACTTCCTGGGATGTAACGGTAATATCTGAGTTCTCCTTTAATGAAATTAGGCACTTAAAGGTTGTACCGCTTAAATCTTTTGTAACTTTCTTAATAGTATAAGTGCTGTCACTTCCAACTTTCTGATAGCCCTTGCCATCATGGTAATCTGCCTGCCACTCATAAACTAGCTCATGGGAAGAAGTAGCTTCCACGGAGAAAGTAGCAGATTTACCAGAGGCTACAGATGCATTCTCCGGCTGACTCGTAATCTGGATGTCATTACCTTCCTCATATACTGCAGTAAGTTCTACATCTTCTTTCGGCATTACAAAACTAGTCTCTGCACTGGTGGCATCCTCAAGATTCACACTGCCCTTTACGATCTTCCATTTTTTAAATACCTTACCTTCTTCGGCATCTTCTGCCTTAATGGTGACGGTATCTCCTGCCTTGCAAGATTCTGGGCTTGCACTTCCCTTATTCACAGTAACGGTATAATCTGCTTCGTCTACATTTAAGACAACTTCCTGGGAAGTAACAGTGGTCTCCGGATTCTCTTTCAAAGAAATTATACACTTAAAGGTTGTACCATTTAAATCCTTAGTTGCCTTTTTAAGAGTATAGGAGCTATCGCTTCCCACTTTCTGATAACCCTTGCCATCATGATAATCTGCCTGCCACTCATAAACCATCTCGTAGAAAGAGCTTGCTTCCACGGAAAATGTAGCTGATTTTCCAGCGGATACAGATGCATTCTCTGGTTGCTTTGTAATATCGATGCTATAAACATTCTCTACAGTAAGACTTGCACTGTTTGAAGTCTTAGAAGCAACTTCTGCTCTTTCCTCATCTACTTCTTTTACAAGGCAACGGTACTTTGTACCATTTTCATCCATTGTGGCTTCTGATACTGTGTAACTAGTCTCAGTTGCTCCATCAATGTCAATGAAGTCTTCGGAATCTTTCTCTGCCTTCTGCCACTGGTAGGTTAAGGAATCTCCCTTATATCCAACTTCGGCTTCTACAGTAAAGCTTGCGTCTGTCTTTTCCTTAATAGTAACATCCTTCGGATCGGTCTTAATAGTCAATTTATCTGCTTTCTTCACAGTTAAAGTTGCAGAATAAGACGGGCTTTTATCCGCCTCTTTTTCTGTCCCGTCTTTATCAATTTCCTTGTATTTCACAATACAACGATACTCTTCTCCATTTTGAGAGTAGGCAACTCCGGTGAGAGTTAGCTTGTTTGTTGTAGCTCCCAAGATCGTGCCTGTTGAATCCTTAAGATTTTCAAAGTCTTCTGCTCCGACTGCCTTTTTCTGCCATTGATAGGTCAGGGTGTCTTGATATCGATCAAGATTCGCCGACATCACTGCTACCGAAAATTCTGCATCTTCGCCATCAGCAACCGTCTGATTCGCTGGATTTGTTGAAATTGTAGGAACTTCAAGAGTATTATACACAGCTTCTATTGCGGTATCTTCTGTTCCTGTTGTGTAAACATTATCCGTTAGGGTCTGAGTCCCCTCTTTATCACCAATCTTCCAACCGGCAAATTCCTTGCCTTCTTTACTCTTATCCTCCGGAACTAAAGTAATTTCCGTCTCTCCACGAACTTTATAAATGTGAGTGTTCTCACTCTGATTCTCTTTTGGATCTTCTTCTGTTCGACCCTTTATAGTTGCATTTTTTACTGTTATATCGTTTTTCTTATAGAAGACAATCGTAGTAGCTGAAGAAACAGCACTATTTACGCAATCATCCTCTATTGCCATAGCTTTTAGAGTAAAGGAAACCTTACTGTCACCTTGCAATTCTTTACACTTCTCCTCTGACAGTACGATTCCCGTCTTACGGTTGTATTCAGTTCCTGTCTCAGGGGTAGGATCAGTTTCATCTAAGGTATAGTAGATGGTTGCGTTTGTATCATCCCCCGAACTCATTTTCTCACCTTTGGGAACCATTAGATAGATAGTTGCACTCTCTCCAGACATCTGTGTCTTAGTGCCTGTTATCTCTATTTGCTTCTCATCTTCATTACAATAGTAGACTATTGGGATATGGACCCTAGCTTGTGAATCCATACTAACATCGGCATACACCGTGTCCTTCCCATTTAAATCATAAGGCTGGCTGTCTTTTAATTCCAAGTTGCCCCAAATGCTGAATTTCTGTCCCTCTGTTTTATTTTCTACAAATCCATCGCTGATTGAGCCTTTCCAACTTATAGGAATTTCTTCTACCTCATCTTGGCTATACGTCCCATCCGTCATTTTTTCTACAGTTACTTTTGCTATTTTATTGTCATCTTTTAATTGACTTAAAAATTTATCCCAGGTAGGTGCATAAAGTACATCTATCAGATCATCAGCGACGTTCTGCCTAGGCGAGTTTATATCAAGTACCTTGGCCTTTCTTGTGGTAAAGTTGAAATTGAAATGGATGTTAGTTGTAGTATTCTCCAATGCCACCTTTGTCGTATCATCGTACAATATGACAGAATCACCATTCTTAACCGCAAGTATCTGCGTAGTATACTTTGTGTCATCATCACCGGTAATAATTTTTAGCTTAATATTAACAGTGTCGTCGAAACTATATTGATTTCCCATCGGCATATTTTGATTTATTGCTATACCAACACCCAGCGTGTATGTTTTGTTAAAATCCACAGAACTTGCATGATCTTTAAGATATCCCCCTGTGAAGAATAGGAGTTTTTCAAGGCTTGTATCCAAAGGCTCTTCATTAACACCCGTCACCTGCAAGCTCCAAAGATCTTTATTAGCAAGCAAGTTAACTATTGACGAAAGATTTGCCTCTTTCCAATTGGTTGTATCTCGCATAGGAGCCTTAAATGTCATTTCAATAGAAGAAATTTTCTTTGTAATTGTCAATTCCTCAGGCTCTGATGCAACATCCACACTATAATCACTACTCTGTTTTTCGGCAATTAGATAAACATGATAGGTACCATTGCAATAGTTATTATAGATATCTTCACCCAACGTAAACGTAACCCTTCCAGTTCCGCTTGAATCCACCTTACTTACCACTTGCGTGTAAGATATAATGGAAGCATTTGTACTATTCCATTCCTTACTGGTTACAAGTACCGCCAAGGACGTATTCCTATCATCTTTAGTAGTAGCTGTGACTGTATAAGGAATGGTTACTTTATAACTACTCGCGTCTACAACTGCGCTTTTTTTCTCAGTGACCTTTGCTGTTAAGTTGCCATCTATCAGAGTCAACTTATATGCGGAATCCTTATACAAATAGGGGCCACTGTCTGTAACTCGTTTTTCCTCTTTACCATCGTCAACTTGAGTTAACTTTGTAGAAAAAAGTATTTTCTCCTTATTCAAAAGAAGAGATGGAGAAATTCCGCTGGAAGTTGACTTCTGATTGTCACTGGAAACTTCCGTATATTCTCCAGACTCGTTTACATATCCAACAGATGTATCCCCTCCCTTTCTGGCCCAATAATCCGTACCCTTCTTATCTCCATTCATCTCCTTTACTGATAGCAACTTCAAAAGACTCGCATCTGTTTTATTTGTCTCTCCTAAATACCACGGAAGAGAAATCGCTTCTTCCTTCCCTGTGCTAGAATTAGTTCTTTTTAAAATTGCATTCTTTTCTGTTTCCGTCAATGAATCTGTATAAAAGGCGGGGCCATTTAATTTTTCTATAACACTTGTATTATTCTCCGTATAAGTAGAAGTTCCAAGCACACTCATACAATCCAGCAAAAGTGCCTTATCTTGCAACAAATTCGTTCCATAGGAATCCGAATAAAGATCTTGGTTTATTACCTGGAATTTTAGGGGATCCCCATTCGTATCCTTACCCAAATACACGTAACTTCTAAAGTAATGCTTGGAATCCTTACTTCCATTACGCTTCCGGCTGGCCTCCATGGAAGTTCCATCCACCACTATGTCTCCGATTCCAAGCTTCGTATTTCCATTATCCCCTACAGTCTTGGTAACCGTTTGACTAGAGGCCGCTCGCGCTTTCAGTCCGTACCCCACGCCCAGGGCCAGGCCCATCACCAGCAGGCAACCTAGAAGCAATCGAATTCGTTTCTTTTTTAAAGCCCTTTTTTTCATCTCGCCACTCCTCATCTTTTATTTGTATATTTATCTTCAGTTTCTTTTATGGTCTATCAACCCACTTTTCTATTCTCAATTATACTCAGCCTCATTTTTTTGTCTATAAGTTTAAGAGGCTTTTCTCTTCATTTTATACGAACCATCTCCTTGGAAAGCTAATGATAAAGCCCTGGCAGGGCATAAAAAAGAAGAACCCCACGGCCAGGAATCTCTACTTCCCAGCACACGGAGTTCTTGCTACTTGCTTATTTACTTACATTCCAAGCGACCAATTAGCGCTTCACGCTCCGGCTCCTGAATATTTAGTGCATCCATAGCCTGGTCCACAGTCAGATTCAGACTTTTCACAAGAGCTTGAATAGAGGCAATCTGAGTTTCAATTCGGCCTTCTTCTCTACCTTCTTCTCTACCTTCTTCTCTACCTTCTTCTCTACCTTTTGCTCTACCTTCAGCACGTCCGTCTTCCATCGCCTCTCTTTTCAGCAGTTCCATAACCCTATCCACGTCACATTCTAACACACTCACACGTATAGCCTCCCTTCGGTTCTTTCTTAAGAAATCTACAAGAATTCCCTCAGAAATACATTCATCGACGGCACGGGTCACAGCATCTTCGATTGACATTTCTTTTCGATAGCAACGAATCCGCGACACCAATTCTGTATATTCCCCAAGAATCTGACAGGTTTTCATTAGTTGCTCATTATATCCCTTATTAATATTTAAAACCACTGTTTTCAGATCCATCCAAGGTTCAGTATCTGTATCCTCATTACCTTTCTCAAATAAATCAGACAATCGTAGCTCCGTTCGATCCATCAATTTTTTATCTGTACCGTTATAAAACACTACAAATCTTGGAGTTGGAAGCTTTAATGGATGCGCCATGTAAATTGCGTCCTGGTCTACCATCCCCGCGTAAATTGCTGATACGTATTGAAGATTTCGATAGGGAAGATTTGGACTGAAAGTTGATTGATGCTCATACAGGGACAATGTAGTGTCAACAATGACAGAAATATCATTTTTCATAGACAGATACACTGCATTCTCCAAGGTATTAATTTCCAAATCCTCAGGATTTTCATAATGAGTTCCATTGATTGCATTGTACAATTCCAACAAATGATCGGGATCTTTAAATAACATCCGAAACAAACTATCTTTGTAACTTCTCTTAATCATTTGTTTTTTCTTTTTCTGTTTGTTTTTGTTAGCCATAGACAAGTTCTCCTTTCTAGATGCAGGAGAGAAAAATATCAACTAACATCTTCGAAATCTCCTGCTGAATTGATTTAATTTTAAGCATTGAGATTTCCTTTTACCGAAGAAAAATCGGTAGATCATACACAGATGCGGATCTTCCGCAAAGAAAAATAAGAAAAATAAATGCTTTGATATAGCCCTTTTATAGCAAGAAATTTATTGTCTGTCAAGAACATTTGGCACAAAAAACAAAATCCCCGTGGCTGGGAGTTTTGGCCTCCCAGCCACGCATTCCCAGGTTATTATCCCACGATAATTTGATATTCCTTTTCAAAGTTCTCCCCAGACGCCGCACAATTCACACTTTCCTTCTGTGATAGTTCCTGAGCAAATCCTATATCATCGCATCTTCCCATCCATGGCTCCAGGCATACAAAGGGAGCATCTTTTACCGACCAGATTCCAAAATTCGGGAAACCTTCTGCCTTTATTCCTACATATGGGCTTCCATCTTTTCTGCAAAGCCATACTTCTTCAATCTGTGTATGATCAAAGATTAAGGCATCTTTTTCAAAGAGCTGCTCTGTTACCGGATAGCACTCCTGGTCCAGTTTTAATTCTGATACTACCTTTGGATCTACCGCTTCCTCTTTTGGATTAATTAACAGATAGGAAAGCTTGTCCTTGCCCGGGAAACGCAGAATATAATCTTCTTTTTTCTCCTCCGGTTTTCCAAATCGAAATGCCGGGTGTCCTCCGATTGTAAAATATATGGTTTCATTTGATGGATTCTTCACCTCCCATTTTACCTTGATGGTATTTCCCTCTAAAGAGTAGCTAATAATCAGCTGAAAATCATAAGGATATACTTTTTTTGTTTCATGAGTAGCCTCTAGAAGAAAGGACGCTTTTTTGTCATCGGCATAAACACATGCAAATTCACTGTCTCTTGCAAAACCATGTTGGGAAGTCGGGTACTGGGCTCCCTTTATTTTTACAGTATTTTTATAGGTTTTTCCCACATTAGGAAAAAGCACCGGTGCATGACGCTTCCAATATTTGGCATCTGCTTCCCAAAGTACTTCTTCTTCAGTTTTCTTATTGAAGATACGGGTCAGCTCTGCCCCATGTTCTGCGATTTCCACAATAAGATTTTCATTTTCTAATTTCATGATTTCCCTCCATTTTTCTCACGCTCTAAGGTGATTTGATTTTATCATCTACTAGGTTAAATAGCAAATTGCATTTTAGGCGAAGGACCGGTTCTGAAAATCCAAGCAATGGACCAAATCTTGCAAGCAAAAAGGAGACAGCCCCTGCCATCTCCTTCTTGCGTCATCTCTAATTAATACTCATGCGCACCAAGGCTCGATTTAGCTTTGCCTTAGCCACCTTGTACTCCCGGTCGGAAAGTCCTGTTTTTTGCAGGATTTCTTCCGCCCTTTTTTTGGCATTTTCTGCCCGTTCTTTGTCAATATCCTCGCTCCACTCCCAAGTGGTAGCAAGGAGTCGGCAGCTTCCATCTACCATGGTTAACATTCCGCCGATGCAGGCAGCCCTTCGCACAGTCCCGTCCTCTAGAACGATGTGGGATTCTCCCATACCGATGCCGGTGCAAAAGTCCATATGCTCCGCCAAGATTGCCCGGTCTCCGGTAATGGTTCTTACCACTACCCGCACCACATCACCTTTAAAGAGCAAGCCGTCAGGAGTACCTATTTGTAATGGGAAAGTCTTCATAGACATCCTCCTTTACTATTTCTTCGCCTTCTCAAATACATCCTCGATGGTTGCCGCATAGAGGAAGGCACCTTCTGGAAGGTCATCGCATTCTCCATCTAGGATCATCTTAAATCCACGGATGGTTTCTTTTAACGGTACATATTGTCCCGGATTTCCGGTAAACTGCTCTGCTACATGGAAGCTCTGAGACAAGAATCTTTGAATCTTACGGGCACGGCTTACAGACAACTTATCCTCCTCTGAAAGCTCATCCATACCCATGATAGCGATAATATCCTGCAGCTCTTTGTAGCGCTGAAGCACCTGCTGGACTCTTTTGGCTACGTCATAATGTTCCTGTCCTACCACTTCCGGGGACAGGATACGGCTGGTAGACTCTAAAGGATCTACCGCCGGATAAATTCCCTGACTAGCAATATCACGGGACAATACTGTAGTTGCATCCAGGTGGGTAAATGTCGTTGCCGGTGCCGGGTCTGTAAGGTCATCTGCCGGTACATATACTGCTTGAACTGAAGTAATAGACCCCTTTCTTGTAGAAGTAATACGCTCCTGCAAAGTACCCATCTCAGTTGCCAGGGTAGGCTGATACCCTACCGCCGAAGGCATACGTCCAAGCAGGGCTGATACCTCAGAACCCGCCTGAGTAAATCGGAAAATGTTATCAATGAAAAGAAGCACATCCTGGTTCTTCTCGTCACGGAAGTACTCCGCCATAGTAAGTCCAGAAAGAGCAACTCTCATACGAGCTCCAGGGGGTTCATTCATCTGACCATAAACCATGACGGTTTTGTCAATAACTCCACTTTCCTGCATTTCTCCGTAAAGGTCGTTACCCTCACGGGTACGCTCTCCAACACCAGTAAATACTGACAAGCCACCATGGGCAGTTGCCACGTTGTTAATCAGTTCCTGGATCAGTACCGTCTTACCTACACCGGCACCTCCAAACAAACCAATCTTTCCACCCTTTGCATAAGGGCAGATCAAATCAACAACCTTAATACCTGTCTCAAAAATCTCTGTGGCAGGATTCTGTTCTTCATAAGATGGCGCCGGGCGATGAATGCTCCAACGCTCTGTAGTCTCTGGTGCCGGCTTGTTATCAATCGGCTGTCCTAAGAGGTTAAATACACGTCCCAGACAAGCTTCTCCCACCGGTACCGCAATGGAATCTCCGGTGTCCACTGCTTTGGTTCCTCTGGTTAATCCATCGGTAGAATTCATTGCAATGCAGCGCACTACATTATCTCCTACCTGTTGAGCAACTTCCGCAATGAGCTTTGCACCATTCAACTCAATCTCAATGGCATTTTGCAGTGCAGGCAGTTCATCGTGGGCAAAACGAATATCCAATACCGGACCGATGACCTGTACCACCTCGCCAATGTGTTTTTCACTCATTTCGAATCTCCTTCATTCTTCAAGGTAATCAATGGCTAGACGCCTTCCGCGCCACCTACGATTTCCGTAATCTCCTGTGTAATACCAGCCTGACGAGCCCTGTTATAGTAAAGATTCAGCTGCTCGATCATATCTCCTGCATTCTTTGTGGCAGAGTCCATGGCTGTCCGTCTTGCTGCCAACTCACTTGCCACACTTTCACAGATACCGGAATATATAAGACCTGCCAAATACTCCGGAACGATGCACTCAAATACCTCTTCCGGATTTGGATCATACAAGGTCTGCTCAATCTTTTTTTGCTTCTCCCCATTCAGGGCAGCTTCTGCAAGATCCGGCAAGGGCAGGATTGGGAAGGACTCAGGAACCTGAGACAACATAGAAATAAACTTGGTATAGCAAAGTTCTATATGCCCAAATCTTCCTGCCTTGAATTCGGTACACAAAAGATTTGCAATACTAAAACAATCTGCCACGGATATATCCGCCACTTCTGCAAAATCTTCTGTCAGCACTTCTATATTTTTTCGAAGGCAATATTCCACTGCCTTCTTTCCAATAGGAAGAGCTACCACTTCTTTTCCTACGGCATCCGCCTCAAAGCATTTAAACAGGTTAGAATTATATCCACCTGCCATGCCCCGGTCCCCAGCGATCATTATATAACAGCATTTATCATTGACTGGTTTCTTAACATATGCTGAGTTAAAACCTACATAACCCTCTGCAATATCCTGCAAAGTTTCATGCAGCACCTCAAAATAAGGCTTACAGTTATCTGCCTTTTCTTTGGCTTTACGCAGCTTGGAGGATGCTACAAGTTCCATTGCCTTGGTGATCTGCATGGTGCCCTGCACACTTTTAATGCGCAGCTTAATGCTTTTCATATCTGCAGCCATATGCTTCCTCCTTTATATTTATTTCTCAGATTGCATACTAATAAATTGCTCTGTATAAGCATTTAATACAGCAACTAATTTTTCTTCTGTGGCTTTCTCAAGCTTTCCGCCGGAGTGAACCAGCCGGACAAATTCCAGTCCCTCTGTGTCTGTATCCAAATAGCGGAAGAGGCCTGCCTCATATTCCTTCACATCCTTAGTATTTACCTTAGCTAAAAGATTGTGGGTAGCAGCATAAATAATTGCTACCTGTTTTTCTACAGAAACAGGAGACTCCTGATTTTGCTTCAGAATCTCTACGATACGCTCTCCCTGAGCCAGACGGGCCTTGGTGTCTTCATCCAGGTCAGATCCAAACTGGGCAAATCCCTGTAACTCACGGTACTGGGAATACAGAAGCTTCAAGTTACCGGATACCTGTTTCATAGCCTTCACCTGGGCGTTACCACCTACACGGGATACAGAAATACCTGGGTTTACCGCCGGCATGATTCCGGAGTGGAACATCTCGGTCTCCAGGTAAATCTGTCCGTCTGTAATAGAAATAACATTGGTTGGGATATACGCAGATACATCTCCTGCCTGGGTCTCAATAATAGGAAGGGCCGTCAGGGATCCTGCTCCGTGGGCATCATCCATTTTTGCTGCTCTCTCAAGAAGTCTTGAGTGAAGATAGAAGACGTCTCCTGGATAAGCCTCGCGTCCTGGCGGTCTTCTGATCAAAAGAGACAGGGCACGATAGGCCACCGCATGCTTACTAAGGTCATCATAGATAACCAGGGCATGCTTTCCATTTGCCATAAAATACTCACCGATGGAGCAACCTGTATATGGGGCAATATACTGCAGCGGTGCTGCATCAGATGCAGTAGCTGCTACTACTACGGTGTAATCCATAGCTCCCGCTCTTTGCAGTTTCTCTACTAAAGTTGCAACCGTGGACCGCTTCTGTCCAATGGCAACATAAATACAAATAACATCTCCGCCCTTCTGATTTAAGATCGTATCAATGGCGATCTGTGTCTTACCAGTCTGACGGTCTCCAATAATCAACTCACGCTGTCCACGACCGATAGGGATCATGGAGTCGATGGCTTTGATACCGGTCTGTAAAGGCTCCGTAACGGGCTGTCTCTCGCAGATACCCGGCGCCGGGCTTTCTACTGCACGAAACTCACTGGTCTCAATGGGACCTGCTCCGTCGATGGGCTGACCCAATGCATTTACAACACGACCGATCATGGCATCTCCAACAGGTACAGACACAACCTTTCCGGTACGTTTTACTGTCTGGCCTTCTCCAATCTTTTCATCGGAACCGAAGACTACGATGGATACCATGTTCTCTTCCAAATTCTGTGCCATACCGAAGCTTCCATCTTCAAATTCAAGAAGCTCTCCAGCCATACAAGCCGTCAGTCCACTGGCTCTTGCAATACCGTCACCTACGGAAAGTATGGTGCCGGTTTCACTTTGCTGGATTGCATTGTCATAATATTTGATCTGGCTTCGGATGATTTTGGATATTTCTTCAGGTTTAAATTGCATGTTTCCTATACCATCCTTTATAGAATCATTTCTTTATCATTTTCTTTATTAACTATTTAATTGCTTAGAAAGCCCATCCATCCGGCCCTTGAGGGTTCCGTCTAACTGCTTTCCGTCCATTTCCACGCGAAGCCCTGCCACTACAGAAACATCGATTTTCTGGATTAAAAGAACAGTCTTTCCGCTAACTTTTTCAAGCCTTGCCTTTAATCCCTTAGCCTGGGCCTCAGTAAGAGGCACCGCGCTGTATACCACTGCTTCTGTAATATTGTGGTCCACGTTATAACGTCTTGTGTACTCCTCACAGCATCCAGAAAACTCCCGAATGATGTTATGCTCACACAATAATTTCATAAAATTTAGTAAATAGTGCTCAACATTAGCACCGAAGGCGGTGTCTATAAGTTTCACTCTCTCCGTCTTCGGAATGGAAGGCTCCCCTAAGAGCTTAATATAATCCGGATTTTCACGGAATAATTCACGAACCTCTTTTAACTGCTCCATGAGCAGGTCCACCAGGCCCTCTTCCATAGCTAAATCATATAATCCACTACCATATACTTTAGCTGTCTGCGTCATGATGCCTCACCTACATTGGAAATAAATTCATCAATCAGTTTCTCATGATCCTTTTCGCTAATCTCTCGCTCGATCACCTTACCGGCAATCTCCATAGCTATGCCGCCAATCTCACCTTTAAGTTCACTGACAGCTTTCTTCTTCTCCTGTGCAATGTCACTTTCTGCCTTAGCTTTAATGGCTGCGGCCTGACGATTTGCCTCCTGAATTACCTCTTCGCTTTGAAGAGCAGCACTCTTCTGGGCACTGCTAATAAGAGCATTGGCCTTCTCCTTGGCATCTGCCATGTTCTGCTCATACTCTGCCTTAATGGCATTGGCTTCTTCTTTTGCCTTCTGAGCTTCTGTAATTTCCGCCGTTGCCATGGCTTTTCTCTTCTCCAAAACCTCATTAATAGGTTTTAACAGGAAACGTTTAATCAGATATAGCTGAATAAAAAGGTTGCAAATCTGCGCAACAAAGGTCCACGGGATAATTGTTACTAAATCCTGCATCTTCGTGTCAAACCTCCTTCTTCTTGCATTCTGTTCCTATAGTTAGGAAATTTCTTTCCTAAACCTATGGAATTTTTGATTATCCCAAGTAACCCATGAAGAGTCCAGGTGCAACGAAGATCAAAAGAAGTCCTGTTACGAAACCGTAGATACCTGTTGTCTCTGCAAGAGCAACACCAAGAAGCATGGTTGATGTCACGTCACTTTTACACTCCGGCTGTCTTCCGATGGCTTCCAAAGCCTTAGCAACCGCATTACCTTCACCAATACCAGGTCCAACACCGGCGATAAGTGCAAGTCCGGCACCAATTCCACAACCCATTAACGCAATACCTTTAGCAAGTACTGTAAAATCCATAATAAATTCCTCCTGTAACTCCTTCAAGTTGAAGTATTTTGTTATTTTGTTTTATTTTTTTACTCTTCGCCAGCTTCTTGAGCGATATACATAATCGTCAGCATACTGAAGATAAATGCCTGCATACACGAAGTAAACCAGTCAAAATAGAATCCTGTAATAGCAGGAATACCTACATCAAAAATTGGTATTTGTGCAAGCAAGTGTCCTACTGCGCCCGGAATCAATCCAAGAACTGCAGTACTAAGAACCGCCAAAGATCCATAGATCAGACCACTGATAACGATTCCCGAAAAAATATTTCCGAAGTGTCGACAAGCCATGGAAACCGGTGTCGAAATCTCTCCGAGAATATTAAATGGCGTCATAACAAAAATAGGTTCTGTGAACCCCTTTAGGTATCCGCCGAAGCCATTTGTCTTAAGCTTCTGGTATGTGATCATAATAAATACAACCACTGCCCATGCCGCCTCTGTGGACAAATCGGCCGTTGGGCTTCTAAGCCCTGTTAGGCTGATGAGATTAGATACAAGACTGGTGCTGAACAAGGCCCCAACAAACGGTATCATGTAACGGAATCTCTCTCCCATGTTACCGATTACAAAATTGTTCAGGGTCTCAACGATCATTTCTGCCGCCGCTTGTCGCTTAGAAATGTTCTCTACCTTAAGATCCCTTGTTAGCCAAATACACAATCCTGTAATAATGATCATAACAATCCAGCTAACTACCAAAGTCTCACTAATCTGAAGATCTCCTAATATCGGAATGTTAAGCGGAATGGTAAAATACACTTTAGGTCCGCTAATATCTATATTCATAGTCTCACCTCCATTCTAAATTCTAAGAATTTCCGATATTCATGCATCCTATATTCAATTGTGTTTATGTAAAACTGTAAACAGTTTTAACTCTAGTTATTGCTATATCTATTCTTGTTTTAGTTCTCGTGGTCTTTTTTTCTCCACAGCACAGATAATTTCATTCCCCAGGACGGGAAAAGCAAAGGTAAAATTCCTGCCACCAACTGAAAGCATGGAAGCAGGGCTACCAAAACAACCCAGATTAACTGAATTCCCATTCTCCAAGAATAGCTAAGCTTCATCTTCTGTCTTGCCTGGTCCTGATCATCAGTGGCTGCCACATCCTGTACTGTTATGGCCATAAGATAGAAATTAGCCACCGTTACAACTCCTCCCAAAATTCCTGACAGAAAGACCCGGTAATCTAAGGCCACCTTCTCCGGAGAGACAGCATGTGCCACTACAAAGCCAATCCACATAAGAATTACCCCTACCAGGGTATAAATTGTCACATTGATCAATTCTTTTTTTGAGTCCAACTGAAGTTTTCCCATACTTCCACCTCCTACATATGACTATTAAAAGAAACTCTGGATCTTTTTTTCTTTTCCTTATCTTCCTTCTTCATAATGCGAAGATAAAGATTGTAAGCCACCATAAAGGAACTTCCCAGTCCGAAAAGAAATCCTACTATATAAAGCCATAGTCCAATCCCGGTATGGGCTGTCAGCCACCAGCAGCCTAAAATGCAAAGTACTGTAGGGGTTAAAAGAGACAGCCCAAGCTGGGTAACCATTGTAATATTTTTCATAAAATCGGAGAATGCAAAGAACTGCTGCGTAGATTTTCGAGAACGTCCCTCTTCCACAGAATTCAAGCCTTTCCCCATTCCTGGCTGTTCATCCATAGACCTTGCCCTCTTTCAATAATGATTCTACCAATTGTTTAAATGATGAAGGTGCCCTTCCAAGTTCATATGTTCAAAATGATTCTGTCTAAGGGCTTCATAAAGAACCACCGCCACAGAATTCCCCAAATTCAATGACCGAATATCTCCCACCATAGGAATTCGGATGCAGTTTTCCTTATTCTCCACCAAAATTTCTTCCGGAATACCGGCACTTTCCTTACCAAACATAATGTAACAATCCGGTTCGTAAGCAGCCTCTGTATAGACCTTCCGTCCCTTGGTGGTGGCCATATAAATCTTAGCATTTGGATTCTTCTCTAAGAACTCCTCATAATTTACATAGGTAGTAACATCCAGTTCCTTCCAGTAGTCCATACCGGCCCGTTTCAGATTCTTCTCATTTAACCGAAATCCTAAAGGCTCGATCAGATGAAGTCTGGTATTTGTAGCCACACAGGTGCGGCCAATATTCCCTGTATTTGCCGGAATTTCCGGCTCAAATAAAACGATATTTAACATTGTTTTCGCTTCCTTCTAAATAGATTTTACAGGCGTTTTTTCCGACGCTTCTATCAATGCCTATATTGTAAAAGGAATTGCTATTAATAGTCAATGGATTTCTATTCAGAGCACACTCTGTTATTTTCTTAACTATATTATAGGGTATCTGATTTTAAATAGCTTGTTCTTTTTTTAGTACTTTCTAACTATGTTTTTGCATAGCGAACTCACAAGACTTTCTTGTCCGCCCACTATATTAGCTATAGATCTTCATACATTGCAATGGACATTTACGGTCAATTGTTGGGTTTTCAAAATCATAACCACCCGTCCAACGGGTGGTTTGCTCTAGCCCTATAAGGGCTTGT
>CAVBQS010000036.1:0-33709 GCA_963597615.1 Bacteroidaceae bacterium
TAACAAGCCCTTATAGGGCTAGAGCAAACCACCCGTTGGACGGGTGGTTATGATTATAATTAAAACAAAGTTACATATGAAAACAATTTCACACAAACATTTATTTAATTTAAGACTAGAAAACCAGAAAAAAACAAATTTTTATGAAAATGTGTCTAATTTGTGAATAAAAAGTTTGACCACAAAGTATGACACATATTGTCAGAACCTGTCGAATGTATAAAAATGTACTTATATGTGTTGAATAATGAGGATATCTATACATTCATAAGAATATCTTAAATATTTATACATTTACATTAGTAACTTAAGAAGGATGCCAGTGAGAAGAAAATGGCAAAATTCTTTATAGTTAAATAAAAGAAAAGAAAAGAAAACAAAAGAATGAAGGAGGATTACTTTATGAGAAAGAAATCTGCAAAGAGAATTCTAACTTTTCTGCTTGCTTTTGTGATGATGTTTGCTATGTGCATTCCATCATTTGCTGCAGAAGACAGTACCCTTACCGCAACTGACGATCCAAGAGAGAGTATTATGCTTTTGACTCTGGGATATGAGGATGACAACGGAAATTATCAGCCCTTCCAGGCAGGAACCAGTTTCCTAATTAACGACGAATATGTTTTGACTAACAAGCATGTAGTAACCGTAAGTGATAACGACTGGGAGTATTTTGTTTCATTTGTACAGGAAAACTTCGGTGTTGAGAATGTGCAGGCTAACGATAGTCACATCAAGCTTTACTTATATGTAAACCGTGATATGAAAGTTGAAGCTACTATGCATGAAAGTGTAAACAGCTCCAATCTTGACTTTGCAGCAGTAAAGCTTTCAGAGAAAATCTACGACAGAAATCCAATTGCTTTGGGAAATAGCAGTACACTTCAGGTAAAAGACGATGTATATGCAATGGGATTCCCTGCTGATTCTATCAGTACAAAAGAGTATAACACAAAAGATGATGTTTCTACATCTGCAGGTAAGATATCAAAGTTAACAGTAATGGAAAATGTTGATATTATTGAGCATTCCGCACAGTTAACAAATGGTAACTCAGGTGGTCCTCTTCTTAATTCCAATAACGAAGTTGTAGGTATCAATACATTTATTCAGGATCAGAAAAATTATTCTATTCAGATCGATTATATAAAAAATGCCCTAGATACATTTGGTATTGCTTACATTTCTGGATCGGGATCTTCTTCTAGCTCTTCAGACAGCACAGAAGATGTAGATTTAAGAAGTCAGCTTGGAGATGCAATCACAAGTGCTAAATCAGTAGACTTAAGTGGTTATACATCTGAGAGCCAGAATGCTTACAACGATACTATTAACAGTGCTGATGAAGTTTATGCAAATGACGAAGCAACAGATGATGAACTTCAGAGTGCCCTTAGCGATGTACAGGGAGCTTCTTCTTCCTTAGTTGCTAAAGAGACAAATGATACAGATACAGATGTAACAGCAACACCAGCTAAGAAATCCAACATGGGTCTTATGATCGCAATTGCAGCTGCAGTTATCATTATCATCATTATTATCATCGTAGTTGTAATGAAATCTGGTAAGAAGAAAAATGCTCCGGTTCCAGGACCAGTACCAATGCAGGGAGGAGCACCAATTCCACCTACAGGAGCACCACAGCAGAATGGATATCGTGGACCGGCACCACAGCAGAGTCCTTATCCAAGCCCGGCAGTACAGAATCCAAACTATGGAGCCCAGGGAAGTGATGAGACAAGCCTCTTAAATGCAGGAGCAGGAGAGACTACCTTGTTAGATGCAGGAGCAGGAGAAACATCACTCTTAGGTGGTACAAGCAAGGCATATCTTATCCGCAAGAAGAACGGAGAAAAGATTTCAATCAATAGCGTAAGCTTCAAGATTGGTAAAGAAAGAAGAAGAGTAAACTACTGTGTATCTGATAATACATCTGTAAGCCGTGTGCATTGTGAGATTATCAGAAAGGGAGCTGACTACTATATCGTGGATCAGGGAGCTACCAACTTTACATTTGTAAATGGTGTTCAGCTTAGCCCTCACAAGGAAACCATTCTTTCTGATAGTTCTGTAGTGAAGTTAGCAGACGAGGAATTCGAATTTCACTTATCATAAAAAATAAAAAGACAGGAGTTTTTCGATGAAGTTTTTAAGTATTGCACACAGTGACGTGGGAATTAGAAAAAAAATAAATCAGGATTCTGTCTTAATTAAAGAAGCATCCACAGACAAGGGTAATGTTTTATTAGCCCTTGTCTGTGATGGCATGGGCGGCTTTGCTAAGGGTGAAGTCGCCAGTGCTACTTTAATCAGGGCATTTTCTGTATGGTTTGAAAAAGAACTGCCAGACCTTTTATACAAAGATGGAAAAATACAGGAAATTAATGAAGAGAGCCTGATGAGCAGTTGGGATAAAGTAATAAGCGAAGTGAATTTAAAAATAGCTGCCTACGGAGAAAAGATGCGGGCCCAGTGCGGCACAACTTTGGCAGCTATCTTACTTGCAAATGAAAAATATTATATAGCAAATGTTGGGGATTCAAGAGTATATAAGCTTGATGGAACAATGAAGCACCTGACTATTGATCAGACTTTTGTTCAGAGAGAAATTGACGAGGGAAGGCTTACAGAAGATGAAGCAAAAGTACATCCTCAAAGAAATGTATTACTTCAGTGTATTGGAACAGGAGTTGCTGTGATTCCGGAATATGTAATAGGAACATTTAAAGTTGGAGAAGGGTTCATGCTCTGTTCTGATGGATTCAGGCATGTAATCACAGAAGAAGAATTTTTAAAACTTTTATCACCTGAAAAATTAAAAAATGAAAAAGACCTGAAGGATGCTGCAGTTTATTTTACAGAACTAAATAAGCAGCGAAGAGAAAACGATAATATTTCAGTTATCTTGATAAAAGTAGAATAGAGGTGACAAAAGGGAATGTTAAAAGTAGGGGATCTTGTAGATGGAAAATACAAGATACTAAATAAAGTTGGGCAGGGCGGTATGAGTGTTGTATACCTTGCCATGAATGAGAGGGCCAACAAACAGTGGGCCATTAAAGAGGTCAGAAAAGACGGCGTCTCGGATTTTGAGGTTGTGAAGCAAAATCTGGTGGCGGAGACTGATATTTTAAAAAAATTAAATCACAGACATCTTCCAAGTATTATCGATGTAATTGATATGGATGAAAGTTTCCTGATTGTAATGGACTACATTGAGGGAATTACCTTAAAGCAGGTCTTGGAGAGAGAGGGTGTCCAACCCCAGGAGAGGGTTGTGGAATGGGCCAAGCAGATTTGTGATGTGCTTGGATATTTGCATTCCAGAAAGCCTCCTATTGTATACCGAGATATGAAACCATCCAATGTGATGTTAAAGCCGGATGGAAATATTACGGTCTTTGACTTTGGTACTGCCAGAGAGTATAAGTCAGGAAATCTAGAAGATACTACCTGTCTTGGAACCAAGGGATATGCGGCACCGGAACAGTATGGCGGCAGAGGTCAGACTGATGCAAGAACGGATATCTACTGTCTGGGAGCTACCCTTTACCATTTACTTACAGGACACAATCCATCCCAGCCGCCATATGAGATGCGGCCCATCAGGCAGTGGAATCCAAACCTGTCTTCCGGACTTGAGCGAATCATTTTAAAATGTACCGCTGCAGATCCTAATGACAGGTATCAGACCTGTGCGGAGCTAATGTATGCCTTAGACCACTATACGGAGTTGGATGATGAATACAGGAAAAAGCAGAATATTAAGTGGAAGGCCTTTATAGCAACTTCGGCATTGACAGTGGTTTCGCTGGTGGCTTGTATTGGATGTAAGATTTTAGAAAATTCTACTATAAAAAATAGCTATGGGGAATATATAAAATCTGCGGAGCGAACAGAAGATGAGGAAGAATTTATAGAAAACTATAGAAATGCCATAAATCTGAATCCCAAAGATGAAACAGGATATCTGGGGCTCTTAGATAAGATGCTTGCAACAGATGAGACAGGAGAAGGGGGCGAGTGTCTTTCCCAGGAGGAAGCCAATCAGATTACGGAAATCTTAGGTTACAAGGGAGATGGGAATACCACCAATGAAAGCAAGTTCTCATCTAATAAAGAGGGCTATGAAGAATTTGCTTATGAACTGGGAATTGCCTATTACTACCATTACGATGGGACCGGAAATAAGCAGTTATCAAAGGAGTGGTTTGAGATTGCATCAGAGAGTACTTCCCTGGCAAGCAACAAGGTAGAAAGGTCCAAGAGATTTGCAAAGATTGCAAATTACTATGCCCAGTTAAATCTTCGTGATGAAACAGGAGACAGCATGGTTTCCTACAGTGATTACTGGAAAGACATGAAGGAACTGGTAAGTGGAAATCTTGTAAAACTAGACAATGAAACCATTGCCATTGCCATGTATCAGGATATGATCTATCAAATCGGACAGTATGCACTAAACTTTAAGGATGCTGGAGTATCTAAGGCAGAACTGGTCAATGAGCTGGAAGATATGGAATCTCACATTAAAAGTGACATCAGTGGATCCGGAGGAGATAAAAGTTATCAGGAAAATATAAAGAATAGAAAAAAAGACTTAATTGAAAATGCTCAGTGGGCAAAAGAACAGGTGGATGTGACATATTCCAGCCAGTCAAAAGCAAGTAAGAGTCAGGAGGATTAAAAGATGGAGAAGTTAGAGCAAATGATCAACGTCTATCATACCGCATTTATCATCTTCCTGGTTTTAACTATTTTATTTTTATTACTATCTATTTTTCTGTTTTTTAAATTAAATATCCGGGAAATTTATGATATGAGAACTGGACGCGGTGCGAAACGTAAGATTCAGGAAATGGAAGAAATCAACGAGAGAACCGGAAAACTAAGGGAAGATGCGGTATACGAAAAATACAATATGTCAGATTATGATGTTATGCCACAGTCCAAGTCAGAACCATTACAGGAAATAAAGCATACTGTTACCTATCAGGACAAAGGAAATGTTGATCTTTCCGTGAATCAAAGCCAAGTGATGGAAGTAATGGACGGTGAGGAAGCTACTACACTGTTAAATGACGAGTCGGAGACAAGCCTTCTAAATGACGATTCACAAACGACTATGTTAAATGATGAATCAGTGACAACCTTACTGAATGAAGATTTACAGACCACTTTGCTAAGTGGTGAATCAAAGACATTGATACTTGGCAGTAGTGAGGGAATGGAAAATTCTCAGTTGAAAAATACTAAAGCAAGGGAAGCGAAAAAAGAAAGTCCAGGAAAATTTAACATTGAAAAAGATGTTATGTGGATACATACAGATGAAATTTTATAAAATGTGGAAATCTAAGGGAAAGGATGAGACCATGAAGAATAAGAAACTAAAACAATGGGGAAAAATATGTGCCGTATCCTTGGCACTGGTAATGCCCCTGACAGATGTACTTCCATATGTGACGGTGGCCACTTATGCGGAGGAAGAGGAACAGAGTGGAAGTACTGAAGGAAACACCGAACCAGGTGGTGGTAATACTGGTGGCGAAGAAAAACCTTCAGAAGATAAACTTGATATAGAATTTGATGATAACTTGAAAAATAATAGCTTGAAAAGAAATACTGAAACTGTTGCAAAAGTGACCTATATGGGTAGTGATTATTCAAGTGAATTTGGAACACTTACATGGGAATCTAGTAATACAAGCTTTATAACAATAGAGCCAGGAGAAAACGGCACTGCAACCTTAAGCGCAAAAAAAGTAGGTAGAGCAACGATAACAGTGAAGTTAGAAGGAGAAGGGTATACAGTAGCTGAAAAGTCATTTGACGTTAGTGTGCCACAAGAAGATACAAATGTAGGCCTTACAGTTGAAAATCAAGATGGAAAAGATAATGTTGATGTAACAAAGGTAAAATTGACAGCAAATAATTTACCATCAGATGCTGAAGGAAAAGTTACATTTTATGTAGATGACACAGAAAAGGAAGAGGTGGAAAAAAAAGCTGGTGAGATATCTGTAAGTTATACATATGAAACTGATGACGCATTAAAAGGGGAGCATAATTTTAATGTTGTTTATTCAGGAGATGTCAACTATATATATTCAGAGAAGGAAGAAACTAAATCCTATAAGCAAAGTACCTCTATGGATCTTTCGGTATACGAAGATAAAGGCGAAGATATAAAGTCTGTAGTAGCTGTAGTATCTGGTCTTCCTAGTGATGCTACTGGTGATATTATCTTTTGTGTAAAACAGAATGGTACAGTGGTAAAAAGTGAGTCTGTAGATGCTAAAGATGCCCAAAAAGGATGGACTTATAAAGATGAGGATGTGTTAAAAGGCAATTATACATTCAGTGCTGAGTATTATGGAAATGAGGAATATGTTGGTTGCTCAAAAGATGATGTGGAAGTAGGCCCGTATCGTCAAAATCAGAAGGTTAATTTTAAGGAGACCACATCAGAGTATAAATCAGAAACTGATTCAAAAAATGAACCAGGTCCGATTGTTGGAAATCTTGAAAACGGAAGTTACAGTAAATCCATTGAATATAAAGATGATTCTCTTATGATAGGTGACAAAACCTATGATATAGAGAAAAAGAATGAAAAAGGTAAATGGGAAAAAGTAACAGACAAGGTAAGTGTAGAGAATGATATATTTACTGCTACAGAAGGTGGTTATTATAGGGTTAAGGTAACCGTTGGGGATAAAGAACCCTATATAAAAGCAAGTAGCGGTTATCTCTATATCTATGTGCAGGATAAAATTGATTTATCAAAATTGACAGATGTAAAAGGTGCAGCTCTTGAGCTTGATAATAAAGTTTACGATGGAACTACTAAGGTAACTGGAACTTATAAAGTTCCTCTTAAAGAAGTAAAGGATGTATTTAACATCTGGATAGAAAAGACAAAGACAACAGAAATCAAAGATGATGATTATGTGGTATTCACTGTACAGGGTACTGTAGATGTGGTGGATGTAAAATTTGGTGAAGATGGAAAAGTTTCATCTTATGATAACCAGAAAATCAAAATCACTTCAGCAACTATGGAAACAATAGAAGCTGCAACCGAACAGCCAACTTTAAAAGAGATTGATAGCGAAAAAGGAGTGACACCAGAAGCAACAAATTCATTGAAAATTGATCAACGTACCGTTACCATAGGAACAAAAGATGTTGAAGTATGGAACAATTTTACAGAGACTACAAAAGAACTTGTAGAAGCTGAAAAAAACAAGGCAACAGATGTAAGTGAAGGCGATAATACAGGATTTGTTACAATAGAAAAAATTACAGCAGAAGACTTAATTAATGGAATTGGAGTTACGGTTAAAGAAGATTTTTACTATGAGACTGAGACTGCTGATGGTGGAATCAAGGTAGAACCTGATTTTAATAATTTGAAGGATGAGCTGAAAGATGCTTATAAGAACTATGATTTGATTCCAGCTTCTGATGAAAAGCTGGGAAAATTAACAGTCCATAACATGAAAATCAATGATGAGTATCTCTATGGTAATGTTAATTTTACTTCAACTGTACAAAATCAGATTTATCTAGTGAATAATGAGAATGAGAAGACTTTCTATCTTGGTGCCGGTAATTTAAGTGCAACAGTAAATGATAATAAGTTCTTTAATAAAGTTATGTTCGCTGAAAATAAAGAGGTAGCAGAGAAAGCTGAAGGATCAGCTACCTATACAGAGGATAAAATAAACTATAACGAGAGCGGACAGAAAACCGTATATGTTTATTTAACTAACAATGGTAAGATTTGCTCACAGCCACTTGCGATTACTTACTATGTAGATGTAGAAGCTCCAACCGTAAGTTTTACCAGTACCAAGGGTAATTCAGAAAATAATGAGGAAAAGAATGGCATTAGCCAATTCCTAAGTACAATCACTTTTGGTATCTATGGTAATAAAGATAGCAAGGCAGATTTGTCAGCAAGTGTAAATGATAAGCCAGAAAAAAATGCTAGCGGTATTAAAAACTGTAGTTACACAGTGATCAGTACAGATGATAAAAAAGAGATCACAGCAGCAAATATTAAAAAAGAATACGAAGAAGGAAAGATTGAATTCACAACAGTAGAGAATTTTAAAGAAGGCGAAAAATTTAATATTCCTATCGATGATAAAGAAGGTACCTATGTAGCCTTAGTCTATGCAGAAGATAAAGTAGGAAATGCAACCATCTATGCTTCCAACGGAATTATGGTGGATGTTGAAAAACCGTCCATTTATATTACTTTAGATGATGACAGTGCTAGTACCATTAATACAGAAATTCCTTACAAAGGGGATGTGGCTTATAGGGTAACCCTGAATGATTTCAAAGGAAAGACGGTTAAGGATAGTGATAGTAAAGTTATTTCTGGTATCAAGGATTATACCGTTGAGGTATCCTATATTAACTCCGATGGTAAAAAAGAAATCCTAAAGACAGTAGATGAGACCATTGCCAATGCTGAGAGTTACTATACAAAGGGACAACTTGAAGATTTAGCAAAAATCTATACAGATACCATCACTCAGGAGAGCAATAATATCACCATTACAGTAACAGCTACCGATCAGGCCAATAACCAAGAGACTATCTCTCAGAATTTAATGATCGATAAAACTGCTCCAGTGGTAGAGACTTCTATTTCCAGTGAAGCAAGTGCAAAGAATGGTTACTATTACAATCAGGATGTAACTATGACTATAAAGGTTACTGAGAAGAACTTCTACACAGATAAAGATCATTTCACTTTTGATGTTGTTAAGAATGACGGACAAGAAGGAAATGGAACCTATACAGGACTTTCTTTGGCAGAATTAAAAGATAATGGAATTATCAGCAGTTATGAAATTTACGATGATCAGGCAGAACTTGCTGAAAAGACCTGCGCAGAGGGAACTAAAACTTATACTAATGAAAGAGTAAATACGATCGTTCTTTACTTGAATCAAGATGCAGAGTATAGCATTACTCCTCACTGTACAGATTTAGCTGGTATTTCAAATGAAGAGGCTGATAGCGATACCAAGCAGCACTTTGTAGTAGATAAGACAGCTCCTGTAGTTTCAGTAGACTACAACCCTATTACTCCTGGTTCTTCTGAGGATAGCAGAGCATACACTCAGGAAGATGTCACAGCAAAGATTACCATCGATGAGGTAAACTTCTATACTTCAGACAAGCAATTTGTTACCAGCGATGAAATGGAACAGATGAATTTTGAAGAGACCAAGAAGCTAGCCCTTGATGGAAGCATCACTTCATTGGAAGACCAATATAAGGAAGCTATAGAAAATGCTGATTGGTCTGCTAACGGATATGTAAGAACATCTTCTCCAATCTCATTTGAAGATGATGCAAATTACATTTTCGGATTTACTTATACAGACCTTGCTGGTAACGTGGCAGTATATGAGCCGGTTTACTTTACTGTAGATGATACAGCACCAATAGGTAGCGTAACCGTTGATGAGAGAAGTTGGGCAAGCTTCCTTGAGAAGATTACCTTTGGCATTTTCAAAAATACAAAATACAATGTTAGTATGACCAGTGAAGATGAAATTGCTGGTGTTAAGAAAACTGAGTATTACAAAGCTTATTCAGAGAAGACTTTGGAAGAGCTTGAAAATTATGATGGATGGGAAGAGTACTTAGACGTATTCTCTGTAAGTCCAAATGAACAGTTTGTGATCTATGAAAAGATTACTGATAAGGCAGACAATGTAACTTATGTATCCTCTGATGGAGTGATTGCAGACGATACAAAACCAGTAATTAACATTACTAACAAGAGTACTTCAAGAAATGGAGTATTTGGCGGAGATGTTACTTTAAACATTGATGTGCAAGATCCAGAGGAAGGAGCAACCTACTCAGGAATTGAAAAAGTTTGGTATGAGGTTCACTCTACTGGAAACATGGTAAACAGCAAGGAAGAAGTTCTTGTTGATAACAGTGAAAACAAGGTAAAAGGTAACCAGACATGGAATGGAGACATCGTAATTCCAGCCAGCCAGTTTAACAGCAATGATGTTAAGGTTCAGGCACATGCCATTGATTTTTCAGGAAATCAGTATGACAGTGAAGTTGTAGAATTAAAGATTGATACAACAGCGCCAGTTGCTACGATTAGCTTTGATAATAATAGCCCATTAAATGGTAAGTATTATAATGCAACAAGAACAGCAACCATCACAGTAAAAGATAGAAACTTTAATCCTGATGAGGTTTCACTGAATATTACAAACACTCACGGAACATCAGCCATTGTCAGTGGATGGAGTGTGGATAGTTCAGGAACATCAGATGAGAATGTAAATACTTGTACCGTAGCATTTACAGAAGATGGAGACTACACCATGAACTTTAGTTGTGTGGATCTTCCGGGAAATCAGTCAAATACAGTTACTGTTGATGAGTTTACTATTGATAAGACTGTACCAACCATCAGCGTAGCCTTTGACAACAACAATGCATCCAATGGAAAATATTACAATGCTCCACGTACCGCAACCATTACGGTTGTAGAGCACAACTTCAATGGATCAGATGTACAGACAGCAATTAATGCATCCCTTCAGGCATCAGGAATTACCGCTCCTGGAGTCAATGGATGGACCAGCACAGGAGATACCAATACAGCAACGGTTTATTTTGGAAGCGATGGAGATTACTCATTTACAGTAAACTATACAGATCTTGCAGGAAATGCAGCTACCGTAGCTACCGTAGATTCATTTACCATTGACCAGACAAAACCGGAGATTGAGATTTTCGATATTGAAAACAAATCTGCTAATAACGGAACTGTAGCTCCTGGTGTGAAATACAGTGATGTAAACTACAATTCAAACGGAGTAGAGCTTACTATTACTGGATGTGATCACGACAAGAAAGCTGTCGACGGAACTCGTACATCCATTAGCAATGGACAGAGTATTAAGATGGCAGACTTTGCCCATACAGAGGATGTGGATGATATCTACACTTTGCATGCAAAGGTAACAGATATGGCAGGAAACTCTACAGAAAAAGAAGTAATCTTCTCTGTAAACAGATTTGGTTCAACCTATTACTTTGGAGATGATACCAAGGAGTTCCTAAATGATTACTATCACAATAAAGAAGAAGATCTAACAGTTGTAGAGATTAACGTAGATGAGATTGAATTAAACGGAATTTCTGCAGGACATGACGGAGAACTTTTAGATCTTAAGAAGGGAACGGATTACAAGGTGAAGGCTAGCGGAAATGAGGTATCATGGAAGCAGTATACTTATACCATCAATAAAGAGAACTTTGAAAAAGAAGGTCAGTATAACATCACCATTGACTCAACCGATAAGGCAACCAATAAGGTGAATAACAAGATCAAGAATGCAAACATTGAGTTCGTTATTGATAAGACTGCACCAAGTGTTGTTGTAAACGGTGTTGAGAATGGAAAACAGTACCGATCAGATTCAAGAGATGTGGATATTGCCGTTTCAGATAATGTTGCTGTAGGAGACATGGATGTCTATGTAGATGACATGGATCAGGCAGCAAAGAGCTACAAGTCCAAAGAGCTTGTAAAGAAAAATGGTAAGGTTACCTATACTCTTGGAAGTTCAGATAACTGGCAGAATATCCAAGTATCTGTAACAGATGCAGCCGGAAATAAAGCGGAAACGGAACTTTGTAAGGTTCTGGTTACATCAAACGTAGTTGTACAATTCTATAGAAATACTATGGCAGTTGTTATTACCCTGGTAGTTCTTGTGGGAATTGCTTTGATTATTTTATTATTGGCAAAACGTAGAAGAGATGAAGCATCTGAACAATAATTAATGGAGAATGAGCTGCCTGAGGGATCAGGCGGCTCTTCTTTATGTTAGACACCGGCAAGGCATAGCTTAACATGGGAGGAAGAGTTCATGATTCAAAACGGTGAAATCCTGGAGGATCAATACAAGATTTTAAATGAGATTGGTAGTGGCGGTACAGGAGTTGTGTATTTAGCTATGCACCTTCATTTAAGAAAAAAGGTAGTGGTTAAAAAGATTAAGGACCATTTTGTCGGCCAGGTGAATGCCAGGGCTGAAGTAGATATTTTAAAGAATTTGCATCATACCAATCTTCCTCAGGTTTATGATTTCTGTATGAAGGATTCCAGTGTTTATACAGTGATGGAATATATCGAGGGCATGGATCTTAAGCAATATCTGGATCAGGGATATACTTTTCCAGAGGAACTTCTTAGAGGCTGGCTTCGAGATCTTTGTCAGGTCCTTGATTATCTTCACAGCCAGAACCCGCCTATTCTTCACAGCGATATTAAGCCGGCCAATCTTATGGTAGATGGAAATCTTCGAATTTATCTTATTGATTTTAATATTTCCATTGATGGGGATACCACCAAGGATGTGCAGGGAATCAGTCAGTGGTATGCTGCCCCAGAGCAGTATCAAAATGCCATAGATGTTATGGGGGGAAAAGCACCTAAGTTTACCCTGGATGGTAGGATGGATATTTATAGTCTAGGAGCTACCTTTTATCATTTGATGACAGGAAGAGTACCTGTGATTGATCCTAATACGGGAGAAGTTCCCGATATTTTAAACTTTGATATACCTTACAGCGACGGGCTAAAGTCTGTAATTTCTAAGGCTATGAAGATGGATCCGGCAAAAAGATTTTCTTCTGCTAAGAAGATGCTTCTGGCAGTGGAGAATACAGAGAAGATGGATCCTGTGTATCGGCGGTATGAGAGATTGCAGATTGGAAGTGTGTTTGCCTGGCTGTTGCTTCTGATTATGGGGGCTTTAAGTATTTACTATGGAAATTGGCAGCGAGGGGTAGAAAATTGGCAGGCTTCTTACCAGGAGCTTTATATAAGTGTGGAGAATGAGGATGAAACCCAGATTGTATCTCAGGGAACCCAGATGCTTAATTCCTTTAAGCTTCGTGGATATCTTAAGAAAAATGTGGATAAAAAAGCGGAAATTCTTCATATTGTGGGAGATAGTTATTTTCGCCAGGAAAAATTTGACCAAGCGGAAACCTATTATGTGGAAGCCTGGAGGAACAATGCTTCCTCTGAGGAATATTTCAGTGATTATGTAATTACCTTGATTCGAGAAGGGGATACAGATAAGGCAAAGCAACTGCTTGAAGCAGATGGAGAAAAGTTGTTATCTCAGGAAGAAAATTATTTGATTGCGGCGGAAACTTCTTATGCCCAGGATCAAGATCAGGAGGCTTTAAACTCTTTGGAATCCATTGAAGCGCTTCCTATTACAGAGGAAAATAAGGATGCAAAAACCAGGGCTGGGGAACTGGCGGCCGAAATTTATGAAGGCAAGCAGGATTATGAAAGTGCAATAGAAGCCCTGGAAGAGGTACTTTTGTATGATTCCTCTAAAGGTGTTCTTAGAAAGACAGGACAACTTGCGGTGCAGGCTGCTACTGACAGTGATAGGAAGGCAGAGTATTTTTTGAACAAAGCTTTGAACTGTTATACGAGATTAAATAATGAGGAAAATCCCAGTTACCAGGATCGTCTGAATCTAGCCACAGTAAAGAGAGGCCTTGGAGATTATCAGGGAAGTAATGATATATTAAAGGCTCTGGAAAATGAGTATCCAGAGGAATATGAGATTCCTATGTGGCAATGCTACAACTATATTAGTATTGCTAAAGAAAATAAAAGCTATAGCAAGATTCAGTCAGACCTTAATTATGAGTATAAGGCAGCCAGACATATCTACGATACTTCCGGGGAGAAGAATGAAGATATGGAGCAACTAATAACGGTTATGAAGGAACTGGAAAAATAAGGAGGATTCCTATGAGTGGAACGACTTATATAGTGATTGGAATAGTAATCATAGTTTTGGGAAGCCTGGCATTTGCTGCCTTACAACTTTTGATTATTGGAAAAAAGAAGAGGATGAAAGAGCAATATCATATTTATGAGTAAGATAATGCTTTTGCTTTAACAGGAGGAAAAAGTTATGACGGATAAGAAAAGTAAGATTTTACTTATTGTATTAAGCTCTCTTTTGGTGATCATCCTTGGCATTATTGCCTTTATTTTGATTAATAACCATATGGTAGAGTCTCAGTATACAACATCTATTTCCAAGGCAGAGGAATATTTGCAGGGGAAAAATTACGAAGATGCCATTGTAGCTTACAAAGAAGCTTTGGAGATTGATCCTGACAGTGAGGCTGCTTATCTGGGACTGGCAGATACTTATGTGGCAATGGGAGATACCACCAATGCAGTTAATATTTTAAATAAAGGTTTGGCAAGAATTGATTCATCCAGGATAAGGAATGCTTTAAATCGTCTGGGAAATACTGAGACAGAAATGAAGGATCTTGTGGCGGTAAATTCAGATAAAATTGCATTTGATACTTCCTTTGAACAAAAAATCGTTACCTATACTTTTGAAGATTTCAAAGAGGAATTTGGATCTGTACAAAGTGCAAGTACGGATAGTGACGGATATTTGGAAGTAGTACATAAGGATTTAAACGCTGTTTGTTATTACAAGAATACATCAGATAATAAAAAGATTGTGGATACTTCCAAGAAGCTTCCCTACAACTTTGCAATGCCGGAGAAGATACAGCTTAAGAGTCTACTGTTGATTTTCAGAAATTGGGAAGGTTATGTAAGTCGTGACAAGTTAGAACTTCTGGTAGGTAAGAAGTTGAAGGCAGTAAAAGAAGATGGACGATATGTAGTGGAATTTGATTGCGGCGATTACACCATGAAGGTGGAAACTGACAAGGATGGGAAGATTACTTCCGAAAATGCCTGGAATGAGTTAAGTCTTAAAAACGCAAATCAGGAAGAAAAGGGAAGTACCGTCACAGGTGTTGTAACCAATGCTGTGACAGGAGACGGGGTTGCAAATGCGACTGTAATATTTACCCTACAAAATGGAGATGGTACAGAAATTACTACCACTACCAATAGTTCCGGAGCTTTTGAGATAGAACTTGATCCTGGAAAGTATGAGATTACGATTGAAGCAGAGAATTTTGAAGAAGAAGAGTTTGAACTTGAGGTACAAGAAGGAAGAAACTACAGCGGAGAGCAACTAACCATTTCTCCAGAATTAGAAGAAGGAACTGCAAGAATTGTCTTAGAGTGGGGAGCAGAACCAGTGGATTTGGATTCTTATTTGATAGGAACTTCAGGAAGTGGAGAAAGCGTTAATATAAGATTTTCTAATAAAATAGCAAAATCAGGAGATACAGTTTTTGCTGAACTTGATCTTGATGATACTTCAGGCTATGGACCGGAAACTACTACCATCTATGATCTGTCTGGTACATATAAGTTTAGAGTCTTAGATTACCGAAGAACTGGAACCATGGCAGCTAAGGGAGCCACAGTAAAGGTATACCTTCCGGGAGAGCCAGTGACTACTATTACCTTGGATAGTTCATCAGGAGTAGAGGATGCCTGGGATGTGTGTGAGATTAATCAAGGAAAGCTTACAATATTAAACAAAGCAGCTGATGTAAAATGGCGTAGGGGTACTAAATAAGAAGTACAAGAAATATCTACTAGGTATTTGATGAGTGAAAAATTATGAGTGATAAGAAAAGAAAAATTTTATTAATAGTGTTAAGTTCCCTTCTGGTGATTGTAATTGGAATTATAGCTTACATGCTGATTAACAATCATATGGTAGAGTCCCAGTATACGGCGTCCATCTCCCAGGCAGACAGATATCTCCAGGATAAGAACTACGAAGATGCCCTTGTGGCTTATAAGCAGGCTCTAGAACTTGATCCTGACAGTGAAGAACCGTATCTAGGACTGGCAAATACCTATGTAGCCATGGGAGACACAAGTAAGGCAGTTAGTATCTTGAATCAGGGATTAGAAAGAATAGGTTCTTCTAAAATAAAAAATCTCTTAAATCAACTGGGAAATTTGAATGCAAATGCCAAGGATTTATCGACAAAAGATTCTGATGAACTGACGTTTAATGCTAACTTTGAACAAAAGATTGTTAATTACACTTATGAGGATTTTAAAGAGGAATTTGGATCTGTGGAAAGTGCTACTATGGACAGTGAGGGTTATTTGGAAGTAGTTCATAAGGATTTAAAGGCTGTTTGTTATTACAAGAATACTTCAGACAATCAAAAGATTGTAAATACATCAAAGAAGCTTCCCTATAAATCAGCCATGCCGGAAAGGATTCAGCTTAAAAGTTTACAGCTCTTGTTTAATAACTGGGAAGGCTATGTAAGCCTTGATAATTTGGAACTTTTAGTAGGCAAACAATTGACACCTAAAAAAGAAGATGGAAAGTACGTCGTTGAATTTGAAGTCGGAGATTACACCATGAAGATGGAGACCGACAAAGACGGAAAGATAACTTCTGATAATGCTTGGAATGAACTGACTCTTGAAAATGCAAACCAGGAAGAATCAGGAAAGAGTAATGTGGAAGGCGTGATTACAAATGAAGAGACAAAAGAGCTTGTAAAGAATGCAACTTTAACATTTACTCCACAGGATCAGGAGGCTACAGAGGAAACAACAACTACTGATAGCAATGGAGCCTTTCAGATCGAACTTACTCCTGGAAAATATGTGATTATCATTAAGGCAGATGATTTTGAAGATAAAGAGATTGAGTTTGAGGTGCAGGAAGGTGAAAATTATAGTGGCGAGGAGTTTGAGATTACACCGGGGATAGCGGAAGGAACGGTGAAGATTGTGACTCAGTGGGAGAATAAATCCGTAGATATACATTTGCATTTGGATGGATTCACACCACATTTAGGGCATATACGAGTGTGTAATACGAGCTCTATTTATGATGGTGGTATGACTGAGTGGGAGCGCAGTGAAACATCTGAGTATGTAACAGAGACTGTTACTATTAAGAATACATGGAATTGGGGCTGGATCTTCAAAATCGAAAATAAAGGACAAGGCGGAATTAAGGCAATTGACGGAGCCACCGTAAAAGTTTATATTCCAGGGAAGCCTGTGACAACTATTACCTTGGATTGTTCGAATTTTCCAGATATAGACAATGGATGGTATGTTTGTGAAAGTGGAGTAGATGGATTCGATGAGAGTGAGGATGGAGTAGATGAGATTATTGTGCTTAATTATTCTTGGTATAACGATGGAACATTTGATGCATATTAGAGTAATGTGGCAATATTAGAAAAAAATAAGGAGGAATTTTAACATGTTCATCTTCGTGGGCCTTTGTGCTCTCTTCATCGTTTGCGGTGTGATTCTCTATGTAATCAAAACTGCAAATGATGCTAAAAAATATAAATATTATGATGCAGCCTACAAGATGATCAAGGAGCATTGTCTGAATGAGGCCCTGAAAAAACAGCCTCAAAGGGAAATGGGAGGACAGCGGATCATGGTTTATCTGGAATGGAAAGACAAGGAATCTGATGGTTTTGTCTTTGATCCAGCCTATGGAATTCGAGTAGGAAGAGACCCTAACAAGAATGAAATCTGTATTCGGGAGAATATCGTTTCTTCCAACCATTGCAAGCTTTACTTGGCAAATGGGGGACTGGCCATCCAGGACTATGGATCTATTAACGGAACTTATGTCAAACATGGTTTCTGGAAACACAGAGTAAATGGCAGTGAATACCTTTATTCCGGAGATCAGATTCTTGTAGGAAATATGAAAATAAAAGTTACTATATTTACTTTTGATATGTCAAACATTTAAGGGAGGCAGAAATTTATGATATTAATGGTTTACAACAAGCAGATTTGTAAAGAATTTCTGCTTCCAAATATTCACAATGCAGACTATGAGTTGACTTTAGAGCGACAGATCTTTTCTTTCGAACAAGATCTAAGTCTGAAACTTCAAAATTCCCAGAAGGGGTGGGAACTTATTTCTACTTCTGATTATGATATCCGTGTTACGGAAGACAAAGAAGTGAGGCATTTCCTTAAGGGCCAGGATATTTTAAATATAAAAACCCAAAGAGGAGAAAGATTTCAAATCGTAGTGATAGATGGAGAACTATTCTTTCCTGTTTGGAAGAAATATGATATTAGCCACATGAAGGAAATCTCTGTAGGTAAATCGGAAGGAAATATAATCCAGTACAACTATATGGAGCTTCTTTCCCTAAATCATGCAGGATTTATCCACCAAAAAGATGGTTGGTATGTGGAAGATTACAGCAGAAATGGAACTTTTTGTGGAAATCGTCGCATTCAGGATCGAAGACGCTTGCAGTTTGGAGATCGTATCGAAATCTTTGGTCTTCATATTCTCTTTCTTGGTAGAATGCTGGCAGTAGGCACTTTTTATGGAGCTTTGCTTGTAAAAGAAGATATTCTGAAGCCGGTTCGGATGCCGGAAGTTTCTTTTAGAGATACCAGTCAAATCAGAAAAAAAGAGACCAATTATTTCCACAGATCTCCAAGAAATCTTCCTGTAATCTGCAAAGATCCAGTGGAAATTGAAGCTCCACCAACGCCACAACTTATGAAAGAAAAGCCAGTATTTTTAACCATTGGACCTGCATTTACTATGGCAATTCCCATGATGCTAGGCTGCGGTTTTGCTATTTTTGGATCTAGATTGTCTGGTTATACATCAGGTGCTTTTATGTACACAGGCCTTATTACAGCAGTGGCCTCTGCTTTGGTTGGCGGTGTGTGGGCTGTTATGAATATGAATTATGCAAAAAAGGAAAGCACAGAAGGAGAGGAACAAAGGTTTAATGCCTACAGCAATTACCTTATGGAGATTGCAGATACTTTGAGAAATCAATATGGAGAAAATGTTGCAGCTTTGAATCAGATGTATCCATCAGCTGCTCAGTGTGTAAGGTATGACCAGACTAATCCCCTTTTGTGGAATCGAAACTTTACCCATGAGGATTTTCTCTACCAAAGACTTGGAATGGGAGAGCTTCCTTTCCAGGTAGACATTGAGATTCCAAAGGAAAAATTTACTCTGATTAATGATAGTTTGGCTTCAAAGCCTGGTATGATCAAAGACGAATTTCAAACCTTGAAAAATGTTCCTGTGGGAATTTCTCTTACCAAGAAGCGTCTTATTGGTTTGGTAGGTGGAGATAAAAAAATCGGAGCCATTGAGATAATGCATAGTCTTGTGGCAGGGATTGCAGCATCTCACAGTTATACCGATGTGAAGTTGGTATTTATCTATGATGAGAAGGAAGCTACTGCAAAAAGAGACTGGGAGTGCATGCGGTGGTTTCCACATGTGTGGTCGGAAGATAAGGGAACCCGCTATATGGCTTCCTCAAAAATCGAGAGAAATGATATTTTCTTTGAGCTGTCTAATGTGATTCGAGGAAGAAGTCAGGACACTAAAGAGATTCAAAATTCGAAGAAGAATAATATTCCAAAGCCTTATTATGTTTTATTCGTATCGGATCCTGCCCTCTTAGAGGGAGAAATCCTGGGAAAATATGTATACGAGGCCAAAGAGGAATATGGAATTACTACTTTCTTAATGGTGGAATCTTTGGAGCAGCTTCCGAATACCTGTGAAGAAGTCATCCAGAACGATGCATATTTCAAGGGATTTTATAATCTTATGGACACTTCCAAAAAGAAAGAGAAGTTTGCACCGGATTATGTAGATCCAAAGGAATTGGAGAACTTTGGAAAGGTTCTTTCTGAAATTCGAGTGAATGAAGTGGAAAGTAGTAGTGAGATTCCGGCTAGCCTGAATTTCCTTGAGATGTATGAAGTGACTTCTCCGAGAGAACTGAAGGTTCAGGAACGTTGGAGATTAAATCGAAATTATCATACTATGCGGGCACTGATTGGTAAGAAGGCTGGAAATGCCAATTGCTATTTGGATATTCATGAGAAATTTCACGGTCCCCATGGGCTTGTAGCCGGCACCACAGGTTCTGGTAAGAGCGAGACGTTACAGACCTATATTTTATCTTTGGCAGTGGAATTTTCTCCGGAGGATGTAAGTTTCTTTATCATTGACTTTAAGGGTGGGGGAATGGCCAATTTATTTTCAGACCTTCCCCATCTAAGTGGACAGATTTCCAACCTGTCTGGAAACCAGGTCCGCCGTGCCATGATTTCCATTAAGAGTGAAAATCAGAGAAGACAGCGAATTTTCTCTGAATATGGTGTAAATAATATTAATCTTTATACCAAGATGTATAAAAATCACGGGGCTCCGATTCCGATTCCCCATCTCTTTATTATCATTGACGAGTTTGCGGAGCTAAAGCGGGAGGAGCCGGAGTTTATGCGGGAGCTTATCAGTGTAGCTCAGGTAGGCAGAAGCCTTGGTGTGCATTTGATTCTTGCAACCCAAAAGCCTAGTGGTACGGTAGATGATAATATTTGGAGTAACTCAAGATTTCGTCTGTGTCTGCGGGTGCAGGACAGACAGGATAGTAATGATATGCTTCATAAGTCAGATGCTGCCTTTATTACCCAGGCAGGTCGGGGTTATCTGCAAGTGGGAAATGATGAAATCTATGAGCTCTTCCAGTCTGGTTACAGCGGTGCTATTTACGATGAGGAGTCCTGTGGAAAGGAAAATTATGCAGCCCTTCTTACCCGTACTGGTAAGGAAGAACTTACAGGCACCAAGCGAAAAGTGAATTCAGAAAACGGCAAGGAGAAAACAGAACTTCAGGTAGTGATTGAACACCTGTCAGAAGTGACAAAAGAAGCAGGATATCAAAAGTCTCCAAGCCTTTGGCTTCCGGTTCTGGGAACAGAAATTTATCTAGACCAGTTGCAGGAATATTCTGACACAGCCTATGCTGAAAAGCAGTGGAAGAAAATGCCGGAAAAATGGAGCCTTAGCGCCTTCGTAGGTCTTTACGATGATCCAGAAGGGCAGGCTCAGAATCCTTTGGAAATTAATTTGTCAGAGGGAGGTCACCTGGCAGTGGTAGGATCTGTTGTCAGTGGAAAGAGTACATTTTTACAGACCCTGATTTACTCTTTTATCAGCAAATATTCACCGGAGATTCTTCAGATGTATCTAGTGGATTATAGTTCTCATCTTCTCTCTGCTTTTGAACATGCTCCCCATGTAGGTGGTGTGGTATATGACAATCAGGAAGAGAAGTTGGATCGTTTTATTCACATGTTAATTAGCCTCATGGACGAGAGAAAGAAACTTTTCGCCGGAGGAAATTATAGTCAGTATGTGCAGGTTCACGGTGTGACCCTTCCAGCTATTTTGGTGGCCCTTGATAATTATGCTTCTTTTCGAGAAAAAACAAAAAATAAATACGATGATGTGCTTATGCGCTTGGCTCGTGAAGGTGTAGGATACGGAATCTATTTGGTGCTTACAGCTGCAGGATTTTCTATGGCAGAGATTCCCTCCAGATTGGGAGACAATCTTCGTACCGTGATTACTTTAGAGCAGGCAGATAAATTCAAATACATGGAAGTTCTTCGTACCACTAAGATTCCGCTCCTGCCAGAGGTTGGAGTAAAGGGAAGAGGACTTGCCTTGGTGGATGGCAGAATTTTAGAATTTCAGACTGCCCTTTCCCTTGAAGCTCAGGATGACTTTAACAGGGGACAGAAAATTGATCAGTACTGCATAAGTATGGCAGAAGCTTGGAGTGGAGTGACGGCTAGAAAGATTCCGGAGATCCCGGAAAATCCAAGTTTAAGCTTGCTAAAAGAAAATCCAGAGTATCAGGAGGCAGTGATTTCCAAAGACTTACTTCCATTTGGTTATGGAATTCAAGATGCTTCGATTTATGGAGTACATTTAAAGGGAACTTACTGTTATACTGTAAGTGGAAAGTCTAGAACGGGAAAAACCAATGTGTTAAAGCTGTTACTAAGTGCTGCTATTGGGAAGAAGGCGGAGATTTGCCTAGTGGAAAAGGATACATTGGAATTAAAATCTGTGCTGGAAACTGAGACAGCTAGCAGAACCTTCAATCAAGAAGATGGGAAGATTACCTATGTGGCAGATTCCAAAGAGCTATTCTCTTACTTTGACAAGCTGATTCCAGAATTTGTTCGCAGAAACAAACTGAAACATAAGCTTATGGATGCGGGGCTTACTGAGAATGAGATTTTCCAAGAAATGAGTAAGGAAAAACCAATCTTTATTTTCCTGGGAGATTTATCAGATTTCTTCTCTATGGTGTACAAGCCAGGAGAAGGAGTTGGAAATATGTCTGGCTTCTTAGAAAATATATTAGAAAAGGGAAGTCTTCACAACATTTACTTTATAGGTTCGCTGAAGGTAGAAGACCAGGGACTTTTGGCTTCTTATCGTGGATATTCCTTATTTACTTCCTACCAAAAGGGAATTCATCTTGGCGGAAATCTGACTTCCCAGAGGGTTTTCAAATTCCAGAATATAGCTTATATGGATCAGTCCAAGGCAGAAAAACGTGGCTTAGGCTATGTGCCAGATGAGGAGGAAGCAGACCAGGCAGTGAAAGTTGTGGTTCCTCTTGCAAAATAATTAAGAGATGAGAATTAGAAATGATAGTAATGTTAATTTCTGACAAAGAAAAAGATGAGCGAGGATATATCGTAAAGTACAGCAAGGACCTTGCCAGTAAATGGACGGATGAGAACTGGAAGATGTGCCAGTGCGAGACCTTTGAGGAATTAGAAGCATTGGTGACAGAAGGTCTTAGATACGATCTAATCTGCGTGGATATTACCATGAAGGGGGCTTTGGATCTTACCAAGGAGCTTCGAAGAATTTCCCCAAGCTCCTATATTATCCTTATTGCCAGTCCTAAAATATCTCCGGTGATTTACATGAAACCTTCCATCGGGGCAGAATCCTTGATGCTAAAGCCATTAACCAAGCAACAGATTGAGGAAGTTTTGGAGGAAGCTATTTCTACTTATGCAGACCGCTTTTATCATTCGGATGAGAAGAAGGTCTTTGTGGTGGAGAATAAGGGGGAGCGAAAGCTTATTGACTATAATAGTATTTTCTTTTTTGAGTCTAGGGATAAGCGGGTATTTGTAAATACTGGGGCAGAGGAATATGGATTTTACGATACGCTAGACCAGTTGGAGCAGCAGCTTTCAGAGGTCTTTATACGGTGCCATAGAAGTTTCCTCGTCAATAAGGAGAAGATATCTGATGTTTATTTGTCTCAGAATCGGATCCTTTTAAAAAGTGATTTTGAGATTCCACTATCCAGAACCTACAAGCCTAGTTTAAAGGAATTTATGAACTCTAGGACCTAGATTGTTATTTGGAATGAGGGAAAGGATTTATATAAGATGACAGATCATGATATTTTGATTTCCTTTCAGGAAATTCGGATTTTGCTTTATGTAAGGGGAGTTCGGGAGATTGAGGGAATCTATATGCCGGAGCACAAGTACACAGACAAAGAAGTGGTAGATAACCTCTATGGCATGGTAAAAAATAATTTTATAAGTGTGGAAAATGAGGAATTTGTTCCAAGGAAGAATCTTGAAAAAATCTTGAAGGTCATGAGTCAGGCGGAAAAAACCTTTATTTTGGATCCTTATTTTTGCTATGAATTAGAAGACTCTGTGGTAGTCTGCGAAAGATACTGGAAGAAGAAGGAAATGCTTAGAATTCAGATTTTTACCAGGGAAGAATTCGAGGCCTGGAAATACGAAAATGAGCTGAATGAAACTTTGAATCAGGTGATTTATTAGGAGGCGTAAAGTTGATAATTGTAGAGATTAAGGTTCCGGCTTTAGATAAGACCTATGACTTTCAGTTAGAGGAGAATGTTCCTCTAGGAGATGTACGTAGGGAGATTGGAGAGATTATTTGCAGGAAGGAGCAGTTGTCCTTGAAAGGGGATGTGAACAACCTTTTCATGTGGGATGCCAATGAAAAACGGCAGTTAGCTCTTGAGGAGACAGCCTATGAAAATGGATTAAAAACAGGGGATTGTATTTTGCTAGTATAGAAATTCATCCTTTAAAATGGTGATAAAACACATAAAATGTGCGGTTTGTCAGGAGAATGTGCTGTTTGTCTGTAAAACAATTATTTTCATCTTGTTTTGTTAAGATAGGTTCAACAAATAAATTTGCTTAAGAAAACAGGAGGAACAAAAATGACAGATTTTAGTGTATCAGTACAAGACTTGAAGGCAAAGGTAGAGGCTTTAAGAACTTTAAACAGTGAGTTCAAGGCAAGAACAAATGATTTGACTACCACAGAAGCATCCTTAAACGGAATGTGGGAAGGAGAAGCAAGAGAGGCTTTCCACAGTGCATTTCAGAGTGATATTACTCAGATGGGAAATTTTTACAATGCAATTGAAGTATATGCTATGCGATTAAACGATATGGCTAGCAGATACGAAGCAGCAGAGGCAGCCAACCTAGAAATTGCAACAGAGAGAGTTTATTAATAGTTAGAAAGATTTATATTTGAGTGATAAAACATAAAAATACAAAATAAGGTTTGAATGCGAAAGGAGCACATATTATGCAGGGAATTATTAAGGTATCACCACAGTTATTAGTTAACACATCAACAGAGTTTGGAAATCAGGGAACAAATATTAGTAACTTAACCACTTCTATGATGGACCTGGTGGTAGGTTTGGCAGGAAGCTGGGAAGGCGAAGCAGCCAATACCTTTATTACAAAGTTCAAAGGTTTGGAAGATGATATTCAGAGAATGATCGGTATGGTTCAGGAACATACCAATGATCTTGAAGAAATGGCACAGAATTACCAGAATGCAGATGATGTAAATGCCAGTGATGCCAGCGGCTTATCTGACAATGTAATTGTTTAAAAATGGTTAGATAAATAATCTGTGACCTGAGCATTCTGGAATCAAAAGAGATTCATGAAAGCAATTGCAAAGGGAATTCAGAGGAGATGACGCATGAGTTACATTCATTTGAAGAATGTTCGAGCAGTGGGAGATAAGCTGTTAGAACATTCTTCCATCTTAAAAAATATTTATGAAGAAATAAAAGTGATAGAGGGAAGTCTTACTACAACTTCTTATATAGACGAGGCAATGTATCTCATGAAGGAATGTGAAGGAGAACTTGAGGAGCAGGCCCTTATCTTAAGGCAGCTTGGAAGCTGCCTCCTTGAGGTTACACAGATTTATGAAGATACAGAAAATAAGATTGCAGATTGCTATAATCTGGAAGTGATTGAAAATCCAAAGACAGAGTTTGGCCTATGTAAGATTACAGGGCTTGAGGAATATGAATATTTATTAACCTTTAGACAAGAAGAGGGAGTGTAGGAATGGCTGACTATATAAAAGTATCTGACCAACAGATGGGACAAGATTATAACTCCATTCGGGGTCAGCTTATGGAAATTGAAAATGAGATTACATCCCTTGGAGAGGAAATGCAGATGTTAGGACAAACTTGGGAAGGTCCCACATGGGATGCGTTTCAAAACCAAGTGTCCAATGATCTTGAGAATATGCAAGAAATTTATAAGAAATTATCAGAATTTTTGCAGCATATGGAGTATGCCAAATCCTCTTATGGCGAATGTGAGAGGAAGGTAGAGCAGTTGGTACAAAAGATTGGAATCTGAAGATAAAAGAGGTTTTTGAAATGGACGAAATCACAATTAAAGTAAATACCGCTGTGTTAGAGGCTAGGGCAGAGGGGGCCGAAAAAAAGATCAGGACGGTGGAAAACTGTTTTGAAGAAATTGGTGAGATTGTAAATCGTTCTGTTAGTTACTGGGAAGGGGAGGCAGGAGATGCCCACCGCAGAGAATATGCAGAATATTTAGAAGTTGTGAAAGAGAGTCTGACAAGATTTCAAGAAAATGTGACAGACCTTCGAAAGATTGCCGGCATTTACAGGGAAAATGAGCAGGCAAATACAGAAACTAGTAATGAGTTGCCGGCAGATGTGATTATCTAGAAGGATGTGATTATTTCCCAAATAAGAGGAGCCATAATCACATGAGGTTGAAAAATGAGTGGAAATCAATCAGAGAATATAGAATTTGATTTTTATAAAGTACAGACTCAGATTCAGAAATTAGAAGAAGCAATTTCGAAACTTCAGAATCTGAAGGAAAAAAACGATGAAAGTTTTTCCCAGATTCAAAATTCCTGGGACAGTGAAAGCAGTAGACTATATATTCGGAAAATGCTGCAGCAGAAAGAAAAAATGGATGCCACGCTGCAGAAGTTAAAGAGTGGAAAAGAAGCTTTGGAGGCTTCCGTCAAGGTTGCCAGAGAAATAGAGACAAGAGCGAAGGAATCCGTAGAATGAATAAGAACAAATTTCAGCACCTAAGAAAAAATATTTTTATAAAAGGTGGAATGGATGTCCGAAAACAGGTGATTGGTTCGGATATAGGAGCATATTTTCAGGAAAGTTATAACCCTGGACATACAGTGTCTGTCACATCCAATGTATGGAAAATCTGTTTTTTCGATATGAAGACTGGAGAAATCCACCGATATCAGTTTTTGGATCGATTTTACATTGGAAGGGTAGCCTTTCAGGAAATGAATGTTCCGCAGATGGTGCTGTCTAAGGATCCTCAGGTGTCAAAGCAGCATTGTATGATTTATGAGAGAGATGGATATCTTTGTATTCAGGATCTTGGATCTAAGAATCATACATACGTAAATAAGAAAATAATACAAACAGCAAGTTATTTATATACAGGTGATATTTTAAAAGTGGGACAAAGTAGTTTTCGTGTGGAATATGGACGATAGAGTAAGTTATGGGAAAGGGTTAACATGTCAATATTTTCGGATTTATTAGCAGCACATATTAAAAACAAGGAGATTCGTACTTTCTCCCTAGCACAATATTGTGAGATGGATCGCTCCAACATGTATAAGCTTATAAATGGTAAGAGGAATCCAGCATCGGAGCATATGGTGCAGCGGATGGCAGAGTATATGAAACTTACCAACAGCGAGCGGAAGGAATTTATGGAAGCCTATCAAATCAGCATGATTGGCAGCGATGTTTATTATCGTAGAAAAAATGTACAGAAGTTTTTAGATTATTTTCAGGAACAGAAAAACTTCTATCCGTCAAGGAACTTGTTTTTGCCGGAGTATAAGCCTTTGCAGGAACAAGCTCCTATTTTTATTGCTGATAAGAATGAACTTAGAAATGCGATCCATATGATTATATCCCTGGCAGGAAAATCAGATGGAGAAATTAAGATGGTTTTGCAACCTGAGAATCCTATAGTGACTGAATTGATCTGTCATACCCAGGGGGGGGTATTCGATTGAGCATATTTTCTGTCTAAATAATTCTAGAGGTACAGAGAAGGAAGGCGATTATAATTTGACGGCCCTTAGAAACATGATTCCCTTGTATTATCAGGACCATTGTAAATATACGCCCTATTTTTACTATGATGATATTATTGCTAGAGAAAATATGTTTCACCTCTTTCACTCCATGATTGTGACAACGGATTATGTCCTGATTTTTTCAGAAGAGTTAAGGCAGGGAGTTTGGTTTTCTCAAAAAGAAATGGCGAAGAACTTCAAATCTCTCTTTGAACAGTTAAAGAAAGAAGCACAGCCGATTGTAGAGCAAATTCAAAATGTAGAGGATCAGATAAACTATTTTAACGCTGCAGATTTTGGAAAGAGCAAGGGCTTTGAATTTCAGCAGCAACCCTGCTTTATGCCTTTGACACCAGTGGAATTTGTGGATAAATATCTAGTGGAAGAATTGCCAAATAGAGAGGAATTTTTAAAAGCTACGGAAGATTATCTTAGAATGTTTCAGGATTGTATAGAAAAGGAAAAATGGTCCTGGACAGTTATGTTTACGAAAGAGGGGTTGGAGGATTTTTTAAAAACCGGAGAATACTATGAATTACCCAAAGAAATTTATAGAAAGCCGGATAGGGAAGATAAGATCATCCTCATCAAGAATCTTATTATGGCATGCCAGGCAGGATACTACAAAATGCTTCGGCCAGAGTCATCTATTGCCAAGTGCAAGATTAATTTGTATACCACAAACAAAAAAGGTTGCTTAATGTTTAAAACTGCAGAAAATCAGATGCTTTGGCTTACCATGGGAGAGCATGGAATCCTTCATGCTTTCAATGATTACCTAGCATCCCTTGATGAAAAGAATTTTTATCCTCTGGAGGAAACCCTAGAGATTTTAAGAGAGATTGATCTATAAAAATGTAGTTTGTCAGGAAAAAGTGCTGATTATCCGTAAAAAAACTTTATTTCCTTCGTTTTGCTATGATGAGTTCAACAAAGAAATTTGCTTAAAAAACAGGAGGAAAAAAAGATGGAAAAAACCAAAAAAACAGAACTCATTGCGGGTGGTGTTATTGCAGCTGGATTAGCAATCAGTTTATCGCCGGTGACGGCCCAGGCAGCTGACATGGATGCAGATGATACAGTTATTCAGAATAATGATGTATCTATTGAAACAAATGATGAAAGTACTGCACCGAAAACGGTTGCTGACGCAGTGGAGGCTGTAGATGAAGCAAAAGCCAATGTGGAAGCAGCCGATGCAGCAGTGGATGAGGCACAGGGCAAAGTAGATGAAGCACAAACGAATGTAGACACAGCTATTTCTGATGCTGACCAGGCAAGAACAGACGCAGACGCAGCATTTGATGCAGCAAAATCCGATGCGGCTGCAGAGGATGCCGCAGTAAAAACGGAAGTAGATACCGCTGAAAAAAATGTAGAAGAAGCGGGCGCAAAGGTTGATCAGGCAGGAAATGATGTGTCTTCTGCAAAAGATTCTCTGGAAGAAGCAGAAAACAAGGTTAGCGAGGCCGAGGCAGAGACTACCGTTACAGAAAATGATATCGCTCAGAAAGAGGAACAACTGGATAAAGCTCAGACAGATTTAAAGGATGCTGAGAGCAAGATTCCTGAGTTGGATAATGAACATAAGGAAGTTGCTGATGCAGTTCAAAAAGCAGACGCAGAAAACTATAAAGCTGAATTAGATGCAAGGGAGGCGGAAAAAGAAAAGGAAGCTGCGGATGAAGCTGTAAGTGAAGCTGATAAAAAAGTTAATCAGGCATCGAAAGATCTCCAAACTGCAGAGGACCTAAAAAATGGAAATCTGGATATAAAAGATACTGACCAGTATAAAGAAGAGCAGTCCACAAAGGAAAATATGGAGAACGCATCCCAGAAAGTGGAAACTGCATCGAAAGATGTGGAGACAGCGTCCAAAGATGTATCCGATGTAGAAGCTAAAGTAGATGCCGCAACACAGGAGAAGGATTCTAAGGAGAAAGAGTTAAATTCCAAGGAAACTGAACTTTCAGAGGCAGAAAAGGAAAAAGAATCAGCAAACAGTGGGAAAGATAAGGCCCAGAAGATATATGATGAGAAAGTTTCTGAAAGTACCGCTGCTGACAAGGCAGTTACTGATGCAAAGAATGCAGTCGATGAGGCAAGTAAAAATAAAGAGACGGCACAGACAGCAAAGGATGCAGCTGATGAGGCAGTAAAAACAGCAACAGATGCCGTAAATAGCGCAAAGAAGGATGCTGAGGATGCGGTAAATAAAGAGATTACGGATGCCGAAAAAGAAGTTGCTGACAAGCAGGCTGCTACAGAATCAGCCCAGGAAACCTTAGATGCCGCTACAGAAAAATATCAGCAGGGAACCCTTGGTTTCATTAACTGGATGCTACAAAAAGAAAATTTAACAAAGGATCAGTTACAGGATCTTAACTTTGCTTATGATGTTCTTGTAAATGCTTCTAATGAGGACTTTTCTAAGTGGTATGGCGGTGACGATACTGGCCTTCCTGAAGATCGTAACGGAAAAGTTGTAGTAATCGGCGATGAAAAGGATGCCACCAACCTGGAAAATCTTCTGAAATCAATTCAGATTATGAAGAAGATTAATGAACTTCGTGCCTCAGATGATAACTTCACCGGAGATATACAGCGCAATGATGCTTACACGAATTTTTACTTTATGGCAACAGCAGAAGCCGGAGCTATGAGAGGTGCCGGATTAAAACGTCACACTTCTCTTACTACATCCTGTGAAAATTTGGCCTTTGGATATAGCGATCCTACCGTAGGATGGTACAATAAGGAGAAAGCTATTTTTGATCAGATTAAAGCTCAACTGGGTATTGATCAGATTACAAGTATGGATGATGTAGAAGCGATTGAAAAGGAAGCCTCCAATCAAAATAAGGTTGTGGGACATTATACCAATCTATTCTGGTCTGCAGAGCAGGTAATGGGAGTAGGCTATACCCAGTACAATGGAACATCCTGCTATAATGCTTCTAAATCCTCCAATTATACAGATGATAAGTATAATCGAGCAATGCACCTTTATACTATTGAAGAATTTGAGGAGCTGGTTTCTGAATATTATCAGATCGTGAATAAGACTGCTTGCGAAGATGCCTTAGATGCAGCCACACAGGAGCAGACTCAGGCAGAGCAGAATTTGCAGTCTCTAAAAGATGGAAAAGAAGCTGCTATAGAAGCAGCAATTCAGCAGGTGAAAGAAAATCTTACTGCAAAAGAGAAGGAAGCAGAAGAGGCTGCTAAAAACCTTACCGATGCCAAAGAAGTTCTTGAAACTGCAGAAAAAACCTTAGAAGATGCAAAAACAAGAAAGACATCAGCGGATCAGGCATTGCAGACAGCTAAAGATCTTCTAGATGAAGCAACAAAGGCAAGTGATGAGGCAGATGCAAAATACGATAGCTTAAAAGAATCTAGAGATGAAGCAATGCAGGCTTTGGAGGAGGCTGAAGCAGCTTTGCAAGAGGCTACAGAGGTAAAAACATCTGCAGAAACAGTCCTTGAGGAAAAGCAGGCCGCATTAGATGAAGCAAATGCTGCCCTTAGCGAGGCAACAGCTCTACACGAGGCAGCCGAAAAAGCATTAGCAGATCTTACTGCCGATGGAACTATAGAAGCACTTACAGAGCAGAAAACTTTGGCAGAGGAAGCTCTTCAGAAAGCTCTGGAGAATCAAACGGAGAAAGCTACAACATTAGAACAGGCAAAAGCAGTTTTGACCCAGACAAAATTAAATGTTACTGCAGCCAAGAAAAAATCACAAGAGTTAGATGCTCGGATTACAGAAGCAGTTCTTAATATGGAGTCTGCAAAAAAGACAGCTAACCTGCTGGCAGAAGAATTATCTGATCTTCAGGAGCAGTATTCACCGGTTCTTGAAGCCAAAGCTGCCAGAGATGTGGCATTAGAGAATTTGAATCAAGCAGAAGTTGATTATAAAGCAGCACAGGAGAACTTGGTTAAAGCCCAGGAAAAACTTACCCAGGCACAGCTTGCAAAATCCCTTACAGAAGATAAACTTCTTAGAGCGACAGGTCTTTCTGTCCAGGAAGCCTTAGAAGCAGATATTGAAGATCCAGATTTTGCTTACTTAAATGAATATGTAGCAGCAATCAAAGATGCAGACAATGCTTTAGATGCAGCACAGAAAGCTTTAGATGCGGCAACTACAGAACTGGCAGAGAAAAAAGCAGATGGAGAGAAAGCTTACAGAGCTTACATATCCGCTGTAGCAGATTTAGCAGTTATTCAGAGCCGCCAGGGCGAGTACATTCAGGATACAGATACAAGTATTGATACCGACACAAGTATAGATACTGATACAGGTATTGATGCTGATACAAGTATTGATGCTGATACAGGTATTGATGCTGATACAGGTATTGATGCCGACACAAGTATAGATGCTGATACAGGTATTGATGCCGACACAAGTATGGATGCTGATAAAGTAATTGATACCGAATCAAGTGTTGATACAATTCAGGCTGAGAAAGAAGAGGCAGAATCTCAGGAAAGCACAAAAGATTTTGAAGCGAATGTAATGGAGACATGTACAGTTGTAGCAACCAAGACTTTTGCCGGTGGTCAGCAGACATCACTAAAAGCTGACACAGTAAAGACCGGTGATGCAGCAAAGGCAGGTGCTTATGGCGCAGCACTTAGTGGAGGAATCTTAGCTCTCTGGGCAGCACGCAAGAAAAGAAAAACATACTAAAAATATGGTGGAAATCCAATAAACAGGTAGAAGAAGTAACTGACATAACCAAAAGGAAGGTCCACTTGGATCTTCCTTTTTCAATCTGCTGACAAGGAAGGGAAAAATTATGAAAACAAAAAATGAGGTACATTTAACAGGTGGAATTGTAAGAATTAACGAGGCAAAAAATATAACCAGTATGACTATCGCAACAACAGTTGCAGGGGTAGATACAGCTTATCCAACGATTATATTTTTTTATCCTGATAAGACGGAAGACTTTAAAGTAGGAGAACGAGTAACCATTGACGGACATTTTCAACTTCAAATCAGAGAGGAGGATGGGAAGAGAAAATATAAACATAGCATTGTTGGGGATGAAATCATAAAAACTCAAAGGATGCTTGCTCCCTTTATTGAGGATGATAATATTTCAAAAATAGCTGGAGGCATTAAGTCGGATGAAAACTATGCCTATATCTTTGGAATTGTAAAACATATCTATGTTGCTGCTAATGGGGTAGTTGTTCTTAATGTTTCGGTTACTGATGAAGATGGTCATACAAATAACTGTGAAGTAGCATGTTTTAAAAGACAGGCATTAGTTGCAAAAACTTTAAAGGAAGAAGATTTTGTAATGATTGCTGGTTCTGTTCAAACAAGGCGTGAGACTTCTGAAAAAACAGTGCAAAATATCGTTTGTCGGGATATTTTGAAATGTGGGCAATAATTTTAAATGAATATAAATTGGTAAATATTGTAGAAATAATATAGTTATTAGGATTGAGGAGGATACCTAAGATGAAGAAAATGATGATGTTAATACTTGTTGGTACTTGTACAGTATCTATTTTGGCAGGATATAGGAACTCAAAGGAAGTAAGCAATACCAGTGCAAAATCAAGTACGGAATCAGTTACAGAAAGTTCCGAAGTTGAAAAAGAGGATGTAAAAGGGATTCAAGCTGATAGTGCAGAAGATTTTATGGAAAAATTCTTCAGAACATACTATATTGATCAATCACAGGATGTATCTACCATATGGGACCGGTGTATGTCTGAAAAATCAAAGGAACTAAACGTTATGTCTGAAGATGACTATGTTTCACAGGTTAAACAAGTTCTTTTTGATAAGGAGTTTACTGATCTTATGATTAATTCGTCAAGTGAACTTCAAACAGATATCTATAAGGTTAGTATGACATACAAATATACAAATAATGGAAACGAATCCACTGGGAATGAAGATTGGTATATTATTAAAGAAAATGAAAATTATAAGCTATTACTGTCTGGAATTCTGGATGTAACGGAATTTGGTAATACAGAAAGTGGCGATTCCGACTTTTCTTTAGCTAATTTAAAGGTATATACAACAGCAGAATCTATTAGGTTGACTTATGATTTCGTGAATAATTCGGGACAAGAGATTTATATGGGACCGTGGGCAGGCACAGTGAAAGTTACCATGACTACAGATGATGGCTCTCAGTATACCTGTGCATTTGATTCCATGGTAAAAATTGCTCAGAATAATTCGGACTCTGAAACATTGAATTATGCAGGAGCCACAGGAGTTCCGGTACAATTGGATTTCGATACAATTACTTATGTCGGCGGCAATGGCCTTCCGGATGGAGCTACCTCTTATACAGTTACTTTAAATTAATAGTAACTGTTCAGAACCCTAATGGATTCAAGTAACTTTATTTGTACAAAACAGA
>CAVBQS010000037.1:0-9299 GCA_963597615.1 Bacteroidaceae bacterium
ATTAAATGGTAATGCTGACATCATTTTTACTTAAGGGGTTCTGAACAGTTACAATTAATACTAAAAATAAGCCGAGACGTATTTTTGCATCTCGGCTTTTGTAATTTACATAAAATCACTTCATAGGATTCACATGCACCATGATATGTTTTACCTTGGAAAAGTTCTTCTCTATACGATCGTGAACATCCTCTGCAATGCCATGGGCCTCCCTCAGTGAAAGGGACCCATCCACGGAAATCTCAACATCCACATAAATTTTATTTCCAAAAATTCTTGTCTGCAGTAAGTCGATTCCCAACACATTTTCATTCTTTCGAACACAGTCTAAAAGCTTAGTCTCTGTCTCCTCATCACAAGAGTGGTCTACCATCTTATCCATGGCATCCATAAAAATATCATAGGAAGCTTTCACAACAAACACAAAGATCATTAAACTCGCTAGGGAATCCATAATTGGGAAACCTAATCTTGCTCCGGCAATTCCGATCAAGGCTCCTATAGAGGAAATGGCATCCGAACGATGATGCCAAGCGTCGGCTAGAAGGGCGCTGGAATCAATCTTTTTTGCATAGTATCTTGTATACCAATACATACCTTCTTTCGCGGCTATAGATATAATGGCTGCAATTAATGCCAAAATCCCCGGAACCTGCAAATTCATGTATTCTGCTTGCATAATATTTTTTAAAGCTTCTGCCCCGATGCCAAGTCCGGTAATCAGCAGAATAATAGACAGGACGATGGCCGCTACACATTCTAGTCGTTCATGGCCGTAGGGATGTTCCTTATCCGGGGTCTTTGAGGATAATTTAATTCCAATAAGCACAATGATGGTGCTAAATACATCCGATGCCGAATGAATGGCATCACTGAGCATTGCATTAGAATGGGCAATAATTCCAGTCAAAAGTTTAAAAATTGATAGTAGGACATTTCCCACAATCGTAGCAAAAGACACTTTGTTTGCTACCTTTTGAAAATTCATATTTTCCATAATCGTTACCTCCAAATAATCAAGATAACTCTATGGCACTAACTATATGTGGGAGTTTTAATTGATGCATTCAAAAGATAAAAAGAAAACACCCACGAACCAGTATTAGCAACAACTGTCCCGCGGATGTAAAGATTCATTCCACTGTCACCTTCTGTGACCCGACTCCATGATAAAAGATCACGGTCTGCTCAGTTTGTACTGTAGTTTTGTATGCAGTGCAAAGAGTTATGATATGTATATCATATGTAAATGGATTTGTCAAAGATTATTTTTTGACAATCCTTAGAACTATCAATAACAAAATTCCTATTACCGACATACATTTCCCAACAGCCAGCCCGGGAGCATGATAGATAATCTGGATGGTATGTTCGCCTTTTGAAAGTTTGCATCCTAAAAATGCAGTATTCACTTTCTCAGAAGTTACAGTTTCACCGTCCACCTGGATATCAAAATTTTTGTCATAGGGAATGGTGGAAATAAAATATCCGTCATTTTCCATTTGGATACTTCCGGAGATTATATTTTCCTTGGTCTGACTTCTGTTTAATTTAAACTCAGACTGATAAAGGGAGGTGTCCGGCAAGGTTCCAATATAAGCCTCTATATCTGTAATCTGATAAGAACCCTTACCAAAAGAAATCTTTACAGAATCCTGTCCTGCGGTAAGGGAAACTGCATAAGTGAAGGTTGTATTATTATTATAGTAAATATGTTTCTTGGCACTTAATTTGTTTCGTTCCCCATTTACACTGATAATCATATCCTTGTTAGGATGAAGATTTTTAACATGAAATCTTAAAAAGAGAAGGTGATCTTGGGATTGGATTTTCTGTAAGTTGTACTGGTCCTGGGCAGATCCTTCTTCTGAATAGATATACAGTTCAATTCCATGATGTTTCCTTGCCTTGACCTGATAGCCATTAGATGTTTTTGACAACCAGGAAGGTGTATCTGAATCCCCGACCCCATTATTCCTAGGCTTTAGATTCAAATTGGTTTTCTGTATATTGGCAGTACATGAATCCTGTTTTGGGATATTTCCTTCTGTGGCATTTTTTTCAGAAGACGTTTTCTGAATGCTTTCTTTAAGACCAAAAGTTTTATTCATACTGTCATTGGCAGGGGTGTCTTTTACAACGGCATAAGACAAGAGGGCAGTCTGGTTATAAGGAAATATTAGCTTCTTATAATCTGTTTCGGACATTAACTGATTGGTTCCGTAGGCAATAGGTGATGCCGATGGATTTTGATATACTTTGAAAGCTCCATAATCTTTATACAGGTTATATCCATTTAGTGTATTAGCAGAAATAATGTATTTCTCGCCCATAAACCTTTGGTAAACAGGATTTTGTGAGACGGACTGCATCAAGTAATTACGGAAGGGCTGCTCAATGTCGAAGGTTTTCTGGCGGAAATTCTGATACTCTGTATTGTATGAGGAAGTATAGATGGACGAAATATTCTGCCTAATATCCCAGATCCTATTTAGGTTGGCTGCGTTTTCATTGGAATACCCAATCTGTGAGATTCGGTAGTAGGAATCATCTTCATCAAGGATGTCCGAGATCGCTTGCCCAATAGAAGAATCGGTAACCTTTTCGTAGAAGGCAGAATCAACTTCCGTTCCATACTTGCTTCCGTAAATGCTTCCAAAGACTGCCAAAAAGACAATCATAGGAATTGTCAGGAGAAAGCTCCAGTTAAATGTTGGCAATATGCGCTTATGTAATATCCAAAAGAGGAGATAGGTAGCTAGCATAATAAGGCCGTCCAGTAAAATGAATTTCCAAAATTCCCCAAAACTATTTCCGTGACGAAATATTACTAGGCAGAGGATGGTCAGTAAATACGGGACTAGGCCAAGGCGCAAAAGACTATGCTTCGATCTGGCATCTAAAGTTTGAAGATAGTTAGCCATTATATAACAAAGTAGGGGCAAAAATGGAATAAATGCTTTATAACGTAGGTAGAGGCCCCCATTTAATACATAAAGGAAGACAGGAACAGTCAGTATGACAAAAACACTCCAGGAAAGAAATCGTTCACTCCACTTTTTGTAGGCCAGGGAGGCGAATAGCACCGTCAAGATAAAGCTTCCAAATCCAAGGCCATAAGGGGAATATAAAAATCCTGACAGCTTAATTTGTGGAAGAAAAAGGCTGGCCAGAGATTGGATACTTTTCGTTGTAGAGGAGCTGCCATCACTGTTTCGTCCGAACAAGGCATATGCAGTTGGCACCAGAAGGAGGCCACTTAGACAGATGGCTATAACAAAGGATGTTATAAAATGAATCCCGTCAATGAAAAAATATTTAATAGTAACTTTTTGTTGTAGAGATTCCAAGGCCTGTCCATAGCGATAAATTCCATATATAACCAGAACCAGCATTCCTCCAATACTGAAGTAAAAACTAGTCAAGATCATGAGAAAAAGGCTAAGGATCAGTGGAAGTTGTCTGCGTAAGGGAAGAATCCGGTGGTTTTCCACGAAAGAAGCTTCCTGAAAATATTTGTCCACATTTAAACATCCAAGAATCAGAAAAGGCATGTAATTCATAAACATAATCTGACTGTAGGAGTGGTAGATTACGGGACCTGCCAGTAAAAAGGAAAGGGTAGTGCAAAAACTAATCTTTACAGAAAAATCTCTGCTGCGAAGCCAGTGGTATAAAAGAAGTACCGAAGCCAGCAGACAGCAAAAAGACATTCCCATTACATAATCTGTCATTTTCACAAAGGGTAGGGCATAGGAGGGCAAAAATAAAGGACTAAGGAGTCCATAGTAAGCAAAATTATAAATATTTTGTCCGCCACCGATATTGGCAGCAAATTCAGGGATTAATTTGCCGGTTTCATAAAATTGCTGTCTAAAGTAATCGGGGAATACGCTGTGTTGGCTGATCCAATCTACTTTGGAGCCGAAAATTCCGTATTTTGTACAGAATAGATAGCAGAAGAGAAATGTCAGTAAAGTTAACAATAAATAAGGGACAAGTCCTTGTCCCTTAAGCTTTTTATTCTTAAAATGTTTCATAGAAATTCTCCTTACAAGTACTGGAATACAATAACAGTAAATTGTGAAGATAAATAGAAATTAAATCTTAAAAAATCTTAATTTTTCAGAAAGAATTAACCAGAATTTAAAATGCAACCTGCATAAAGAGTGCAACGCAACAAAGAATCAGGGCTAAAGGAACATAAACAAAACGTCCAAGATTATACCAGAGAGTTCCTCTTGTTTTTTTGCTTCCGGTATTGATAGCGGCAAGAAGAATGTCCTTTTTCATAACATAGAACCAGGTAATTGCTCCCAAGGTTGCACCAATAGGAATAATGTAGATAGAAACAATGTCCATCCAAGGCCCCCATTTGGAAATAGGTTCCATGCCAAGTCCGAAGCCCAAACAAATTACGCAGAGAATAATCAAAACACTCATGCGATTAAGCTTAGGAAATCTATACAGCAGAGATTCAGCAACTGCCTCAAACATATTTTGCAGGGAGCTTACTCCTGCAAAGATCATGGCTACATAGAGGATAACGGCAAAAAGTCGCCCCAAAGGGATATCCTGTAAAATAGTAGGCAAAGTGACAAACAAAAGGCTTGGTCCGCTTCCTATATCCAGCCCATAGGAAAAGCAGGCGGGAATAATCACCAGGGCTGCTACCACAGCAGCAATGGTATCAAAAAGGGCCGTGTGTCCGGCACATCCCACAACATCTTCTTCTTTAGAAAGATAAGCCCCATAGGCAATCATCCCACTTCCTGTCACAGAAAGGGAGAAGAAGGCCTGGCCCATGGCCCAGATCCAGATCATAGGATCAAGGAGGGCTTCCCAACGGGGCGTAAACATAAAGATGTAGCCTTTTAGGGATTCGGGAAGCATAGCTACACGGATTGCCAAAATTATAAAGATTATGAAGAAAAGAGGCATCATAATCTTATTTGTTTTTTCAATACTCTGAGCACCCAGATAAAGGGTAAGCAGGGTCCCTACAACCACGATAATGTGGTAGCCAACTACAGAATAAGAGGAGGTTGAAAAGCTTTCAAACCAACTGGCAGTATCTGTAGTCATTAAGGTTCCTAGAAGAGAATCAACAAGAGCTTTAAGAATATAAGTTAAAATAACGGCATAGCCAATTGCAATGCACATAGAACCTGCAAGAGGAAGCCAGGCTAAAAGACCTCCGGCCTTTCCAGCTTTTTCCCCACGGGTAGCCCAGGCCTTTTCATAAGAACCTAAGGTACCGGTGCCGGACTGCCTTCCGATGGAAAATTCAGCCGGTAAGCCGATATAGCTGAAAATAACAATAAAAAGCAGATAAATCAGCAGGAAGGCACCGCCTCCGTTACTTCCCAGCTTGTTAGGAAATCCCCAGACATTGGCCATACCTACAGCAGAACCAACAGAAGCCAGAATAAATCCCCAGCGGCTGGCAAAATTTTTCGTATTGTTCTTCATATTTCCCCCAATGACCTTAATAAAGTCTCTTTTATGTGGCCTTTTGGCCCTAAATTACAATCGCAAGATGCCTTTTGATTTTAAAGTTATAATGTGACAAAGTCAATATCAAAAGGTTCCTTGTAGAAAATGGCAGTTGTGCAAAAAATTCGTTGTAAAAAAAGGTCCCCAATGCTATGTTAAAGATAATTCATCGAGGAGAGAGGAAAAAGTTTATGAGCGATAAGAAAAGAAAAATTCTATTAATCGTATTAAGCTCTCTGCTGGTGATCGTAATTGGAATCATTGCTTATATGCTGCTTAACAATCATATGATAGAGTCCCAGTATACAGTGGCCATCACCCAGGCAGAGAAATATCTCCAAGATAAGAACTACGAAGATGCCCTTGTTTCTTACAAGCAAGCTTTGGCTCTTGATCCGGATAGTGAGGCTCCATACCTAGGATTGGCTAATACTTATGTAGCCATGGGAGATACCAGCAAGGCAGTTAGTATCTTGAATCAGGGACTTAAAAGAATGGATTCTTCTAAGTTAAAGAACCTTTTAAACCTATTGGAAAACTCTGGAGTAGAAAATAAGAATTCTGAAAATGAAAAGAATGAAAGCCAAGAAGAACCTGAAAAGAGTAATATAGCTGGCCTGGTTAAAAATGCGGAAACAAAAGATCTTGTACAGAATGCAAGCTTGACATTCACAGCACAGGATGATGATTCTGTAAAAGAAACTGCCACCACCGATCATTCCGGAGCCTTTAAGATTCAACTTACTCCTGGAAAATATACTGTCACAATCACAGTAGATGATTATGAGGAAAAGGAAATTGAATTTGAGGTCCAAGAGGGAAAAACCTACAGTGAAGGGGAGTTTGAGGTCACTCCAGAGAGCGAGGCAACCCAAGAGGCTGAGGCTGACCCAGAGTTAGAGGAAGGAACTGGGAAGTTTGTCCTTCAGTGGGAAGATAAATCCTTGGATCTACATACACATTTTGATAGTTATAGTTATGGTCACATACATGTATGTTATAATTTGCTTTATAATCTCGAAAATAAAGGTTGCCAAAAACCAGATTGGGAGATTAAGGAGACTGAGAACTATATGACAGAGACTACTACGATTTATGACCTGTCCCAGTGGACTTGCAGTGTTTATTTTCCTTCATTAACCTCAATTAAACCAGTCCATGGAGCTACTATAAAAGTGTATCTTCCGGGAGAGTCGGTTGTTAATCTTACCTTGGACTGCACTTCAAATGAGGATAATATATGGATGATAGGTGAAATCAAAGATGGAAAAATGGAAGTGTTAAACTATACAGTTCACGGTGATCCATATACAATACTAAACTAAAATATTATTAGGTAATTGCGAAACTCGCTCTGCGGGTTCGCAATCTTAAAAAAACAAGGCCGAAATCCAGTTAAGTTGGATTTAAGGACTCGGATTGACAGATATCTCTCAAAAATTGTGGATAACTGTCATGAACCTTGAAAATTGACGCACTTTAATAAGCCCTTACAATATTCAGTTTCGGTAGCCTATGCAACAAGGCGCTTCAGTGAGCGGAAGTACTCAGGTTTATGTAGCCTGTCCGCCACGACTACCGTTATCAGCTGGGTTATGCCGGCAAGCAAAAGGTCGGCATGAAGGGTTTTTGCATTCTGTGTCTTGCGACTTCCGAGACAGAAACTGTCTTTGATATGATTTATGGAGCGCTCGACGGATGTGCGGATCTTATAAGTTGACTCCCATTCCGCTGTCCCGCGGATAACCCCAGGGCAGCGGTGTAGATCTTTTTCGGAGTCTATTTCCTGCAGGATCGGCTCTGTCAGATCAACAAGATGATCAAAAAATAGCTGAAGGTCATCGGTGAACTCCTGCTTAAAGCGGGTGATCTTTGAAGCATCAGGAACTTTGGTAAAGCCGCAGAATTCTCTCAGACTTTTTGAGTATTCAAGAAATGTCAAGAGCAAGGAATCGGTTGGGATGGAAAAGATACGCTGGATAATGAGTGCCCAAAGAAAGGACGTCAATGAGTATTCGCGGGGTCTCCCAGTGGATGCATAAAAGTGGTTTCTAAAAGAAACCGAAACAATTTCACATAGATCAATGGTAGATTCGAGGAGTTTCAGGAATTCAGGCTTATCGGATTCAAAAATTTCCTGGGTTTCTGTAAAAATATCGGCCAAAGTCATCTGATGATATGTTATCATAGGTGTAACGACTCCTTTCTGGGGCATGGTTGATTGTTTGTCGCAACTCAATTTTACCATAAACCAGTGAGGAGTTGTTTTGTTTTGTAACAAAAAGAATGCCGTAATTATGCGGCTTCTGGCGTTTCGCAAACGCCTATAAAATATTATAGAAGGAAGGTGGGTATTGTGAATCGAACATTTAATGTAAATGGAATTTGTTATCCAAATGAGCATTATATGGTAAATATAGACTCGAAACTGGTTGAGATAAAACAGTTAGTAGATGAGAAGAAATATTTTGTAATTAATAGAGCGAGACAGTATGGAAAAACAACAACATTAAACATGCTAGTTCAATATCTCAAAGATCAATACACTGTATTTTTTATCAGCTTTGAAGGTTTGGGGGAAGCTGCTTTTGAAAGTGAATCCGCATTCTGCAAGACATTATGTGAATTGCTATATGACACGGTGATTTATGGAGAAGTTCCAACGATAGACGAGAAAGTAAAGCAAGTTATCATTGAGAGTGTGAAGCGAGACAAGATAGAAGATATGATGAGTCTATCGAATCTGATATCAGGTATTTGCAAAAATTCTGACATACCGGTTGTGCTGATTATTGACGAGGTAGACCAAGCAAGTAATCACAAAGTATTTATAGATTTTCTTGGAATGTTGCGGAGTAAATTTTTAAAGAGAAATACGAGACCGGTATTTCATTCTGTGATTTTAGCAGGAGTGTACGATATTAAAAACCTGAAACACCGAATAAGAGAAAATCATGAGCATCAGATGAATAGTCCATGGAATATAGCCACTGATTTCAGCGTGGATATGAGTTTTCAGGTGGATGATATTTCAAGTATGCTTGAGGAGTACCAGACTGATCGCGAATCTACAATGTCTGTAAGAGAGATTGCAGAATTAATTTATGAATATACAGATGGTTATCCCTACCTTGTATCAAAGATTTGTAAATTAATTGACGAAAGATGCAATCAGAACTGGACTAGAGAGAGCGTAAAGAAGGCAGTAAACATACTGCTGAAAGAATCCAACACCTTGTTTGATGATTTGAGAAAGAAGATTGAGGATTATCCCGAATTAAAAGATATATTATATGCTATTTTATTTAGAGGTGAATCCTACCCCTATAATCCGGATAATTTTGCCATAGACATTGGAACCATGTTTGGATTTATCAAGGAAAAAGATGGGAAGATCGTGATTGCGAATCGAATTTTTGAGACTAGGTTATACAATTTGTTTCTGTCGGAAGAGTTGACAAGAACAGATATTATTGTAGACTATCTGGGAAGACAGTATGTAATCGAATTAAAAATCTGGCATGGTAATGAGTACAACAAAAGAGGCGAGAAACAGTTGCTAGAATATTTGGAATATTATGATTTGGAGAAAGGCTATTTGCTAAGTTTTAATTTTAATAAGTTTAAAAACACTGGAATTAAAGAGATAGAACTGGATCATAAGAAAATTTTTGAAGTAGTGGTATAAGCTATGGTTTGAATCTTGCTTATAAGAAAACCCTTGCCGGAGCAATCCGACAAGGGTTTCTTTTAATTATGGGTCGTGACCCTGTTGAGCTCGCGAAGCGTGCGAAATATAAACC
>CAVBQS010000038.1:0-20508 GCA_963597615.1 Bacteroidaceae bacterium
TAAATGGTAATGCTGACATCATTTTTACTTAAGGGGTTCTGAACAGTTACCAAAATATTTAAATTTCCATTTTCCATTTAAAATTTGCATACGATCAGAGTTTTCTCTATGCTCTATCAAATTGTCTATCTTCTTGGATGCGGGAATATAGTAAGCTCTTGCAGGAAGTGTATTTTCATGAAGGGTCTTCAAGTCTTCATAATATCTTGGCACAATCATTGTCTTCCTCCTCTTTTGGATCTATATGGATTATTTTGCATTCGAATACACAAAGACGATTTCTTGCTTCTATACTCCGGCCAGAGTTTTTCTTGTTATCCTTGTATTTTCTGACTATATTCTATTGATTTCATTAACAAATGTCTATAAATCAAATTGGACAGAATATGCACAAAATGATACTATAATACAAACGCATACTTTTATGGAGGTCCTCATGTATTTAAATACCGGATATCTAAACAATTCTCACCTAGACTTTAAAGATAAGAGTCGTCCATTGATTGTAGGAAGCTGTGGCAACTATCGCCTGACCAATCACCCCAAGCTTCCCACCTATCGACCCAAAGGAAGACTGGACTATCAGATTATCTATATTGTTTCCGGACAGGTTCATTTTCATTTCGACAGAGCTGAAAATGAGACCATCGTTGACGCAGGAAATATTGTGCTGTACCGCCCGAAAGAATTGCAAAAATATGAATATTACGGAAAAGATAAGACAGAAGTTTATTGGATTCACTTTACTGGAAGTGATGTAAAAAATATACTTAGGAAATACGGATTTGAGGACAAAAAAAGGATCTTCCATGTAGGAACGTCCATGGAATACGAAAGAATTTTCAAACGGATCATACTTGAAATTCAACGTATGCAGACAGATTATCAGGAAATGCTAGTACTTTTACTTCGCCATTTGCTTATTATTTTTAATCGGGAAATCACAAAAGAACATATTTTAAAAAATGAATATCTAGATCGTCAAATGGAAGAAACAGCGAATTATTTCAGTGAAAACTATAACTTGGAGATTAGCATTGAGGAATATGCCACTTCCAAAGGAATGAGTGTAAGCTGGTTTATTCGCAACTTCAAAAAATATACCGGAAAAACTCCTGTACAATATTTAACATCACTGCGCATGACCAATGCACAGGTACTATTAGAAACCACCACCTACTCGGTGAATGATATTGGAAGAATCGTGGGATACAATAATCCATTATATTTTAGCCGAATCTTTCACAAGCAAAAAGGATGTTCCCCCTCCACCTATAGGAGTCGTACGAACGGAGACCCTCCCAGTTGATTTATTCACAAAAAATATTTTTTATTTGCTTATATAAGACTACAAAAGTTTTATAAATATGGAGAAAAATCATGAAATCATCAGATATTATTCAACAGGACTTAGATGCGATCTACATTGGCAATCTTAATACCATAGATAACGATCTTATACTTCCAAAAAAAGGAAAAAATGGCACTTTATTTACATGGAAAAGTGGTGAAGACCGGTTTATCACTTCTGAAGGAAAAGTCCACCGACCTCTTTATGGCATGGGCAACCGCAAAGTGGCCCTTACCGTTACAGCATCTTATTTGGGTGAACAAGCTTCAAAGGAATTCATAGCCACTGTACTTCAAAAGACAAAAGAAACTATTGTAACTTCTATATACCCTGTAATTCTTTCTGCTCGTCTAGGAAGCAGGCCCCCTCTTCCCTCTGTTGTCGTTGCAGAGACAAAGGATGGACGTCGCATGACTCTTCCTGTAGAATGGGATACTTTTCAACGCGAAAATGAAGAAACCATTTTAAAGATTGAAGGCAAAGTCGAAGATAGCCAGATCAAAGCAGTTGCAGAAATTCATTATCAAAAAGAAGTTTTAACCAAGAAATGTCCGAAAAAAAAGGCTTCTTATTTTCCCATTTCCCAAGTACGCTTAAAAGAAGGAACTCTTTTTTATAGCTATCAGCAGCTTATGATTTCATATCTTCTGAAGCTTGATGACGATCAGATGCTTTACAATTTCCGTCAAGTGGCAGGGCTTGATACTAGGGGAGCCGCACCCATGACCGGATGGGATGAAGAAAGCTGCAAACTTAAGGGGCACACTACCGGCCATTACCTTTCTGCAATAGCACTTGCCTGGGCTGCCACCAGAAAGCAGGAATTTCTATACAAGATTAATTACATGGTGGAGGAACTTGCCAAATGTCAGCAAGCATTAGCCGATTCTGGAAACTACCACTACGGATTTTTCAGTGCCTACTCCGAAGAACAATTTGATCTTCTGGAAGTTTATACCAACTACCCAGAAATCTGGGCTCCATACTACACCTTGGATAAAATTATGTCCGGACTTTATGACTGCCATGTACTTGCTGGGAATGAGACTGCCAAAGGCATGCTAGACAAGATGGGGAACTGGGTCTATAATCGTCTATCCCGCCTTCCAAAAGAACAGCTAGATAAAATGTGGGCAATGTACATCGCCGGGGAATTTGGAGGTATGCTGGGAACTATGGTAAAGGTCTATGAACTTACCGGAAAAGAAAGCCACTTAAAAGCTGCCAAGCTCTTTGAAAACGAAAAGCTTTTCTACCCTATGAAAGAAAATTTCGACACTCTAGAAGACATGCATGCCAACCAACACATTCCCCAGATTATGGGAGCCATGGATCTTTATCGCGTAACCGGAGAAGAAGTCTGGTGGAAAATTGGAAAAAATTTTTGGAACATTGTAACTGGTGGTCATACCTACTGCATAGGCGGCGTTGGAGAAACAGAAATGTTCCACCGCGCCAACACCACCTGCTCTTATCTCAGTGAAAAAGCTGCCGAAAGCTGTGCAAGCTACAATATGCTGCGCCTGACTAGCCAGCTCTTTGAATATTCACTAAGTGGCAATCTGATGGATTATTATGACCAAACCTTGCGCAACCATATTTTAACCAGCAGTAGTCACAAAAGCGATGGCGGGACTACCTACTTTATGCCACTAGGTCCAGGGCAGCACAAAGAATTTTTTCTTTCAGAGAACAGTTGCTGTCACGGCACCGGAATGGAAAGCCGTTTCCGTTATATGGAAAATATTTTTGCCTATAACGAAAAGGCTCTATATGTTAATCTTCTAATTGATTCCCTTTTGTCCGATAAAAATGGGAATACTCTGTTGGAGCTACAAAGCGATGACTCCAAAGGTCTGATAAGAATTATCTGCCACAAAAATCTTGGCAAAGACCTAAAAATCCACATTCCCGCATGGGGACAGAAGGATTTCAAAGTTTCAATAAATACAAATGTTCTCACTGACACCAATCTTTACGATGAATATCTAACCATAAAAAACATAAAGGCTAATGATACTGTCCTAATGGAACTTCCAATGAAATTCCGTACACTAAACAATAGCTCCGACTCAAGATTTGTTAATCTAGCTTATGGCCCTTATATTATGGCTACCCTGTCCCAAGAAACAGAATTTCTTCCTGCTCCTGCAGTAGATGAAATTCATTCCCTTGGGAGAGAAATGATATTTCAAGATGCACAGGGGCAAAAAATCATTCCCCTTCCAAGGGTGGATTTGGAAGCTTATCATGTGTATTTTCGTAGGAATGAAATCAAGTGATCTATTGCAGAGTTCTATATTGCACAAATCAATGAATTTTCAACCAATATAAAGGCGGGATTTTCCCTGCCTTTATATTGTCTTTCCAATTTATTTCAAATAATTCTAGGCCTCCACAAAATGCATCTGCCATCCGTGATACTCTCCTAGCACAAAAGGCACTGGTATTCCAATATTCATAAGTGCACTGCCTGAATATTTTAACTTGGTTTGCTCACACAGGTAGGTCTTATCTGCTGAGAGGCCCTTGCATTTCACATAATTTACTGGAGCATTGGCATGGGTTGTAAGGGATACGATATTCAGTAAGCACTCGCTTTTATCAGCTTTAACAAATTCCCAGGCTGCAATCTCTCTATTGGTTTGTGTATCGGTGATTCGATAATAATCTCCATTGTGAATCAGATCCCAGTATTTCTTGAAATCTTCTATCTGCTCTTTTACCTGCTCTTTTTCCTCATTAGTGATCAGGTTAAGATCAAGCTCATAACCGAAGCTTCCTGCCATTGCCACGATACCTCTGGTGTTCATGGAGGTCTTTCTACCGGTCTGGTGATTTGGAACTGCAGATACATGAGATCCTACTGCAGATATAGGATATCCAAAGGATGTACCATGCTGGATTGTGATCCGCTCTATGGCATCTGTGTCATCACTGCACCATATTTGAGGGGTATAGTAGAGCATTCCTGCATCAAATCTTCCACCACCACCACTGCAGCCTTCTATGATAAGATGAGGATATCTAGTCATCATTCGATCCAGAAAGTCATACACACCAAGGACATACTCATACATAATCTTTCCATAATTTTGATGACCTTCTACTGCCGTATATACATCACATATGCTGCGATTCATATCCATTTTAATATATTCAATCTGAAGTGTGTCCACTACCTTTGCTATGGATTCAAAAATGTAATCCACCACTTCTTTTCTAGAGAAATCAAGGACCAACTGATTTCTGGCTCTTACCGGCTTTCTGCCAGGAATTGCATAAACCCAGTCTGGATGTACTCTGTAAAGGTCGCTATCTTCATTTACCATTTCAGGTTCAATCCACAGACCAAATTTCATGTCCATATCATGAATCTGTTTTGATACATCTGAGAGAGTTCCACCCATTTTTTCTTCATTTACAACCCAATCACCAAGTCCACTATTATCTGAATTTCGACTTCCGAACCATCCATCGTCAAGTACCATCATCTCAACGCCTAGTTTTTTTGCCTCACGGGCAATGTCGATAATTTTCTCCCCATCAAAATCCATATAGGTGGCTTCCCAGTTATTGATCAGGATTGGTCTTCTCTTAAGCTTATACTGGCCTCTGCAGATATTGTTGCGAATCAGCTTATGATAAATATGGGAAAGACCGGTAAGACCTTCCTCTGAAAACGCCATGGCCACCTCTGGAGTATATAAGGACTCTCCCTCTGATAGGGTATACTCAAACATTTCATCTGAAAGTCCCATCTGCATACGGGTTTGGTTAATCTGGTCTTCCTCCACCTCAAACTTAAAATTACCACTATACAATAAGGACATTCCGTAGCAGTTTCCATAATCTTCACTTGCAGACTTCTCTGCAAGAATAAAAAATGGATTATGGTGATGGCTTGATGTTCCTCTCGTACTTCCAAAACTCTGGTTGGAATGCTTTACCGGTACCCGCTCTGCAATCCTCTCCATTGCATGGCGTCCATGAAAATGCATAAGATCAAACTCGCCTGTTACAAAATCAAGCACTGCACTGTACGCTTTCGTAACAGTTACCTTAAAAGCACCTTTATTGGTAATAACTGCACTTCTTGTGATGACATCCTGCTGTGGCATTACCCCATATTTTAGGCACACTTCCACACCGCTTAAAGCATCACGAAGCATAATCTCTGCAGTATATGGCTTGCTAATATCTAGATCTTCTAATTGATCAACGTAAGCCGCTTCCTCTTCAGATGACACACTCTGTTCACTAGTATCATCGTCATAAACAGCCGGCAAATGAGGGATGGAATACTTCCCCTGTACAAACCTATGTGAAACATATCTTAAGTCTGCACCATATACTCCATCTTCATTTTTCATATTGAATGCTACGCTTCTGTAGTCTCCATTGCCATAGCAGGGATATTCCTGAGGCAGGCAATCCATAGAAAAAGTTCTGTCCGCTCCCGCATCATAAGGGTTTCCGCTAAAGCCTCTGTCATAGTAGGTAAGCACATAGTCCATGCTTCCCTCCATCTTAGGTCCATAATACAGATGAAGCAAAAAATTATTGTCGGTCACTTTCATCTGATAACTGGTCTTTTGGGTGTGTAACGTGATTAATTGCATAATAATCTCTCTCCTATATAAAATATTCGATGGTCCTCTCCGGGGTCAGAAGGGTATCTTTATTGGATAATAATACTGCTTCTCTTCCCTCCACTGGGCCTAACGCATATAATTTTTCTTCATCTTGATTAAAATATTTTTCCGGCACGATACGGTTATACTCCATGGGATGATCCATATGAATCTCAATATCTTTTTCTTCATAGGCTTCCGTCCAGTAGTAGGGATCAAACATCTTAATCTTGCCATCCTGAATTCCGGTTAATGTCACATAATGCCATTCATCCAAAAAAAGCCTTACTACGACGGCACCTCCTCTACGTAATAGGTCGTTGATCCGGCTAGTCTCACCAAGATATACATCCTCTCCCGACAAATATGTACTGTTTACCGACAGCCTTCCAATCTTACCAAATTCATTCAACCAATTTGACAAAAACATCATGGCCATGCGGGATGTACCACTCTGGCCAGGCACGCCTTCTGCACTGTAGCAATCCAGACAGTACAGCATCACATTACGTATAATCTCCGGCGGAATATCCTCCCGATCAAAAAGAAAACTGATTGCATTCAACATGGATGTAGGGCCACAATCACAATCTGATATCTGATAGTGTAATGGATTCTTCATCTTACGCCTCCCTGTGTCTATGTTCTTTAATGTACCATCTGTTCCCTTGATACGTCAACAGGCGACCTTCTGACTATTTTTTCATTTCCCGTTTGATCCATTCCATAATTACACCAACGACATAGTCCTGCTCCCCTTCGGTTAGTTCCCGTCCCTTGGGAATATGATGCCATTTTTCCAGACAGCCTCTACAACAGGTTGCTGTAGCGTGCTGTGCCACAAAAACCGGATGGCCTCGCATGGGAGTCTGCTTGCCATCATTTGCTACGTTGGCAGACGCGATCCGTTTTTTGATAAAATCATAGGCATGCTCCTGCACTTTATTTATCCCCTTATCCGATACATAACTTCTATCATTTGCTTTCAGAGAAAAACTGCTTCTAAATTTTGACTGTGATAGGCGTTTCCAAAGATTTCCTTCGTAGATAGCCGGCGTCTCACATACCATAGAAGGCTGTATGCCGCCCTTGTAAACAATCATTTTTTCTTTCTTGTGTTGTGAACTTGTCGAATCCAAGTTCCTTCCATTCGAATCCATTGACTCATCAAAAAGCTCTTTCTTTACATCGAATGCTTCTTTGCTATCTGGCTGCAATCGTCTTGCCAGATTAGTATTTCTCCCAGTGGTTGTCTCATTTTTGATTGCATAATAGACTGCTTTCTTTTCTCCCACCAAGACCAGAATCTTTTTTGCCCTAGTTACCCCTGTATATAAGAGATTTCTCTGTAGCATGACAAAATGGCTCATGGTAAAGGGCATAACTACAATGGGATATTCACTTCCCTGGGATTTATGGATGGTTACTGCATAGGCAAGAGCTAACTCATCCAGTTCCGTCACATCATAAACCACTTCCCGTTCATCAAATAGAACCGCAAGCTCTCGCTCTTCCATATCCACTCTTGTAATAGTGCCAATATCTCCGTTAAATACTTCCTTGTCGTAATCATTCCGGATTTGCATCACCTTATCCTTCAGTCGATACTGGGTTCCACCTTTCCGCAGAAAAATTTTTGATGGGTTCATAGCTTCCTGCAGCACCTGATTCAGGTTCACCGCACCACACTCCCCTCTCTGCATTGGAGTCAGTACCTGAATATCCTGCAGTGGGTCTACATGGTAGTATCTTGGCAGATTGGTCTTGCAATACTGGACGATGGTATTCACCACCTCCTGATTGCTCTCTTTCGTAGCAAAGAAAAAGTCAGCGTCTTTACCGCCCCTCATATCAATGCCCTCACCCTTGTTAATTCGGTGTGCATTCATAATGATCCGACTTCCCTGTGCCTGACGGAAGATTCTTGTTAGACGCACTACTGGGACGCTGCCGGAATCAATAATATCCCTGAGAACGTTTCCTGCCCCCACACTTGGAAGTTGATCAATATCCCCTACCAAAATCAGAGACATCTGCTCTGGCAAGGCCTTTAAGAGGTTGTACATCAGCATGGTGTCGATCATGGAGCATTCATCAAGAATTAGCACATCACCTTCCAACGGGTGGTCTTCATTCTTCTGATAACCTTCCGGCGGTTTGTATTCTAACAATCGATGAATGGTTTTGGCTTCCATGCCGGTAGCTTCAGACATTCTCTTTGCTGCTCTTCCGGTTGGTGCTGCAAGAACAATCTGACATCCAGCCTGCTTATATGCAGAAATTATCCCTAGAGTTGTAGTAGTCTTTCCGGTTCCGGGCCCCCCAGTTAACACCATTACCTTCGAGGAAATTGCTATCTTTACTGCCTGCCACTGGATCTCATCATAGCTAATCTTAGAGGATGCTTCTACTTTCCTTAGTATTTCTTCCACATCCTCTGTCTTCTTCTTTCCACAGGACATAAGTCTAAGAAGCCGCTTTGCACAGCCACTTTCTGAGAAATAATAAGGAGGAAGATAGATTGCCTCTTGTTCTTTTATTGAATCTCGGATTACATCATTGGTGCGAATCATCTCATCCAATGTAATCTCCAATTCCGCTTCTTCCACTTCCAGAAGTTCCCTGGCTTTCTCTATCAACTGCTCTCTTGTGGCATAACAATGTCCTGCTTCTGCCAGCTTATTCAAAGTATAAAAAATACCGCTGCGCAAGCGGACAAATTTTCCTTTATCAATCCCCATCTTCTGGGCAATGGAATCCGCTGTCTTAAATCCTATTCCCCAGATATCCTCTGCAAGACGATAGGGATTTTCTTTTACAATTGCAATACTCTCACTTCCATAGGTTTTAAAAATCTTTGTAGCATGAGAAGTACTGACTTCATGGCTCTGCAGAAAAAGCATAATATTCTTAATCTCTTTCTGCTCCTGCCAGCTGGTTTTAATCCGGTCTACACGAACTTTCCCTATGCCTGGTACTTTTAACAATTCATCTGGATTTTCCTCTATAACATCCAGCGTATCCTTCCCGAACTTTTCCACAATTCTTTTTGCAAATTTCGGTCCTACGCCCTTGACTAAACCAGAACCAAGATATTTTTCAATCCCATATACCGTAGCAGGAAGCGTCTCTTCAAATTTTTCTACAGAGAACTGGCGTCCATATTTGGCATCCATCTTCCACATGCCTTCCAGAGACAGTACAGAGCCAACATGAGTATCCGGCATTGTGCCAACTACAGTAACAAGGTCACTGTAATTTTTCACAGCACATTTCAAAACCGTGTAGCCATTCTCTGCATTCTGATATGTAATTCTCTCAACCACACAACGCAATCGCTCCATATCAGCTGTCCTTCCTTATCCGTCGTTCCCAAGAGCTTTATACTTTTCTATGAATATTGCTTCATCAGTCGTCTAGCTTCCATTTTCATCTGCTCTACCACTTCATCTGGTCCAACAAGCTGTATGTCTTCTCCCAAGGAAAACACCCAGCCTAGAAACTGCCTGCTGACATGCACATCTACATTCACGGTAAAATGTTCCTCGTCTGCCGGCATCAACATCACATTTTTCCCAAATCGATCAATAATAACACCTACCAGGCTGTTTTTTACCAGAAGCTTTACGGTCTGCTCTTTTCCACCGAACATTCCAAAACTTTTTTTTGCATAGTCTGCCATATCTAGCTTTTTAAAGAACTCCTTGCCTTCCCGGTTCTCTTCCGATAATTTGATATGCAGCATCTTATCTACACGATAATGTTTAATCTTTCCAGCATCAGAATCATAGGCTACCAGATAATAGTTCTCATCATCCCAGGATAAACCCCATGGGCTAATATGATACCAAGCTCCATTATGCCGAAGTTCCATTTCTTTTTTTACGTTCCACTGATAGTACTGGAATTTGATCTTCTTATTTTCTGAAATGGCATTATGTATAGCATCCACTGTATAGTAAATGCTCTCATTCATGGTCTTTATCCTTCCAGACACATATACTTGGCGCTGTAGCTTCTGGGCATCATATTTGCTGACCAATTTTTCCAGTTTCTTAATTAGAGCATTGGTTTTCTTTTCTGTGATAAATTTAGAAGATTGGATTGCATCCACCAAAAGTTTCAACTCCGGAAGTTCAAATGGTCGGTCGATTACATGATAATGGTAACGGTTGCCAATTGGTTCTCCTTCCACTTCCACTCCAAGAACGCTCAGATCACGCAGATCCGCATAGATACTTTTACGATCAGCAGTAATGTCATATTCTGCCAGACTCTCCATAATCTCCGGCATTGTAATAAAATGCTCATCATCTGTCTTTTCCTGCATGATCTGCGCCAATCTGTACAGCTTGAATTTCTGGTTTGTTCCTTTTGGCATGCTATCCGTCTCCCTTTTGTCAATGATGATTCAAGTATACCATAGACAAGAAATATAGAGAGCATCTTTTAAATAAATCCATCTTTTACTAAACTCTTTTTACAGATTTTACAAATAGTTCCGCCCTCAGTAACCAGTACCACTTTTGCATATGCAACATCTCCAATCTTGTCATAAAGACGTCCGGCACTCATGGATTCACCAATAACGGTATATGAACTATTTGCCACATATCCAATTTTTCCAAGACCTTCATAGGTTACCTTGATTGCTTCTTTGTCATACTTATTATCCGGTTCTTTCTCAAGTCTGATTTTCCTTCCAATTTTAAGAAAATCAGTTCCGAAATAATGCCTTGTTCCTGTCAATGTGATAAATATCTTTGCCATTGTAATTGCTCCTTCCTAGAAATCATATCTTTGAATTTTGTCTTAAGTCTTCTCCTACAGTCACAGTCTAAATTAATAGCTGGGGTATAAAAAGCCCTGTTTTTTTTCTCTTTAATGAATTATAATAAGCACAAAAATAAAGAAACCAAGCCGGCTTTTAAGCGTGAAATCTCGAGGAATAGCTTATCCTCACAGATTTTGCGCTTATTTTTTTATCAAACAGGAGGTCAAATGAACAAAAAAAACAAACTGGCAGATATGTCAATCCAACCTTTGCTATATAGCATGGCAGTTCCCCTGATGCTGTCACTGCTTATACAATCCCTTTACAATATTGTTGACAGTATGTTTGTAGCAAAATTATCCGAAACTGCTTTAACTGCAGCATCCTTAGTTTATTCCATCCAGTTTCTTATGATTGCCGTAGGAGTTGGTACCGCTGTAGGATTAAATGCCTTGCTCTCTCGGAAAATTGGACAGCATAAACCTAAGGAAGCCTGTCAAGCTGCCACCACTGGATTGTTTTTAATGCTTATTACGTCACTTGTATTTTCTATAGCAGGAATCTTCTTTTCTGATGATATTGCTGCAAAACTTACATCAGAACCAAAATTACAGGAGTCATGCAGGCAATATCTTTCCATCAATCTAGTTTACTGCTGGGGGATTTTCCTGCAAACCTACGGCCAGCGTCTCTTGCAAGCAATCGGAGATACCGTATTATCCATGATATCCCTGATCATTGGTGCTGTCCTTAACATTATTCTTGATCCAATTATGATTTTTGGATTGTTTGGATGTCCTGCAATGGGCATAAGAGGTGCTGCGATTGCAACTGTAATCGGACAGATTGTAGGGGCCATTACTGCTTTGCTTTTTAATCGCTTTAAAAATCCTCTGATTCATGTAAGCTTCAAAAACTATCATTTTGATTGGCAGGATATCATGGATATTTACCGTGTAGGGCTCCCCACCATTATTATGCAGGCAATTGGAAGTATTATGACTTTTGTTGTAAATGCTATGCTGCTAAATGTCTCCACAACAGCCGTGGCATTTTTCGGAGTCTACTACAAACTACAAAACTTTCTTATGATGCCAATTAATGGACTTGGACAAGCTGCTATACCCATCGTTGGATATAATTTTGGTGCAGGAAAAAAAGAACGGGTGCATCAGACATGGAAAATTTTGCTTCCAACAGGAATCACAATTACTTTGTGTGGAACAGTTCTTTTCTGGTTTTTGCCAAAACCATTATTACAACTATTCTCCGCAAGCTCAGAAATGCTGGTGCTTGGTATTCCAGCACTCAAGATTATTTCCATTTCCTTTGTATTTGCCGCTGTCACAATTTTGTGCGGATATTTTTCTTCCGGACTTGGAAATGGTATAATCAACATGGTCAGCGCAGCTATTCGTCAGTTGATTTTACTGATTCCCTGCCTTTGGTTTTTCATAAAAACCCTTGGTATTGCCTACGGATGGTATGCATTCTGGATTGCAGAGATAGTCGCCTGCATATACAGTTACTGCACATCACACAAACTATTAAAAAACAATTTACAATAAGGATTGGAGGTTTGTAAGCTTGAAACAAATAAGCAGAGGACAGCCTAAAAATAAAGGACACAGCAAATAAACCGCCTAAACAGCCGGTTTTGAAAATTGAATATATATGCAACACCTAATCAGGTAACAGGAACAACATCATTTTTGATAATGTAGCCTCGTTGTTTAAGCAGATTAAGTGCCAGAGAAATAGTTAAAACTTTTTCTTTATTCACAGAACGAGCTTCAAGAAAACCATCAGAAGTATATGGTTTCAGATCTGTAAATATGTTCCAGATAGCAGTCAGTGGGTTCTTATCGAATCCTGGTACGGTTCGTATAAGATTGAGAACGCATTCATATTTATCACTGAGACGAAAGATTTCCCGTTCTATTTCTGCTTTGTGTATTTCTAATTCATCGATGTGATTTAAATATTGTCTAAGTTTTGTAGCTTGTTCTTTTGATATGGTGCCATCAACAGCAGCTTGTATTTCTTCGATAGGAGTTTTACATCTGCCATCAACAAAAGGTGACACATCAAATGTTTCCCGGGGGTGTTGCAGAATCTGTTCTGTAATAGAACGAGAAGATTTACCATATATATCCGAAAAGACATCGTCTAGTTTTAAGTTAGATACAGTAAGACAGTTATGTGCACGATTCTTCTCACCGGTAATCATACAAGTGAGTTTGAAACGGTATCTTACCAAATCTCTTACTGGAAGCAGACTCCTTGGGACTTGGTGCTGTCTGGATTGGAATTGCTCCTATAAAAGATCGCATGGAAGCTGTCGGCACGGTATTAAATCTACCTGAAACTCTAAATGCTTTCGCAATTATTCCATGCGGTTATCCAAAAGCAGTTCATGCTCAACAGGATCGTTTTGACAAGAAGCGGATACATTATATTTTATAATAATAAATATATTACTGTTTTTCCAATCTTTTAGGAAAAAAACGAGCTCTGAAGAGATTGTTCCCTTCTGAGCTCATTTTTTCTAAGTATCAATCATCGTAATGAAACCAATCCCCGAATATTCCTTGCTTACTATGACTGGTTTTGTGTCCTTTCTCATCATAATGATAGGCCCCACTTATTATACCTGACTTAGTTGATCCAATTTTATGCCCATGATTGTCATAATGATCCATTCCGTCTAAGATGCGTGGTCTGCTTTCTCCAATTTTATGGCCTTTTGCATCATAATTTGTATAACCGCCTAAAAGTTTAGGTCTGCTTTCTCCGATCTTCTTCCCCTTTGCATCATAATGCTTGATTTCTCCAAATATGCCTTCTCGGCTGTATCCTTTTTTACTCATACCTCTTCCTCCATTTCTTTCAAATTTTTCCTGCCGTCTATGTCAATTCTTTCTTAATACTCTTATCTAGTTATTTGAATAATACTTTTTCAATAGTTCTATTATCATCTGCTTCTCTCTCTTCCTCTTCCATCCCTATATTTTTACCTTTTTTTGTAACGTGTTTTCCCTTTTTTCCACCATCCGAAATTTCTTCCAAATACCCTTCGTTTACAAGCAGTTCGTTTACAAACCTCGCAGTTAAATTTTTTCTCTCTTTATTTTCTTCACAAAGGGCATTTATGCTTTTAGTTAAATCAGAAACATTACACTGATCCTTCAGTTCTATCATATCCAATTTTTCTGGCTCTATGTAAAAAGGCAATTTTTCCTTACTTTTCTTAAGCATTGGATCACTTTCCACAGTTGATGTTGTTCCTGCGTCTAATATCTGTTTTTCTGCGACAAACTCCTTTATGACCTTTATGAAATCCTCTCCATAACTTTGTATTTTCTTTTCACCCATTCCATATATATCCGCCATCTGCAAGAGATTCCCTGGACATTTTATGCACATATCCTTTAAGGTTTTGTCGGAACAGATTATGAATGGAGGTACTGATTCATCCGATGCAAGCTTTGTACGACAGTCTCGTAATTTTTCAAATAGCTCCTGGCCAACCTCGCTGAGTCCTGAAATTCGTGATTCTTTTTTACGTCTTTTTCCACTTTGGATATAAATTTCCTCTTCTTCATCCTCCACAACCACACAATTGCTGCATTTCTTACACATACAAGGACTTGAATCCCCAAAATAGGAAAGGATAAATCCACGCAGGCATTCATCTGTCTCACAATAATCAATCATTCGATTCAATTTTCTTTGATTATCTGCCATCTTAAGGGAATAATCTGCTCCCTCAAAGGAGCTAGACTTGTTTTGCAGAAGATTCTTATTTATTATGATATCTTGTTTGGAGAAAAATAAAACACATTCCGCTTCTTCGCCATCTCGTCCTGCTCTTCCCGCTTCTTGATAATAATACTCCAGACTTTGAGGCATATTATAATGAAGTACATAACGAATATTGGATTTATCGATTCCCATACCAAAAGCATTGGTGGCAACCATGACACGAATCCTGTCATAGGTAAAGTCCTCTTGACTTTGGTTGCGCCGTAGATGATTCCACTTTCATCCTCATGTTTTTTCACATAGTTGAGGATACTGTTATTCGTTTCCCTACCACCCTTTCTTGTAACTACACGAAAGAATAGATTAGGTCTGTCAAATCCAGTTACCACAGTTACCGGGTCATGAAGCCTCAAGCTAGCTATAATATCATCCCTTACACGCTGGGTAGCTGTGGCTGTAAATGCACTGACAATGGGACGCCATGGCAGTTTTACAAGAAATTCTGCAATTTCAAGATAACTTGGCCTAAAATCCTGTCCCCACTGGGAAATACAATGGGCCTCATCAACTGTCACCATGGATATCTTGGAATTACATGCAAAATCTAAAAAGCGCCCAGTATTAAGCCTCTCCGGTGCAACATAAATAATTTTATATCTTCCCTGGCTTGCATAGGAAAGAGCAGTCCTAATCTGATTTTCCGTAAGGGAACTGTTTATATATGCCGCATGTACTCCAGCTTGATTCAATGCTTTCACCTGGTCAGACATCAGGGAAATAAGGGGAGAAATCACTATGGTTATACCTTCAAGCAAAAGTGCAGGAAGCTGATAACACAATGACTTTCCGGCACCAGTCGGCATAATTCCAAGTACATCTTTCCCTTGCAAAATGCCATCGATCAGTTCCTCCTGACCTGTGCGAAGACTATCATACCCAAAATATTGTTTTAGTGTCTGATTTATATTCATTATTTTTTCTCCGAATTTCTTTTTTCAATATTAATGCTGTTTAGTTAATACTGTTTTGGGAGGTAATCAAGCTTTTGGATAAATATCCTATCTTGATTTCTTTGATTTGAAATGGTAGAATGGACGAGTATTTTAGCTTTAATTAAATATTTGTTCCCATAGTTAAATGGATATAACAAGCGCCTCCTAAGCACTAGTTGAGGGTTCGATTCCCCCTGGGAACGTTAAATTTTGCAGCAATGACTGATTAAAAATCATTGCTGCTTTTTCTTGTCTGAATAACACAGGCCTCTATGAATCTAAAGCACTCAGAAATGCAGATTCATCATAGTATGTAATAATCTGTATCATCCTCATTATTGCGGGTATATTCACTGACACTTGCAATGAGACGGTAGCTGTCGATATGGCAGCCCGGCATTAGACGGTTGCACAGTTCATTTAAGGAAGGGGTTGTATTGATGACACACAGCTTCGTTGATGAAGGATATTTCCCACATGCAGCGAGTACTGCTCTTTCTATGAGCCGTATGCTATTGAGCTTGTTACCTGTAGTAAGTAAGACAGGATAAAGCACATACTCTCCAGAAGGACGTAACTGCCCATCCACAAACTCCGGTTCTGTCACCTCTATTGCCTGTACTAAGATTCCCTCTGTCACATAGCCGTCCGCATATATAAGCATACTAACATCCGCATCATATTCTGCACGATGCTTTGCAACATCATTCATTGCTGCAGCATGCCTGTTCTTGGAAAGCATTTTAAGGGCATTGCGCCCTTCTACAGCATCCAGCTGACTGAAGGGTATAATAGACGTATTCTTAGGGATATTCAGTGCCTTAACGGTATCTGCCAGGGCACCTATTGTGGTGTGCCACTCTCCCAGCATACTTCTCCTTTTGATGAAGAGGTGACTTGCAAAATAGCCTACCTCCAAGGAGCATAGTCTCTCCCTATCTCTTACCTGGTTAAAATATGCTTCTATAATCTTGTAATTCTTCTTAACAGACATATCAAAGATAACAGCAAGCATTCTGCTACCTACACCGTGAGCACGATAGTCTGTGCTTACACAGAGCCAGTGAATGCAATAGCCACGGCTGTTCTCACTAAAGAGCATCAGTCCCACAGGGGTACTCCCCGAACCGTCCTCCGGCTCAGAGAGTGCTCCAAGAGCTCTGACACCGACTAGGTCCATGCGATCCATCAGCATCAGTGGGTCAAGCCCCATAAAATATATTTTGTCTTTGCTAGTCAATGATATTAGCTTGATCATTTCTTAATCCATTCTAGTTTTTGGCCTTCTTGAAGATTCATAATCCGTGTATACAGACTAAGCTGATTGCCATTAGCATCCATAACCTGGGCTTCATCACGCTTGAACTTGACAGCTTCCGCAACGTCATCCCTAAAAGGTTTATCGCCTAATTCCTGATTATATACCTTTTCGAACAGGGATGGCAGGTTTTTGCCGTCCTCTGCTTGAGCATGATCCATAAATGTCGTACCTTCAAACAGAGATAGTATATAATCCTGCATTCCACTTAGGATATCTATGAAAGTCTTGCGAGTTGGATTCTGCTCATAAGCATCAACTAAAGACTTAAAGAGTTTCTTTCCGGGTGTCTTTAGGGGCAGTTTGGAGAATGTAACGATTATCGCATTCATGGCAGTATTCATTTGGTCCTTAGCCTTGATCAAATCTTCTGCATTTTCATTCTGATTAGCATCTCTGATCAGACCATTGGCATTCTTTAAATCCAAAAGCTTCCCTGGAAATCTAGCTTCCCTAATCGCGTTATAGAGAGGTCTGACATACTCGGTATGGTTGCCCTTAGTATCCTCTTTATTCTCCTTTAGCTGATCCTCTGTATAGGTATGCTTAAAGAGATAGAAGATACCTGCACCATCTAAGGAAGTCAAAGACCGGTACCAGTGATGCTTTAGGAGTCCGACTACCATTGAATTCATATCAGTTGTCTTATCCTTTGTATTCTTCTTCTTAAAGAGGGCATCAATCTTGTTAAATCTTGCTGACATAGCCTTTATCATTTCGGCAACCAGCTTTGTAACTGCCTCAGAATCTGCCTTGGGCTGCCCTCCTGCTTGTCTTTCTCTATCAATGTATACACGGGTTTCATTATAAACAGTCTGAAGCTGTTTGTCACTCCCCTGCTCACACCACTTGTTAATTGTCTGCCCTAATTGTGTAAATTGCTCTTCATTTATGATTGCTTCGGAGAGCATCTTATTGTAGGACTTGGTCTGTGTCCTGCGGTAAATTTTGTTGGCAATCTTATCAAGTGCCTTCTGGCTACGTACCTGCGCTATAGCCTGTGTATTAGTATCACGCTTATCAAACTCAAGATCCACATACTTGTTGCCCGCGTCTTCGTTTTCCCGCTGGGAGGGGGCGGTGGTTTTGGCCAATGCAAAAGCAGCCCTAATATACTCCTTCTCTTCTTCGTCCGTATCAGCAGCAGTCAGAGTAAGCAGACTATCCATGCAGGCATCTATATAACCATCCAGTGCCCTAATGGCTGTATCTCTGGTATAGGCATTATGCTCGCCGGTATTTGACATAGTATCTAGCATAGTACCAATCTTGCTTTGTAATGCTAAATAGCCTTTTTCCATTTTATTTATCGTATCCTGAAGCTCTTTCACACGATCATTTTTTGTTTTTTCCATTGTCTTTAATATATTTTCAAATCCAGCAATCGCAGCTTCTCTATCTGCCTCCGAAATATCTTTTTTGTTCAGGTAATCATCTCTATCCACTATGGTTCCAGCTATTCTAGCTTCAATAGCCGTAATGGACTTATTTGCAATTCTTTTCTTTTTTTCAATTTCATTGTTTCTGTCTTCAAGGGACTTTTTCATGGCTGCTACAATGAAGCGCATATGCTCATTGACTTCCTGTGGCGTGAGTCTTCTGTCATAGCGCAACTTATACATATATTTAGAGGCAGTCTCAGAGCCAAATGCCTGTTCCATGATAAAAGCACCCTGATCTCCAAAAGGCTTGGCGAAACATTCACTTAAAAGTATGGTAGAGTTCTCAGATTTCTCCCTACAGAATTTAAAAAGATTGGAGGTGTCGGTGGTTGCTATTTTCGTTACACGGCTGATACAACCTGCAAGACTTTCGTTCTTAGAGTATTTCTTATATTTCTTCTCATGACGTGAGAGTATATTATTCTTAACCTCTCTGTAAACCCTGCCCTCAGGATTTTTGGCAATGTCTTCATTTTCTTCATTTGTCATAAGACTGACCATATTTTCATCTACTTTATCTACCAGTGCATCATAGTCAACTAAGGTACCAATGACTCTGACAAAGCTCTGTATGAAATTGTAGATTCCTGCCGGTATTTCAATCCCCTCTTTTTGTAGCTCTGTGAATACAACCATAATTGTATCTGCAGAGCTAGCATGATCATTTTTAACATCTTTCTTAATCAGAATGCGCATTTTTTCATTCAATGCTGCTTTGTTGCTAGCATACTTTGCCTTACCTTCACCCTCTAACAATTTCTCAAGTTGTTCGTAGAATCTTCTAGGATTGTGGCGTACAGCGGCAGCCATAAGGTTGATCAGACCGCTCTGCTGAGCTGAAGTCAGTTTACCGGCGTTACCATAGTCGATGATGGTGACACCCTTTTCGTCTATCATGGCATTACCAGAGTGAAGGTCACCGTGAAAGTAACCGGACTTGAAGAGTGCTTCATCCAGCCATTTACGTGACATACTTGTAATGAGTCTTTGTTTCTCCTTTAATTTTTCTTTGAAAGTATCCAGCTCCTTTAGCAGGTCATAGGTTGACACACCATCTTTACCGAATTTCTGTATAATCTCTTCGCGGGCGGTATCCATCTTTGAAATATATTTATCTATTGTAACTCCTTCTGCTTTTTCTAGCATCAGGGCACCTGTCATCTTCTTGGTTCTCTTATCTACTTTCATGGAATGGATATTGAGAAGCTCATCCTCATAGAGCATGCCTGTCTCTGCATTATCTGCCTCTAAGCGCAGGTCGAGCTCTTTCTTAATATTGACTATCTTGTTGCGGTAGGTCTTTAACATACCGCCTACATAATTTTCTGGCGGCTCTTGTCCCGGATTGGCTTTCCTAAAGGCTTCCGCATCTACCTCCTTAGCGCAATTTTCCATGAAGACAAGCTCTCTGTTCAGGTGGTTCTGTACATCCGGTCGCAAAAGCTTAACTACTTTCTCTGTACCATAGGAATCCCCCGCACCATATACTCTGACAAGCAGAGTCTCACCGACAGAGGCAGCACCAAGGATACGCAGCTTCTGAATCTTGGTAATGGTTCCGTTGGATTCCTTGACGATATTGGCAAGCTGGGCATCTACGATTTTCTCATCGATGGGTGCTAAGTTAGAACGCACATCCTTAACGGCAGCCTGCATCATCGGCGGCATACTGCTGATAGGAAGACCCTGCAGCATCTTATGCATCAGAGGACCTGCACCCTTTAGATAAGCGGCAATATACTTACCGGCAGCGACATCCTTCTCATCCTCTGACAGATTCAGAGGATTCTTTATATTGGGTGCGTATTTGAAGACTGCGGCTACCATGTTCTGCTTGTCTGCCTGAGAAGCTTGCCTGATGTAGCCCTTTAATACCTTCATGTTGAAGGCCCCCTCGCCCTCCTGACCGGACATATTCTTGCGGAGCAGTTCGCTTATCTTATAATCTTTAATCCCCTTCCAACCGTCATCAGATTCTTCCTGAAGGTCATTGACTGAATTGGACAATTTTTCCTGCATCTTCTCAGAAATTGCATCTACGGCAGCCTGTAAAGCAGGTGCATTCGCAGTAAGGATTTCGTCCAGAGTACCTGCTTCTAAGTCAGCGTTAACTTCCGCATCGGATTTGGCTACCTTTTCTTCAACCTGCACATCGTCTCCAAATAAAATGTATTTCTTTTGTAACTGTTCAGAACCCTAATGGATTCAAGTAACTTTATTTGTACAAAACAG
>CAVBQS010000039.1:0-11276 GCA_963597615.1 Bacteroidaceae bacterium
AATATTGAATTTTCAAGGTGCGAACCCCACTTGGGGTATGGGAAGTCTTAGTTATAAGTTTTTGCTGAAATATGAGAAAGAATATAAGATTCGCTTATCAGAAGATGAGGAAAAGGTAATTGAATTTGTTTCGAAAAAACTTGCCAATGGAAAACGAATTCAGGAACTACAGATGTTAAATAGGATTCTTGCATATTCCCGTGGATTATCTAGATATGGTCTTTTTGCAGGACTTTCGGAGGATATGAAGGCCTATGGAAAAACGGTGAGTCAGTGTCAGAAGGAAAATATTGTCAATGTTATGACCAATGAATTTTCCGCAGGATCTAGTAAGAAAACCTACGCCAAGTGTATTTTTATAGAGGAAGAAGAAGGAGAGTACAAAGCTACAGATTCCTTTATGGAGATGCTGGAAAATAAAGAATTCTATGCTATGCTGGAAGAACTTATAGAATTTGGTATTAGTCGATATGAAAGAGATTATCGGAATAGCTATGAGGAGACAGACCTGGTATTGTACCAGAAATATACCTATGAAGATGTGTGTCGATTGTTGAATTGGGACAAGAACCTGTCTTCTGTAATGAATGGGTATCTATTAGATAAGAAAACCAAAACCTATCCGGTATTTATTAACTATGACAAGGATGAAAATATTAGCGATAGCACGAAATATGAAGATCATTTTGTGCAAGGGTATAGAGACCGCCTAATTGCTATTTCCAAATCAGGAAGAAATTTGCAATCAGGGGATGTGCAGAATTTCCTGAAGGCAAAGGAGCGAGGAATCCGGGTAGAACTTTTTGTGAGAAAGAATAAAGACGATAAGATTTCGAAAGAGTTCTACTATCTTGGCCATATGAGGGCAAGTGGAAACACAAAGGAATTTACGATGGCAAATACAAAGAAAACTGCAGTGGAAATCGAATGGATCTTAGAGGTTCCGGTGCGAGAGGATATTTACGAGTACATTGTAAATTCTTAAGGAGGATACATGAAAACAATAAGAGTAGTGGCAGCTGTTATAAAAACGGTCAACGAAAAGGGTCAGCCTATTATTTTTGCAACCCAAAGAGGCTATGGTGATTTTAAAGGAGGTTGGGAGTTCCCCGGAGGAAAAATCGAGCCAGGAGAGACTCCGAAAGAAGCCTTAAAGCGTGAGATTATGGAAGAACTGGATACAGAGATTGCTGTAGGTGAGTTAATCGATACCATAGAGTATGATTACCCGGAATTTCATCTTTCTATGGATTGCTTCTGGTGTAAAATCCTAAAGGGATACCTGGTGCTGAAGGAGCATGAGGCGGCTAAATGGTTAACCAAGGAGGAACTTGCGGATGTGGAATGGCTACCAGCGGATATTACGTTGATCGAGAAGATTGCTTCTGTTATTTGATTTTGAAATCTCTAATGGCCTAGAAAGATTCTGTTGACAGAAAGAAAAAAGGGCTATATCATTTAACTAACTGAAGAATGAACTGGGAAAACAAGGGCGTTTTGCAAAATTGCAAAGCGCCCTTGTTTGCGTAGTAAAAATTCTAAAGGAATAGTTAATCTAAAGATAGGGGCGTGATATAGGTGATGGAAATAAAAGATTTGGAACTTTTGCAGGACACCAATAAGGTGAATGAACTGCTGGCTCGTTACGGGGTGAAGTTTGGTATTTACAAAAATAATACCTTTAAGGAGCAGCTATTTCCCTTTGATGCCATTCCAAGAATTATCGAAGCAGAGGAATTTGCCTATTTAGAGAAGGGCTTAAAACAGCGGGTTCAGGCCCTGAATCTTTTTTTAAAGGATATTTATGGCAGTAAGGCGATTTTGAAAGATAAGATTATTCCAGAGGATTTTATTTTTTCCTCCAGTGGTTATAGGGCAGAATGTGAAGGAGCCAAGCCGCCAAAGGACATTTATTCCCATATATCTGGAATTGACTTAGTAAAAGGGAAAAATAATGTTTGGTATATTTTGGAAGATAATTTAAGGGTTCCTTCTGGTGCTTCCTATCCTATGATTGCTAGAGAAATCTGTAGAAGATGCTCCCCCAATACTTTTCACGATACCCATTTGGAGGATAATCGAAATTATGCCAAGCTTCTAAAACATACTATGGATTATGTAAATACTGGTGGCTTAAATGTAATCTTGACTCCAGGCCGCTATAATGCTGCTTATTTTGAACATTCCTACCTAGCGGAAAAAACCGGAGCAAAGTTGGTAAATGGTTCAGAACTAATAGTAGAAAATGACCATCTGTACTATCTGACAGCTGCCGGAAAGAAGGAACTGGTGGGAGCAGTTTACAGAAGAATCTCTGATGAATACTTAGATCCTATGAATTTTAATCCAGAATCCTTAATTGGTATTCCTCATATTTACGATGTCTTTAGAAATGGAAATGTTGCTCTTTTAAATGCGCCAGGCAATGGAATTGCCGATGACAAGGGGATTTACTATTTTGTCCCTCGAATGATTTCTTACTATTTGGGAGAAGCGGCTATTTTAAATAATGCGCCTACCTATCTGCCTTTCTATGAGGAAGATATGAAATATGTCTTAGAGCATTTCGATAATCTGGTTTTAAAGGACGTGGCGGAAGCTGGTGGCTATGGAGTACTTTTTGGAAATTCTCTTAGCAAGGAGCAAAAAGCAGATTTCCTGGAACTTCTGAAAAAAGAACCGAGACGCTTTATTGCCCAGGAAGTTATTGATTTCCAGGACATCGATATTATGGAAGAGGGAGAAAGAGTGTCAAGAAAGGCAGATCTTCGAGCCTTTGTATTAACAGCAGAGGAACCTTTGGTATGGAAGAGTGGATTAACTAGATTTTCCAGAAATCCAGATTCCTTTATCGTTAACTCATCTCAGGGAGGAGGATTTAAAGACACATGGATATTATCTCAGTAGAACAGGCAAATTGTCTTTATTGGTTAGGAAGGTATACAGAGCGAGTGTATACCACTATTCGCATTTATTTTAATCGATTTGATCGGATGATCGATGAAAATCAGGACAGCTATGAGCAGTTCTGTCAAATGATCGATATTCCCAATATATACAGCTCTAGAGAAGATTTCTTAAAGCGCTATCCCTTTGACCCAGATAATCCGGACTCTATTATCAGCAATATGTATAGGGCTTATGATAACGGAATTGTGTTGAGAGAGAAGATTACATCGGAGGCTCTTTCTTATATCCAGCTTGCTGTGTATGAGCTGAAAAAAGGGGCAGTCAGCAAATCCCCCTTGCTGGAACTACAAAAGGTTTTGGATTTTCTTTTGGCCTTCTGGGGAACGATTGATGATCGGATTGATTCGGAACATATCCGAAATATTATTAAGGCGGGAAAAAGAATCGAACGCATTGATCTTTATGCTAGACTTGGACTAGATGCAAAGGAAATTTTAAGAGAAGTTCACCGCATGAAGCCACGTGTAGAAAGAAGTGGACTTTCTTATGAGAAAGAAAAATTGGATGAATTAGAAGCTCTTATTTTAGAAGAGAAGATTGATTATTATAAGATTGTATTTTTGGTAGAAAGTATCTTGTGATGTCTGACTTTTGGGAGCGAATTCTCTAGAATGATCCCTGAACATCATAGGCTAGGAGGAAATGGTGGAAGTACTGCATTTTGAATATAAGATGGAAATCCAGTATGAGATTCCGGTTCATCTCTGTCATTTTACAATCAAGTGTATACCAAAGGATGATGTGCGGCAGCAACTGCTTGAAAGCAAGATTGAATTGTTTCCAGACTGCCCGTACTCTTTTGGGGAAGATGCCTGGGAAAACAGGCAGATCTATGGCCGGGTAGAAGGAGCACATGACCGCTTCTTGTTTTGTATCAGCGGTCAGGTTCTAAATAAAGAAACAGAATATGAAGAAGAGGCAAAAGGAGAGAGAATCTCAGTATATCGTTTCCCTACAGGGAAATGTGTGCCGGGAGAGGCTCTTTTGTCTTACTATGACTCTTTGGCGGAGCATTTGAATCAGTTGAGGGATGACAGGGAGAAATGTATTTATATTATGGAGAAATTCTATAATGACTTTTCTTATGTACCTTCTTCCACCCAGGTGGACACTGAGGCGGAGGAAGCTTGGAAACTAGGGAAGGGTGTTTGTCAGGATTATGCCCATATTTACATAACCCTGCTTCGCCTGGCAGGAATACCAGCCAGGTATGTCTGTGGGCTGATTCAGGGAGAAGGAGAGAGCCATGCCTGGACAGAAGCCTTGCTGGGGGATCGGTGGTACGGCTTTGATCCTACCCATAACAGACCTGTACAAAAAGGCTATATTAAGCTGGGGGATGGAAGAGACGCCAGTGATTGTGCTATTAACCGAGGGATTATGTTCGGAGGCGGCGCCCAGACTCAGAAAATCTCCGTTTTGGTGGAGGAAAGGAAAGAAGAAAAATAGATGATAGAAGAAGTGGTATCTGTAGGTCTGCCTATAGATGAGACCTTGAGAATAAAAAAGAATCGAATTATGCCGAAGAAGCCCTCTGAGGGAATGAAGCGAATCAGCATTGTAACCGGTATTCACGGGGACGAGTTAGAGGGTCAGTATGTTTGTTTTGAACTGCAAAGAAGAATTAAAGAGCAGGAAGATTGCCTTCAGGGAATCGTGGATGTGTATCCGGCCATGAACCCTCTGGGGATTGATTCCATTACCAGAGGAATTCCAGCCTTTGATTTGGATATGAATCGACTGTTCCCTGGAAATATTGATGGCAATATGACAGAATATTTGGCAGCTGGAATTATTGAGGATGTGGCGGGTTCTGATTGTGTGCTAGACATTCATGCCAGCAATCTTTATTTGACGGAAATTCCTCAGATTCGTATTAATGAGCTTCATGAGGAAAGTCTTCTTCCTATGGCAATGGAGGCTAACGTGGATTTTGTATGGGTACATGGAGCCAGCACCGTTTTGGAATCTACCTTTGCCTATAGTTTAAATAGTATTGGTACCCCGGTTTTGGTAGTGGAAATGGGGGTTGGCATGCGTATTACCAAATCTTATGGAGACCAGATGGTAGATGGTATTTTTAAACTAATGCAGAGCCTGGGAATTTGGAAGGGACAGGTAAATCCGGTTCGAACTCCTATTGTATCAAAAGATCCTGATGATGTAAGCTATCTTAATGCTTCTGTAGGAGGACTTTTCTTGCCTAGTGTAAAGCATTGGGAAGAGTTGGAAAAAGGAGATTTGGTAGGAAAAATTGTGGATCCTCTAAGCGGAATGGTTTTAGATGAAGTGTTGGCACCGGTAGACGGTATCTTATTTACCATTCGAGAGTATCCCATTGTAGACGAGGGCTCCCTTATGGGTCGTCTTCTTAGAAAGGAGGCCTATAAGCATGCGTAAACGAATACTTTATGAAATTAAAGGTCTCTACCGGGATGATTTCCGGGTGACAGGTTTTGAATTTGGAGAGGGAAAGAAATCCCTTTGTATTGTAGGCAGTATGAGGGGAAATGAGGTTCAGCAGGTGTATTGCTGCTCCCAGTTGGTGAAAAAATGTAAGCAGCTGGAGGAAGAGGGAAGAATCCTGCCAGATCATAAGATTTTAATTATTCCTTCAGTGAATCCTTATTCTATGAATATTCAGAAGCGATTTTGGCCTACAGACAATACAGATATTAACCGTATGTTTCCAGGTTACGATCTGGGAGAAACTACCCAGAGAATTGCAGATGGGGTATTTAAAGAAATTTCAGAATATGAGTATGGAATTCAGTTTACCTCTTTTTATATGCCAGGGAATTTTATACCTCATGTAAGGGTAATGGAAGAAGGCTATACCAGTGCCCAGGGGGGAAAAGATTTTGGCCTTCCCTATGTGGTAAAGAGAGTGGTTCGTCCCTATGATACGGCAACCCTTAATTATAACTGGCAGGTTTGGGATACCCAAGCCTATTCCCTCTACACCACACAAACGACAGGCATTGATCCAAAGGGGGCAGGCCAGGCAGTGATGGCAGTAATGAATTTCCTTGCAGCAAGGGGAATTATAAAATACCAGACTCCTTATATTAATGGATGTAAGATTATCTTAGATACCGACCTGGTTTCTGTCCGGACTGCCAAATCCGGTATTTTTGAAGCTCTTGTGAAAGCAGGAGATGAGGTTAGTATGGGACAGCCGCTGGCTGAAATTATACATCCTTATGATGGGGAGATTATGGAGACTTTGTATGCTCCCATGAATGGAAAAATATTCTTTATTCATAATGAACCTTTGACCTATGCCAATACGGCAGTGATTAAGATCGTGGAAAACTAACAAAGAACCTCCGACTCATGACATTCATGAATGGGAGGTTCTTTTTAGATATGGAGGGTTTTTGATTTATGAGATCTTATTTTATAAATTTTCTTTCAAATATGCTTCGATTTCAGCGATTGCTACATCTTCGTCTTCGCCGTCACACTTAATAGTAATTTCCTGGTCTTTCTTTACAGCCAGGCTCATAACACCGATGATTCTCTTAGCGTCTACTTCGCGTCCATCTTTTGCGATTGTGACCTTACAAGAAAATCCAGCAGCTTTTTTTACAAGAAAATTAGCTGGTCTTGCGTGAATTCCTTCTGGATCTGTGATTACATACTTAATTTCTTTCATTTTATCTTACCTCACTTTTTGAATTAATAGTTATTATTTGGTTTCTTTTGTAATTAGTTATTTTACTCGGCATCTTTCTTGATGAATCCAAGCATCACACAGGTAATAATAGAACCAACTACCCATGAAAGAATGTACATCAATGGTTTTCCAACGGTAGCAAATACGAAGATTCCACCGTGTGGGGACATCAGAGTACATCCAAAGGCTGCAGATAAAAGTCCAGCCACTGCAGAACCTACTAGTGTACAAGGAATTACATGTCCAGGGTCTGCTGCTGCAAACGGAATGGCACCTTCTGTAATAAAGGAGCAACCCATGATAATGTTAGTGATCTTTGTCTCTTTCTCAGCTGCTGTAAATTTTTTGGGGAAGAAAATACAAGCAAGGGCAATACCTACTGGAGGAACCATACCACCGATCATAACAGCTGCCATAGCGATGTAGCACGCTTGAACCTTGGGATCTGACTGGGCTGCACCAGCTGCTACATAGTCAGCTGCGGTTGCAAGCATTCCGGTACCAAATACGTAGGCTGCCTTGTTGATCGGACCACCCATATCGATGGCCATCATTCCGGCAACAATCATACCAAGAAGCCAGATCATACCTGTATCAGAAAGACTAGTAAGCATATCGCTAAGTCCTGTATTAATGAGACCAATAATAGGATTCAGGATAAAGGTCATAATAACAGCAACGATAAACATACCAACTAATGGATAAATCAGGATTGGTTTAATACCTTCTAAGGATTCTGGTAAATTAGCTGTAATCTTTTTCAGGAATAGAATAGTAAATCCTGCTAAGAATCCGGCTGCAATACCACCAAGGAAACCGGAAACAGTATTTCCACCATTATCAGCAACGAAAGCAAAACGCTGTACAAAGCTTTCGAAACCGTTTAAGCTTCCCCAATCATAGGAAGAAACTAAGGCGTTTCCGTTGGCTGCAAGAAGACCACCTAGGAAACCAACGGCAAGACCAGGCCTGTCTGCAATGGAGTAAGCAATGTAACCTGCAAGCACCGGAACCATAACTCCCATGGCAAGGCCACCATTATATTTCAGGAAAGCGGAAATCGGTGATGCACTACCAAAGGCAGAACCGATGGATCCATAGCCCATCAGGGTATCGATCAAAAAGGCAAGGGCTGTTAAAATACCACCGCCAATAACGAATGGAAGCATATGGGATACACCACTCATAAGGTGGGTGTAAGCTTGATGTCCAATGCTGCCGGAGGACTGCTTGGTATCTTCACTGCTGCTTTCTGTGGCAGATGGGGTATAGATTGGAGCATCCCCTGCAGCTGCCTTTGTAACTAATTCATCACTTTTCTTAATTCCGTCGGCAACCTTAACTTCAAGAAGGTGTTTTCCTGCAAATCTTTCCATAGGAACCTTGGTGTCGCAGGCAATGATAACCCCCTTGGCTCCCTTAATATCCTCTTCTGTAAGGATGTTCTTTGCTCCACCAGAACCACGGGTTTCTACCTTAACCTTGATGCCAAGCTTTTCGCCGGACTTTTCAATTGCCTCTGCTGCCATGTAAGTATGGGCAATACCAGTAGGGCAAGCAGTTACTGCAATGACCTCGTATCCAGTAGTTTCAGCAGCTTTCTCAGCCTTTACTTCTTCTGCCTCTTCCTTGGCATTCTCAGCGGCATCAATGACAGCAAGAAATTCTTCAGGGGTGGTTGCGTTTCTTAAGTCACTTTGGAATTTCTCGTCCATTAAAAGCATGGACAGACGGCTAAGTACATCTAAGTGGACGTTGTCCTTTGTGTTAGGTGCTGCAATCAGGAAAAAGAGATTTGCCGGTTCTCCATCTAAAGAATCAAACTCTACTCCTTCAGGAACTAACATAGCAGCAAGTCCCGGTGCAGTAACAGTATCTGACTTGCAGTGAGGAATTGCAATCCCTTCCCCAATTCCGGTAGAGCCTTCTTCCTCTCTTAAGAAAACTCCCTTTTCATAAATATCCCGATCTGAGATATTTCCTCTTTTGACCATCAAATCTACTAATTTTTTGATAGCCTCTTCCTTTGTTGTGGCAGTACCATGTAAGTCAATGGATACTGCAGAAAGTAAATCTTTTACTCTCATTGTTCTCCTCCTTTGATTTATATGTATTTATAACCTGCTTAATAAATGCTTATCTGCCGATCTGTGTCAGTAATTCTTTTACTTCAGCTTCAGTTGCCAGTTTTTCAGAAAATGCAGATGCAGATCCGGTACATAAGCCCATGTAAAAGGCGTCTTCATAGTTTCCGGTTTTCTGGTAGCCTGCCACAAAACCAGCTACCATAGAATCCCCGGCACCTACTGCGTTAACAAGGTTTCCCTTCGGAGTTTCTGACCGGTATACAGATCCATCTTCTGCCAAAAGCAGGGCACCGTCTCCAGCCATAGAAACTAAAATATTTCTAGCGCCAAGTTCCTGCAACTTTTTCGCGTGGCTAATTAGTTCTTCCTCAGTTTTTAATTCCAAACCAAAAATCTCTCCAAGCTCATGGTTGTTTGGCTTAATAAGGAAGGGATGATATTTTAGAACATTCATTAACAAATCCTTAGTTGCATCCACAACGATATTTAGCTTTTTCTTTGACAGATGCTCTAAAATGTCCATATACATGGTTTCTGGCATACTGGATGGAATACTGCCGGCAAGGATCAAGGTGTCTCCGTCTGAGAGAAAATCAAGTTTCTCATAAAGTTTGTCTATATCAGATTGTTTAATCTCTGGTCCCATGCCATTGATCTCCATGCCGTCAATGTTTCGAATCTTTAGGTTGATTCTGGAAATTCCCTCATCACAGGTGATAAAGTCATTCTTTACCCCTGACTTTGCCATAAGGCGTTTGATTTCCTCTCCGGTAAAGCCGGCTGCAAAACCTAAGGCAATAGAATCAATTCCAAGGTTGCGAAGAACGATGGAAACGTTGATTCCCTTTCCTCCGGGATAAATAAGCTCCTTACTAGTTCGATTTGTCATACCTTCTTTGAAATTAGGTACGTCCACGATGTAATCCAAAGATGGATTAAAAGTAACTGTGTAAACCATTTTTCCTTTCTCCTATTCTGCAATAATAATGTTGTCCAGGTCTTCAAATTCCTTGGGGCAATCTTCGGTAATAATCTTGGCAGAATCTACTCTTCCGAAAGAAACTGGAGAAATTTTACCAAACTTACTGCTGTCTGTTAGCACATAAGCATCCTTGGAAGAAAGCATTGCCCACTTTTTAATCATTGCCTCCCGCATCTCCGGGGTGGTAAATCCGTTTTTTACAGTGATGCCATTGGTGCCAAAAAAGCCCTTTGTAAAATTGTATTTCTCAATATTTGCAATAGCCTCTTCTCCCACAATAGCTTCTGTAATAGATTTGAATTCCCCTCCCACCAGAAGAGTCTTAAAGCCTCTCAGGGAAAGTCTCCGTGCATTATTGATGGAATTCGTTACAAAGATTGCATTTTGACATTGAATAAAATCAATCATTAGCTCCGTTGTGGTTCCAGCATCCATGTAGACAAAATCTTCATCTGTAATAAGGCTTGCTGCGTAGGCTGCAATTTTCTTTTTCTCATCTGCATGATGGGCTCTCTTGTGTTCAAGATCTCCATCAGTGGTAACATAGCTTTGGCTTTTCTTTGCGATAGCACCGCCATGAACCTTGATTAAAAGTCCTGCTTTATCCATTGCCGTCAAATCCCTGCGAATGGTAGATTCTGATGCATCTAAGGTTTCCATCAACTCTGTTCCTTCCACAGATCCCTTGCTTTCAAGCATTTCTAAAATAAGTGCCTGTCTTTCTTCTGAAAGCATAGTTCCCTCCTGATTCAACTTATAAGTATTCACTCAAAACCGTTCAAGTTCGGTCAGTTGTTGTCTTGATTATATGACGAAAAACGACCATAATCAATCATTTTCAGCCAAAAACATTCAACAAAAATGAAGGATAATTTTTGTTGAAAATGCATATGAAATCGATTTTTTAGGTAGATATGTGGTAGAATAGAAACAATTTAGAACCATAAAATTTTTAGAGAAGTAGTAGGAGGAGAATCCATGAACAAAGCGGAAACCTATCAGTATTTGACAGACCAAAAGATTTCTTATGAAATAACAGAGCATGAGGCCGTGTATAACATGGAAGAGCTGGATGCGGTGGAGCTTCCTTACCCAGAATGGGATGCAAAGAATTTATTTGTACGGGATGACAAGAAGAAAAATTATTATCTGATTACGGTAAAGGGAGATAAGAGAGTGAATTTGAAAGATTTTCGAAAGCAGCATGGGCTTCGCAATCTTTCCTTTGCTTCTGCCGAGGCTTTAATGGGGATTATGGATTTGCAGCCAGGGGCTGTTTCTCCATTGGGGCTTTTAAATGATGAAGAAAAACGAGTATATTTCTTTCTGGACTCTGAATTTGATGGAAATAAAATTGGCATTCACCCAAATGACAACACAGCGACTGTTTGGCTGCAGGCAAAGGATTTGATGGAGCTTATAAAGAAGCATGGGAATGAAGCTGAGTTTGTGGAAATTTAAAGCCAAATCACGATTTGGCAAATTCAGATTTGAATTAATGAGAATCATAACCACCCGTCCAACGGGTGGTTTGCTCTAGCCCTATAAGGGCTTGTTA
>CAVBQS010000040.1:0-72722 GCA_963597615.1 Bacteroidaceae bacterium
GGCATGGGGAGAAGATGTTCAACTTTTTGTGTCTAAGGTATTGACATAAGTCCAAGCCTTTGATGAACAGGAAGATACCTTAAAGGCAGTGGAAGAGGGACAAATTGTTGCCCTGGTAGCCCAGTCCGGTTACCAGATTGGTTACGAGACCATTCACTATCTTGAAAAGCAGCGAGGAAGGCACCCAGGCAACCATCTGTTTGCCTGTAAATAGAAATGAGGATGGTGAAGCATGAAAAAAGCCTTATTAGCAGATGATGATTTTTTAGTACGAAGTTATCTGAAAATGTTGACCTCATGGGAGAGGGCGGGATTTGAAATAACAGCAGATGTAAGAGACGGAGAGGAAGCTTTGGAGGCCTTAGAAAAAGAGCCGGTAGACTTAGTGGTGACGGATTTATCCATGCCCCTCATGGACGGCATCCAGTTGATTACAGAAATTCGGAAAAAATATCCGGATATTTATATTATTGTACTAAGTTGTCATGACGAATTTGAATATGTAAAAAAAGCCATGAAGGAAGGGGCAGACGAGTATGTGCTGAAAAATAGCCTTAATGAAGAGAGCCTCTATACCCTGTTAGAAGCTGCCAGTGAACAGCTAGAAAAAAGCTTGGGAAAAGCTCCGATAGAGGAGGATTCTAAAGAAGAGTCTAAGGAGGAAATCAAAGAGTCAGGAGAAGCCCCAGAAGAAGGCTACAGCATGAATGAAAAGTTTCTTTTTTTCAACCAGATTCTTGCAGGAACCCTCCAGGGACAGGAACGGGAGGAAAAAAGAATTCGGGTAGGTATTTCCGGAAAATATAAAAACAGCGCGGTAATCGTTATAAAAAAAGAGGATACAGAAGCTTGTGACCTTTTAGATCAGGTTAAAGCCTTACAAAAGAAAAAGGAAAAAAGAGAATTTCTTGAAAGGGTAGGAGGAACAGTGGAAGCAATGAAAGATTCCCACTGTGACAGTGCCCTTATTGAACAGTGGTTTAAAAAGTTGGCCCGCAGCTTGCAGGTAGAAAGTGTAAAAGAAGAGTTGCATTTTAGCTGCATCCAGGAGGTGGAAGAAGCCTTGGATCGGTTGGGAGATTTGGCCTTTAAAGCTGAAAAGCAGGCTCTTCCAGAAAATATAAGTGCCCCGGTTAAGATGGCGGCAGAATATGTAAACAAGCATTACAGAGAGGATATAGGTCTTGGGGAGGCAGCAGAGGCGGCTGGGGTTAACAGTTCTTATCTAAGCTATTTATTTAGTCAAGAGATGGGAACAGGCTTTGCAAACTACCTATTAAGGCTTCGACTGGACCATGCAAAAAAACTTCTTCGGGAAAGTAATATGAAAATGTGGCAGGTGGCGGAAGAATCCGGTTTTAACGATTATCATTATTTTTCAAAAAGTCTTTAAAAAGGCGGAAGGAATGAGTCCGGCTCATTATAGAAAAAATGCTGCAAAATAAAAGATGATAAAAAAAGAAATCCTTGGGGGTTTCTTTTTTTTACGCAAATTTTAGCGTGCCAATAAGACTAGAAAAATAAAAGCACAAGGGCCATTCTAAAAATAAAACCCAAAAAAAAGACACAAAAATAGAGGACTTACCAGTTAAGAAAAAGACGAGAGAAACATGAACAATCTACCTAAAAATAAAGCCCTGCTTTTAAAAATTCTTACAATATAAGAAGTCTTAAATTTGGGTTACTATATAGTCACAAAGAAACAAGACATCGTGTAAGAAACGAAATACAAAGTAGTCATATGGACAAAAAAGAAAGAAGGTAGAACAATGTTCAACAAAGAAAAAGTAAAACTTGGAATTGCACCAATCGCGTGGACCAACGATGACATGCCAGATCTTGGAAGCGAGAATACTTTTGAGCAGTGTGTCAGCGAGATGGCCTTGGCAGGATTTACAGGATCCGAGGAGGGAAACAAGTATCCAAAAGATACAGCAGTTTTAAAACATGCCCTTGATCTTAGAGGAGTTGAAATTTGCAATCAGTGGTTTTCAGCATTTCTTATTACAAAACCCTTTGAGGAAGTGGAAAAAGAATTCCGGGCCCAGCTTGCTTATTTAAAAGAGATGGGAGCGAAAAACATCGGAGCTTCCGAGCAAAGCTACAGTGTTCAGGGAATGTTAGATACTCCAATCTTCGGCCACAAATATGTAATGAATGATGAAGAGTGGGACACATTCTGTACAGGCATGAACAAGCTTGGAAAAATTGCAAAAGAAGAATATGGAATTGCCCTTACCTTCCATCACCACATGGGAACAGTAGTACAGAATGCCGATGAAGTAGAGCGGATGATGGCAAATACAGATCCAGACTATGTAAGCCTTTTGTTTGATACCGGACATTTTGCATACTGTGGGGAAGATCCTTTGGAGATGGTTAAAAAGTATGCAGACAGAATTAAACACGTACATTTAAAGGACATTCGTAAAGAGGTGGTAGAAAAAGTAAAGAAGGAAGATTTAAGCTTCTTAGACGGTGTCCGTATGGGAACCTTTACCGTACCAGGAGATGGCTGCATTGACTTTGATCCTATTTTTGAGGTTCTTGAAAAATCAGGCTATGAAGGTTACATGGTGGTAGAGGCAGAGCAGGACCCGGCAAAGGCAAACCCTTTGGAGTATGCCCTGAAGGCAAGAAAATTTATTGCAGAGAAGACAAGATTATAAGATACGATGATCCCCTTTCCTATGTAAGAAGTAAACAAAAAACGTAAACACAAATAGAAAATAAAAAGGAGAAGAACAATGGTAAATGTAGGAATTATTGGAGCAGGAAGAATCGGAAAGGTACATGTAGAAAGCATTTGCACTCAGGTAAAAGATGCAAAAGTAAAACTTTTGGCAGATCCATTTATGAATGAGACCACAGAAGCCTGGGCTAAGGATATGGGGGTTGAGGCTGTAACTAAGGATTACAAAGAAATCCTGGCAGATCCTGAAATCGACGCAGTCTTAATTTGCTCTTCTACAGACACTCACTCACCAATTTCTGTAGAGGCTATTAAGGCTGGAAAACATGTATTCTGTGAGAAGCCAATTGATCACGATGTAGATAAAATCAAAGATGTTATTGAGGCCTTAAAGGACAGCAAGGTAAAATATCAGGTTGGATTTAACAGAAGATTTGACCACAACTTTGAGGCGGTTAGACAGGCAGTTGTTGATGGAAAAGTGGGAGATCCACATATCATTAAGATTACATCCAGAGATCCAGAGCCACCATGCGCAGAGTATGTAAAGGTATCCGGAGGAATCTTCCTTGATATGACCATCCATGATTTTGATATGGTGCGTTTCCTGGCAGGCTGCGATGCAACAGAAGTATATGTAGAGGCAGCAGTTTTGGTAGATCCTGCAATCGGGGAGGCCGGAGATGTTGATACAGCAGTCATCACTCTTAAGATGGAAAATGGTGCCATTGCAGTAATCGATAACTCTAGAAAGGCTGTCTATGGATATGATCAGAGAGCAGAGGTCTTTGGATCTAAGGGAATGGTGGCAGTTTCTAATAATTCTACTTCTTCAGCAATTGTTAGCAATGCAGAGGGCGTAACCGGTGAGAAGCCACTCTACTTCTTCTTAGAGCGCTACATGGCAGCTTACGCAAAAGAGATTAAGTGCTTTATTGAAGCCATTGAAAATGATACTGACACACCACTGGGTGTTATGGATGCAGTTGTATTTGGTATGATTGGTGACGTAGTAGAATATGGACAGTGGAAGACTCATGTTCGTCAGGAAAGCTTGATTTTCGCAGGAGGTTCTATTGGAACAAAGGTAGGGGCAGGTATTGCATCAGCAGTAATGACAGGCCTGTTGTCTTTGGGAGGCTATATTAGTACATCTTCCGGAAGTGTGACTCAGCCGGACAGCGCCCTCTATATGATTATTAACATTTACAAGGTAGGACCTTTGATTGTTGCCGGAGGTGTTCTCTTAGTATTAATCTTCTATCATTTGGATGAGCAGTATCCTCAGATTATGAAAGACCTGATTGAACGTGAAGCGAAAGGAGAGATGTAAGATGAAGGACCATACCCTTGTTACCATTAGCAGACAGTACGGAAGCGGCGGAAGAGAGATTGCAGAAATCTTGGCAAAGAAGATGCAGGTGCGCTGCTATGACAGACAGATTTTATACTTAGCAGCAGAGAAAATGGGAAATACAGACATGGATGTGGAGCATATTTTTGAAGAAGCCTACAGAGTTCCCAGCGGACATGGCAGTTTCTTTGGAGGCCTTGGAATTGGCAGGGATGTTATTCCGGATTATAATAAAATGTACAAGGAGCAGGCGGCTTTAATCCGGCAACTGGCAGACAAGTCTGGAGGTGTTTTCTTAGGACGCTGCGCAGATGCAGTGCTGGCAGATGTGGAAAATTGCTATCATATCTTTGTCTATGCAGACGATGCCTTCCGTCAGGCCAGAAGTAAGATTGCCTATGAGGGAATTTCCTTAAAAGAGATGGACCAGGAAGACCAGGCAAGACAACGGTATTACAATTACTACACCGGAAGAACCTGGGGAGCCCCCTTAAATTATGATCTTATGATCAATGCCAGCAGGATTGACCTAGAAGATGCGGCAGATATGATTTATGATTATATCGAAAAAGTGCAAAATAAATAAAAACCTTGGTTGAGAAAAATATCCCATGGGAATTTCCTGGGGGATATTTTTTCTATGTGAAATAATGGCTCTTTCTTGTGCTATAATGTAGCAGATTGATTGGAAAGGAAGGGAGCTTGCTATGGAAACATTAAAGAAATTTATTCCCTATTATGGGCCTTACAAGGCTGTGTTTTTCTTGGATTTAATCTGTGCAGCTGTAATTAGTTTGGTAGATCTTGCTTATCCTCAGATTCTGCGAAGCCTGACAAAGACCTTATTTACAGAAAATTCTGGGGAAATTTTGAAGGCCTTGGTGCCCATTGCTCTAATTTTGCTGGCCATGTATTTAATCCAGGCAGGATGCAAATATTATGTTACTTGTCAGGGCCATGTGATGGGAGCTCGCATGGAGCGGGATATGCGGCAGGAATTATTTGATCATTATGAGAAATTATCATTTTCCTACTATAACCAGAATAATTCGGGACAGATGATGAGTAAATTAGTCTCCGACCTCTTTGATATTTCGGAATTTGCCCACCATGGACCGGAGAATTTATTTATCTCTTTGATAAAGATTATAGGTTCCTTTATATTTTTATTTTTGATTAACTGGAAACTGGCCATACCCTTATTGGCGCTGGTAATCGTCATGATATTTTTTTCTTATGGGCAAAACCGTAGGATGCAAGCCACCTTTATGGATAATCGCTGTAAGATTGGAGATATAAATGCCAGTCTGCAGGATACTTTAGCGGGAATCCGAGTAGTTCAGTCCTTTGCAAATGAGGACATTGAGCGAGAAAAATTTAGAAAAAGTAATGAGAGATTTTTGCTATCCAAGGACGCCAACTATCGTTGTATGGGAAGCTTTATGAGTGGAAATCTCTTCTTCCAGGGAATGATGTACCTGTTGACTCTAGTATTTGGAGGATGGCTTATTGCTAAGGGTCAGATGGAGGCGGCAGACCTTGCCATGTATGCCCTTTATATCGGAATCTTTATTAGCCCTATCCAGATCCTTGTGGAGCTTACAGAGATGATGCAAAAAGGCTTGTCGGGCTTTCGAAGATTCTTAGAGGTGATTGAGACGGAGCCTGAGATTGTTGATGCAGAGGATGCCAAGCCCCTAACCAATGTAAAGGGTCATGTTAGATACAAGGATGTTTCCTTCCATTACAGCGATGATGATACCCTGGTTTTGGATCATGTATATATTGATATTCCGGCAGGTAAATCCATTGCCATGGTGGGGCCTTCCGGAAGTGGAAAGACCACCATCTGTTCTATGCTTCCAAGATTTTATGATGTAACCGGTGGAAAAATTACCATTGATGGACAGGATATTAGAAAATTAACTTTGAAAAGTTTGCGTAATCAAATAGGTCTTGTGCAGCAAGATGTATATTTGTTTAGCGGAAGTATCAGAGATAACATTGCTTATGGAAAGCCGGAAGCATCTATGGAGAAAATTGTGGAGGCAGCAAAGAAAGCCAATATCCATGACTTTATTATGGAACTTCCAGATGGTTATGATACCTTTGTAGGAGAGAGAGGAACAAGACTTTCCGGAGGACAAAAACAGAGAATTTCCATTGCCAGGGTCTTTTTAAAGAATCCATCTATTCTTATTTTGGATGAGGCCACCAGTGCCTTGGACAATGAGAGTGAGAGATTTGTTCAGCAGAGCTTGGAAGAACTGGCAAAAGATCGCACTACCATTACCATTGCCCACAGGCTGTCTACTATTCGTAATGCAGATGAGATTTTAGTAGTGGCAGATAGTGGAATTGCAGAGCGGGGAAGCCATGAAGAATTGCTGGCGAAGGGTGGAATTTACGCCCATTATTATGAAATGGCATAGGTCTAAGTTTTGAAATTGACAATGGTTATGTATGGTTATATTATAGAAATAACCATACATAACCATTTTTTGATTGCGCAAGGAGAGCTGCTTATGAAAAATCCAAAGACAAGAATTGAAGAAATTGATAAGCGTTTAGAAGAACTGCCTAAGGGGTCTTTGACCTACAAAAAGATTAATGGGAAGAAGCAACCCTATATCCAAAAAACAATTGATGGAAAATCAGTCAGTTATTATGTGAAACTATCGGAGCGGGAAGAGGTGCTGCTTGAGTTTGAGGAGCGGACAAGGCTACAGGATGAGAAGAAACATTTAATTGCCTACATGAAGGGGTTGAAAGATATTTTAAAAAGAAACCCTTATCTGGATGCCCATGTGGGGCTGGGATACCAGAATTTTCAGGATTTTGCCTGTGGAAAGCAGTTCTACGTAGATAAGACTCATTTTATTACAGAGTGGCTTTCCCATAACGCTCAAGTGACCTTGATTACCAGACCCAGGAGGTTTGGAAAGACCACCCTTTTAAGTACGGTGGAGAATTTCTTTGATCCAAGATTTTCAAATCATCCGGAATATTTTGAAAAATTAGCAGTGTGGAGGGATGAAGAAAGTCGAAAAGCCTTTGGGAGTGTACCGGTAGTTTCGGCTAGTTTTGGAGGTTGCAAGGGAAGTAATTACAAGCAGGCGATGAATGGAGTGCTGTTGAATTTATGTAATATGTATGAAGCTCATTCATATTTAAGAGAGAGTGTACAATTGGATGAAAGGGAAAAGCAGATTTATGAAAAAAGAAGAGAGCAGCTTAATTTGAGAATGACAGAGGACATGGAATCGGCAATTCAAATATTGTGCAAGCTCTTGTATAAACATCACCATATAAAGCCCATCATTCTTCTAGATGAGTATGATACCCCTCTCTTGGAGGGATACACTGTGGGATATTGGGATGAAATGATAGAGACGTGCCGGCAACTCTTTCACAATACCTTTAAAGAAAACCAGTATTACAGCAGGGCTATTATTACCGGAGTGACCAAGATTTCGAAAAATTCCTTGTTCTCAGATTTAAATAATATTGAGGTGGCTTCTGTGACATGCAATGCCTACAGCGATTGCTGTGGCTTTACGGAAGCAGAAGTGAAGGATGCCCTAAGGTGCCAGAATATTGATAAGATGGCAGAGGTAAAGGCTATGTATGACGGCTTTACCTTTGGAAATCAAAAAGATATTTATAATCCCTGGTCTATTACTAACTATATGCGGCAGGGCTTGTTGATTTCCTATTGGACCAATACCAGCAGTAATAAGCTAATCGGAGACGTTATTCGCAGACATCCGGTGCACAGCAAGCATGAGATTGAACAATTAATGACAGGAAAACCTGTTCATAAGATTATAAATGAAGATATTACCTTCCAATATCTGGACGGGGATGAGAATAGTCTGTGGTCCCTGCTTTTGGCAGTGGGTTATATTAAGGCTGAAAATGTGGTGAGAAAGAAGGGTTTGATTGAGTGCGACGTCTCTGTCACCAATGAGGAAGTTATGGGGATGTTTGAGTATGAGATTGTGTCTATGTTTGAGAATGGATTTTCTATCTATCCAAGATTTGCAGAGGCATTATTGAAACATAAGATTGAGGATTTGAATGATTATCTCCTGGATATTTCTTATACTTCTATGAGCTATTTTGATGTGGCAAAGCGACCATCAGAGCGGGCACCGGAGAATTTCTATCACGGACTGGTACTGGGGTTGATAGTATCGTTGAAGGACAGGTACCGGATTGTTTCCAATCGGGAAAGTGGTCGTGGACGGTATGATATTGCCATGTATCCTAAGAGAGAAGATGACGATGCTTTCCTATTAGAATTTAAGGTATTAGATGAGAAAAAGGAGAAGAGTCTGGAGGAAACGGCAGCGAATGCCTTAAAGCAGATTGAAGAGAGAACTTATGAGGCAGACCTTTTGGCCGAGGGAATCCCGGCAGAGCGGATTTATAAGATGGGATTTGCCTTTAAAGGAAAGGATGTGTTGGTGGTAGAGGCCTAGTTTACATATGATAAACTCTTCGAAAATATAGGGGAGTGGTTCCGGTATATTTTCGAAAGATAGATATAAAGTGGCTGGTGTCTGTGAAACCTGTAGTCAAGGCAATTTCCTGAACCTTCATGTGAGGATGGGTCAGTAATAATTCCTTAGCCTTGTTGATCCGATATCCTGTGAGATATTCATAGACGGAAACTCCCAGGAATTTGCGAAAGAGCCGGGAAAGATACTGGGGAGTAACAAATACCTGGCGGCTCAAGTCTTGGACCGTCAGTTCCTGGGTATACCGGGTTTCAATTTCCTCTACAATAGGGGCTACATACCTCCGATACAAGGGATCGGCAGTCATATTGTTGGAAGAAGAATCCAGGCTAAAGGCCAGCAAAAAATCATAGCACAGAGAAGAAAGTAGCTTTATGTCAGGAATGGAATTCTGAAATTCCAAAACCGCTTTTGAAATAATAGGCTCAATGAGACGCCCTTGTTCCTTGCTAACAAAAATCACAGATTGATTCTGAAGGATGGAGGAGATCCTAGAAGACAGGGTGCCGGTAAATGTGGCAAAAACTGTGTGCCATTCCTCGGATTCTTTTGTATAAGAGTGGGGAATGGAAGGGGCGATTAAGATTCCTTCCTCTTCCTCAAGAATATAGTGCTTTCCTCGGATTTCAATTTGTCCTTTTCCTTTTTGTGTTTGGAGATAATGAAAAAGAGGATGGCCCTTGGGGCGCTTAATGCTCTCCTGATACCAGTGGTTTCCCACAGAATCAAACATAAAAGGCATAGTTACCGGGGCTTTTCTAAAGTAAATCGGCATAAGGTCTCCTTGTTTCGAAATGTTATATTTTTTGGAATGACTTATTATACCACAGGAGAAAAAAAGGCACTATAATGAATTCATAAAATATAATAAAAGAAGCTTTTAAAGGAGGTAAAAATGGCGAGACAGTTGAAATACAAAGGCTACCTTCATGGAGGAGATTATAATCCGGAGCAATGGCTTGACCGGCCGGATATTCTTAAAAAAGACATTGAATATTTCAAAAAAGCCCATATTAATACGGTATCTGTAGGTATTTTTTCCTGGGCAGTTCTAGAACCGGAAGAGGGGAAATACAATTTGGACTGGCTGGAAGAGATTATCAATAATCTTTACAAAGAGGGAATTTATACGATCCTTGCAACTCCGTCAGGGGCAAGACCCAAATGGATGGCAGACAAATATGAGGAAGTCCTTCGTATGGATCCGGACAGAACCAGAAGGTTCTTTGGAGGGAGACATAATCACTGCTTTACTTCTCCGGTATACCGAGAAAAAGTTCATGCCATTGATAAGAAGTTGGCAGAAAGATTTGGAAAACATCCGGCGGTGCTCTTATGGCACATTTCCAATGAGTTTAGTGGGGAGTGTCACTGTCCTCTGTGTCAGGCAAAGTTTAGAGAATGGCTTAAGGAAAAATATGGCACCATTGAAAACCTAAATAAGAGCTGGTGTACCACTTTCTGGAGTCATATTTATAATGGCTTTGACCAGATTGAAAGCCCATCTGCTAAGGGGGAAAATGAGCTTCATGCATTAAAACTTGACTGGAAACGGTTTGTTACAGATCAAACCATTGACTTTATCAAAAACGAAGTGGATGCAATCCGTGAAGGGGGATCTGAACTTCCGGTAACAGCCAATCTTATGTATGACTTTGATGGCTTGGATTATAAGAAATTCAAGGATGTTCTTGATATTGTATCCTGGGACAACTACCCGGGATGGCACAAAAAAGAAGAATATATTACAGCAGTTGACGCAGCAATGCAGCATGATTTGATGCGCAGCATTAAGAAGACGCCATTTCTTCTCATGGAATCCTGCCCTTCGGCAACCAACTGGAAACCGATTAACAAATTGAAAAAACCGGGAATGCTTTTAGCAAGCTCTCTCCAGGCAGTTGCCCACGGCTCTGACAGTGTATTATATTTCCAGCTTCGTCAAAGCCAGGGAGCTTCTGAAAAATTCCACGGAGCAGTCATTGACCATTATGGCAAGGATGACACCCGGGTTTTCCGTGAAGTCACAGAGGTTGGCCAGGTCTTAGAGCAGATCCAGGAGACAGTTGGAAGTGATATGAAATCTCAGGCAGCGGTCCTCTATGATCGGGAAAATGACTGGGCTATTGCTGATGCCCAGGGACCAAGAAATGAGGACATGCATTACCGGGAAAATGTACAGAAAAACTACCGTGCATTAAGAGAGCAGGGCCTGAATGTGGACATTATTGGAATGGGGCACGACCTTACAGATTATAAGATTTTGGCAGCTCCTATGGCTTATATGCTTAAAGACGGATATGAAGAGAAACTGCGTTCCTACGTAGAAAAGGGCGGAACCCTGGTACTTTCCTACTGGTCCGGCCTGGTAGATGGCACAGATAAGTGCTTCTTAGGAGGAAGTCCCTACGGCCTTATGGATGTAACAGGCATTCGCAGCACAGAGATCGATGCCTTGTTTGATTGGGAAGAAAATCATGGAATTCCAGAAATTGGAAATCATCTTGGAATCAGCAACGTATATGCCTGCAAAAATCTTTGCGAGCTGGTGGAAGTATCTGATGCGGAAGTCTTGATGCACTACGGAGAAGACTTTTATCAGGGTTACCCAGTGTTGACCCATAAGGTATCTGGCAAAGGTCATGTATATTATGTATGTGCAGATATGGAATTAGGCTTTTATCAGGATTTCTATGGCAGAGTGGCAAAAGAAGCATCTCTTAAGTCCCCGGTAGACTTTATTCCGGAAGGGGTAGCTGTGACTGTAAGAGAAAATGAAGAGGCGGAGTATCTATTTATTCAAAATTATGCTAGAAAACCACAGACTGTAGTAGTACCGGCAGAATATGACCTGCTCTATGGAAGCCAAAGCCAAGTCATGGCGCCACTTCAGACAAGGATTTTGAAGAAAAAGAAATAAAGCGTAAGGCATAAAAAGTTCTCGGCATTTTGCTGAGAACTTTTTTCTTTTTAAAGTCTTAGGAATGTCTAAAAAATAGCGTATTTTTCGCTGAATTCTTCCAGTATTTTTATCTCTTATGGCTTTGTATAATGAAAAAAAGATGATAGATAAAGGAGTTATAGAGAGATGAAATTCGGAAATGGATGTTGGCTGCAAAAGGAAGGAATCGAATGTTTTGCACCACAGGAAGCTTATTTTGTAAAGAAAAATGATAATGAAGTTGTAATCTGTGCCCCCACACATCATATTGCCCATAGAGGAGATACCCTAGGTGGAGTGAACCTTACTGTAAGAATCACGGCACCGGCAGAGGATGTGATTCGAGTACAGACAAGCCACTACCTGGGGGTAGAAGACCACAGCCCAAAGTTTGATCTCAATATGGACGAAAACCGCAGCATGAAAGTGGAGGAAACAGAAGATGAAGTTTTGGTAACATCTGGAAATCTATCCCTTCGTGTCAATAAGAAAAATTGGAGCATGTCTTACGAAAGAGAGGGGAAGGTCCTTACTGCAAGCAGTGGAAGAGACTTAGCCTATATGCGTACCCAGTGGACAGGGTCTGCCTATGATATGGATCCGGAAGGCAAGGCCTATATGCGTCAACAGCTTGGCATTGATGTAAATGAGCATGTTTATGGACTTGGTGAGCGTTTTGGAGCCCTGGTTAGAAACGGTCAGTCTGTGGATATCTGGAACGAGGATGGGGGAACAAGCACTGACCAGTCCTACAAAAATATCCCATTTTATTTGACAGACAAAGGCTACGGTGTCTTTGTAAATAGCTCTGATAAAGTTTCTTTTGAAGTAGGAACAGAGCAGGTGACAAAGGTAGAATTTTCTGTAAAAGGAGAGAGCTTAGACTATTTTGTGATCGATGGACCGACTATGAAAGATGTCTTGAAGCGCTATACAGACCTTACAGGAAAACCGGCTCTTCCAGCTCCTTGGACCTATGGCCTTTGGCTTTCTACTTCCTTTACAACAAACTATGACGAAGAGACTGTTATGAGTTTTGTTGATGGTATGCTGGAGAGAGGAATCGGCCTTCGGGTCTTCCATTTTGACTGTTTCTGGATGAAGGATTTCCACTGGTCAGACTTTTTGTGGGATACCAGAGTCTTCCCGGATCCAGAAGGAATGCTTAGCAGGATCAAGGCAAAGGGCTTAAATATCTGTGTGTGGATCAACCCTTATATTGCCCAGGAATCAGCCTTGTTTGCAGAAGGAAAAGACAAGGGTTACTTTATTAAGCGACCAAATGGCGACGTATGGCAGTGGGATATGTGGCAGCCGGGAATGGCCTTGGTTGACTTTACAAATCCGGCAGCCTGCAAGTGGTTTCAGGACAAGTTAGAAGTTCTTTTGGATATGGGGGTTGACTGCTTTAAGACCGATTTCGGCGAGCGAATTCCAGTAAATTGTATTTATGCAGACGGGTCTGACCCAGAAAAAATGCATAACTACTACACTTATCTTTACAATAAAACTGTATTTGATCTCTTAGAGCAAAAGAGAGGTAAGTCAGAAGCAGTCCTCTTTGCCCGTTCTGCAACTGTAGGAGGTCAGAAGTTCCCGGTACATTGGGGCGGTGACTGCTGGTCTGATTATGTGTCCATGGAAGAAAGCCTTCGAGGAGGTCTGTCTCTTACTATGTCAGGCTTTGGTTACTGGAGCCACGATATCGGCGGTTTTGAAAGCACCTCTACGCCAGATGTGTATAAGCGCTGGGCTGCCTTTGGTTTAATGTCCTCTCATTCCAGACTTCACGGAAGTACTTCCTACCGTGTGCCTTGGGCATATGATGAGGAAGCAGTAGATGTGGTCCGTTATTTCACAGAGGTAAAGGCAAAGCTTATGCCTTATTTGTATAGAAATTCTATCGAGACTGCTGCAACAGGAGTTCCTATGATGCGCAGCATGATTATGGAATTTACAAAAGACCGTAACTGTGCCTACCTAGACAAACAGTATATGTTGGGAGATTCCCTCCTGGTTGCGCCAATCTTTAATGATGAGAGCAAGGCCATTTATTATCTGCCGGAAGGAAGCTGGACCCATTATCTTACAGGGGAAGTAAAAGAAGGTGGAAAATGGTATGAGGAGCCTTGCGGTTACCTGAGCATACCAGTATTTGCCAAGGAAAATAGTCTTATTGCAGTGGGATCAGAAAAGATGAAACCGGATTATGATTACGCAGAAAATGTGGAAATTCGTGCTTATTCTTTGAAAGATGGTGGAAAAACTTCTACCTATGTATGTGGAATGGACAGACAGGTGGAGACCACAGTTACTGCAGCAAGAACCGGTGCCAAGGTTGAAATCCAGGTAAAGGCAAGCAAGCCTTGCAGCATTCTTCTTGTAAATGAGGCAGCAAAGGCTGTAGAGGGAGGAGATTTCCGGATTAAGGACAAGGATACCTTGATTTTATGTGCCGGCAATGCACAGATTACAGTTACTCTCTAAAGGATAAAACAATATAAGCTGCAAACCGGTTATCAATTTGGAAGAAATCTATAGTTGATGGCCGGTTTGTTCTATAAATAGATGAGGAAGAGAAAATGCAGAAAAATAAAGAGATAGAAAAGCAAATTGAAGATTTAATAAAGGAGCTAAGCCTTGACGAGAAAATTGGTATGATCCATGGGGCGGGACTTTTTCGTACAGAAGGGGTGGACCGTCTTGGAATTCCGCCGGTAAAAATGTCCGACGGGCCCATGGGGGTTCGCAATGAATTTCCAGATGATTCCTGGGTGCCGGTGGGAAAAAGTGATGACTATGTAACCTATCTGCCAAGCAACAGCGCCCTGGCATCTACATGGAATCGAACTTTGGCTTATGAGACGGGAAAAGTTCTTGGAGAAGAGGCCAGAGGAAGAGGAAAAGATGTGATTCTTGCACCGGGCATTAATATTAAAAGAAGTCCTCTCTGCGGACGAAATTTTGAATATATGAGTGAAGACCCTCACCTAAGCGGGGAGATGGCTGTGCCGGTAATCGAAGGCGTTCAGGCCGCAGATGTGGCAGCCTGTGTAAAACATTTTGCAATTAATAATCAAGAGACCGAGCGTCTCTGGGTAGATGTAAAAGTTAGTGACAGGGCGGCAAGAGAAATCTATTTCCCGGCATTTAAAAGGGCAGCAGGGGAGTCCTATTCCATGATGGGAGCCTATAATCTTTACAAGGGGAGACATTGCTGTGAAAACAAAGAGCTCCTAAATGAGATCCTCCGAAAAGAATGGGGATATGATGGTATGGTGGTATCGGACTGGGGAGCGGTTCATAAGACCAAAGAGGTGGCAAAGGCTGGTTTGGATATAGAAATGTCTGTTACCTATGATTTTAATGAATACTGCATGGCAAAGCCCCTAAAAGAAGCAGTAGAAAAAGGGGAGATTGCGGAAGAATTGTTGGATGAAAAGGTTGGAAACATTCTTCGGATGATGTATCGTCTGCATATGATTGGAGAAGAAAAAGATCAGAGAAAAGCAGGATGCTATAATACTCCAGAACATAGAAAGAGCGTCCTTATGACAGCCCGAGAGTCCGTAGTGCTCCTGAAAAATGATGATAAAAAGCTTCCTTTATCCCCTGAAATAGATCGTATTTTGGTAATCGGAGACAATGGAAACCGTATTCATTCCAATGGAGGAGGAAGCGCGGAAATAAAAGCCCTTTACGAGATTTCCCCTCTTCTTGGAATCAAAAAGCTCCTTGGTGGCAATACCCAGGTGGACTTTGTCCAGGGATATTTTGCAGATGATATGGAAGGTCAGGACAGTAATGTGAACTGGCAGGCAGACAGCTTAGAAAATGGTGGAGGCTCCACAGGAGAGGCTAGAAAGATTAGCCTTGAATTGGAAGTAAAACGACGAGTCTTAAGAGAAGAGGCAGTAAAAAAGGCAAAACAGTATGACACAGTGATCTTCATTGGAGGTCAAAACCATATGCAGGATTTAGAGGGCCATGACAGACCAGATATGAAGTTGCCTTATGAGCAGGATCAACTGATTAAAGAGGTTTTGGAAGTAAATCCAGAAACAGTGGTAATTATGGTTTCCGGGTCCCCGGTGGAGATGCCCTGGATTCACAAGGCAAAGACCCTTGTTTGGCAGTGGTATGCAGGAATGGAAGGTGGAACTGCCCTTGCAGAAGTGCTTTTTGGAAAAGTAAATCCTTCCGGCCGCCTTCCGGAAAGTTTCCCTAAGACCCATCTAGACTGCTCAGCCCACAGCATAGGAGAGTTTCCGGGAGACAAAACTGTCGAATACAAAGAAGGAATTTATGTGGGATACCGTCACTATGACACAAGAGATATTCCGGTATTATTCCCCTTTGGATACGGCCTATCCTATACAGAATTTGCTATTTCAGACTTGGAGGCAGTTGTAAAAATGCCGGGAGAAGAACCCCAGGTAAGTGTCAGTTTAAAGATAAGTAATATAGGCAAAGTGGATGGAAAAGAAGTGGTACAAATCTACGTAGGAAAAGAAGAAGCCAAGGTAGATCGCCCAAAGAAGGTGCTAGCAGCCTTTACCAAAATAGAATTGGCAGTAGGGGAATCCAGCCAGATTAGACTGGATCTAAATCCAAATGCCTTCAGCTACTACGATGAAGAAAAAGGACAGTTTATAGTAGAGCCGGGAACCTACCAAATCTACGCAGGCAAGTCTGTGGCAGATATCTGTCAAAGTACCATTTGCGAGCTATAAAGCTAAACCTACCATAACGCAAAGGCCGAACCTGGTGGCTTTACAAAACAGCCACCAGGTTCGACCTTGTCTGCGTTTGGATTAATTTACCTTATCCCATTGTAATCTCTACAGTATATTCGCCGCATCCTTCCAAGGGCCGTACCAGATTTCCGGCAACTTCCTTGCCGTTTACTAGCATCTTTTGGACGCCTTTTTCTACGCCATTTGGCTTCACGATATTGATGTGATAGTTAGCATCTCGGTAGGTTCGCTCCAAAGTGATCTCTTTTAGTTCATCTGGTAAGCAGGGATCGATGCGGAGGCCGTCGTAATCGGGTTGTATACCCAGTAGGTATTGGGATACGTTTACAAAGGTCCAGGCTGCAGTTCCTGTAAGCCAGCTGTTTTTTGCTTCTCCGTGCTTGGGGGCATCGGTACCGGCAATCATCTGAGAATATACATAAGGTTCTGTGCGGTGGATTTCGCTGATATCCTCGATATATGCAGGACAAGTTTTCTTGTAAATTTCAAAGGCTCTATTTCCTCGGCCAATTACTGCTTCTGCAATGGAAATCCATGGATTGTTGTGGCAGAAAATACCTGCATTCTCCTTATATCCCGGCGGGTAGGAAGAAATTTCCCCAAGATTCAGATGATAGGTCTGGTAAGCAGGCTGTTGCAGCATAATGCCATATTTGGTATCCAGGTGTTCCTTTACAGAATCCAGAGCTTCCTTTGCCTTTCCTTCTTTTACACCTACTCCTGCAAGCACGCAGAATCCTTGGGGTTCGATGAAGATTTTTCCTTCTTCATTTTCCTTAGAGCCTACTTTCTCTCCGGCAGCATCATAAGCCCGAAGGAACCACTTGCCATCCCAGCCGTCTTTTAGAATTGCCTGGTACATATCCTCTGATGCCTGATAAGCCCTGTCTGCTTCTTCTTTATTTCCTAAAATCTCGTTGATCTGTCCATATTCCCTTGCATATTTTACAAACATGCCTGCAATGAAAACAGACTCTGCCACAGGTCCCTCAGATGGCCCGGTGGTCTGGAAGGACTCTCCTGGTTCTTTGGAGAAACAGTTAAGGTTCAGGCAATCATTCCAATCGGCCCGGCCGATTAAAGGCAACTTGTGGGGGCCTAAATGGATTAGGGTGTATTCAAAAGAACGTTTTAAATGTTCCAAAAGAGGGGCTGCCTTTGATGGATCATTGTCAAAATCAACAGATTCTTCCAGAATGCCAAAGTCTCCGGTTTCTTTGGTGTAGGCACTAACTGCCGCAATCAGCCACAGAGGGTCATCGTTAAATCCGCTGCCAATATCAAGATTTCCTCGTTTGGTCAGAGGCTGGTACTGGTGGTAGGCACTTCCGTCTTCCATCTGGGTAGCGGCAATATCAAGAATTCGTCCTCTGGCCCGTTCTGGAATTAGGTGGACGAAGCCAAGAAGGTCTTGGCAGGAGTCTCGAAATCCCATGCCTCGGCCAGTTCCAGACTCAAAATAAGAGGCAGAACGGGACATGTTAAAAGTAACCATACACTGATACTGGTTCCAAATATTTACCATTCTAGAAAGTTTCTCATCTTGGCAAGAAAGGGTGTATCTAGACAGCAATTGCTCCCAGTAGCTGGCAAGGGAGGCTAGGACTTCCTCCACCTGCCCATTGGTTTGATAACGGGACATAATACTGCGGGCAGGAGTCTTGTTGATGACGTTAGGAGCCTCCCATTTTTGATCTTCTGAATTTTCGGCATAGCCAAGAAGGAAGATTAAGCTTTTTTCCTCTCCTGGATTTAATTCCACTTCGATTCTGTGAGAACCGATAACGGCATCGCCACTGGCCATAGTTTGGTAGGAAGTAGAGTCTGTCACAGCCTTGGGTGCCTGAATAGATCCGTAGGCTCCAAGAAAATCATCTCGGCTGGTGTCAAAACCATCTACAGGCTGGTTGACACTGTAAAAGGCATAGTGGTTGCGGCGCTCTCTGTACTCGGTTTTGTGGTAGATCTCAGATCCTATTACTTCAACTTCCCCAAGACTTAAATTTCTCTGGAAGTTTGTAGAGTCATCCACTGCATTCCAGAAACAAAATTCTACATAGGAAGTCAGGGTCAGTTTATGAGTTTTGTAGTCCATATTTTTAAGCTTTAAATAGTTGACTTCGCAGGTCTCGTGAAGGGGGACAAAGGCAGTCAAATCAGCAACGATTCCATTTTTGGAAGAATGAAAACGGGTGTATCCAAGACCGTGATGGCACTCATAGGTATCCAAAGGAGTCTTAGATGGCTGCCATCCTGGATTCCAGATGGTTCCCCCATCATTGATAAAATAGTAGCGGCCGTTGGTGTCCGCCGGCACATTATTGTAGCGGTAACGGGTAATGCGAAGAAGCTTCGCGTCCTTGTAAAAACTGTATCCTCCGGCAGTATTAGAAATCAGGGAAAAGAAATCTTCATTTCCAAGATAATTGATCCAGGGATTAGGGGTTCTAGGATCTGTGATTACGTATTCTTTGTTCTTGTCATCAAAAAATCCATATTTCATAGTGTAAAATCTCCTTATATTAATCGTCTATTTCTATGCTTCCTGTACTTCGTTGGCTTCTTCATATTTGCTAAATACTTTAGTTAATGGAAAAGAAGTACAGTAAGCCAGAAAAGCAAAGCCAAAAATAACCAGAAAAACACGGATTATAGGGCTTACATAGGCCAGGGTAAATCCTATGAGGGTGATCAAGAGAAGAAAAAAAGTCTGCATAGGATTTGCCAAAGCAATCAGCAAAGAATTTTTTACTGTCTGTTTTAGGCTGTTTTCAAATCTTGCACTTAGAGCAAATACATATAAGAGGGAAATGACGTAAAGTAATGTACAGCATGCAATTACGATTAGAAAGGCAGTGCCCAGGCCTGTTTTGATCTGGGCCCAAAAGGCCAGGTTATACAGCAGGATTGCTCCTACCAGGGCATACAAAACAAACAGTAAAAAAGAACGTTTGAAATTTTCTTTTAGAGCAAACAAGTAAGAATGAACGATGTAGCCCTGCTCATTTCTTGCTTCCCGCAGGGTGACGGTATAGAGAGCGCTGATGGCCGGACCAATGGTCACAAGAGGGATGCAAGTGATCAGAAAAAGAATGTTTAAGATCACAAAATCAGAAAAAATTCCCAGAAATTGAAAAAGGGGGCCTTCGGTGTTGAATTTCATAACTCTTCTCCTTCCATAAAGAAAATAAAAACATTTTTCTTAGCATATGCTTATCTTATGGAGGAATTAGGCAAAAAACTACAGATAAAAATAGAGGTAAAATACCTTAAAAAATAGATTTTAAGGGGGTCTATCTGAAAAAGACAAAATTTTTCCTATAGTTAGCCTCTGATTTGGTCGGTATCTTCTTAATAGAAGAGAATGCTACAATGAGCAGGAATTAAAGAGAAGCTGCAGCACAATTTAAAAGAAGGAGAGAGTACAATGAAAAAACAAGCGGTAAGCAAAACAAATCAAAGTGCAGCCAAGGTTGCCAGAAGCCGCAGATTGTTCTACTGTCTAATACCCTTTATCATTTTATGTTTCCTGTTTTCTTATTTCCCTCTTCATGGATGGATTTATTCCTTCTATGATTACAAACCGCCCCTTGACCTGTCTCAGTGTGAGTTTGTAGGTCTGAAGTGGTTTAAGACCTTATTTGCAAATAAGACCCAGGTTGCGCAGATGATTCAGGTAATGAAAAATACCTTTGCCATGAGTTTGCTGGGAATTGCAACATCTATTTTGCCGGCAGCATTTGCTATTTTTCTAAATGAGATCAAAAGTAAGTGGTTCAAGAATCTGGTACAGACCCTGACTACCCTGCCAAACTTCATCAGCTGGGTTTTGGTTTATTCCGTAGCCTTCAGCTTATTTACAGACAGTGGTATGGTGAATACAGTTCTGCAGAATATGGGAATCATTACAAGCCCCATTAAATTCTTGGACAGTGATGCCCATACGTATTTGTGGATGACCTTATGGAGTATGTGGAAAGGCCTTGGATGGGGAGCAATCATGTATCTGGCGGCCATTGCCGGAATTGATCAGGAACTTTATGAGGCGGCTAAAGTAGATGGTGCAAACCGTTTCCAGGTAATCAAAAACATTACAGTACCGGCCCTGGCCCCTACATTTTTTGTATTGTTAATGATGTCCGTAGCAAACTTCCTAAACAATGGTATGGACCAGTACTATGTATTCCAGAACGCATTTAATAAAGAACATATTCAGGTACTTGACCTGTATGTTTATAACATTGGTATGACTGGAAGCAGTTTATCCCTAGCAACTGCCATCAGTATGTTAAAGAGTGTGGTCAGTGTTACCTTGCTTATGATCGTAAACTTCGTATCCAAGAAAACACGTGGAGCATCTATTATTTAAGGAAGGAGGAAAAGAAGTGGAAGCCGTAGTAAAAAAGCATCATAAAAAAATGAAAAGCGGGGACATTGCATTTAGTATTGTCAACTATCTGGTGTTTATTATCATTACAGTGATCTGTGCCTATCCTTTTTACTATATGATCATAAACACCCTCAGTAATAACGAATTAAGTGCCAATGGAGCCATTAATTTCCTTCCTCAGGGGATACATCTTGGAAACTATATTCAAGTCTTATCCTTAGATGGACTTCCCAGGGCAGCACTGATTTCTGTGGCCAGAACTGTGATCGGTACAGTTTGTGCCGTAATGGCATCAGCCTTTTTGGGATTCCTTTTTACCCAGGAAGAACTTTGGCACAGAAAATTATGGTATCGGTTTTTCGTAATTACCATGTACTTTAATGCAGGTATGATTCCTATGTTTATTACCATGCGAACCCTGCATCTGACCAATACCTTCTGGGTATACATTTTGCCGGCCATAGTACAGCCCTTTAGTATTATTATGGTGAAGACCTATATTGAATCTATGCCCAAATCTCTTCAGGAAGCTGCAGAGATTGACGGGGCAGGGATTCTCACCATCTTCTGGAAGATTATCCTTCCTACAGCCAAGCCAATTCTTGCTACCGTAGCGATTTGGGCAGCTGTTGCACAGTGGAATTCCTTCCAGGATACATTGATCTATATTACAGATCAGAAGCTTTATTCTTTACAGTATCTGTTGTACACTTATATCAATCAGGCAAGTTCCCTGGCAGCCATGGTTCGAAACTCAGGAACAGTTTCAGCAGCCATGATGGCATCACAGCAGACACCAACTTCAATACGAATGACAGTTTCTGTTATTGTAGTATTACCGATTTTGTTTGTATATCCGATTTTCCAGAGATTCTTTGTATCTGGTATCATGATCGGTTCTGTAAAAGGTTAAGGAGGAAAATTTGATGAAAAAGAAAGTAATAGGTATTTTGCTGTCTACGGTACTTGCAGCATCCGCGATTCTTACGGGATGTGGCGGAAGTGACAGCAGTGAATCTGCCAGTTCAGACGATCTTCTGACAGTAGATGTATATGACGATCAGGCCAACTATCAGGGAATTCAGTCTGGATGGTTTGCAAAAATCGTGAAAGACAAATTCAATATTGAATTAAATGTTATTGCACCCAACGTAGCAGGTGGTGGAGATACCCTCTTCCAAACAAGATCTGCAGCAGGAAATCTGGGAGATATTATTATTTCCAATACAGAAAATGGTCGTCTAAAAGACATGGTAACAGCTGGACTTTTGATGGATATGACGGATTTTTTGAAAGATAAAGATGTAATGAAAAACTATGGTGATGCCATCGAAAAGGCCAATGAGAATGCAGGACAGGACGGAGTATGGTGCATTCCAAGTGAAATCTCCAGCCAGTCACCGGAAGTTTCAGCAGATGGTATTGAACCTTTGGTTGCTCCTTACATGAGATGGGACGGATATGAAGCCATTGGTTGTCCGGAAATCAAAACTCTAGAAGACTGGATCCCGGTTATGAAACAGCTTCAGGAGCAGATTCCAGAAAGTGATTCCGGTAAAAAGACCTATGCTTTGTCACTCTTTAAAGACTGGGACGGAAGCTCTATGGTAGCTGCAAAGAACTTCTGCTCCCTCTATGGATACAATGACACCGGTACAGGTTTCGTTTTGGCAAAAGCAGACGGAAGTGATTTTCAGGATATTACAGACAGTGACGGAATCTATGTAAGAGCTTTAAAATTCCTCTTCGAGGCAAATCAGGAAGGCTTAATTGACCCAGAGTCAACTACTCAAAGTTATGATATTCTTTCTGATAAATACCGTGATGGACAAATTCTTACTTCACTTTGGTCTTATCAGGGACAGGCTTACTACAATACAACTGAGCACAAGGAAGCTGGAAAGGGCTTTATGCCAGGCTTTATCGAAGATTCTTCACCGTATACCGCGGGATGTTATTCAGAAGGTAATGCAAAAGTTGTAATCTGCATCGGAAGCCAGGCAAAAGAGCCGGAAAGAATTGCTGAATTTATCGATTGGCTCTACTCACCGGAAGGAGTAGAATGCGCAGGACAGTCCAATGGTGCAGCCGGTCCAGAGGGACTTACCTGGGAGATGGATGGAGACAAGGCAGTTCTGACTGACTTTGGTGAGAAAGCACTTCCAAGTAATGATGTAACTGTATCTGATGAATGGGGCGGTGGTTCTTGGAAGGATGGTGTATGTGCATTAAACTTCAAGACCGTAGCACTTGTTGATACAGATCCGAATACCAACGAGCCTTACATGGAGACTATGTGGTCCTCTGTTTTGGAGAAGAACAATACATCCTTGGATACTAGCTGGAAAGATTGGGCAGGTGGAGCAGAAACTACTATTGAATATCTGGAAAATAAAGGTGCCCTTTCAGTATCTCCTGGTATCTCCTATACACAGCCAGAGGAATCTTCTGATATTACAACCTTAAGAAACCAGTGTAAGACAACTATCGTAGATAGTTCTTGGCAGATGGTATTTGCATCAGATGAAGCGGAATTCAATGAAATTCTTAAAAACATGCAGGATACAGTCAAGGGACTTGGATACGAAGAAGTTCTAAAGGTTGATATGCAGAATGCAAAAGATCAGGCAGCAGCAAAAAGACAGGCTGTAGAAGATTACAATAGCTCCAATTCTCAGGACGGAGAATAATAAGTAATTGATAAAAAAGAAAATGACTGGGGAAGAATTCCTCAGTCATTTTTATATTAGTGATTGTTACCGGTCCGGCTCTTTCGATATTCCGCAGGACTCATGCCGGTATATTTATTAAATTTCTTATGAAAATAATCAACATTTGAGTAGCCCACTCTTTGGGCAATCTCGTAGACCTTGTAGTCATACTCTTCCAAGAGTTTTTTGGAATTTTCAATTCGGATTTCATCCACATAAGAATTGAAATTTTTCCCTGTTGTTTTGCTGAAAACCTTTCCCAGATAGGAGCTATTGTAGCCAAAAAGTTCCGCAATAGACCCAAGTTTTAGGTTCTTTTGATAATTGTGATGAATGTAATTTAAAATTCCGTCCATAACGCTTTCCCGGCTTGGAGAGTCGATGGCATTCATGTACATTTCAAACTGCACAGTAAAAAACTGTAAAATCTCATACAGATAATATTGTTCTTCAATGCCGCTGATAATGGCTGCATTATTGGGAAGAGGCAGGTCTGCAAGGCCATAGGTGTGGGTAATAATGGACTTTACCTGAATCATAATATCAGCAAGATAGTGTTTTAAGACGGCTACCTCTGCGTTGGTAAAGTATAGTTCATTTTTTAGTTCATCCAAAACTTCCATCAACATATGAAGGTTTCCTGACTGAATATAATTGGCAATTCGTTCAGAATAGCTATCCTGCAATAGGCTTGTTTTTGGCCTGGATTCATTGTTTTCAGGAAGTTCAAGGAAGCCTAGAACATGCTGGTTGGGACTGCAAAAAAATCTTCGTTTCATAAGTTCCGAAGCCTCTTCAAAGGAAGCATAAATTTGGTCCACCCGATATACCGGATGTCCATAAGTAAGAAATAGAGAATCCAGGGGAGATCCTTTTTGGGGTTGCCCAAAGTAGCGGTCTAAAAGTTCCTGAAAACGATTTAGGGCAAAATTTCCTTTCAACAAAATGACATTCCGATTATCCAGGCGAATATCATCCAGAGAATTATGGTCTTTGTTGACCAGCCGGAGAATATCGGCAAAATTCCAGGTGGTCTGGAAGGATTCCTGATTATAGTTGGTGTAGATAATTACCTGGTAAATAGAAGCTTCCAAAGCAATATCGTGATAGTCAAGATAGGTGTCGTCGATCTTATTTAGGAGAATATCCTTCAGTATAGAGTCTCTGGCTTTGGACCGATATTCTACCAGTTTTTTTTCGGTAGTCTGCTCCTCAGTGAGGGAGTTTTTTGCTTCCAAAACAGCTTTTTCCAGTTCTTCTTCTTCGATAGGTTTGGTAAGATAGGAACTAACCCCATATTTGATGGCTTCCTGGGCATAGGAAAAATCAGAGTAGCCACTGAGAATAATAAACTTTCCCTGAAAACCTTTCTCTTTTGCCTGTCTAATGACTTCTAAGCCGGAAAGCTTGGGCATGCGAATATCCATAAGAACCACGTCAGGCCGAGAAACCAAAATCTGTGCCAAAGTATCTGCCCCATTTTTCCCTTCCCCGCATATATAAAATCCAAGCTCAGACCAATCCAGAATATAACGCAGTCCTTCTCGGACATCTTGTTCATCATCTGCTATAAATAATTTCATTTTTAGGTCTCCTTTCGGTATTTTTGAGCGGGAATTTCCATAATAATAAGGGTTCCCCAATTCTTTTTGCTTTTAATGGTAAGTCCATAAGAGTCGCCGTAGCATAGTTTTATACGCTGGTTAATATTGTATAAGCCAATGCTTCTAGAAGACTCTTTGGGGTGGTGATAAATATTCTGTTTCATTTGTTCCACTTCTTCCGGTGTCATACCGCAGCCGTTATCAAATACTTGGATATATAAGCTTTCTTGCCGGGCATAAATGTGAATAATAATCTTACCATTTTCTTCTACCTCTTCCAAGCCATGAAGAACGGCATTCTCTACAATGGGTTGAAGTAGAAGGGGCATGATCTGAAGCTCGGAAAGCTCCAGCTTAGGGTCTGCCTTTAGGGTGTAATTCACCCTGTCGTGGAAGCGAAGCTTTTGGATGGCAAGATATGTGTTGATATAATCCAGCTCTTTTTCTAGAGTGGTAAAGGAAGTGGTGGTATTGCTTAAGACATACCGCATGGACTTGCCAAGTAACTTAACTGCATTTGCCACTTCTTTGTTGCCGGCTTTCAAGGCTCGCATGCGGATGGTTTCCAGGGTATTATACAGAAAATGAGGATTAATCTGGCTGGAAAGCATCTTAAACTCCATCTGCTGCTGTTGGTTTGCCAGTTCTTGACTGCGAATCTCAGCCTGATAGGCGGAAGCTTCAATATCCCGGATATCCTGGACCATGATGCCAAGGTCTTTAAAAGCTTCTGAAATTTCGTCCGTTCCGGAAAAGCTATCTGCGATTTCATAATTTCCCAAACTGACAGTATGCATAGTCTCTCTGAGGGTAATGACCCGGTGGCTGAAATACCTGGAGTAAGCCAGCACAAAGATACTGGTAGGAATCAGGATCAGGAGAATTAGGGCAATATGGATGAGACTAAGTCGATTCATATTGGGGTAGGCCTCATAATCTAAGGATGCAATATAAAAAATATCATCGGAGTAGCTGATAGACAGGGCACTGATACAGCCAATCACTTTGGTATTATTACAGTCTAGAGGGCCGAGATAGTATCCGGAAGGTCCCGCTTTATATATATCAGGCAGGCTAGTGATGCTGTCAGAATCGCTCTGGTAAAACTGGGAATCTTCATTGAGCCATACCACAGTTTTTAGAGAACTATTTTCAATCCGATTTTTAAGTTGGTTGTTGCTAAGGGAAACCTTCAGGATGGCAAAGCTGTTTTTTTGCGGAAGAAAAATCCGACAGTGCAAGGTTACCAGGGGAGAAGTTCTGCCAAAACGGTCAGTCTGAGTCTCTACAGACCAAAAGGGGGTAGAACTTTCGGCAGCTCTTGCATACCAAGATTCTTCTTGTACTTCCTCAGTGATGGGTTGGATATATTCTGTAGCCGGAATGGAGGTATTGTAGGTATATACAGCAATTTCCTGAATAGAAGCATCCTCTGACAGGGTATAATTAAACCCACTAAAAGATTCTGCCCTAAGTTGCCCCTGGCGGTTGTCTGAAAAATCTGTGCTAAGAAGACTGATGAGTTCCTTGTCATCTGCAAGTTGCCTGGACTCGTTATAAATGTTGGAGGTCAAATCTAAGAGAGAAGATCTGACCCGAAGATTATCAGAGTGGGCTTGCTGTCTGTAGTGGTCCGCAAGGAGGGACCTTGAGTTATAGAGAAGATAATTTCCCAACAAGAGAACCGGAATAAAGATTGCAAGAAAAAATATAATATGAAGTTGATGCTGTACCTTAACCCGGCTGAAAATACCGGAAGCTTTTTTGCCTTTCATACTCAAAACCACCTGAAAATGCCTACCAATAATTACTTCTCTATATTATATAATTTTGCCGGAAAAAATGAAAGTTTATAAGTATATCAAAGATGAAAAAGAAAATCTGTCAGACCTTGCAGAGGAAGTGATTCGACAGATTAAAGAAAAATAGCACTCACCTCTTGACAGTGCTAATAAGAGGTGTTATAGTACAGCTAGAACAAAGGAAGAGGGATAAGGAAATGAAGATATGAAGCCGACAGCATTCATAGAAGTTTCCCGATCGCGAATCCAGAAGTTCCGACACACAACACCTCGGAATTCTTCGATGGTGCTAAAATAAATATTTGTCACTTGGAAGGAGAGATGACTTATGATGATGCCTAGTATTTTTGGAGAGAACTTATTTGATGATTTTATGAATGATTTTACATTCCCGACATTCCCGAATGTAGACAAAGCCTTGTATGGAAAACATGCAAAGAACCTTATGAAGACAGATGTCAAAGAGACAGAGACTGGTTATGAAGTAGATGTTGATCTTCCTGGATTTAAGAAAGACGAGATCCAGATGAAGCTCAAAGACGGAATGCTTACCGTCAGTGCAGCCAAGGGATTGGATAAAGATGAGGAAGACAAGAAGGGTAACTACATCAGAAAAGAGCGTTACGCAGGTAGCCTAAGCAGAAGCTTTTATGTAGGTGAGCATGTAACAGTTGAGGATGTACATCCGAAGTATGAGAATGGTATCCTTTCATTCACTATTCCGAAAGAAGAGCCTAAAAAGGTTGAAGAGAAGAACCATTATATTTCAATTGAGGGATAATCCTTAGGGAGGGAAAAATTCCTTTGACTTTTGGAAAAACAGGAAATATAATAACTGCAGACGAGTAGCAAGTAAGCGTAAATCCAGTTTACTTGCTATTTGTTTTTTTTATTAAAATATAGTATTTGTCATGAAAAAGTGTGTAGCCTGTGGGTGTAAGTCCGACTTATATCACAGGTTGCATTTTTTTTGTGCAAAAAAAGGAGGAATGGAAACAAAATGGCGGAGAGTAACAAGATGAAAGACATGCCGGTAAATAAGCTGATGATTCAGATGGGAATCCCCATGATTTTATCCATGGCATTGCAGGCGGTTTATAACATTGTGGACAGTGCATTTGTAGGAAATATGAAGGTGGGCAGTGAAGCAGCCTTAAATGCATTGACCTTGGTTTTTCCGGTGCAGATGCTGATGGTTGCAGTGGGAATTGGAACAGGCGTAGGAACCAATGCACTCCTTGCAAGGACACTTGGTCAGGGGAACAGTAAAAAAGCAGCAAAGGTAGCAGGAAACAGTCTGTTTCTGGGGTTGATTATTTATATAGTTTGTTTGCTATTTGGAATCTTTGGAGTGAAAGTCTATATTTCATCTCAGACCATGGATGCACAAGTGCTTGAAATGGGAGTTAGTTATCTGAGGATATGTTGTGTAATTTCCTTTGGAATTATCTTCTTTTCATTATTAGAGAAATTACTTCAGGCCACAGGACGATCTCTTTATTCCACCATTGGACAGGTGGTTGGTGCTGTTGTAAACATTATTCTTGATCCAATTATGATCTATGGAATCGGACCGGTTCCGGAAATGGGGGTAAAAGGTGCAGCGTATGCTACCGTAATTGGTCAGCTTGCATCTGCAGTTTTACTGCTTATCTTTCATATGAAGTTGAATAAGGAATTTGAGCATGATATGAAATATATGAAGCCGGATATAGGCATTATAAAAGAAATTTATGCGATTGGACTTCCGGCCATTATTGCCCAGGCCCTGATGTCTATTATGGTATATGTGATGAACCTGATTTTGAAGTTTAGTCCGTCAGCTCAGACAGCCTATGGGCTTTTCTACAAGGTACAGCAGTTTGTTCTCTTTCTTGCATTTGGACTTCGAGATGCGATCACCCCAATTATTGCCTTTGCTTATGGAATGAGAAGCAAGAGGAGAATTCAGGATGGAATTAAATATGGTCTGATCTATACGATTGTATTAATGATTTTAGGCATTGCAATTACGGAGATTTTCCCTGGGGCCTTTGCCACGCTCTTCAATGCAGGGCAGTCAAGAACATATTTTATCAGTGCAATGAGGGTGATTTCTTTAAGTTTCTTGTTCGCTGGAATTAATGTTGCTTATCAGGGAATTTTTCAGGCCCTGGATGGAGGTGTGGAATCCTTGGTCATTTCACTTCTAAGACAGCTGGTAATTATATTACCACTGGCTGGAATTTTTTCTGTATTTGTCAGAAATGGTCAGATGGGAGTTGCACTAATCTGGTGGGCATTTCCAATCACAGAAGTAATCGCATGTCTGGTGGGTTATGTATTTTTAAAGAAAATCAGAAAAAACAAAGTGAATATCCTAAAGTAAGGAGGAAGCGAAGATGGCAAAAAGAATTATTACAATTAGTAGAGAATTTGGAAGTGGCGGACGTTTAATCGGGGAAGAAGTAGCAAAGAAACTTGGAATTGCCTACTATGATAAAAACATTATTAGCCAAATTGCAGAAAAGTCCGGCTTCGCCCCGGAATATATTAAAGAAAGTGCAGAGCTGTCGCCTCAAAAAGGTTTATTTGCCTATGCACTTGCGGGACGTGATATCACTGGAAAATCAGTAGAAGATATGGTGTATGAGGCACAAAGAAAGGTTATTTTAGAATTGGCTGATAAGGAAGCCTGTGTGATTATTGGAAGAAATGCCGATTATATTCTAAAAGATCGGGAGGATGCGCTGAATGTATTTATTCATGGGGATATGCCAGAAAAAATAAAGCGAATCACAGGTTTGTATAATGTAAAAGAGCAGGAAGCCATCAAAATCATGGTAGATGCAGACAAAAGGCGTATGACAAATTACAACTTTTATACAGAACAAAAATGGGGAAAAGCCAGCAATTATACCCTGTGCCTCAATAGCTCCCAGCTCGGATATGACAGATGTGAAGCAATCATTCTAGAGTGTGTAAAATGAAAAATCTGGACAAATTAGGGTTTCACAAATTCTTCACAAAATTATTAGCACTCGACGCTTGACAGTGCTAATAATAGGTGTTATATTACGTGTAGAACAAAGGAAAGGAGATATGACTTATGATGATGCCTAGTATTTTTAAAGATAATTTATTTGATAATTTTGGATTCCCTACATTTTCCAATGAAAAGAACCTTATGACGACGGATGTGAAAGAGTTAGAGAAGGGTTACGAAGTAGATATTGAGTTGCCGGGATTTGACAAGCAGGATATTAAGATGCAGTTGAAGGATGGCATGCTTACCGTATACGCAACCAAGGAGGCAGACAAGAAGGATGAAGATAAGAATAAGAAGTTTGTCCGGAGAGAACGTTTCTCAGGAAGTCTTAGCAGAAGCTTTGGTGTGGGTGACCATGTTACAGAGGAAGATATCCATCCGAAGTATGAGAATGGAATTTTGTCCTTTGTAATTCCAAAAAAGGAAGCGAAGCCTGTAGAAGAGAAGAAGCATTACATAACCATTGAAGGTTAATCTTTCATATATTCAAACAATTCCCCGCAGGCAGCCAGTCTGCGGGGAATTTTAATAAAGGAGGGATTGGATGGCAACCAAAAGAGATTATTATGAAATCCTTGGAATAGATAAACATGCAGACAGTAAAGCAATTAAAAAGGCCTACCGAAAGTTAGCAAAACAATTCCATCCGGATACCAACAAAGACAACCCTCAAGCGGAAGAAAAATTTAAAGAGGCTACAGAAGCCTACAATATTTTAAGTGATCCAGAAAAGAGAAAGCTATATGATCAGTTTGGCCATAATGCACCTTATGAATCCCAGGGGGCAGGTGCCTATGGAGGTCCACAGGGTGGAACCTATACCTACAGTGATTCGAATGGTAACTTCCACCAGTACTACTACCAAGGGGACATGGGAGATTTTGATGATATTTTGAAAAATATTTTCCATGGCTTTGGCAGTGGCAGTGGATTCACCGGAGGAAGTGGCTTTGGCACTGACAGCGATTTTGGAAGTGGCAGTAACTTCGGTAGGGGAGCTGCCGGTAGAAGCAGCTTCCGCGGAGGCGGTCGAGGATTTTCCGGAAGCTTTCCAAGGGATGGGGCAGATATCCGGGGGGATATTAATGTAAGCTTTGAGGAAGCTGCCTTTGGAGGAGATAAGACCGTGAGCCTTACAGATCCAGAAGGTGGTGGAAGTAAAACCTACCAGGTTCACATTCCGGCAGGAATTGATACCGGAAAGAGTATCCGGTTAAAGGGAAAGGGAATGCCGGGCAGTGGTGGCGGAAAGGATGGAGACCTACTTTTGAAAGTTAAGGTTGCGGAAAAACCAGGTTTTGAGCGAAGGGATATGGATGTATACAGTAGTGTGCAGGTTCCTTTTACTACCGCAGTCTTAGGAGGAGAAGCCCTTGTAAAAACCCTTACAGGAAATGTTCTTTGCAAAATTAAGCCCGGCACCCAGTCCGGTACTAAGATCCGACTGCGAGGGAAAGGAATTGTATCCATGAGGAATTCTTCCCTAAAGGGAGACCAATATGTAACTGTTCAGATTCAGGTTCCTACTAATCTTTCGGAAAAAGCAAAGCAAAAATTAAAAGAATTTGAAGCGGTCATAAAGAAAAGCGGTAGGGGAGTAGCATAACATTTTATAAAACAACAAGCCTTTAATTGGCGATTTATATAGATGGAAAAAGAATTAGCACTCGTCTATTGACGTGGCTAATAACTGGTAGTAAAATACGAAAATGTAAAAGGAAGAATGAAGTGCCTTGTGAAAGGAGGCGTGTTTATGAATATAACTAAATTTACTCAGAATTCAAGACAGTCTATTGAAGATTGTTCAAAAGTTGCTCTTGAATATGGAAATCAGGAAATTGCCCAGGAACATTTGTTGTATGCGCTGTTTACCCAGGATGACAGTCTTATGGCAAAACTGGTGGAGAAGATGGGATTGAATTCCAATGCCCTTATTTCTCAGGTGGAGCAGATGATCGGGAAACGTCCCAAGGTTCAGGGCGGACAGCAGTATGTAGGCCAGGACCTTAACAATGTTTTGATCTATGCAGAGGATGAGGCAAAACAGATGGGAGATGAATACGTCTCTGTAGAGCATTTGTTTCTAGCCATGATGAAATATGCCAGCAAGGAAATGAAGGCATTTTTTAGAGAAAATGGAATTAGCAGAGAGGGATTTTTGCAGGCCCTTTCTACTGTCCGGGGAAACCAAAGAGTCACCAGTGACAATCCGGAGGCCACCTATGATACCTTGAATAAATATGGTGTTGATCTGGTGGAGAGAGCCAAGGATCAGAAACTAGATCCAGTCATTGGCCGTGATACAGAGATTCGGAATGTAGTTCGGATTCTTTCAAGAAAAACTAAGAACAATCCGGTACTGATTGGTGAACCAGGTGTTGGTAAGACGGCAGTTGTAGAAGGCCTGGCCCAGCGTATTGTCAGAGGGGACGTGCCGGAGGGCTTAAAGGATAAGACTATTTTCTCCCTGGATATGGGAGCCTTGGTTGCTGGGGCTAAGTACCGTGGTGAGTTTGAGGAGCGATTAAAGGCTGTTTTGGAAGAAGTAAAAAACAGCGAAGGAAAAATTATCCTCTTTATCGATGAGCTCCATACCATTGTAGGAGCAGGAAAGACCGATGGAGCCATGGATGCTGGAAATATGTTAAAACCTATGCTGGCAAGAGGTGAGCTTCATTGTATCGGGGCCACTACCTTAGATGAGTATCGTCAATATATTGAAAAGGATGCAGCCTTAGAACGTCGTTTCCAGCCGGTTATGGTGGATGAGCCTACAGTGGAAGATGCCATCTCCATCCTTCGTGGTTTGAAGGAACGCTATGAAGTATTCCACGGAGTAAAGATTACAGACAGCGCCTTAGTGGCAGCGGCAACCTTATCAGACCGTTATATTTCCGACAGGTTCCTTCCGGATAAGGCCATTGACTTGGTGGATGAGGCCTGCGCCCTTATTAAGACAGAATTAGATTCTATGCCTACCGAACTGGATGAATTAAAACGAAAGATCATGCAGTTAGAAATTGAGGAGGCGGCCCTTAAGAAAGAGGAGGACAGGCTAAGTAAAGAACGTCTGGAGAATCTTCAAAAAGAGCTGGCTGAGCTTCGAGAAGAATTTGCCGGACAGAAGGCTCAGTGGGACAATGAAAAGGTAGAAGTAGAGCGGGTTCAAAAAATCCGTGAGGAGATTGAGCAGGTAAATAAAGAGATTGAGAAAGCCCAACAGTCCTATGATCTGGAAAGTGCAGCAGCCCTTAAGTTTGGTAAGCTTCCACAACTTCAGAAGAAGTTAGAAGAAGCGGAAGAAAAAGCCAAAGAAAGGGAGGCGGGAAATTCTCTGGTACATGAAAGTGTAACAGAAGATGAGATTGCAAGAATCGTATCCAGATGGACAGGAATTCCGGTAGCCAAACTAAACGAAAGTGAGCGAAATAAGACCCTCCATCTGGCAGATGAACTCCACAAACGTGTCGTTGGTCAGGATGAAGGTGTGGAGTTAGTAACAGAAGCCATTATTCGGTCTAAGGCAGGAATCAAAGATCCTACAAAGCCGATTGGTTCCTTCTTATTTCTTGGACCTACAGGAGTTGGTAAGACAGAGCTTGCTAAGGCTCTAGCAGAAAGCCTATTTGACGATGAGAACAACATGGTTCGAATCGATATGAGTGAGTACATGGAGAAGTATTCTGTATCTAGACTAATTGGAGCGCCTCCGGGATATGTAGGCTATGATGAAGGTGGACAGCTTACAGAGGCAGTTAGAAGGAAGCCATACTCTGTTGTACTCTTTGATGAGGTAGAAAAAGCCCATCCAGATGTCTTTAACGTACTCTTGCAGGTATTAGATGACGGACGAATCACAGATTCACAGGGAAGAACCGTGGACTTTAAAAATACGATTTTGATTATGACCTCCAACATTGGTTCCCAGTATCTTTTGGATGGAATTAATGATCAGGGAGAGATTAGTCAGGAATCCAAAGATGCGGTAATGAATGACTTGCGGGCACATTTTAGACCAGAATTTTTAAATCGATTGGATGAGACCATTATGTTTAAGCCACTTACTAAGGATAATATTTACCACATTATTGATCTGATGGTGGCAGACGTAAACAAGAGATTGCAGGATCGGGAAGTGCAGATTTTACTTACAGAAAACGCGAAAAATTACATAGCTACCTATGGATATGAGCCTAGCTATGGTGCAAGACCACTAAAGAGATATCTTCAGAAACACGTAGAGACTCAGGCGGCAAAATTAATGCTGGAAGGAAATGTAGGAACAGGAGATACTATCCAGTTGGATGTGGCAGATGACAAATTGGTGGCTACTGCTGTAAGGTATGAGGATTAACCCCTCTTCAATCGTAGAAAGTCACAAAACTCCGGTCTCTAGTTGACAATTTCCCCACAAGAAGACTATCATAAATAACATAAGAGCAGGTGCGAATTATATGTAACATATGGTTTGCGTTTGCTCTTTTTTTTATGCATTAGGTAATTGCGAAAGGTTAGACGTTTCATGGCATGTGTACATGCCAGTGTAAGCTTTCGAGTTTTGCAATTACCTAGCACATAAAAAAGATCAAGGAGGGAAATGCGGTGAATAGAATCGATTGGAAAGAAATAGGAATTGATATTTTGGTAGATCTTGTGGCGGGAATGATTCTGGCTATTGCGCTTTATAACTTCGCATTAAATGCCAATTTCCCGGTGGCAGGTTTTTCCGGAATGGCCATTATTCTCTACCATTTATTTAAAATTCCGGTAGGTGCCGGAACCTTGCTTTTAAATGTTCCGGTGGCAATTTTATGTTATAAATTTTTGGGGAGAACCTTTTTCTTTAAATCCGTAAAGTCTATGGTAATCGGTTCTATTCTCATGGACTATGTGGCGCCCCTTTTTCCGGTCTATGAAGGCAGCCGTTTTTTGGCAGCCCTCTGTATGGGAGTTTTAAGTGGGGTGGGATATGCCCTGATCTTTATGAGGGGATCTTCCACAGGAGGTCAGGATTTTATTTCCATGTCCATTAAGAAAGTAAAACCTCATATTACCTTAGGAATTATTACCTTTGTATTAGATGTTTGTACCATTATTTTGGGAACAGTGCTGGTATTTAAGGATGTAGATGGACTGATTTATGGTGTGATTGTCACCTACCTTATGGCTTGGGTTATGGACCGCATTATGTATGGAATTGATGAGGGCAAGATGACCCTGATTGTAACAGAAAAGGGGCGGGGCCAGGAAATTGCAGATCGTATTGATGAGTATTCCGGCCGAGGTTCCACCATTATCAAGGGAATTGGAAGTTACACCCAGCAGGATAAAGATATCATTATGTGTGCCTGCAACAACAAGCAAATGTATACCATAAAGAAAATGGTACATACCATTGATCCCAAAGCCTTTACCATTATTGTGGAATCCAATGAAGTAGTGGGAGAAGGATTTAAAGAAGACTTAAGTGATCTTTAAAAATAGGGTTGACAAACCCAAAATAGACGCATATACTTAAGGCAAATTTAACACGTTAGTACACTAAATCGAAGATCAAGAGAAGTAGACCAAAGGATCTGTTCAAAGAGAGTTGCCGGTGGTGAGAAGGCGATAGCATGAGGCTTGGTTGAATGGACTTGAGAGAGTGGCTTGAAATCTTAAATAATAGAGAGTAGATGTCAACGGGAGCCCTATCCGTTATCAACCGGGTATGCATGATTGTGCATAACAGAGTGGTCTTAATAAGACAATTTGGGTGGTACCGCAGAAGATTATGAAGCTTTTGTCCCTTACTTGGGGCAGAAGCTTTTTTTGCAATATCCACAAATAAGTTAGTTGGATTGTTTATATTGCAAAAAAGATATTGCTCAAGTAAAGGGAGAATAATTTCATAATCTTCTGTGGTACTAAGGATTTAATATGAGGAGGAAGAATGATGTATCCGGAATGCGACGAAATCTTAGAATTGGCTAAGTCTTATGACATTGTGCCGGTTTGTAAGGAGATTTATGCAGATGTTATAACACCAATTACCCTGCTTAGAAAGATTGCAGGTTTAAGTAAACGATATTATTTGTTGGAGAGTATTGAAGGCGGTGAAAAATGGGGACGATATTCCTTCTTGGGATTTGATCCCATTATGAGAGTTTACTGTGAAAATAATACGGTTACCATTGAGCAGGATGGCCAGGAGAAAAAGATTCCTACGAAGAAGCCTTTAGAGGTTTTGAGGGAGATTATGAAAGACTATAAGGCTCCAAGGCTTCAGAACCTTCCTCCTTTTGCCGGAGGCTTGGTAGGATATTTTGCCTACGCTATGATGGGATATGCAGAGCCGGTATTAAAGATCAAGAAGGGCACCTTTCATGATTATGATCTTATGATGTTTGACAAGGTCATTGCCTATGATCATTTGAAACAAAAGATTTGTGTTATTGTCAATATGAAGACCGACAAGGTAATGGAAAATTATGGAAAGGCCACTGCAGATATTCAGAGCATTATCCACATGATTCGTCAGGCAGAGGTAAAGGAGATCCCTCTTTCTGACAGCAAGATTGATTTTACCTGTAATGTAAGTAAGGAAGACTATTGCAAGATTATTGAGAAAACCAAGGAATATATTGTAAATGGGGACATTTTCCAGGCAGTTATTGCAAGGCAGTTTAGCAGCCCCTATGAGGGAAGCCTTATTAATCCCTACCGGGTCCTTCGAACTACCAACCCATCCCCCTATATGGTCTTTATGAAAATCGATGATGATGAACTGATGAGTAGTTCCCCGGAGACTTTGGTAAGACTGCAAAATGGAAGGTTGACCACCTTCCCGGTGGCAGGGTCAAGGCCTAGAGGAAAGACAGAGGAAGAAGACCAGGCTCTTGTAGAAGACCTTCTTGGAGATGAGAAGGAACTTTCCGAACACAACATGCTGGTGGACCTTGGAAGAAATGATTTGGGACGAATTTCTAAATTTGACTCTGTGGAAGTTACAGAATATATGATGATTCACAAATATTCCAAGATCATGCACATTTGCTCCCAAGTAGAAAGTGATATCCGCCAGGACAAGGATGGCCTGGATGCCATTGAATCCGTCCTGCCGGCAGGAACTCTTTCCGGGGCACCTAAGATTCGGGCTTGCCAGATTATTGAGGAAATGGAAAGTGAAGAGCGAGGCATCTACGGAGGAGCCTTAGGCTATTTAGATTTTACCGGAAACTTAGATACCTGTATCGCCATCCGCATGGCAGTAAAGAAAAATGGTCGGGTCTATGTAGAGGCCGGGGGTGGAATCGTGGCGGACAGTATCCCGGAAAATGAATATCAGGAATCTGCAAATAAAGCAGCGGCAGTTATGAATGCCATTAAAAATGCCAAGGAGGTGCTGGACTAATGGTACTTTTAATTGATAATTATGACAGTTTTTCTTATAACTTAGTACAGCTGGCCGGAAGCATTGAGCCGGACATTCAGGTGATTCGAAATGATGCTATGACAGCGGAAGAAATAGAAGCCCTAGCACCAGACCATATTATTTTATCTCCAGGGCCAGGTTACCCAAAGGATGCAGGGGTCTGCGAGGAAGTGGTAAAAAAACTAAAAGGAAAGATTCCGATTTTAGGAGTGTGTTTAGGACACCAGGCGATTTGCGAGGCCTTTGGAGCTACCATAGCCAGAGCCCCAAAGCTTATGCATGGAAAGAAAAGCCCTATGGATCTTATAGGAGAAAGCCCCTTGTTTAAGGGCTTGGGAGATAAGATGGATGGAGCCAGATACCATTCCCTAGTGGCAGTAAAAGAAACCCTTCCGGAAGAATTGGAGGTTATCGCCACAGGGCCGGAGGGAGAAATTATGGCAGTCCAGCATAAAGACTACCCAGTATATGGATTACAGTTTCACCCGGAATCCATCCTAACCCCTAAGGGACGAATCTTGATGGAGAATTACTTACAATGAAAGGAGATTAGCATGATTAAGGAAGCAATTTATAAAGTAGTAAATAGGGAAAATTTAACAGCAGCTGAGGCTGAGGCTGTTATGGAAGAGATTATGTCAGGCAATGCCACCCAGGCTCAGATGTCTGCATTTCTTACAGGTCTTCGCATGAAGGGGGAGACCATTGAAGAGATTACAGCCTTAGCAAAGGGCATGAGAGCCAAAGGCACAAAGGTAAATACCAATGGAGATGTGTTTGAAATCGTAGGAACCGGCGGAGATGAGGTGGGAACCTTTAATATTTCCACTACGTCAGCCTTTGTGATTGCCTCTGCAGGAGTTTCTGTGGCAAAGCATGGCAACCGCAGCGTTTCCAGCAAAAGCGGGGCTGCAGATGTGTTAGAACATTTGGGAGTGAATTTAAATTTAGATGCGGCCCAGAATGAAGAAGTCCTAAAAAAAGTTGGAATTTGCTTCTTATTTGCCCAGGTTTATCACTCTTCTATGAAGTATGTAGGCCCGGTGCGTAAGGAAATCGGAATTCGAACCGTATTTAATATTTTAGGACCTCTTACCAATCCGGCAGCAGCAAATTTGCAGCTTTTAGGGGTCTATGATGAGAAACTTGCCAAGCCTTTAGCTCAGGTTCTTTCCAATTTAGGAGTAGTTCGAGGAGCCTCTGTCTACGGAAATGGGTTAGATGAGATAACCCTGGCAGGTCCTAGTAAGGTATACGAGATCAACCATGGAACCATTACAAATTATGAGATTAGTCCAGAGCAGTTTGGATTTAAGACCTGTGACCTGGAAGACTTAATCGGAGGAACTCCGGAAGAGAATGCCCAGATTACAAAAGATATTTTATCAGGAAAAGAACAGGGACCAAAACGCCAGGTAGTGCAGATGAATGCCGGCATGAGCCTTTATTTGGCTGGAAAGGCAGACACTTTAGAAGAAGGGGTGAAGCTGGCAGGAGACTTGATTGACTCTGGAAAGGCACTGAAGAAACTGGAAGCCTTTAAAGAAGCTACACAGACTGTATAGGATGGAGGAGCTATGATTTTAGACCAACTGGCAGCTTATGCCAAAACTAGAGTACAAAAGGCCCAGCACAAAGTTCCTTTTTCAGAGATTCGAAGGCAGGCCCTTCTTATGAATCTGGACACAGGCTTCCCGGTGGAGCAGGCCTTAAAGGAAGAAGGAATTCACTATATCTGCGAGGTGAAAAAAGCCTCCCCTTCCAAGGGACTTATAGCAAAAGATTTCCCTTATCTTCAAATTGCAAAGGACTATGAGGAGGCAGGAGCTACCATGATTTCCTGCCTGACAGAGCCTAAGTGGTTTAAGGGAAGGGATGAATATTTACAGGAAATTGCAAAAAATGTAAAGATTCCGGTACTTCGAAAAGATTTTACCGTAGATGAGTATCAGATTTATGAGGCCAAGGTTTTAGGAGCTTCCTGCGTCCTTTTGATCTGTGCCATCTTAGATACAGATACTATTAAAAGATACTTAAAAATCTGCCATAAGTTGGGGCTTTCTGCTATTGTGGAGGTTCATGATGAAAAAGAAATGGAATCGGCCGTCCAGGCAGGAGCCAGAATCATCGGAGTGAACAACCGCAATCTAAAGGATTTTACCGTAGATATCAATAACAGTATTAGGCTTCGAAGCCTGGCTCCAAAAGAGATTTTATTTATTGCAGAAAGTGGAATTAAAACCACAGAGGATATCCAGGTCTTAAAAGAAGCCAAGGTTAATGGGGCTTTGATCGGAGAGACCTTAATGCGAAGTCCTGATAAAAAAGCCATGCTGGAAGAATTAAATGGAGCAAAATTATGTGTAAAATAAAAATCTGCGGCTTAAAGCGCCCGGAAGATATAAAAATGGTAAACGACTATGAGCCGGATTTTGGCGGTTTTGTCTTTGCAGGGACCAAGCGAAAAATTGATTTTGATACAGCCAAAAACTTAAGAGCTCTTATGGACCCGCAGATTCCGGCAGTAGGAGTTTTTGTAAATGAAAAGATAGAATTGATTGAAGCCTTGTGTAGAGAAAATATTATCCAGCTGGTGCAGCTTCACGGAGATGAGGATGAAGCCTATATTAGGACCTTGAAAGAAAAAGTCAGCCTTCCCTTGATTAAGGCAGTTCGGGTTAAGAATCAAGAACAAATTTTGGAGGCCCAAAAACTTCCTGTGGATTATTTGCTTTTAGATACCTATGTGGGGGGAGCTTACGGCGGCAGTGGGGTGACTTTTGATAAAAACCTGATTCCGAAGCTTACCAAACCTTATTTTCTGGCAGGAGGATTAGCTACAGAAAATATCTTAGAGAGAATCGAAGGCCTCACACCTTACGGGGTAGATGTAAGCAGTGGAGTGGAGACTGATGGCTTTAAGGATGAAGAAAAAGTGGATGCATTTATTTACAAGATTCGAGGACACAGAAGCAATGAGCGGCTGCTTTTTATGTAATAGTGCAAGAGAAAGATTGTTAAATAGACATTGAGAAAGGATCATAAGAAATGAGCAAAGGAAGATATGGACAATACGGTGGCCAGTATGTCCCAGAGACTTTAATGAATGCGGTGGGAGAACTGGAGGAAGCCTACGAAAAATATAAAAAAGACCCAGAATTTATGGCAGAGCTAGATGACCTTTATAAGAATTATGCAGGCCGTCCATCTCTTTTATATGAAGCAAAGAAGATGACAAAGGACCTGGGAGGGGCAAAAATTTATTTAAAACGTGAGGATTTAAATCACACAGGAGCCCACAAGATCAATAACGTATTAGGCCAGGTGCTTTTGGCCAAGAAAATGGGAAAGACCCGGGTAATTGCAGAGACCGGAGCCGGCCAGCACGGTGTTGCTACAGCTACGGCAGCAGCCCTTATGGATATGGAATGTGAAATTTACATGGGAAAAGAGGATACGGTTCGTCAGGCTTTAAATGTTTATCGAATGGAGCTTTTAGGAGCCAAGGTTCATGCAGTAACCAGTGGAACCATGACCTTAAAAGATGCGGTAAATGAGGCCATGAGAGAGTGGGCAAACCGTATGGATGATACTTTATATGTATTAGGTTCTGTAATGGGTCCCCATCCATTCCCAATGATCGTCAGGGATTTCCAGAAAATTATTGGTGAGGAGATTAAGGAGCAGATTTTAGAAAAAGAAGGCAGACTTCCAGATGCAGTAATCGCCTGCGTAGGTGGTGGCAGCAATGCCATTGGGGCTTTCTATGAATTTATTCCAGATGAAAGCGTTCGCCTCATTGGTTGTGAGGCAGCAGGCCTTGGGGTTGACACTGAAAAACATGCAGCTACCATTGCCAGAGGTTCCCAGGGAATCTTCCACGGTATGAAGTCCTTATTCTGTCAAAATGAGTATGGACAGATTGCCCTGGTATATTCTATTTCCGCAGGTCTTGACTATCCGGGAATTGGACCGGAACATGCAAATTTGGCAGAAACTGGACGGGCAGAATATGTGCCAATTACCGATGATGAGGCGGTAGATGCCTTTGAATATTTGTCAAAAACAGAGGGAATCATTCCTGCCATTGAGAGTGCACACGCCATTGCTTATGCAAAGAAGTTAGCTCCTACCATGGACAAGGATCAGATTATTGTAGTAAATGTTTCCGGCCGTGGAGACAAAGACGTAGCAGCAATTGCAAGATACAGAGGGGTGGATATCTATGAGTAAAATAAGGGAAGCATTTAAAAATAAAAAAGCATTTATTCCATTTGTCACAGGAGGAGACCCTTCTTTAGATTTGACAAAAGACCTGATTATTGCCATGGAAAAGGCTGGGGCTAGTTTGATAGAGATTGGCATTCCTTTCTCAGATCCCATTGCTGAAGGGGTGGTAATCCAGGAGGCAGATGAAAGATCTCTGGCAGCAGGAACTACAACAGACAAGCTTTTTGACATGGTAAAAGAAGTTCGTGAAACTGTAAAAATTCCCTTGGTATTTATGACTTATGTAAATCCAGTATTCACCTATGGAAAAGATAGATTTATGGAAAAATGTGCAGAGTGTGGCATTGATGGGGTCATTGTTCCTGACGTGCCTTTTGAGGAGCGGATGGAGCTTCTTCCTAGTTGCGAGAAATATGGCATTGACTTAATTTCCATGATTGCCCCTACCTCTGATGATAGAATCCAGGCCATTGCAAAAGAGGCTCAGGGATTTATTTACTGTGTTTCATCCCTGGGGGTTACCGGTGTCAGAAAAGAAATTAATACAGATATTGGGACCATGGTGGAGCAGGTAAAAGCTGTGGCCGACGTTCCTGTGGCAGTAGGATTTGGAATCTCTACTCCGGACCAGGCAAGGAAAATGGCAGGCCTTTCTGACGGAGCCATTGTAGGATCTGCCATTGTAAAAATCGTGGCAGAACATGGAAAAGAGGCAGTGCCTTATGTGATAGACTATGTGAAAAATATGGTAGCTGCAGTGGCAGAGGCTTGAAAATAGCCCTAAGAAGATTTTCTTCGTATTATAGAGTGTTATAGAATAGATGGAGTCCCGGGGGAGTCTTTGTTGACGGTTATGAGGCTTTGTATTATTATGAACATGACTTCTGAAGGACATTTTAAGAAAATTTAAGAAGGAATCTATCAGTTGTAAAAATAAAACAGGAGGAAATCATCGCATGAAAATTTGTAAAAATTGTGGTGCGTCCATTGCAGATGAGGCAATGTTTTGCACCCAGTGTGGGGCAAAGTTTGAGGCCTTAAATGAGTCGGTGCAGGAAGAGACATCGGCGACTGAGGCTCTTAAGACGGAAGTGACCACAGAAAATCAACAGCAGTCAGAGAAAGAGGGCACACAGGGCCAGGCTCCAAATAATGAAGCGGGTGCCTATGCCTATGGCCAACAACAAAATTTTAACCAGGAAAATTATAATCAGCAGAATTTTAACCAGCAAAATTATAATCAGGGGGGATATAACCAGGGCCCTTACGGTGGATACCAGCAGTATTATACCCAGACAAATCCTTATGATCACACATCTGAATTTTCAGCAAAGGATGTATCGGATAATAAGGTCATTGCTATGATGCTATATCTTACCAGCTTCTTAGGAGTTTTTGTGGCCTTGCTTGCGGCTCCGGATTCTCCGTATTTGAAGTTCCATGTAAGACAGGCCATTAAATTTATTGTAGTAGATACCTTGGTAGGAATCATTGGAGCAGTCTTGTTCTTCACCTTTATTATTCCGGTTTTGGCTGCGATCTTTGTATTCGTAATGTGGATCTGTAAGATTATTACATTCTTCTCAATTTGCGGTGGCAAATCAGTAGAACCAGTGATTATCCGTCATTTCGGATTCTTAAGATAATTGGGATGATTTTAAATGATTACATTAAATGATTACTTATATTCCGGAGATACGGTGCTTAAGATCTTGCAGCGTTATTATAAGGATTTAAGCAAAGAAGCCAAGAAAAATCAAAATGAAATCGACCGGATTCATTGTAATTTTCTGCTTCAGATTCAGGAGCTTTTGCAGCACAATGACTTCTTAACAGCCCAGTCTCAGAAAATGAGGGAATTTTATAAATATATGGCAAAGGAGTATCCCTTCCTAGCCTTTACCTTCAAAGGAAGGATAAAATCCCTTATACGGGCCGAGGCCAAATTCAATGGTTACATTGTGGAGTATATCTACAATTACTACAAGGAATATGGAACCTATCCTACAGTGGCAGAGCTTAAACAGCGCCTTAGTTGCTTTAGGGACCTGGTAGCTTACCGAATTGTAGTGGCCATGCCCAAGTGCCATTTAAAGCCCGGACAGGATATTAAAGAAGAGGAGCTAAAATACCTCTATGAGATTGCCAATGCCCTGCCGGCCTTTTTGGAAGAACATGGCTTTACAGCGGAGCCTGCAAATGGAGTCTGTGAAAGTGGGTCCCCTCTTATGGCAGAGGAAGTAAGACCCTATTACAGGGACTATATTTGGAACAATGATAAGGGAGATTACCAGTCTCTACATGTAACTTTTTATGACAATAGCTCCAGGTGCTTTACAGAAGTACAGCTTCGCACTAAGGCTATGGATGATACCGCGGAGATTGGAGCTGCCAACCATCTAGGATATGAGAAAGCCCAGGAAAAAGAGCGGGCCAGAAGAGATGCCATTCCTGTAGGAGCAAGTATATACTTTGATGAAGCCTATGAGAGGGTAAGAAAGATTGCTGCATTGGAACTATCTGAACTGGATGTTAATATGTTTGGAGCGGTGAATAATAGTCTGATCAATGATGGATGTGGCTTGTACAGGGGAAGGCTGATCTTGCCATATGAGCATTTGTCTAGTTTTCAGAATGATTTGATCGATTAAATGATTAATTAAAGTATATTTAGGTGTGTGCGAAACCGAGAGACTTCCTTTCGTGGATTGGAGGCAATACTCCTTAATTTACATTAATGAAAAAAGGGAGAGGGTCTGTGAAAAACTTGCGTTTTTTTCAGGCCCTCTTTGTTGTTTTGGACTTTATTCGAAACTATAGTCTACGACTTTGTATTTTTCGATTTTGTTTCTTAGTTTTAGCATTCTTGCGTCTAGTTTGGCGATGTCTTCGGCTGCTTTGGCTAGTTCCTCGGCGATTTTTTCGCAGTCGTCTACGTCTCGTTTGTAGAAGAGCTGATAATCTAGTATGGACCAGTAGTCCATGGCTGTGGTGCGAAATTGGATTTCTACCCGTTCTTTCTGATAGGATTTCCCGAAGTAGATGGGGATATCGATAATCAGGTGCAGGCTTTTGTATCCGTTTTTCTTGGGGTGCTTTATGTAATCTTTTTCTTTGATGACTTCAATATCTCCCTGGGCCTTTAGCTTGCCTGCTACTTCATAGACTTCATCTTCAAAGGGGCATACTACCCGGATTCCGATTAGATCGTTGAGATTTTTTTGAGCTGTTTCGAAATCGGTAGATAAGTCTTTTCGGACTAATTTGTTGTAAATACTTTCCGGAGTCTTGATCCTGCTGCTTAATTGATTCACAACTGTGCGGCCTTTTTCCTTAGATAATTCAGCGTCGATCATAGCTAGCTTAGCTAACAAAATATCAATGGCGCACTGACTTTTTAGCTGGTAGCTGGAGTCATAGACACACTTACTGATCTTGTTAATGGCTTTCTGAGATCCGACAAAATTTTTATAGCGTCGTTTGAATTTTGATTTAACATTAGGTGTTTCCTGCTCTTTGTTTTTTTCTCTATGTTTCTTGGTCACAAAAACCCCTCCCAACTTAAATAAATACCTAGTGCTATTATACTTCTGCTACACTAGACATTACCAGTAAAATTATGGTAAATTCTACTTGAGTTATATATGGGTAATTGCCCCCTTGCGCAATCCGGGCTAGATTCTTGAGGGTGCAAATATATATCCTAAATGGAGATAAGGAGGAGAATCATGGCAGTAGTACATGTAACAAAAGATAATTTCAAGGAAGAGGTTTTGGAAGCTAAGGTGCCGGTGTTGGTGGATTTTTGGGCTACGTGGTGTGGGCCTTGCCAGATGGTGGCTCCTATTGTGGAGGAGCTTTCTGATGAACTTTCTGATGTGAAGATCTGCAAGGTGGATGTGGATGATCAGCCGGAGCTTGCAAGAGACTATCGGGTAATGTCCATCCCTATGTTTTATGTGTTTAAAGATGGTGAGGTTGCAAGCCGGGCAGTAGGAGCTCAGGAGAAGGATGAGCTGATTGCAATGCTGAAATAAATACAATTTCTTTTTCAGGCAGAATTGACAAACAGACCTTATTGACAGATAATGTTGGGATAGATTAAAAATTAAATTCTGGATTTTAAAATTTGAGACAGCTATTCATAGGTATGGAAAACAGTATTCTACGGATGGAATGAATAGTTGGATTTCAGTGGAAAGGCGGAAAGCGTAGGATGAAAAAACGAGTGGTTGTTGCATTAGGACATAAGGCACTGGGAGTTACCATGCCGGAACAGTTGGAGGCAGTAAAAAAATCTGCCAAGGTGATTGCGGATTTGGTGGAAGCCGGCGATCAGGTGGTGATTACCCACAGTAATGCCCCTCAGGTTGGTATGATCCATACTGCAATGAATGAATTTGCTAAGATGCATGAAGATTATACCGTAGCCCCTATGTCTGTGTGCTCGGCTATGAGCCAGGGCTATATTGGCTATGATCTTCAGAATGCCATCAGAGAAGAACTGATGGATAGAGGTATTTACCGCACCGTAAGTACTATCTTGACTCAGGTGGTGGTAGATCCTTACGATGAGGCGTTCTATACTCCTACCAAGGTTTTAGGTCGTTACATGAATGCAGAAGAGGCGGCTATGGAGCGCAAAAAAGGTAATTATGTGGTGGAGGAGCCGGGAAAAGGCTTCCGCCGTATCGTTTCTGCTCCAAACCCGGTACGTATTGTAGAGATTGACGCAGTGAAGGCCCTCTTAGACGCAGATCAAGTCGTAATTGCCTGCGGTGGTGGTGGAATACCGGTACTTGAGCAGGACAATCACTTAAAGGGAGCCAGCGCTGTTATTGAAAAAGACCTTACAGCAGGAAAGTTAGCAGAAGAGGTAGATGCAGATGAGCTTATCATGCTAACCAGCGTAGAGAAGGTTAAAATCAACATGGACCGCCCGGAAGAAGAAGACCTTGGAGAAATTAGCTTAAAAGAGGCTAAAAAATATATGGAAGAAGGCCACTTTGGAATCTACAACATGCTTCCAAAATTTAGCGCATCTGTATCCTTCGTAGAAAAAAGAGAAGGAAGAAGCGCCCTCATTACATCCTTCGAGTGCCTAAAAGACGCAAGAAAAGGCAAAACCGGCACCCGAATCATCACAGAAAAAGAAAACTAAAAAAGACTAGAGAAAAAAAGGAATGGGTATAAAACTTCCCATTCCTTTTTAGTTTTATCTTATTTGCAAACAAAGATAAACTGTGTCTTTTTTGTGTTCTTTCCCTCAGAAAATTGACTTATCTCCTTGCAAAAGATATACTATTTGTGTTATAGACAAAAATTTTCGAAAGGATACCACCAGATGAAGTGCCCTTATTGTAGTCATCCAGATACAAAAGTCATCGATTCCCGTCCCAACGATGAGGGAACCGCTATTCGAAGACGCAGATCCTGTGATTTTTGTGGGAAGCGTTTTACTACCTATGAGAAGGTTGAGACTATTCCCCTTTCCATTATTAAGAAGGATAACACAAGAGAAAAATATAACAGAAGTAAGATTGAGAATGGTATCTTAAGGGCATGTTATAAAAGACCGGTATCCACCGATGCGGTGAAGGAAGTTATTGACCGCATTGAGACCTGTATATATAGACAAGAAGAGAAGGAAATCCCCAGCAGTCTTGTGGGAGAGATTGTTATGGAGGAATTAAAGAATTTAGACGAGGTAGCCTATGTGCGCTTTGCCTCTGTTTATCGTGAGTTCAAAGATGTGAATACATTTATGGATGAACTTAAGAAAATTTTAGAGTAGATATGCATTGAGTTTTGAATATAAGGATTGATGTTGGATGAGAACATATAAATTGACCATTTCCTATGATGGTAGCAGATACCAGGGATGGCAGCGTCAGGCAACCACTGACAATACCATCCAGTTTATTTTAGAGTGGAGTATTAGTAAGCTTGTAGGTTATAAGGTTCAGGTAGATGGCTCCGGCCGCACTGATGCGGGAGTTCATGCCAGAGGCCAGGTGGCCAGTGTACGCCTTTCCAGATTGTATGATGTGAGAGAATTTAGGGATTCTTTGAACCGTTATTTGCCGGAGGACATTCGTATTCAGAAGGTAGAACTTGTGCGCAACGGCTTTCATGCCAGAAAGAGTGCTAAGGGAAAGAAGTACGAGTATTATATCGATTGTAGGGAGAAGCCGGATGTGTTTTCTAGAAGATATTGCTATCACTATCCGGAGAAGTTAGATATAGAGGCCATGAGGAATGCAGTGCCTTATCTCATTGGGCCAAAGAATTTTACCAGTTTTACAGATGATAAGGATTGCAAGGATCCTGTTCGAAAAATCACCAATATTAAGATTGTAAGTAACGGTGAGAAGGTTCGAATTACCTATTATGGTACGGGATTTTTATACCATATGGTGCGGATTCTCACAGGAACCCTTTTGGAGATTGGAACTGGCAAGCGGGATGCTGCCATGTTACCTGTAGTAATCGCTGCGGAGGATCGAAGTCTTGCAGGATTCTTAGCCCCGGCCAGAGGCTTGTTTTTAAGAAAGGTATACTATTAACATAGGAATCAGATCGCTGCTTAGTGGTTAAGATTTATGAGGAAGTAAAGAGGCTTCGGTAGTGGATATTAGATATATCCACCATCGAAGCCAATTATTTGCCCTGTCATGTAGAAGGGAGTGTGTACCGTATCCCAAATGATCTGGGCAGCCTCTTCTGGACTGGCAAAGCGGCCAATGGGGATGTCGTAGGCCAGGCTTTCCCTGTCTTCTTTAGATAGCATCTGATTCATGTCAGTGTCGATGACTCCAAAGGCGATGGCGTTGACCTGAATATTGTTGGGGGCTAGCTCTTTAGCAAGAGCCCTTGTTAAGCCATTTACCCCGGCCTTGCTGGCAGAATAGGCTACTTCACAGGAAGCCCCAACCCTGCCCCACATGGAGGATACATTTAAAATTACTCCTTGGCCGGCCCTTAGCATGCCGGGGATTGCCTTTCTGCAGCAATAAAAGACAGAGGATAAATTGGTATTAAGAATCCGGTTCCATTCCTGGTCTGTCATATCGTGAAGCAAGCCCATATGGGCTATTCCGGCATTGTTAATGAGAATATCTATGTGACGTCCCTCTTTTTTAATCTGGGCGAAGATATTTTCCACATCCAGAGAGGAGCCTACATCCCCTTGCAGAATGAAATACTGGGCGTTTGGAAGCTCATCTAAAGCCTTGGCAACTTCTTTTATTTTTTCTGTGGATGACTTGTAATTTAGATAAACAAAATAGCCCTCTTTGGCAAATTTTATGGCGCAGGCCCGGCCGATTCCCCGGGAGGCACCTGTGATTAAAACTGTTTTTTTCATAAGTAAATCCTTTCATTAAATGATGGGAATAGTAACTTCATTATAACTGTAAAACATTGATATTTAAAGTTTGGAATGTTAAGATAATGACAGTAATACAATCAGAAAGTAGAAACCAAAAACCAATAATCAAAATTCAAAAGGAGAACCCCAATGATTGATGAGGCAAGAGAATTTGCAACAAAGGCACATGAGGGTCAGGTACGCAAAGGAACTCGCAGACCCTACATCGTACATCCAATTGAAGTAGCAGAGATTGTATCAACTATAACCAAAGACAAGGAAGTCATAAGCGCAGCGTTTTTGCATGATACCATTGAAGATTGCAAGGGTGTTACCAAAGATCTTTTGGCAGAATGTTTTTCGGGAAGAGTGGCAGACCTTGTAGGCCAGGAAAGTGAGGACAAGACCAAGACCTGGCATGAAAGAAAGGCAGCCACCATAGAACATTTAAAGAAGGCCCCCAGGGAGGTTCGCATTATTGCCCTGGCAGATAAGTTGTCTAATATGCGGGATATCGACAGAGATTATCCTGTGGTGGGGGAGGATTTGTGGAACCGCTTTCGTATGAAGGATAAGAATATTATTGGTTGGTATTACAAGGGTGTCAGAGATGTCCTTAAGGAGGAATTTGAGGGGATTCCGGCATTTAAGGAATACTGTGCACTGATTAAAAAATATTTTGGCGATTAAAAAATCCAGTCGCTAAAGAGTTTGGAGTAGTTAAATGGGACGTGGAAAAGGAAAGAAAAATGCCAAGCAGAAAATTGTAGAAGCTGCCTGGCAGCTGTTTTATGAAAAAGGATTTAGTGGAACTACCGTAGATGATATTATTGAATTATCCGATACTTCCAAGGGATCCTTTTATTATTACTTTAATACAAAGGATGAGCTTTTAAATACCCTGTCTATTATGTTGGATGACCAGTATGAGGTTCTAGAGACTCAGATGGATCCTAAGATGAACAGTTATGAGAAGCTTTTGTATTTAAACCGGGAAATTCACAAGTGGATGGAAGAGAATGTTCATATTGAACTTCTAACTTCTTTGTATTCCACTCAGTTGGCGGCCAGTGGGAAAAGTTGCCTTTTAAATCACAATCGGGTATATTTTCGCCTGATTACCAAGATTGTAGATGAGGGGCAACTTAGGGGCCAGATTAGGCAGGATGCTTCGGTTATGGAGATTGTAAAATACTATGCCATGTGCGAGAGGGCTCTGGTGTCTGACTGGTGTTTAAGTCGTGGAGAGTTTTCCCTGGCAGATTGTAATACAAAATATATGGCCTATATGATGGAACACTATAGGGCTTAAGAGAGGAAAAATAAAATGTATGACATTGGGATTGTAGGAGGGGGCATTGCCGGAATGACAGCCGCCATCTATGGCCTGCGGGCCGGAAAGAAAGTGTTGCTTTTAGAAGGTACTGGCTTTGGGGGGCAGATGACCTTAACTTCCCATATAGAAAATTATCCGGGAATTCAAAAAATTTCAGGAAATGAACTAGCCCAGAATTTAAAAGCCCAAGTGGAAGAATTGGGGGTCGAGATCAAGCGGGCAAGTGTAAAAGAAATTCTAGTTCAAGATCAAGAAAAAATCATCATAACAGAGCAGGAAGAATTTCCATGCAAGGCCCTGATTCTTGCTACAGGACAGACCCACAGAAAATTAGGAGTTCCAGGAGAAGACCAATTTGCAGGCATGGGAGTATCCTACTGTGCAGTCTGCGATGGGGCCTTCTTTAAAGGCATGAATGTGGCAGTGGTGGGAGGAGGAAGTACCGCCCTAGAAGATGTGGCCTATCTGGCTAACCACTGTAACAAAGTCTATGTAATTCACCGAAGAGATGCCTTTCGAGGGGAAGACTATCTGGTGCAAAACCTAAAAGAAAAGGAAAATGTAGAGTTCATCCTAAACAGCATAGTAACAGAAATCAAGGGAAGTTTTGCAGTAGAAGAAATAAAGCTTCGTAATGTTCTTACCAAAGCAGAATCAAACCTTCCAGTAGAAGGAGTCTTCATAGCCATCGGCCAAATCCCCGGAAACGAAAGATACGCCGGCCTAGTAGACCTAGATGAAAAAGGATATATAAAAGCAGGAGAAGATTGCAAGACCTCCAGAGAAGGAATCTTTGCAGCAGGAGATTGCAGAACAAAAGCCGTAAGACAGCTAGTGACAGCAGCCGCAGATGGAGCCATAGCAGCCCTAGGGGCCACGGAAATATGCTAAAAAGCTACACGCTAGCAACGAAGGCGGGCGCTTGTCTGAGCCCGCTTTTTGGGCGAGTTAGCGCAGGAGCCTGAGTGGCTAAGCGCGCGTAGTGAGTAGGAAACGCAGCGTATTTTCGAAGCATATATGGCCCTCCTGCGTCCGTGTCCACATCTCAACAGAAGAAGAATTAAACTCTGCTCTTCAAAGCACTATCCTTCCCCGTACCAAAATGATCCTTCCGTAGAATCTCATAGGCTTCCTCATACTTCCCATCCCGCATAAGTTTCACCATTCTTTTGGCATTATCATTGGTTCTTTTAATCTCCATTCCATTACGAACAGAATATTGGCCGATGCGAATTAGTTCCGATAAATTGTTCTCGTAAATCTTATTAATCCGCTGATTATCTAAGATACTGATGATTTCCATATGCATATCTGTGTCAGCCAACTCCCAGTCATAATTGTTGTCAGAACAGGCACACATCCGAACAACCTTCTCCTCAATACGGTAGGAGTATTCTTCATTGCGCTCGCAGGTGAAAATCTGCTTAAAGGCAGCTCCCTCAATCAATTCTCTAAGCTGATAGAGTTCATAAATGTCCCGGTCAGTAATCTCCTTAACGGTTAGGGATTTGTAGTAATCCGTAACAATCAGGCCGTCATCCTGCAATCTGTGGATGGCAGTGCGGACAGGACTGCGGCTCATACCCAGTTCCTCAGTCAGCATGGCCTCCGTTAAAGTCATTCCCGGGGGATAAGTCAGATGCAATATATTTTCTTTAATTTTCTCATAAGCCTGGTTGGCAAGAGAAGTAGTTTTTTCAGCCATAATACAACTCCGTTCTATCGGATGCCTGGATACAAGCAGACATCGCATGAATGTATACAATTATACTATAACTAAATGACGAATACAACAAAAAAACCTCGTTAAAATGTTGACATCAAGGACGTCTGGTGTTAGCATGAGGGCATAAGGAAGTTGTATACAAATTTTTTGATTGTATACAAATCTGGATACTTGTATACAATTATTCGGAGCCTATTTATTTTTAAATTATTAAAGAAACAGATTGGGAAAATCATACATTTATGTTATTACAAGGGAGGTAGTATTATGAAGTTAGGGTTTATCGGAACAGGAAATATGGCATCAGCTATGATGGGTGGTATCATTAACAAGGGTATCGTGAAAGCAGATGAGATTATTGGTGCAGACGTATACGAAGCAGGAAGAGAAAAAGTAAAAGCACAGTTTGGAATCCACGTAACTGCAGACAACAACGAAGTAGTGGAGAAGGCAGAAGTAGTTATTCTTTCAGTAAAACCACAATTCTATGCAGAAGTAATTGCAGGTATTAAAGATAAGGTAAGACCGGATCAGATTATTATTACCATCGCTCCAGGAAAGACCCTTGCATGGCTGGCAGACCAGTTTGGGGAGAATGTAAAAATCGTACGTACCATGCCAAATACACCGGCAATGGTAGGAGCAGGAATGACAGCAGCTTGCCCGAATAAGAACATGACAAAAGAAGAGACAGAGTACGTAAAGAGAATCCTTGGAAGCTTTGGAGAAGTAGAGATCGTAGGAGAAGGCCTTATGGACGTAGTAGTATCTGTAAGCTCTAGTTCACCAGCCTACGTATTCATGTTTATCGAGGCCATGGCAGATGCAGCAGTAGAAGGCGGAATGCCAAGAGCCCAGGCATACAAGTTTGCAGCCCAAGCAGTCATGGGAAGCGCAAAGATGGTATTAGAGACAGGAAAGCATCCGGGAGAATTAAAAGACATGGTATGCTCACCGGCAGGAACCACCATCGAGGCAGTACGAGAGCTAGAAGCACACGGCTTCAGAAGCTCCATCATCGAGGCGATGGAGAAGTGTACGGCAGTATCAAAGTCCATGTGATAAAAGAAATATCGTTTTTTGAAAAGAAAATTCTCCGGCGAATATGTTTGCCGGAGAATTTTTATGCATCCTGGTATTAAAAAAAACAATCAAACAGACCCTTTACGGAACCTAGCTTTTCCGCTAAAATGAACTGTATTGTGACCTATGAATTTCCCGGGTGTCAGCGAAAGTCTAGTAGAGTACATTGGATTGCACATAATAACCAAAGGAAAAGCAGACCCTTGGAGCATGTCGAGTCTGCTTTTGCTTTCGGTTATTGTGGGCAATCCTCGCGAACTATACTACACTTTCGTGCACCATCTAAAAATTAGAGAAAAGAGGTAAAATAAAATGGCAAACCCAATCGTAACTTTTGAAATGGAAAACGGCGACCTTATCAAAGCTGAATTATATCCGGAGATTGCTCCAAACACTGTCAATAACTTTATTTCCCTGATCAATGACAAGTTCTATGATGGACTGATTTTCCACCGCGTCATCAGTGGTTTCATGATCCAGGGCGGATGCCCAGATGGCAACGGAATGGGTGGCCCAGGCTATAGCATTCAGGGAGAATTTTCTCACAATGGCATTGCCAATGACTTAGCACACACTGCCGGAGTTTTATCTATGGCAAGAGCTATGAACCCAAATTCTGCAGGATCTCAATTCTTCATTATGCACAAGGATGCATCCCATCTTGATGGAGAATATGCAGCCTTTGGAAAAGTCATTGAAGGTATGGATGTAGTTAATAAGATTGCCACTACCATGACAGATTACAGTGACAGACCTATGGAGCCTCAAAAGATGGCTAAGGTTACAGTAGATACTCAGGGTGTGGATTATCCGGCACCAAAGAAGATGTAAAAACCAGGGATCATAAGATTAACCTGGCTTATATGACAATTGCAATATGTGCTGCTCCATCTAGGAGTAGCGCATATTGTGCGTTAATAGAGAAGGAGTCTATAGAACATGGGTATGGTTCAGACAGACAAACTGATATATGAATATATGAAAAGAGACGAGGAAGGCCATGTGATTGGGGCTTCTAGAGCTATCGATCAGGTGGATATTAATGTGGTGGAAGGGCAATTTGTTGCCATTTTAGGCCACAACGGTTCCGGAAAATCTACTCTGGCAAAGCATATGAATGCAATCTTAGTTCCCACAGAAGGAACCATGTGGGTAGATGGCCGTGACACCAAAAAGCTGGAGGAACTTTGGAATGTAAGACAGACCGCCGGTATGGTATTTCAAAATCCCGACAATCAGATCATTGGAACTGTGGTAGAAGAGGATGTGGGATTTGGACCAGAAAATCTTGGAGTTCCTACAGAGGATATTTGGACCAGGGTGGAGGAAAGCTTAAAGGCAGTAGGAATGATTGAGTACCGTCACCATTCTCCCAACAAACTTTCCGGAGGGCAGAAACAAAGGGTGGCCATTGCAGGAGTGGTGGCTATGGAGCCAAAATGTATTGTCCTGGATGAGCCAACTGCCATGCTAGATCCCATGGGACGCAAGGAAGTCCTAAGAACCGTACAGGAACTTAGAAAAAAGAAGAATGTAACGGTAATTCTCATTACCCATTACATGGAAGAAGTGGTGGAGGCAGATCAGGTCTATGTTATGGATCATGGTCATGTAGTTATGCAGGGGACACCGAGAGAAATTTTCTCCCAGGTAGACACATTGAAAAAGTACCGGCTGGATGTGCCTCAAGCAACCTTGCTGGCAGATGAACTCATAAAACGAGGACTTAACATTCCTGCGGGAATTCTTACAAAGGAAGAGTTGGTGGAGGCAATATGTCGATTAAACTAGAACATTTAAATTACATATACAGTCAGGGAACTGCTTATGAAAAGCATGCCCTGAAAGATATTTGCCTGGAGATTCCCCACGGAGAATTTGTAGGAGTGATTGGCCACACAGGCTCCGGGAAATCTACCTTGATCCAGCATCTAAATGGCCTGGTAAAGGCTACTAGCGGAGCCCTTTATTATAATGGAGAAAATATTTATTCCGATGGCTATGACCTAAAGGCCTTAAGAAATCAGGTGGGACTGGTTTTTCAGTACCCGGAACACCAGCTTTTTGAAATAGATGTTCTTTCTGATGTGTGCTTTGGTCCTAAGAATCAAGGCTTGTCTGAGGAGGAGTGTAAGAAAAGAGCCCTAGAAGCCCTCCATCTTGTAGGACTTCCGGAGGAGTATTATAAGTCTTCGCCTTTTGAGCTTTCCGGAGGGCAAAAGCGCCGAGTGGCCATTGCAGGAGTCCTGGCTATGAGACCCAAGGTCTTAGTCTTAGATGAACCTACCGCAGGCTTAGATCCCAAGGGGCGTGATGAAATCCTTGACCAGATTGCCTATTTACACAAAGAAAGTGACCTTACCGTAATCTTGGTATCCCATAGCATGGAAGATATTGCAAAATATGCAGACCGCATCATTGTAATGAACCACGGACAAGTTATGTACAATGACATTCCAAAGAAGGTATTTGCCCATTATAATGAATTGGAGGAAGTAGGGCTTGCGGCTCCTCAGGTGACTTATATTATGCATGATCTAAAGGAGCGGGACTTAGATGTAAACGCCCAGGCCACCTCCATCGAGGAAGCAGCAGATAGCATTATGAATGTACTGGAGAAGAGAAGATGATACGAGATATAACTATTGGACAATATTATCCGGCTAACAGCCCGGTGCATCGCTTGGATCCAAGAGTCAAACTTGTGTCCACCTTGCTTTATTTAATCTCCCTGTTTTTATTTAAAAGTATTTCGGGATATTTAATTGCAACTGTATTTTTATTTGTAGTAATCAAGATCTCAAGGGTTCCCTTTTCCTATATCGTAAAGGGTTTAAAACCGGTTGTAATGCTGCTTATGATTACCGTCCTCTTTAATCTGTTTTTAAATAGAGAGGGAGAGACCCTTTTCCACGCCTGGATTTTTACCATCACAGATGTAGGCCTTACTACGGCGGTATATATGGCCATTCGACTGATTTATTTAATCATCGGATCTTCCCTTATGACCTTTACCACCACCCCTAATGAGTTGACAGATGGTATTGAAGCCCTTCTTGGCCCTTTAAACAAGGTCCATGTGCCGGTTCATGAGATTGCTATGATGATGTCCATTGCCCTTCGATTTATCCCAATTCTTTTGGAAGAAACTGATAAGATCATGAAGGCCCAGATTGCCAGAGGGGCAGACCTAGAAAGTGGGAATCTTATTCAAAAGGCCAAGGCCATGATCCCGATTTTAGTGCCTTTATTTGTATCAGCATTTCGAAGAGCCAATGATCTTGCTATGGCAATGGAAGCTAGATGTTATCGTGGCGGAGAGGGTCGAACCAAGATGAAGCCATTAAAATACAAGAGAAAAGATTATAGGGCCTACGCTATTATGATTATTTATGTGATTGTACTGGTGGTAATCGGAAGAATGTTCCCTCTCCATGTGTGGATTTTCTAAGGAGTGCTAGATGACCAAAAGAATAAAACTTACAGTAGCCTACGATGGAACAAATTATTGCGGATGGCAGGTGCAGCCTAATGGCCTTACGGTGGAGGAAGTTCTAAATCGTAACTTAAGTGACCTTACAGGAGAAGAAATCCATATTATAGGAGCCAGCAGGACAGACTCTGGGGTTCATGCCCAGGGAAATGTGGCAGTCTTTGATACGGATACAAAGATTCCTCCAAAGCGTATTTCCTATGCCTTAAACCAGAGGCTTCCGGAGGATATTGTGATTGTAAAATCAGAGGAAGTGGCAGCAGATTGGCATCCCAGATACCAGAACTCTATTGTAAAAACCTATGAGTACCACATTTGGAACAGTCCCGTAAAGCATCCCCTAAAGCAAAGGTACACCACCCACGTATCTTTCCCTTTGGATGTGGAGCAAATGAGAAAGGGAGCCTCCTATATAGTAGGAACCCATGATTTTGCAAGTTTTTGCAATGTCCGCACCAATACTCAGGATACAGTAAGGCGGGTGTATTCCATAGAGATTGAAGAACATAAAAATTCAGAAACAAAAGGCCTTCCCGGAAATGAAATCATCATCCGGGTAACAGGCAATGGATTCCTATACAACATGGTACGAATCATAGCAGGAACCCTGATCCGGGTGGGAAGAGGCTTCTACACCCCAGAGAAAATAGGAGAGATCCTAGAACGAAAAGAAAGAACCGCAGACGGAATCACAGCCCCGGCAGGCGGCTTGGTTTTGATTAATATCGCATACGAAACATAAAAAAGGACTGACGCAGAATTAAGCGTCAGTCCTTTTTTATAATAATGGAGCTTGCACCACCATCGAAAATATTGCTGGATTGGATAAAATAATCAAAGCGTCCCCTATTTATACAATCCATGAAGATCTTATGATAGCGGATGCAACTCCCCGGTCAACTGCTTAATATCCGGAATAGCAGTCAGCACTGGGTATAGAACTACTGCAAGAATCAAACCGCTGCTTCCCTGGATGATGCTGGCTGGTACATTAAGTAAAGAGGTGGCTGCTCCATACAAAAGGGATTCAAAGAGGAAATATCCTCCGGCTACAAAGACAATATCTACAAGTCCTCCAAGAATTACAGACAGATATCTGGTCTTTTTATCCTTTGCTATTTTCAGATAAATCACTCCAGTGATGAAGGCAATCAGCCCCTTGATTATAAGGGTAGGAGCCACGAAAACAAAGTATCCGCCCAAAAGATCCGCCATGGCAGAGCCAATACCTGCAGCTAAAAAGCCATAAGCTGGTCCTAAAATAATACCGGAAAGAATTACAATAGAATCTCCGGGATGGATGTAACCTCCTGTGGCAGGGGTAGGAATCCGGATGGACATAGTTGCAACGCAGGCTAGGGCGGCAAACAAGGCAGTCATTACTAGTTTCTTTAAATTCTTATTCATGATAGAAAATCCTTTCTTGACAAATTTATCGGTTTACTTTTTTAACGTTATAAAACACCACTGATGTTGCAACCACTTTATTCCTAGATTGGTTATTTGAAAATATCCAATTTTAAGAAAAAATATAAGACCAAAAATCGAATCATTAGTTGAAACTAAGGTAGAATATTCCACTGGCTTGTGTTAAAATGAGATTCGGACCCTTGGGTCCTTTGAAGAAATGAAAGAATCATCTAAGAAGATTTTAGATGCATATTATTTTAGAAAGAAGGGAATATAAAATGACAAAAGTAGACATTATCTCCGGTTTCCTTGGAGCCGGAAAGACTACATTTATCAAAGAATTGGTAAGCCGCGTATATGCAGGAGAAAAGTTGGTTCTCATTGAGAATGAGTTTGGTGAGATTGGTATTGACGGTGGATTTTTAAAGGATGCTGGAATTGAAATAACAGAAATGAATTCCGGTTGTATCTGCTGTACTTTAGTGGGGGATTTCAGTGAGGCCCTTCAGAAGGTTTTGGACCAGTATCATCCAGACCGTGTCATTATTGAGCCATCAGGGGTTGGAAAACTGTCGGATATTGTAAAGGCCATTGAGGAGGTAAAGAAGGATGCAGACATTGAAATCGATGGCCGCATCACTGTAGTAGATGGAAAGAAGACCAAGATGTATCTGAAAAACTTTGGAGAGTTCTTTGAAGATCAGGTACAGAATGCTTCTACCATCGTAGTAAGCCGTACCCAGCTTATGGACGATGCAAAATTAGAGGAGACCATTGGACTTTTAAGAGAGCAGAATGACAAGGCTGCAATTATTTCCACTCCATGGGACAGCCTTAGCACAGAGGCTATTAAGAGAGCCCTAGCCCACAGAACCGGCCAGGAAGACCTCTTTGAAGAAGAGGATCATGACCATGAGTGCGGATGTGGCCATCACCACCATCATGACCATGACCATGAACATGATCATGAGCACGACCACGACCATGAGCACGAGTGCGGATGCGGTCATCATCACGACCATGAGCATGACCATGACCACGAGTGTGGATGTGGCCACCATCACGACCATGAGCATGACCACGAGCATCATCATGACCACGAGCATGAGCATGAACATGACCATGAATGCGGCTGCGGCCATCATCATCATCACCACGCAGATGAAGTCTTCACCAGCTGGGGCAAGGAGACTGCTCACAAGTACACAGAAGAAGAACTTGATTTCATCTTGAAGGCCTTGTCAGAGACGACTTCCTACGGAACGATTTTGCGTTCTAAGGGAATCATTCCTATGACCGATGGAAGCTGGAAGCAGTTTGACTTAGTGCCGGAAGAATATGAAGTTCGTGAAGGTCAGCCAGACTACACTGGAAGAATCTGTGTTATTGGTACTGATGTGAAGGAAGAAGAATTAGCAAAATTATTCCATGTATAAGAGGAGATAAAAAACTATGGCAACACCAGTATTTATTTGCACAGGTTTCCTGGACAGTGGAAAGACAACCCTGGTGCAGGATACTCTTATGGAGCAGGAGTGGATGGAAGAGGGATTAACCCTTTTAATCAGCTGCGAGGAGGGTGAAGTAGAATATTCCCCAGAGTATCTAAAAGAAAAGGACATGGCCATTTTGCAGGTGGATGAGTTTGACCAGCTAAATGCTGCCTTCTTTAAAAACTGTGAAAAGAATTACCATCCGGTTCAGATTGTCATTGAGTATAACGGTATGTGGAGTTTAGGTGATCTCTTGTCTATTCGATTCCCAAGAAACTGGGAAATTGCAGGTATTTATTCCACCATCAATGGTCAGACCCTGGATATGTATATGAAGAATATGAGAAATATGCTTATGGAGCCTTTGACAGAATCCTCTCTGATCATCGTAAATCGTTGTTCAGAGGATATGAACCGGTCTGGTTTCAGACGAGCTCTCAAGGTACAAAATCCCATGGCTCAGTTAATTTTTGAAGACCTGAATGGAAATATTATAGAGCCTACAGAAGATGACCTTCCTTTTGACATTAAGGGAGACAAGGTTGTTATCGATGATATTGATTTCGGCGCCTGGTATGTAGACGCCTACGATCATCCAGAGCATTATCTTCACAAAGAAGTAGAATTTGTGGCCCAGGTATTTAAACCAAATGGATTAGGACCCAACTACTTTGTGCCGGTGCGAAAGATTATGACCTGCTGTGAGGCAGATACCAGATTCTATGGCTATCCTTGCCTAGTGGAGAAGAAAATCAATCTTCGCCGTCATCAGTGGGTGAAGGTAAGGGCTAGATTTGAATATGAGCAATTGCCATCTAACCAGAAGAAGAATCCGGTGCTTCATCTGATCGACTTGGAGCCGGCAGTAAAACCGGACCCGGAAGTAGTATTTATGGGATAAAATTATTGGCAATATGAAATATAAATCGCAGTGGTACTCTTATAGCGCCGCTGCGATTTGTGGAATGAGAGAGATGCTTGGCAAGATGCCAAGTGGAAAGGAATTTGAAGATATGAGGAGATTGTCTAAAAGTGTAGGAAGGATTCTTGTAGTAATGGTCCTTCTGGGACTTGTCGGTGTGCCGGTTTTGGCAGCAGATTCAGCAGACTATGTGCCGGATATGTATGCCAGCATCTGGTCTTTGGTGCCACCAGTGGTTGCCATTGTTTTGGCATTAATTACTAAGGAAGTATATAGTGCCCTATTTATTGGAATTTTAATCGGAGGATTTTTCTGGTCCGGATTTCATGCAGAAAAGGCTATTTTGCATGTGTTTGAGGATGGCCTGGTAGGGGTGCTGACAGATAGCTACAATATGGGAATTTTAATTTTCCTGGTAATTCTTGGAGTCATGGTTGCCATGATGAATAAGGCGGGAGGCTCTGCAGCTTTTGGTCGTTGGGCCAAGATTCACATTAAAACCAGAGCAGGCGCCCAGTTTGCCACCATTGCCCTGGGAGTTTTGATCTTTATTGATGATTATTTTAATTGCCTTACGGTAGGAAGCGTTATGCGCCCTATAACCGATGGCCATAAGGTGTCAAGAGCCAAGCTTTCTTACCTTATAGACGCTACGGCCGCACCGGTATGTATCATTGCCCCTATTTCTTCCTGGGCGGCAGCAGTTACAGGATTTGTAGAGGGAGAGGATGGATTTTCAATTTTCATCCGTGCCATTCCCTACAACTATTATGCCATCCTTACCATTGTTATGATGCTTACTTTAGTAATCTTGAATTTTGATTACGGCCCAATGAAAGACCACGAGAAAAATGCCCTGAAAGGGGACCTTTTTACCACAGAAGACAGACCTTATGCCAATGCCCAGACAGAGCTTCCTTCCAACAAGGGAAAGGTTATCGACCTGGTATTTCCGATATTAGCCTTAATTATTCTGTGTGTGATTGGAATGCTTTACAGCGGTGGATTCTTTTCTGGAACAGGGTTTGTGGAGGCCTTCTCTGGTAGTGATGCTTCTGTAGGATTGATGCTTGGAAGTTTCTTTGCCTTAGTAGTAACCATTATTTTCTATGCTGCAAGAAAGGTTCTTAGATTTACAGATTCCATGGCTTGTATTCCGGAGGGATTTAAGGCTATGGTGCCGGCTATCTTAATTCTTTCTTTTGCATGGACTTTAAAATCTATGACTGACAGCTTAGGAGCAGCAGAGTATGTAGCCGGTGTTATGAGTAATGCAGCAGGAAGCCTTATGCATTTACTGCCAGCGATTATCTTTTTGGTAGGATGCTTCCTTGCCTTCGCCACAGGAACATCCTGGGGAACCTTTGGAATTTTGATTCCCATTGTAGTGGCAGTATTTCAGGGAACCAACGAGACTATGATGATTATTTCTATCTCAGCATGTATGGCAGGAGCCGTATGCGGAGACCACTGTTCCCCAATATCTGATACCACCATTATGGCATCGGCAGGAGGCCAGTGTAACCACGTAAACCACGTATCCACCCAGCTGCCCTACGCCATTACCGTAGCTATTGTATCTGCCGTAACCTATATGATCGCCGGAGTAGTACAGAATGCAGCGATTTGTTTAATCATAGGAATCTTGTTGCAGGTCGGCGTACTTTTTGCAATTCAAAAATTTACAAGCCAGAGATAAAAAGGAGATTTATATGAATATAAAAAATATTCCAGCTTACGAACTCATTAAGGAGGAAGACCTGCGAGGTGTCCATGCTAAGGGCTACCTCCTTCGGCATATAAAAAGCGGCGCCCGTGTGCTTCTTATGGAGAATGATGACGATAATAAGGTCTTTAATATCGGTTTTCGAACTCCGCCGGCTAACAGCACCGGTGTGCCACATATCTTAGAGCACAGTGTTCTGTGCGGGTCCAAGAACTTTCCAGCCAAAGACCCTTTTGTGGAGTTGGTTAAGGGATCTTTAAATACGTTTTTAAATGCCATGACCTACCCGGATAAGACGGTTTACCCGGTAGCTAGCTGTAATGACAAGGATTTCCAGAATCTCATGCATGTTTATATGGATGCAGTTTTCTATCCTAATATTTATGAACACGAGGAAATCTTTCGTCAGGAGGGATGGAGCTACAAGTTAGACTCCAAGGATGACAAGCTGATTCTAAGTGGTGTGGTTTACAATGAGATGAAGGGAGCTTTCTCTTCTCCTGAGGGGGTCTTGGACCGGGTGGTTTTAAATACCCTCTATCCTGACACTTCCTATGCCAATGAGTCCGGCGGAGACCCGGAGGTGATTCCGGAGCTTAGCTACCAGGAATTTTTGGACTTCCACAGTAAGTATTACCATCCATCCAACAGCTATATTTATCTCTATGGAAATATGAACATGGAAGAAAAGCTTCAGTGGATGGACCGGGAATATTTAAGCCATTTTGATAAGATTAGGGTAGATTCTGAAATTAAACTTCAGGCTCCTTTTACTGCCATGAAAGAGGTGGCTATTCCTTATTCCATTTCCAGTGAGGAAGATGAGGAAAATCAAACCTATTTATCCTACAACAAAAGTGTAGGAACAAGCTTGGACCGAGAATTATACCTGGCCTTTCAGGTTCTAGACTATGCCCTCCTTTCAGCTCCGGGAGCTCCTCTAAAGAAGGCTCTTACCGATGCAGGCATTGGAGATGATATTTTAGGTTCCTATGACAATGGCATTTACCAGCCCATTTTTTCGGTCATCGCTAAGAATGCAAATACAGATCAGAAGGATGAATTTGTAGAAATCATTGAGAAGGTTCTTTCTGATATTGTAAAGAAGGGCGTGGACAAAAAAGCCATCCAGGCAGGTATTAACTACTTGGAATTCCGCTATAGAGAAGCGGATTTTGGAAATTATCCAAAGGGTCTTATGTACGGCCTGCAGATTATGGATAGCTGGCTCTATGACGAGGAAAAGCCTTTTATTCATTTAGAGGCTCTAGAGACCTTTGAATTTTTGAAAAATATGGTGGGAACTTCCTACTACGAGGACCTTATTAAGAAGTATATTTTAGATAATACCCACGGTGCCATTGTCCTTGTGGAGCCGGAAAAAGGAAGAACTGCCAGAATGGATGTAGAGTTAGACGAGAAACTCCAGGCCTACAAGGCTTCCTTAAGTGAAGCCCAGGTGGAAGACTTGGTGGCAAGAACCAAGGCCTTAGAAGACTATCAGACTGCACCGGAAGACCCGGAGGCTTTAGAGAAGATTCCGGTATTAGGTCGGGAGGATATTTCAAGAGAGATTGCTCCTATTCAGAACCGGGAGATTACCGTATCCGGCATTCCTGTTCTCCTTCACGAGGTGGAGACCAATGGCATCGGTTATGTGACCTTGCTTTTTGATTTCTCAAAAGTGGGAGAAGAATTGCTTCCATATGTGGGAATTTTACAGGCGGTACTTGGAATTATTGATACAGAGCATTATGAGTACGGAGAACTCTTTAACGAGATTAATTTAAAAACCGGTGGAATTGGAACTTCCTTGGAGCTTTACAATGATATTTTCGACGTGAAAAATAAGAGCTTTAAAACCACCTTTGAGGTGAAGGCAAAAGCCCTATACTCCCAGCTTCCAACGGCATTTCAGATGATGGGAGAGATTTTAACCGCATCAAAGCTTCAGGATGAGAAGCGCTTGCTTGAAATTCTTATGATGTTAAAATCCAGACTTCTTATGAAATTTACCAGCGCAGGCCACAGCACTGCTGCCTTAAGGGCTATGTCCTATTCCTCGCCCTCAGCCAGGTTAAAGGACATGACAGGAGGCATTGAGTTCTACCAACTGATTAAGGAGTTGACAGACAATTTTGAAGAGAAGAAGGCAGATCTGATCTTAAAATTAGAGAACCTTACAAAAATCTTATTCCGGGTGGATAATTTCATGATCAGCTACACCGCTCCAACAGAAGCCTCTGAAAAATTAGGGGAGTATGTGGAGATTTTAAAACAGGTCCTTTATAAAGAAAAGCCGGAAGAAAAGCCACTGAAGCTTATTTGCCAGAAGAAAAATGAAGGCTTTAAGACTGCATCGAAGGTCCAGTATGTAGCCAGAGTGGGAAATTTCCTAGACTATGGGGCAGACTATAATGGAGCACTAAATATCCTAAAAGTTATTTTAAGCTATGATTATCTGTGGCAAAATGTCCGGGTAAAGGGTGGAGCCTACGGCTGCATGAGTAGCTTCAGCCGCACAGGAGAATCCTACTTTGTTTCTTACAGAGATCCTAATCTAAAGCAGACAATGGAAATTTATGAAGGCGTAGTAGACTATCTAAAGAATTTTGAAGTAAGCGACAGAGATATGACCAAATATATTATTGGAACCATCAGTAATATTGACCAGCCTATGACCCCTTCCACCAAGGGAGATAGGTCCTTAAGTCTCTACATGAGCCATGTAACAGCGGACATGATTAAGACAGAAAGAGACCAGATTTTAAATGCTAGCCAAGAAGACATCAGGGCACTGGCTAAGGTGGCTGAGGCTATGCTTAAGGCAGGCCAGGTTTGTGTCATCGGCGGGGAAGATAAAATCGAAGAAAATGCAGACATGTTCATGAATGTAACCAAGTTCTAGAAAAGGAGAAAGCATGAGAGAGGATTTTAAATCCGGATTTGTAACCTTGGTGGGAAGACCAAATGTAGGAAAATCCACCTTAATGAATTATTTGATTGGCCAAAAGATTGCCATTACCTCCAACAAACCCCAGACCACAAGAAACCGCATCCAGACGGTTCTTACCACTGATGAGGGGCAGATTGTATTTGTGGACACACCGGGAATCCACAAGGCAAAAAATAAGCTGGGCCAGTACATGGTAAATGTGGCAGAGCGGACCCTTAACGAGGTGGATGTGGTGCTGTGGCTGGTAGAGCCTACCACCTTCATCGGAGCAGGAGAGCAGCATATCGCAAAACAGCTTGAAAGGGTGAAGACCCCGGTGATCTTAGTCATAAATAAGACAGACAGTGTTCCTACTGAAAAAGTATTAGAGGCCATTAATGCCTATAAGGACATTTATGACTTTGCAGAGATTGTCCCTGTATCAGCCAGAAGTGGAGCAAATACAGAGGAGCTTCTAAAAACCGTAATGAAATATTTGCCTAATGGACCCCAATTTTATGATGAGGATACCATTACCGACCAGCCGGAGCGGCAGATTGTGGCAGAGATTATTAGAGAGAAGGCCCTTCACAGCCTGAATGAGGAAATCCCCCACGGCATTGCAGTGGCCATTGATCAGATGAAGAAAAAGGGAAAAGTTACCCATATCGATGCCACCATTATCTGCGAGAGGGACAGCCACAAGGGGATCATTATTGGAAAGCAGGGCAGCATGCTTAAAAAAATCGGCAGCACTGCCAGGTATGAAATAGAGAAAATGCTGGGAAACCAGGTTAACCTAAAGCTTTGGGTAAAGGTGAAAAAAGATTGGCGAGACAGCGAATATCTTATGAAGAACTTTGGATACCGGGATGATACGGAATTTTAAGAAAACCCTAATGTCTGGGATAGGGAATGACAGGTGGAAAAGGTGAGAAATCAAATTAGTGTCACCGGCATGGTGCTTAATACAGCGCCGGCAGGAGAGTATGACAGACGATTGGTACTTCTCACAAAAGAGCGAGGGAAAATATCGGCTTTCGCCAGAGGAGCCAGAAGACCAAACAGCGCCCTTATGGGAGTAACCAGTCCATTTTCATTTGGAACATTTGTATTATATGAGGGGCGGACATCATACACCTTGATGTCGGCCTCTATTTCCAATTATTTTGCAGAGCTTCGCACCGATATAGAAGGGGCTTACTACGGCTTTTATTTTATGGATTTGGCAGGCTACTATGCTAGGGAAGCCTGCGATGAAAGCCAGATGCTAAAGCTTTTATATCAAAGCTTAAGAGCCCTGGGAAACAAACATATTCCCAACCGCCTCGTTCGCAGGATCTATGAGCTTCGCACCATTAGCATTAATGGGGAGGGTCCCCAGGTATTTGAGTGTGTCTTATGTGGGGCCAAGGAGGAAAATATGGTCTTTAGTGTAAAAAAAGGTGGCCTTCTTTGCAGGGGATGTAGGGGAAAAAATTCGGATGGAAAGGTTCTGCTTCCTTCTACCCTCTATACTCTGCAATATGTAATCAGCGCCCCGGTGGAGAAACTATATAATTTTATTGTGAAGAATGAAGTCTTACAGGAATTGGAAGGGCTTATGGATGCTTATCTTCAGGAGTATTTGCATAAATCCTTTAAATCCCTGGAAATCCTTGAGACAATTGCGGATTAAGGCTTGAAAAGAAAGAAGGCCTTTTGTATAATTATTCTCAGTTTTGGTTATACCATAAAGCAAAGCGAGGAAAGGAAGGACAGAAGATGGTAGAGAAGACGATGGACAAGATCGTAGCCCTGGCAAAATCCAGAGGATTTGTGTATCCAGGTTCAGAGATATATGGAGGTTTGGCTAACACTTGGGATTATGGTAATTTAGGTGTTGAGCTTAAGAACAATGTAAAGAAAGCTTGGTGGCAGAAGTTTATACAGGAGTCTCCTTACAATGTAGGAGTGGACTGTGCAATCCTTATGAACCCTCAGACTTGGATCGCCAGCGGACACTTGGGCGGATTCAGCGATCCTTTGATGGACTGTAAGGAATGCCACGAGAGATTCCGTGCAGACAAGATTATTGAAGACTACTGTGCAGAACATGGCATGGCCATCGAGGGAAGCGTAGATGCCTGGGATCATGAGAAGATGGAAGGATTCATTGAGGAGAACAATGTTCCATGCCCAACTTGCGGCAAGCACAACTTTACAGAAATCCGTGAATTTAACCTGATGTTTAAAACCTTCCAGGGAGTTACAGAGGATGCCAAGAATACAGTATATTTAAGACCTGAGACTGCCCAGGGAATCTTTGTAAACTTTAAGAATGTTCAGCGTACATCCAGAAAGAAAATCCCATTTGGAATTGGCCAGATTGGTAAATCCTTCAGAAATGAGATTACTCCCGGTAACTTTACTTTCCGTACCAGAGAGTTTGAGCAGATGGAATTAGAGTTTTTCTGCGAGCCGGATACAGACTTAGAGTGGTTTGATTACTGGAAGTCCTTCTGCTTGAATTGGTTAAGCACCTTAGGATTAAAAGAAGACGAGGTTCGTTACAGAGACCATGACAAGGAAGAGTTATCCTTCTACAGTAAGGCAACTACCGACGTAGAATTCTTGTTCCCATTTGGATGGGGCGAGCTTTGGGGTATCGCTGATCGAACCAACTATGACTTGTCTCGTCACATGGAAGTTTCTAAGCAGGATCTTACCTACTTTGATGATGAGAAGAAGGAAAAATACATTCCATACGTAATTGAGCCATCCCTTGGTGCAGACCGTATGGTACTTGCCTTCCTTTGCAGCGCTTACGATGAGGAGAATATCGGAACTGAGGAGAAACCGGATATGAGAACTGTCCTTCATTTCCATCCGGCCCTTGCTCCGGTGAAGATCGGAGTTCTCCCACTGTCTAAGAAGCTCAACGAAGGGGCAGAAAAAGTATTTGCAAGCTTAAGCAAAAAATATAATTGTGAATATGATGATCGTGGAAATATTGGAAAACGTTATCGTCGTCAGGACGAGATCGGAACACCATTCTGCGTAACTTATGATTTTGATTCTGAGGAAGATGGAGCAGTTACAGTACGTGACAGAGATACCATGGAGCAGGAGAGAGTCAAGATTGATGAATTAGATGCTTATTTCGCTAAGAAATTTGAGTGGTAGAATTGAAAGGAGCGCGGTGTAATTGCTACGCTCCTTTTTGTTTAAGTATCGCAAAATCCGGGGTGATTCATGGATTCGACTCAATAACCAAAACATCAAAGACGCGCTTGCACTCCCTCCGCCCGTAGCGCTACTAAGGGGCCAAAATACGGCCCCTAAGGACCGACGGGCTCCAAGGGTCTTTGTTGCTTTGGTTATTGTGTTGAATCCACGTAAGTTGTCGGTGTTTTGTAAATAATTATAAAAAAAGGAGGAAACAATTAGCATGGAACGTAAAAATGTGTGGACGGGTTATGACTCAGCGAAGTTGGAGGAGTTGGAGAGGATTAATGCTGACTATAGGGCTTGTCTTGATGGGGGTAAGACGGAGAGAGAGTGCGTGGATCTTGCGGTAGCCAGGGCCCAGGCGGCAGGATACAAGGATATTAACCAGGTGATTGCTGCTGGAGAAACTTTAAAAGCGGGAGATAAGATTTACGCCGTATGCATGGGAAAGACTATTGCCATGTTCCATATTGGGAGTGAACCTTTGGAGAAGGGTATGAATATCTTAGGAGCTCATATTGATTCGCCTAGAATCGATGTGAAGCAGAATCCTTTGTATGAGACGGAGGAGCTTGCCTACTTAGATACCCACTACTATGGCGGTATTAAGAAATACCAGTGGGTGACCATTCCTTTGGCAATCCACGGGGTTATTGTGAAAAAAGACGGCACCACAGCAGTTGTAAATATTGGAGAAGAAGAGGATGATCCGGTATTTGTAATCTCCGATCTTTTAATCCACCTAGCAGGCGCCCAGATGGAAAAAAAGGCCAGTGCAGTAGTAGAAGGAGAAAAATTAGACCTTCTTATTGGCAGCCGTCCCCTTGAACAAAACAGCGAACTAAAGCAGGAAGAAAAAGAGGCAGTGAAGTTCAATGTTCTTCAGATTTTAAAAGAATATTATGATGTGGAGGAAGAGGACTTTGTCTCTGCAGAGCTTGAGATCGTGCCGGCAGGAAAGGCCAGAGAGTGTGGCTTAGACAGAAGTATGATCCTAGCTTACGGACAGGATGACAGAGTGTGTGCATTTACCTCACTTTTTGCTATGCTGGATTCAGAAGCTCCTAAGAGAACCGCTTGCTGTATCCTGGTAGATAAAGAAGAAATCGGAAGCGTAGGAGCTACCGGTATGCAGTCCCGTTTCTTTGAAAATACTGTGGCAGAGCTTATTGCCTTAGAAGGCGGAGAGTCTAATTTAAAAACCAGAAGAGCCCTTTCTAATTCCCTTATGCTCTCTTCTGATGTAAGTGCAGCCTACGATCCAATGTTTGCAGAAAGCTTCGAGAAGAGAAGTTCTGCTTTCTTTGGAAAAGGTCTGGTATTTAACAAATTTACAGGAGCAAGAGGAAAAAGCGGATCCAACGATGCCAATGCAGAGTATTTAGCTGCCCTTCGTGGACGGATGGATGCAGATGAGGTGGGCTATCAGTTTGCTGAGCTTGGAAAAGTAGACATAGGTGGCGGCGGAACCATCGCCTATATTATGGCAAACTATGGCATGAAGGTCATTGACAGCGGTGTGGCAGTTCTTAGCATGCACGCTCCTTGGGAAGTTACCAGCAAGGCAGATGTTTACGAGGCCTATAGAGGCTACAAAGCATTCTTAAAATTCTAAATCAAAGAGCCTTCCGACTTATGAGTACATTCATAGGTTGGAAGGTTTTTGTTTTAGTTTTTTGTGTCTTATTTTTAGGTTTTGGAGCTGGTTTTTAATAATTTAGTGAAATTAGCGAAAGCTTAACGCTGGTTTGGTGAATAACTGGTGAAAATGACGGTATATTCTTTGGCTTTCCTTGACTATTTGATGGAAAACCTGTAAACTAACTATGTTATTTAGTGAAATGTAACGGAAGGGGTTACTATAGGTGCACTAAAATTTAGATTTAGGAGGTCATTACACATGGCAAACAAATGGGTTTATTTGTTCAGCGAGGGCAACGCGAACATGCGCGAACTTCTTGGTGGTAAGGGAGCCAACCTTGCAGAGATGACAAGTCTTGGATTACCGGTTCCTCAGGGATTCACAATTACAACAGAAGCTTGTACACAGTATTATGAGGATGGAAGAGAGATTAATCAGGAGATTCAGGACCAGATTAACGAATACATTGTTAAGATGGAAGAGATTACCGGAAAGAAATTTGGGGATAGCGAAAATCCACTTCTAGTTTCTGTACGTTCAGGAGCGAGAGCTTCCATGCCTGGTATGATGGACACAATCCTTAACTTAGGACTAAATGAAACCGTAGTACTTGCAATTGCAGAAAAATCCAGCAACCCACGTTGGGCTTGGGATTGCTATAGAAGATTTATCCAAATGTACTCTGACGTAGTTATGGAGGTAGGCAAGAAATACTTCGAAGAGCTTATCGACAAGATGAAAGCAGACAGAGGGGTTAAGCAGGATGTAGACCTTACAGCTGAGGACTTAAAAGAACTGGCAAATCAGTTTAAGGCGGAGTATAAGGCTAAGATCGGTGAGGACTTCCCGGATGATCCTAAGGAGCAGTTAATGGGGGCCATTAAGGCAGTATTCCGCTCTTGGGATAATCCAAGAGCGAATGTATATCGCCGTGACAATGACATTCCTTATTCATGGGGAACTGCAGTTAATGTACAGTCCATGGCTTTCGGTAACATGGGAGATGACTGTGGAACAGGTGTTGCATTTACCCGTGACCCAGCTACAGGAGAGAACGGACTTTTTGGTGAGTTCCTTACCAATGCTCAAGGAGAGGACGTTGTGGCAGGTGTTCGTACACCAATGCACATTTCTGAGATGGAAGAGAAGTTCCCAGAGGCTTTTGTAGAATTTAAGAAAGTATGCGAGACTTTGGAGAACCACTATAGAGATATGCAGGATATGGAGTTTACCGTAGAGCATGGCAAGCTTTATATGTTACAGACCCGTAATGGTAAGAGAACTGCTCAGGCAGCTCTTAAGATTGCTTGTGATTTAGTAGATGAAGGTATGAGAACAGAGGAAGAGGCAGTAGCTATGATCGATCCTCGTAACTTAGATACCTTGCTTCATCCACAGTTTGATGCCGCAGCATTAAAGGCTGCAACCCCAATGGGTAAAGGACTTGGAGCTTCACCTGGAGCTGCTTGCGGTAAGATTGTATTCTCAGCAGAGGATGCAGTAGAGTGGGCAGAAAGAGGAGAGAAGGTTGTATTGGTTCGTCTAGAGACTTCTCCGGAAGATATTACAGGTATGAAGTCTGCGCAGGGTATCTTAACAGTACGTGGTGGAATGACCTCTCATGCAGCTGTAGTTGCCCGTGGAATGGGAACTTGCTGTGTATCTGGATGCGGCGATATTGCTATGGACGAGGCTAACAAGAAATTTACTTTGGCAGGCAAGGAATTCCGCGAGGGAGATGCCATCTCTATTGATGGAACTACAGGAAATATTTACGATGGATTGATTCCAACTGTAGATGCTACCATCGCAGGTGAGTTTGGACGGATTATGGAGTGGGCTGATAAGTTCAGAACCCTTGGAGTACGTACCAACGCAGATACACCGGCAGATGCAAAGAAGGCAAGAGAGTTAGGAGCAGAGGGTATTGGTCTTTGCCGTACCGAGCATATGTTCTTCGACGAGGAGAGAATCGCAGCCTTCCGTGAGATGATTTGCTCTGACACAGTAGAAGAAAGAGAAGCAGCACTTGCTAAGATTCTTCCATACCAGCAGAGCGACTTTGAAGCTTTGTATGAGGCTCTAGAAGGCAATCCGGTTACCATCCGTTTCCTTGATCCACCGCTTCATGAGTTTGTTCCTACAGAGGAGGAGGATATTAAGAAATTAGCAGATGCCCAGGGTAAGAGCGTAGAAGAGATTAAGACCATTATCGATTCGCTTCATGAATTTAACCCAATGATGGGACACCGTGGATGCCGTCTTGCAGTTACCTATCCGGAGATTGCAAAGATGCAGACAAGAGCGGTGATCCGTGCTGCCATCAACGTAAAAGCAGCTCACCCAGACTGGGAAGTTGAACCAGAGATCATGATCCCATTGGTTGGAGACGTCAAAGAGCTTAAGTATGTAAAGAAATTCGTAGTAGAGACAGCAGACGAGGAAATTAAGGCAGCTGGTGTAGAACTTAAGTACCAGGTAGGAACTATGATCGAGATTCCTAGAGCGGCTCTTACTGCAGATGAGATCGCAGAAGAAGCTGACTTCTTCTGCTTCGGAACCAACGACTTGACTCAGATGACCTTCGGATTCTCCCGTGATGATGCAGGAAAGTTCTTAGATGCCTACTATGATGCAAAGATTTACGAGAACGATCCATTTGCTAAGTTAGACCAGCACGGCGTTGGAAAACTTATGGAGACAGCGGTGAAGCTTGGAAGACCGGCAAATGAGCACTTACATGTAGGAATCTGTGGAGAGCACGGTGGAGATCCATCATCCGTAGAATTCTGCCACAAGATCGGATTAGACTATGTATCATGCTCACCATTCCGTGTACCGATTGCACGTTTGGCAGCAGCTCAGGCAGCAATTAATAATAAATAACTAAGACTTCCCATACCCCAAGTGGGGTTCGCACCTTGAAAATTC
>CAVBQS010000041.1:0-7996 GCA_963597615.1 Bacteroidaceae bacterium
CCCCCCCCCCTTTTTTTGCCTTATAAAAAAACTTATTCTGCAGGTGTGTTTTTCTTGCCTTTAAAGATTGCAAGCAGGGCTAAAACAGCATTGATCAGACACCATCCGGCCCAGATCATTAAATCTGAGTAGCTGCCATGGCAAGCAAAACCTAAGATAGCAGCTAAACCAAAGAGAACAATCAGGGCAATGTTTCCACCGTTCTTTGCAGAACCTCTAGAAGCAATGGATACAATTCCTCCGGCTAACATAAAGATGGCTACAAAAAGTCCCGCAGATCCAGAAACTTCCCCAGATTCTTCCAGGGTGTTGGCAATACCTGCAGCGCAAGACTGAAAGGTAACAAAAATAAATAAAATAATTGAGATAATACCGGAAACTAATTTCCAAGTTTTCATAATGGATCCTCCTAAAAATAACTAAAGATATTTAAAATATGTTTGTTTAGAATGTAATTGCGATGGAATCGCTGTCTAAAATTGTATCCCAGGATTCGGCATTAAAGATATGGAAGGATAAATTCACGCTGGTAATATCCGTGATTCCATTGCTCTCTAAATCAGAATCATAAAATTGTACAGCTGTAATGGCCTTTTTTCCTACAAGAACAGATTCAGAGATGGTAGAGTCTACCATGAAGCCATTTACAGAGGTGTCCCTAGTCTGAACGGTAATGTTCTGATCAGAATTATTCTCGATATAGAGAATGACACCAGGTCCCCAGAAGGAATCGTCGGTGGACAAGCCCTTGCCTACAATCTTGATGCCGTTTGCATCCAATAGAACGGTTCCAGAATCGTCGTAGGTCTGGGTATAGCCCTCGGCGATGGAAGTATTCACTGTAATTACATCGCTGTCAAAGACGGTCTCAAAGGTGTCACTGTTTAACATGGTAAATGAGAATTCCATGGTGGCGATTTGTTCAATGCCACAGTCTTCTAATCCAGAGGTTTCAAAGATTAGGGAATCATTGGCCTTCATACCAGCTGCCACATTGGCGGACATAGAGGTATCTACCATATAGCCGTTGACATTGGCATTCCTAGCCTGAATGGTGAGACTTTGATCAGAATTGTTCTCAATGAGAAGGGTAAGGCTGGTGCCATACCAGGAATCATCTTCGCTAAGACCTGTGGCGGTAATCTTCACATTGTTGGCATCGTAGAGGACTTGCTCTGCAATCGTTACTTCTTCCTTTGAAGCGGAAGCACCGGTATCGGAGCTGCCAGAATCACCCGAAGAGGTTACTGTGGAAATATCCTTGCTTCCACCGGAACTAGAACTGGAACCGCAGCCTGAAAAAACAGTGGCAGCAGTCAGGGAAAGAACAAAACAAAGGGCTAAAAATTTTCTTTTTTTCATAAGCTTTTACCTCGCGTGATTTAGTCTTGCGAACCGCTGGTTCGCATAGGTTCCATTCCTCGCGCCTTTAAGAGGCTGTTGACGTCGATGATGCTTCCCGGACGTTCATTGAAAATGATCATAAGCATGGCATCCCGGGGAATCTTAGGATACAGTTCCGGTAATCCATATTTATGAAGGGCTCGCTGGGTCTCACTTAATGTAAGCTCGCCGGCATAACAAATGCGAAGAATAACGTCTCTTTGTCTGGTGTGTTTCTCTCCGGATAATAGCTTATAGCCGTATCGCTCAGGAATATCTGCTTTCAGAAATACCGTCTGCTGGGAAATCCCCTTCTGGGCCAGGAGATTCTTAATATATCCGGAAAAAGGGAAGTCCTCATTCACCAGACTGCCCTTGTTTTCATGGCAATAGGCGTCAAAATCTGATAAATGGGTCTTGCCTAAAATTTCGTTTAATTCATGAGTACTTTTCTCTTTCATAGCTTCTCCTGTTTGGTATAATGAATTATGTAACACCATTGAAAGGACTTACACAACGTGGAATTATCGACTCAATTGGCCTTGTCTTACTACAAGATAATCGCAACTATTAATAATGATCATAAGATATATTTGGTACAGCATCAAGAGACCGGCAAGATATATATCAAGAAAATCTTAGATGTATATAACCTGGATATCTACCGTATGCTGCAGGAACATCCCCTTATGGGAACTCCAAGAATCATAGAATGCCATGAGGTGGAAGGGAAACTTCATCTCATTGAGGAATACATATCCGGCACCACCCTGCAGGAAAAAATCGATGCAGGGGACATTTTAAACCGGGATATCTTAGGCTATATGTTGGACCTTTGTCAGATCCTTCTTAAGCTCCATAACCTACGTCCGGCCCTGGTTCACAGAGATATCAAGCCTTCAAATATTGTGATCAGCTGCTATAACAAAGCAGTGCTTCTAGACTTTAATGCGGCCAAGGTTTATTCTGCAAACCGAGAGGAGGATACCATCCTTCTTGGGACAAAGGGCTATGCTGCTCCAGAGCAGTATGGATTTGGCCCATCCTCACCCCAGACAGATATCTATGCCTTAGGAGTGGTTCTTAAAGAACTTTTATTTAGTTGTCATAGTAATTCAAAGGACTTGCATAAGATTGCAGATAAATGTACCCAGCTAGATCCTGGAAACCGTTATCCATCGGTTCATGAGCTGATGCAGGACTTCCTAAAGATCTTGAATCCTTCTCTAGAAGGGGAACTTAAGAAGAATTATTCTGAAAATCGCCTGCCGGGATTTCGAAGTCATACCTTGTGGAAGGAGTTCCTTGCTAGCTTCGGATACTTTACCGTGTGCTATCTATGCCTTACCCTGGATCTAAAGGATACCTACGGGGGAACTTTGTGGTTTGAGAGGGTTGTCATAATGCTTATTATGCTAACCTGGATCTTCATCTGTTGTAATTACAAAAATGTACAAAACTTGATTCCCCTGTGTAAGAGTCCTTATAGAATTGTGCGATATCTTGGGATTTCATGCATCTGTTTTGTAGTATTATTCCTAATGGTTATGCTAATGACAGTTATTGAATCCCTTGTCCTTCACGTTGTATGAAGAGTATAGCATGTTGTCTTAAAAGCTGTTGCCACCGCTATGGTGGCAAAATGCAGTTTTGACAAAAAAACAAGATTAAAAGGGAAAAAAGTAGTTTTTTTTAGATGCATATGATAAACTAACTGTGTTTAGCTGTCACCTAGAGAGTTAATATTCATTTGCAGAGGGGCAGTTGGATTTATAAAAAGCAGAATAACTCAGTTGAAATAATCAAGCATAAGGAGAAAAAATGACCATTCAAAACTGTTACGAAAAATTAGGAGGAGATTACGAAGGCGTATTAGGACGACTTGGAAGTGAAGCCTTAGTTCAGCGATTCCTTATAAAATTTTTAAGTGATACCAGTTTTTTTGATTTAAAAGAAGGAATTGAAAAGCAGGATCCGGAAGCAGCATTTCGGGGAGCTCATACTTTAAAAGGTGTCTGTATGAATTTGGCCTTTGATGATCTTTTCACTGTCAGTGATGCCCTAACAGAGCATCTTAGAGGTGGAGAGCTTTCAGAAGGATATGAAATTCTTTTCGAGAAGGTAGAAGTAGAATATAAAAAGACCATGGATGCTATTAAGGAATTTTCTGAAAGTCTATAGTCAGAAAGTTTGATTTGTATATTGAATTAAAGAGAAGTCTTAACTCTTATGAGAGTTGGGGCTTCTTTTTTTGCCTTTTGCTGCGTGCTAAAATGCGTGCAACTAATTTGCGTTTGTGCAAAAATCACAAGGACACACTTGGAAAATGGTGGACTATGGGGGAAATAGAAAAGATTTCAAAATTCTATTGCACATTTGAAATGCGTGTGCTAACAAACAATCATCAAATGAAACACGCAGAACAAAAATCCAGGAGGATGTAGAAAATGAAATATGTAGAGTTCGACCAGAAAAGACCCATGGATCTGATATTACTGGGAAGGGTAGCCATTGATTTTAACCCAGCTTATAACGACCAGGTAAAAGAAGAGTTTAAGCCCTTAAAGGATGTTCACCATTTTGAAAAGTTTGTTGGTGGTTCTCCGGCAAACATTGCAGTAGGGGTTACAAGACATGGATTAAAGGCTGGATTTTTAGGAAAGGTTTCTGATGATCAGTTTGGAGACTATGTTACAGAATATTTTGACAAACAGGGGATTGATACTTCCCACATTACCAGATGCACCAATGGAGAAAAATTAGGACTTACTTTTACAGAAATGTTATCAGAAAAAGAAAGTCACATTCTTATGTATAGAAACTGCATCGCAGACTTACAGCTACATGTAGATGACATTGATGAGGACTATATCAAAGAGTCTAAGGCCATCCTGATTTCTGGAACTGCCCTGGCCCAGAGCCCTTCTAGAGAGGCAGCCATTAAGGCAGTTATGTTAGCAAAGAAGAACGATACAAAGGTTATTTTCGATATTGATTACAGAGAATACAACTGGAAGAACATGGATGAGATTTCTATTTACTACTCCATTGTAGCAAAGGAAGCCGACATTATTATGGGATCCAGAGAAGAGTTTGATCTTACAGAAAAGCTCATAAAAGAGGGAATGACAGATGAGGAAAGCGCCAGCTTATGGCAGGGATATAATGCAAAGATTGTGGTAATTAAGCATGGCATGAAGGGTTCCACAGCCTACACCTGCGACGGCCAGAAGTTTAGCATTAAGCCATTCCCAGTAGAAGCAAGAAAAGGATTTGGCGGGGGAGACGGATATGGATCCGGATTCTTATATGGCTTGTATCAGGGATGGGAAGTAATTGACTGCCTGGAATTTGGTTCCGCAGAGGCTTCTATGATGGTAAGAAGCAATAACTGTTCCGATTCCTTTCCGGGACCTGAGGCAGTACATGGATTTATTAAAGAGGAAAAAGATAAATTTGGCGAGATGATCGCAAGAGTATAAGAGGGTAGGAGGAAGGAAAAACATGACTAAGACAATTAAAAGCAAGCTCCCAGACACCACTAACAGCTATGAGAATTATGGAGCTCTTCTACGAAGAAGGAGGATTCCCTAAGGGTGTTGTTAACTTAGTAACCTGCAGTCGTGTAGAGGCAGATATTCTTCTGACTGATGAGAGAGTAAAGGCCGTTACTTTTGTAGGAACTACAGGAGTAGGTAAGCAGGTATATTCTAAGGCAGCAGAGCATGGAAAACGTGTACAGGCTCAGACAGAAGCAAAGAACCATGCCTTAGTATTAGAGGATTGCAACCTGGAAGCCAGTGTAAATGCAATTATTAACTCTACCTATGGATGTGCAGGTATGAGATGTATGGCTCTTCCTGTAGTATGTGTACAGGAAAGTATTGCAGATGAATTTGTAGCCCTTCTTAAGAATAAAGCTGAGGCTATGAAGCTTGGCTGCGCTTATGATGAGGATACAGACTTAGGACCGGTAGTAAATGCAGGACACAAGGCAAAGATCTGTGACTGGATTCAGAAGAGTATCGATGAAGGGGCAGAATTAGTATTAGACGGAAGAAATGTAACAGTTCCTGGATATGAAAATGGCTTCTTTGTAGGACCTACTATCTTAGATCACGTAAAACCAGGCATGACTGTAGGCGACAGAGAAATCTTTGGACCAGTAACCTGTATCAAGCGTGTAAAAGACTATGAGGAAGGAATTGCTATTATGAATGCAAATCCATTTGCAAATGGATCTTGTATCTTTACTCAGAGTGGATACTATAGCCGTAAGTTTGCTATGGATACCGACGGAGGAATGGTAGGAATCAACGTAGGAATTCCGGTACCTACAGCATACTTCCCATTCTCAGGAAATAAAGACTCCTTCTTTGGTGATCTCCATGTATTGGGAAGAGATGGATATCGCTTCTTTACAAGAGCAAAAACGGTTACAACTCACTGGTTTGATGAGAATGCAGGGGTTAGAAAAGTTGGGACTTGGGAAGGTAGCACGGAAGCTTAGTTGTGCGCATCCCAGGCAAGTCAGTGGACTTTCGCAACCTCCAAACACATAATTTGTTTATAAAAGCACGCAGTGTTATATTGCGTGCTTTTTCCCGTAATTGGTGGTATAATATTGGTAGCATAGTTGTTGGTTGGATGTTTGGGAAGGCTTTTTTTGGGGCTTTTTGAAGGTCCAAAAAGTTATTGTTTGTTAGGAGTGTTTATATGGCGGTTACAATACAGCAGATTGCGGATAAGACGGGGGTTTCTAGGGGGACGGTGGACCGGGCTTTGAATAATAGGGGCCGGATTAATCCTGAGGTTGCGGATTTGGTGAAGCGCACGGCAGAGGAGATGGGCTATGTTCATAAGGCCAGAAAGAGACAAAAAAATGCTGGTGGGAGGAGAAAGATTGGGATTGTTACCCAACTTTCGGGCTCCTCTTTTATGCTGGAGATTAAGCGGGGTATCCAGACGGGTAAAAAGGAATTGGAGGACCTTGGAATTGAGGTGCTGGTAAAAGAGAATACTTCTGTTCACGAGGAAGAACAGCTGGCTGCCATTGATGAGCTGGTAAAGGAGGGCATTGGGGGACTGGCCTTGATGCCGGTGGATTCTGAGGCTATCAGAGAAAAGCTAAACTGGCTGACTAATGAAAAAAAGATTCCGGTGGTAACCTTTAACTCTGACATTGTGGGAACCAAGCGCTGCTGCTTTGTGGGAATGGATAATAAACTTAGTGGCCAGACTGCAGCAGGGCTTTTTGGCATGATGACCAGAGGAGTGGGAAAAATCCTGGTAATTACAGGATATTTTAGTAGCATGCTAAATAATTCCCGGGTGGATGGCTTCGTGGAGGAAATTAAAAAAATATCCCCCAAGTTAGAGATTGCCGGTGTCCAGGGAAGTTTTAATAATACAGAGGAAGTTCGAAAGATTATTGAAAATGCCATGATGAGTATCTCCGGAATTAATGGAATCTTTGTAGTGTCAGGCGGTCAGGAAGGCATTGTAGAGGCCTTTAAAAATCTTGGAGTGGACCAGAGGCCTTATGTGGTCATCTATGACCAAACTAAGAAGAATGAAAAATTATTAAAAGACAATGTGGCAGATTTTTTGATTGACCAGAACGGCTTTGAGCAAGGGTACAGGCCCCAGAGGATCCTTGCAGATCTTTTGTTAAATGAAAATCCGCCGGAGAAAGAATTTTTCTATACCGGCATTGATATTAAGACAAAATATAATATTTAAGTAGCTATATAGAGTCAGGCACTTGGCTGGCTGACCCTGAAGAGTTACATAAAAGGAAACATAGAAGATGAAGGGAAAGAAAGTAGGAAGAAGCCTGGGGATTTTGGGGAGTCTGGGAATTCTTGTAATGGTTCTTTGCTGTGGCTGCCAGAGCCATAGTTCCTATGAAAAACAGGAAGATCGGTATGTGGTGGGAGTGGTAATTAAATCCAACACCAGTGAATACTGGATGTCTGTCTGCTCCGGCATGGAGATTGCTGCAGATAAATATGATATGGATGTCATTACCCTTTCTCCAGATTCAGAGGTAGACCGCAAGGTCCAGGAAAAGCAGATTGAAAAATTGATTAGTCAAAATGTAGATGCCCTGGCTATTGCGCCTGTGGATTCTTACACTAGACCAGACTATTTGCAGAAAATTGAGGATCAGAAGATCACAGCAGTAAACTTTGACAACGGCATGGGGGATGAATCCCTTCCCTACATTGGAATTGATAACTATCAGGCAGGCTATGAACTGGGGAAGCAGCTGGCTGAGTCTTTGGGCCATGAAGGCCAGGTGGGAATTGTGTCTGGTGATTTAAGTCAAAAAGGGCATTTAGAGCGGGTGGAAGGATTTAAAGCCTACATGGAGTCAGAGTCTAATATGGAGGTGCAGTTTGTAGAGGGCGGTTATGTCAATATGCAAATGTCGGAGAAAAAAGTAAGAGACCTTATGGACCAGTATCCGGATATTCGAGGGATTATGGCTACCAGTGGGGTCACTGCCATGGGGCTGGTGGATGAGTTAAAGGATACGGGGATTAAGATTGCAGCTGGTGTTAGTATATAGCTATGGACACGGAAGGTTGAACAACCTATAATAACCAAA
>CAVBQS010000042.1:0-24042 GCA_963597615.1 Bacteroidaceae bacterium
CATTATGGCAGAAATGGGAAAGGATTAACAGGTACGCATGATTGAGTGCTTACAAAATATCAGCTAAAAATGCAGGACCGTTATATTATATATACGAAAGATTTACAATATAAAGATGAGATTATGTATATACCGATTTATATGACAATGTTACTATGATTTATCGAGTAGCTTTGACTCGATAGTAGAATATAAGAATATAATTTGGAACGTAAGTATTTTGGAGAATTGATAAATGAGAAGCGATGAAGAAATGTATGAGATCCTATCTCTTGTACAGTCGGATTACACTGTCCAGAAAATGAAAAAATACATACAGCACGGAAGAGTCACCACTTACGAGCACTGTGAGAATGTAGCAAAGCTAAGCTATAAAATCGATCGGATGTTTTCTTTACGGTCGGATCTTAGGGTATTGTTATTAGGGGCAATGCTTCATGATTTTTATCTCTATGACTGGCATAGGAAAGATGATGGAAGTCATCGTTTCCATGGTTTTAGGCATGCCAGGATTGCCAGCCTAAATGCCAAAAGATATTACAAAGTAAATGACAGGATTAGTCATGTGATCGATTGTCATATGTGGCCGTTAAATCCCGAACGGATTCCCATGTCCAGAGAGGCCTGGATTGTTTGCCTTGCTGACAAGGCAATTTCCTTTCATGAAACAATTTTTAGGAGGTAAAAAACTAAATAAATAAAAGTGAAAAACCGCAAAAACATAATAAAATAAAGTATTGTGTCATTTGTTTGACAAAAAAATTAGGCAAGTATAATCACAAGCATATTAAAGGCGACGGGGCATAACAAAAAAGTTATGTCCCGTTTTGTTTTGTGAATAGAAAGTTCAAATGCAAAGAGGCATGGCTACAGAAACTTGTAGCTATGCCTTTTTACATTGCACCTTTTTATGCAGAATGCCTATAGGGAGGGATTCTTGTGAAAAAGTATATCGCAAAAAGAGTATTTGTTTCCGTTGTCACCATTCTGATTATTCTACTACTTCTCTTTTGCATGCTTCAGTTTATGCCAGGTTCACCATTTAATGATGAGAAGCTGTCGGAGGCTCAGGTGCAGGTTTTAAATCAAAAATATGGATTAGACCAGCCAATCGTAGTGCAGTTTGTAAATTATGTAAAAAATGTAATGCAAGGTGATTTTGGTGTATCCTACAGTATTTCTAAAAATACAGATATTTCAAAACTTTTAAATACCAGACTTCCAGTTAGTTTCCGGATTGGAGGACAGGCGGTTGTGCTGGGAGCGATTGTAGGAATTCTTCTTGGAATTGCGGCGGCATTAAGAAGAGGAACTTGGATTGATTCCCTTTGTACTCTTATTTCGGTGTTGGGTGTCAGCCTTCCCTCTTATGTGTTCGCTCTTGCCATGGCGTATTTCTTGGGATATAGGGCAAATATATTTCCCCTTTTATATAATTCGACAGAAATCTTTGCATCCTCTGTGATGCCTACCATCGCTCTTTCAATGTTTTCCATTGCCACGGTGGCCAGGTTTACAAGAACAGAGCTTCTTGAAGTGCTGGACAGTGATTATATGCTCCTTGCAGAAAGTAAAGGAATTACAGGAGGTCCGTTGATTGTCAGACACGCCCTTCGTAATGCACTGATCCCAATTATCACAGTGCTGGCGCCTTTGGTTGTAGACTTAATGATCGGCTCGCTGGTTATTGAAAAGATTTTCTCTATACCGGGAATTGGAAGTTTGATGGTAACAGCCATTCAGTCCAATGATTATAACGTAACTATAACCATTGCATTTATCTACAGTGCAATGTACATCGTTCTGATGCTGGCAGTGGATATTCTTTATGGTGTGATTGATCCAAGAATCAGACTTGCAAAAGAATAGGAGGCGACGAAAAGATGTGGAAAAATAAAAAAGCGCAATCAGTAACAGCTGCGGCAGCAGTAGTTCCTGTTGCAGATGTAGAAGAATATTTAAAAGGAATTCAGTTTCAGGAAGATGATTTTGAATTCCAGCATATGAATGAAGATTTGCTCGACACTAACTTTGCGAGCCAGAGTTTTTGGAAGGATGCTTTTGTGAGATTCAAAAAAAATAAAGGGGCTGTTATTAGTTTCTTTTGTATCCTTTTAATTATTCTCTTAGCAATAGTTGGTCCCCATATGAACGCCTATACCTATGCAACCCAGGATGTTAAAAATCAGAACCTGGCTCCGAGAGTTCCGGGCCTTGAAAAGCTGGGGATCCTGGATGGAAGCGAGACGGTAAAGGCTTCTGGTGTTGCCAAGCAAATTAATAAGTATATCAGCGATAAGAAAACAGATGTGTACTACTGGTTTGGAAGTGATTCTCTGGGACGTGATATCTGGACCAGAACTTGGACCGGTACCAGAATCAGCTTGTATATTGCAGTAGTTGCAGTGTTGGTGGATATGCTCTTTGGTCTTAGTTATGGACTGATTTCAGGATACTTCGGTGGAAAAGTGGATATGGTTATGCAGAGAATTGTGGAAATTGTAAACAGCATTAAGGTTGAACCAAAGAAAGCACGTCTGGAAGATATGCAAAATGGTAACTATCAGCTTGGTCTTACAAGATGGGGACCAGACTATGCAGATCCAATGACAGATCTTGACTGCTTTGTTACAGGAAGTGCAACCAACTATGGACGTTACAGCAACACAGAATATGATGATACCATTGAATCAGCCAAATATGGTGAACTTGCTTTAGATGTAGAAGCAAGATGGGATGCACTGGTGGATTGTGAAAAAATGCTGGCAGATGACTGCGTGGTATTGCCAATCTATCAGCAGTCTATTGCTCGAATGATTAGCCCAAATGTCAGTGGAATCAACTTCTATAGCACAGGATCAAACTACTCATTTAAGTATGCGGAGAAAAACTAAAAACAACCTTCAAATAAGAATTAAATAAAATTATAACAAAAGCCCTTTGAGAGAATTCCTTCTCTTTAGAGGGCTTTTGTTTATTAGGAATCTTGAAAAAAATCAGATTTATGGCACAATAGTAATAAGTTACTTTAAGAAAAATGAGATAGAGATTAGAAACTAGTATGAAATACAGAGAAGTAGTTACAGGAATTTTTATAGACAGGCCCAATCGTTTTGTGGCTCATGTAGATATAGAGGGGACAAAACATACTGTCCACGTGAAAAACACCGGCCGCTGTAGGGAGCTTTTGCTTCCTGGTGTAACCGTGTGCCTTTCTGTGTCGGACAATCCAAATCGAAAAACTAAGTATGACCTGATTGCGGTGGAAAAAGCAGGATTTGGCCTAATTAATATGGATTCTCAGGCTCCTAATGAGGTGGTAAAAGAGTGGCTTATGGATCAGAATTATGATTATATAAAGCCGGAATATACTTATGGAGATTCTAGAATCGATTTTTATATGGAAAAGGATGACCAAAAGTTTCTTATGGAAGTGAAAGGCTGTACCCTGGAAATAGATGGGATCGGTTATTTTCCGGATGCCCCTACAGAACGAGGTGTTAAACATCTTCGAGAGCTGACAGCGGCATGTTCCCTGGGATATAAGTGCATGCTGGCTTTTGTGATCCAGATGGAGCGAGTGCATGAAGTTCGCCCTAATATAGCCATGCATCCGGAGTTTGGTCAGGCTATGGAAGAGGCGAAAGAAGCCGGAGTTGAGATTTTATTTTTAGAATGTAATGTAACGAGAGATGGTTTGGAGATAGTATAGAGACCGTATAGAGATAACTTAGAGATCGGGGAAAGGATGGGACTATGCGATACGATATAAAAATAGATAAGAATCTTTTTGAAACTTACCCAGAGATTCACCTGGGAGTTTTGCGATTTAAAGCCGAGGTGAAAGAACCAGATGGGATGTTTTGGGATTTTATGAATACTGAAATTGAACCCCAAGTAAGAGATGCAATTGAGGGAAAGGAATGGAGTCAAATTCCGGGCGTTAGGGGAAGTCGTGCTGTCTATAAGGCCTTTGGAAGAAATCCGGGAAGATATAGGGTTTCCTCAGAGGCCCTTTTGCGGAGGGTTCGCCGCGGGGATGAGTTGTATCATATTAATTCTGTTGTGGATGTAAATAACCTGGTTTCTATTCAGACGGGCTTGTCGGTTGGTTCCTATGACCTTGCCCATGTAAATGGCCCTATTACCCTGCGAAAGGCAGAAGCTGGGGAAGGCTATACAGGAATTGGAAAAGATTTTTTGGATATGGAAAATCTTCTGGTTCTTGCAGATGAGGAAGGGATTTTTGGAAGTACCATGTCAGATTCTACCAGAGCAATGGTGACAGAAGAGGCGAAGGATGTGCTGGTGGTTATTTACTGCTTTGAAAATGATATGGATTTGCCTTCCATTGTAGAAAAGGCAGTGACTGATTTTGAAAAATTTGCAGAGGTTCGAGATATAGAAAGCTGGATCTTATAAAAAATGAATCTTTTAAAGAGATTGGGGAGGCAAGTTGTGAGTGAACAAAGGAAAATTAAAACGGTTATCTTTGATATAGATAACACCTTGTATAGCTACGATGAGAATCATATCTACGGCATGAAGGCTATGGAAGACTATTGCAAAAGTGTCTTTGGTATTAGCAGAGAAGAGATGGATCAGTATTATAAAAAGTCAGGCCAGCTTGTAATTAATAGGATTGGAAGTGAGGTAGCAGCCATTCACAGCCGCCTTCTTAGAACCCAATGCATGTTGGAGCTTATGGGACAGCCTTTGTTTCCCCATGCTCTTAATATGTACCATGCCTATTGGGACACTTTGATCCGCCAGTCCCAGCCTACAAAGGGGTCCTTGGAATTTATAAAAGAATTAAAAAAGAGAAATATTCGTATAGGTATTGGAACGGATATGACAGCTTATATTCAATATAAGAAGTTGGAGGCTCTTGGAGTGGCTCCTTACGTAGATTTTATTGTAACCAGCGAGGAGGCAGGTGTGGAGAAACCCCATACCCATTTCTTTGAAGTCTGTGTGGAGAAGGCCAAGGTTCGGGCAGAGGAATGTGTCTTTATTGGAGATAGCCTTACAAAGGATGTGGAAGGTGCCAGTGAGAATGGACTCAAGGGAATCTGGTACACAAAGGGGGAAGAAGTCCAAGGAGAAAGTAAATACCCTTTGATACGATCATACGATGAAGTGAATATTGATTGTTTGCTGGCAAATGATTGATTATATGAATTTTACAATGTGAAAAATAAGTAAAAAACAGGAGATTTAAAGCTGCTGGAAGGGAGAGTGGCTTGAAATCTCCTTTTTTATGAAAAAATCTCTTGTAATAATGCACAAAAACAATGGGAGACAATTATGCAATATATAAAAAATATCAAAACGGTCATATAAACAATGAATGGTCATATAAAAAACTTGATGAGAATCATAAAAGGTGATATAACACAGGTAAAGGAACAAATAAATCAAGTTTATATGAACTATTTAGGAGGAGGGTTCAAATGAGCAAAATTAGTGAAATGACAAGAGAGAGTTGGATTAACAGTACATTCCCAGAGTGGGGAACCTGGCTTGTAGAGGACATCGAGAATGAAGTAGTTGCTCCAGGAAATGTAGCTATGTGGTGGCTTGGATGTACAGGTGTTTGGTTTAAGACTCCGGCTGATACCAACATCACCATCGACTTGTGGTGCGGAAACGGAAAGCGTACCCACGGTGATGGAAAGATGAAGGTTGGACATCAGATGGCTAACATGTGCGGCGGAAGAGCAATGCAGCCAAACCTTCGTAATGTACCATTCGTAATTGATCCGTTTGCATTTAAGAAGGTAGATGCAGTACTGGCAACACATTATCATCAGGATCATATGTCAGCAGAGTGGGCTGCTCATGTAATCCAGAGTGGTATGACTACAACAGATGAGAACGGAAAGGAGATTCCGGTACCATTTATCGGACCAAAGAAATCTGTTGAGTTATGGCAGAAGTGGGGCGTGCCTGTAGAGCGTTGCATTACAGTAAAACCTGGTGATACAATTAAGATTAAAGACATCGAGATCGTGGCTCTTGATTCATTTGACAGAACCTGTATCGTAACAACAGATAAGACAGGACCGGACAGAGAGGAACTTACAGGTGTCTGCCCAACTGATATGGATGACAAGGCCGTTAACTACTTAGTAAAAACACCGGGTGGAAATATTTACCATTCCGGAGATTCCCATTTCTCTATCTACTTTGCAAAACATGGTAAGGATTATGATATTGATGTGGCATTTGGATCCTTTGGTGAGAATCCAATCGGTATGCAGGATAAGATGACTTCTATTGATATCCTTCGTATGGCAGAGAACTTAAAGTGTAAGGTTGTAGTTCCGATTCACTGGGATGTATGGACCAACTTCCAGGCAGATTGTGATGAGATTAAGGTTCTCTATGATTTCAAGAAAGATCGTAACGAATATAAATTCCATCCATTCTTCTGGCAGGTAGGTGGTAAGTATACTTATCCGGCAGACAAGGATAAGATCTACTATCACCACAGAAGAGGATTCGAGGATTGCTTCGAGGCTCCACAGAACATTCCGTTCCGTTCATGCCTGTAAGATTGAGATTGATCACAGATAGGAGAAAACCATGTTAAAGGAATTCGTCGAGAGTAAGCATTGTAAATTTGCAGAGAGCGCCAAAGACTGGAAGGACGCCATTCGCATGAGCTGTGAATCCTTAGAGGCAGACGGAACAGTTGAGGCAAATTATAAAGAAGATATTATTAAATGTGTTGAAAAATATGGACCCTATATTGTAATTATTCCTGGTGTGGCAATGCCCCATTCCCAGGAAAATGCGGTGGGAGTACATAAGACTGCGATCGGTTTTATGAAATTGGAACAGCCGGTAAGCTTTGATCCGGAAGATCCGGAAAAGGATGCATCCTTGTTCTTTACTCTTGCATCCTGTAATCCGGAGCAGCATCTTAACAATATGTCAAGATTGGCAGAGATGTTGGCTAACGAGGATTTAATCGAAGATCTGAAAAAGACGAAAGGACCTGAAGACCTTTTGAAACTTCAGGAAAAATATCTGTAAAAGGAATTCAGAGTGAAGGGGAAACAAGATGAATATTTTGATGAATGTGTGGTCGTATTTTGCGACAAATATTTTGGAACAGCCAGCATTCATGATCGGTTTGATCGTAATGATTGGTTATATCTTATTAAAGAAACCTTGGTATGATGTGTTGGCAGGTGTAATAAAAGCTATTGTTGGATACCTGATTTTGACCGTTGGTTCATCAGGACTGGTAAGTAACTTCCGTCCTGTATTGGTAGGATTAAAAGACGTATTTGAGATAGACGCCATGGTTATTGACCCATACTTTGGTCAGAATGCAGTAACCGCTGGTGTAGAAGAAGTCTTCGGTAAGGGCTTTGGAGATGCCATGATCCTTCTTCTTATCGCATTTATTGTAAACATTTTGTTAGTTCGTTTTAGTAAAGTAACAAAACTTCGTGCTCTGTTTACCACAGGTCACGTACAGGTTCAGCAGGCTGCAACTGCTTACTGGCTCATCATGTTCGCATTGCCGGGACTTCTTACTCACAATGTAGCATTGATTGTTGTAATGGCAGTTATTCTTGGTGCTTACTGGGCAGTTGGTGCCAACCTTCTTATTAAGCCATGTCAGGAAGTAACAGACGGTGCAGGATTTACCCTTGCTCATCAGCAGATGTTTGGTGTTGCCTTAAACTACTGGCTGGCAGAGAAGCTTTTTGGTAAGAAAAAAGATGGTAAAGAAGTTAAGAAGATTGATGATGTGGAACTTCCAGGATTCATGTCCATCTTCAATGAAAATATGGTATGTACATCCATCTTGATGCTGATCTTCTTTGGTGCAATTCTATGCATCCTTGGTAAAGATTATTTGGTAGAGCAGGGATTCCTTGCAGAAGAGGCTTCTATGCTCTTCTATGTAATCCAGACCTGTTTGTACTTCTCAGTATACCTGGCAATTCTTCAGCTTGGTGTTCGTACATTCGTAACAGAGCTGACAGCATCCTTCCAGGGTATTGCAGACAAGCTTCTCCCAGGTTCTGTTCCTGGAGTTGACTGTGCCGTTATCTTCGGATTTGGTTCAGCAAACGCTGTACCTCTTGGATTCCTTGCAGGTTTCCTTGGACAGATTATTGCAATTGCACTCTTGATCGTACTTAAGAGTCCAACCCTTGTAATCTGCGGATTCGTACCGGTATTCTTTGATAACGCAACCATTGCAATCTTTGCAAATGAAAAAGGTGGTGTCAAAGCAGCCCTGATCCTTCCGTTCCTTTCGGGCCTTTGCCAGGTATTCGGTTCAGCCTTAATTGCCGGATGGGTTGGAATGGCAGCTTACGGCGGATACCTTGGAATGTGGGACTGGGCAGTTGTATGGCCGGTAATGACAGTAGTTATGAAGTTCTTAAGCTATGCTGGTGTAGTTGTAGTAGCAGTTGTACTTCTTGCTATTCCACAGATTGAGTACAGAAGAAATAAAGAAGGTTACTTCATGATGACAGAAGATTATGAAGCATACAAAGAATTAAAAGCAAAACAGAACGCATAAAAATATAATTATAAGTAAAATTAGAAAAGGTAGTCAGGCAACTGGCAGAAAGTGAGGATGTAAAAATGGCAAAAGAAAATATGAGTTTTTTGGTATGTTGTGCAAATGGAGCAGGATCTAGCTTGATGATGAAGATGACTATGCAGAAGGTTCTTGACAAAGTAGGATTAAAGCCAGGAAAGATTCACCATTGTGCATTGTCAGAGGGAAAGACAGCAGCAGCTCAGTATGATGTAGTATTCTGTGCACAGAACTTTGCAAACATGTTCAAGGATGCAGAGAAGAAGGGAACTCAGGTAATTGGACTGAGAAATATTATGTCTGCTCAGGAAATTGAACAGAAAATGAAAGAACACGGCATTATTGATTAATTATGGTTGTTTCGACATAATGAAAATCCAGGGTGCTCCGCATAGGGAGCGGAGCACCTATTTTAATGGAAAAATTGCTTAAAATGCCTGGACTTATTTTTTTTAACCTTTTTTACGACAAATAGTCAAAAAAGTAATGACAAAGTTCATAAAAAGTGGAATAATGATGGTGAGAAAGCCTGTGAAAAAATGGACTTGCAAAATAGAAAAATGAGGTTATAAAAGATGAAAAGAGAAAAGGCCTATGTGGACAGCAGACGACAGAAGGTTTTTGAATTGCTTACCCAAAATCCAGAGATTAAGGCGGACGAGTTAGCAGAGCTTTTAGGGGTATCGGTAGTAACCATCCGTAGGGATATGAGGGTTTTGGAAGAAGAGAAGAAAATTCGAAGATTCTATGGAGGGGCTGCTGTAAGGGATAAAAAAGAGGATCAAATAGACGAGGTGACCTTATACCGGGAATTAATTGCCCGCTATGCGGCTAGGTTGATTGAGTCGGGAGATACCATTTTTATTAACACCAGTAGCAATGCCTTGGAGTTAATAAAATACGTAGAAAGTGAGAATGTTACAGTTATCACCAATAACGGAAAAGCCATCAATCATGATAAAGCAAACGGGGTTAATATTATTCTCACCGGTGGGGAACTGCGATATCCAAAGGAGGCAATGGTGGGAGATTTTGCCGTACAAAATCTTCAGAACATTTTTGCAAGAAAAACCTTTGTGGGATGCTCCGGTATCAGCACATCCATAGGAATGACTACGGAGATCATTAACGAAGTAAATGTGAACCAGCTCATGATCGATCATGCGGCCCAGGGTGTTTATATCCTGGCTGATCACACCAAAATAGGAAAAAACAGCAGTTTTACCAGCTGCGGAATTGAAAAAATTCAGCATCTGATAACAGATGAATTGGCACCGGAAGAGGAGTTGGAAAAATTCCGGGCTTGTGGCGTGCAATTACACATAGTAAGAAAAAGCGATTTTGGAAAATAAAAAGGATTTTGATTATGTCGAATGCTGTGAAATGGGAGGAAGACAGCATGAAGGCATATTCATTAGGACTGTATGAAAAGTCCATGCCATCGGATCTGACTTGGAGAGAAAAACTTCAGGCTGCCAAAGAGGCTGGATATGATTATATAGAACTTAGTATTGATGCTACGGAAGAGAAAATACAACGTTTGGATATGACAAAAGAAGAACGCTTTGATCTTGTTAAGGCTATGTATGAGATTGGACTTCCAATCCGTACCATGTGCGTCAGTGCCCTGACTAAGTATTCTCTTGGAAATGACAAAGCAGAATATTGCGAGAGAGGAATGGAGATTTTGGAAAAATCCATTCAGTTAGCAGATGATCTGGGAGTAAGAGTGGTTATGATTCCTGGATATGATGTCTACTATGAGCCATCTACGGTGGAGACTAAGAGAAGATTCCTTACCAATCTCAAAATAGGAGCACAGATGGCAGAGCGGGCCGGCGTGATCCTGGGACTTGAGACTATGGAAAATGAATTTATGAATACCGTAGAGAAGGCTATGAAATATGTAGTACTGTGCGATTCCAATTATCTGAAAGTATATCCGGATATAGGAAATCTCACCAACGCGGCAGTGCAGTATAAGTCTGACGTGCTAGAAGACATGGAGCTTGGTAGAGGCAATATTACATCTCTTCATTTGAAGGAAACGGTACCGGGAAAATATAGAGAGATCCCATATGGAACAGGCCATGTGGATTTTGAGGCGGCAATTGCAAAGGCCTGGGATTTAGGAATTCGCAGATATGTAACCGAGTTCTGGTACAAAGGAAATGAGGACTGGAAAGAAGATCTGAAATTTGCAATTCAAATGATGTCAGAAATTTTAGATAGACAGACGGAAGGAAATGAGAAAGCATCATGAAAATCGAAAAAAAAGTAATTTCTAATTTAACAAAATGTTATTCAATTGCTCCTTTGCATTATCAGGGAAAAGACCACATACTAGTGGCAGCAGAGAAGGTAGACAAGTGTCTTTTGTTTGACACAGAGGGAAATCAGGAAGATGTAGTTTGGGAAGAACCAGGCGGAGTTATGACTATGGTTCAGGTTCCCGGAACAGATGGACAGTTCCTGGCAACTCACAAATTCTACTCTCCTAATGATTCTAAGGAAGCTAAGATTGTAAAGGTAACGCCGATCGAAAAAGGAAATTGGGAAGTAAAGACCTTGGTAGATCTTCCGTTTGTACACCGTTTTGATATTTTAGAGAGAAATGGGGTAAGATATCTGATCGCATGCGCCTTAAAGTCAGATCACGAATACAAAGACGACTGGAGATTCCCAGGTAAGGTATATGCAGCAGTTCTTCCGGAGGATTTAAGTGACTTTGATGAAGACCACCAGTTAGAACTTAAAGTCATTAAAGACGGAATGTTGAAAAATCATGGCTACTACAAGGTAGAGGATCAGGGCGTGCAGACAAGCGTAATTTCCTGTGACGGCGGTGTCTTCCAGTTTGTTCCACCGATAGAGGCAGATGGAGAGTGGGAGATTCGTACATTGACTACCGATGCAGCCAGTGATGCAGTTTTAGTTGACTTTGATGAAGATGGAGAGAAAGAGCTTGCAGTGATTGCACCCTTCCATGGAGATAAAGTTCGTTTCTATAAGAAGAAAGACGGTATCTTTGAGATGGTTTATGAATTTGGCGAGAGCAGAGATTTCCTTCACTCAATTTTCGGTGGCAGCCTTTGCGGCAAGCCTGCATTTGTAACAGGCCACAGAAAAGCGGAAAGAGACCTGATGGCATTTGCCTATAACAAAGAAAAAGAAACTTATGAGATGGAATATATTGACCGTGACTGCGGATCGGCAAATGTCTACCACTATGTTAAAGATGGAAAAGATATGTTGGTATCTACCAATCGTGAGATTGATGAAGTAGCTCTTTATACTATTACAGAGTAATCAGGAGGCCAAAGATAAAAATGTTAGAAGCATTAAAAAAAGAAGTATATGAAGCAAATATGGATCTTCCTAAATATGATCTTGTTACATTTACATGGGGAAATGTAAGTGCCATTGACAGAGAGACCGGCTATTTTGTAATCAAGCCAAGCGGTGTTGATTATGATAAACTTTCTCCGGAAGATATGGTAGTTATGGATCTTGAAGGAAATAAGATCGAAGGAAGGTATAATCCTTCTTCTGATACCGCAACTCACTTGGAGCTTTACAAGGCTTTCCCTAATATTGGTGGGGTGGTTCATACCCATTCTTCTTGGGCTACCAGCTGGGCCCAGGCAGGAAGAGCAATTCCATGCTATGGAACTACCCATGCAGATTATATTTATGGAGAAGTACCATGTGCAAGATGCCTAGAAGGTAAGGAATTTGATGAGTATGAAAAGAATACAGGACTCTTGATCGTTGACTTGTTTAAGGATAAAGATTACGAGGCGGTGCCGGCAGTTCTTTGCAAAAACCACGGACCCTTTGCCTGGGGAAAAGATGCCCATGAGGCAGTCCACAATGCAGTGGTACTAGAAGAAGTTGCTAAGATGGCAGCCCGCTGTGAGCAGATCAATCCAGAGGTAAAACCTGCACCACAGGAGCTTCAGGACAAGCATTACTTTAGAAAACATGGAGCAAATTCATACTACGGACAAAACTAATTGGGAGGAAGCAGACAATATGAAAACTTTTAACTATACAATTAATGACGAATTAGGAATTCATGCAAGACCGGCAGGACTTTTGGTAAAAGAGGCTAAGAAATTTGAAAGTAAGATTACTCTTACAAAAGAAGAAAGAACGGTATCTGCAACTCAGATGATGATGATTATGTCAATGGGAATTAAAAAGGGTGCAGAAGTTACCATTACAGTAGAGGGAGCGGATGAGGAAGAAGCTTGCGCTGCAATTGAGAAATTCTTCCAGGAAAACTTATAAAATTTTCCGAATAAAAAAGCCATAAACCTTTATTTAACCTTCATATCTTAATAAAAGCCGTACAGGTTTCTCCAACCTGTGCGGCTTTTAAACTTTTAATTTTATCTTGTAGCTTTTTTGTGGATCATGGTGCGGGCTGCTGTAAAGGCCAGTCCGCAGAAGATGATCAAAATCCCAAGAAGGGTATCGTTCATGGTCAATTCAAAAAAGCTTTCCCCTTCCATTAAACGGAAAAAACCATCTACGCTCCACATAAGAGATGCTCCCCAATACATTAAAGTTAAATATTCCAGAGAGAATCTTCTAGAAAAGTTTGGATATAAATAATAAAGTGCTGTGGTGATAATTGCAGCGATAAAGGTGAGAATCAGGCACATGGCTTATCCCTCCCTTACTGTTGTAGATTGTAAGTTTGCCTTTTTATCTCTCTGATAGCAAAGCATAGATCCTGCAAGCCAGGCAAGGGTTACCACAAGAGCCATGGTGGTTCCTACCGTGGCAATCTCAGAAAACATCTGCATGCTTCCTTCCGGTGTCTGAACAGCGGTGAAGAAGGGGAACCAAGGAACAATCTCCCCGTGCCAAATATGCTCGATCAAAAGCAAGAAGCAGCCGCCCCATAAGAGCTTGCTTAGGATGTGGAGCTTGGACATTAGATAAGTGGAAAATGAAATCTCCTGAGTTTTGCGTGTGTGATCAGAACAGGCAGAAGTTTGAAGGGAAACTTCCGGCGTCTCCTTCAAATCAATTTGTTCTTTTTTTTCGTGAATGAGTCTGACGGCTGAGACAACGATAGCCTCCGCAGCTGGAGCTATAAAGCATGCCATATTAAATCCTCCTTTAGATGTGACTTAGTTTGAAAGTAACACAATAAAATCATACCGTCAAGTAGAAGTTTGCATGGATGTTTTGGAACTGGCTATACCAGATGACAGAATGAAAGCAAGGGTTTGTTGGAAGATAGATAATAGATATTATCGTAGAATGTGTATAAAAAAACAGGGACTGATTGACATGATTTGTGCAAAAGAATATAATGATAAAAATATAACAAAAACTGGAACAACCAGTAAAAGGAGTGTGCGACATGGGGGATTTTAGAACCATTGAGATTAAACAGAGTGTATTTGCTGATAATGATAAGAGGGCGGATGAGGTTAGGAGAGAATTAAAAGAGAAAAAGGTTTTTCTTTTGAATCTTATGTCTTCCCCGGGATCTGGTAAGACAACAACCCTAACAAGAACCATTGAGATTTTGAAGGATCAAATTAAGATCGGGGTTATGGAGGCAGATATTGATTCCGATGTGGATGCCAAGACAATTTCTGATTTGGGAGTGAAGGCAATTCAATTGCATACCGGTGGTATGTGCCATTTGGACGCTGATATGTCGGCCCAGGGACTTGAGGGAATTGGAACTGGAGATTTAGACCTGGCTGTTCTTGAGAATGTGGGAAATCTAGTCTGTCCGGCAGAATTTGATACCGGTGCGGTGAAGAATGCCATGATCTTAAGTGTTCCTGAAGGAGATGACAAACCTTTAAAATATCCACTGATGTTTTCTATCTGTGATGTGGTTTTGATCAATAAAACAGACGTGCTTCCTTATTTTGATTTTGATATGGAAAAATGTAAGGAAAATATTTTAATGCGGAATCCAAAGGCCAAGATTATTCCCATCTGTGCAAAAACCGGAGAGGGCGTGAATGTCTGGTGTGAATGGCTTTTAGAAGAAGTGAAAAATTGGCAGGCATAAGGTTGAAAGAAGGAGTGAAGCTATGGCGGAAGAAAGAGAACTTATTTTAAAGCTGGGGCAAAAGATTACGGACAGAATCGGGCACAAGGTTACAACTGAAGATCCGGAATATTGGGGGCTTGCCGGAGTTGTGACAGATGAGATGGCAGAGGTGGCGCTTAAGATGAAGGTGCGCAAACCCATGACATTTCCACAGCTTTTAAAGACTACGAAAAAGGATGCAAAAAAGCTCCAGAGTCTCTTGGATGAGATGAGTAGAATCGGACTTTTAGAATATAACTGGGAGAATCCAAAGCATGAAAAGCAGTATGTGCTTCCTATGTATGTACCTGGAAGTGCAGAATTTTTCAATATGAACGAGCAGAATTTAAAAGAACATCCGGAATTGGGATTGTTTTTTGAGCGGATGTCCAGGCTTCCACTTGAAAAGGTAACACCTATGGTGCCTCCTGGAGGAGCCGGAATCGGAATGCATGTTATTCCTGTAGAGAAGGCCATTGAGATGGAGAATCAGTCTGTGGACATTGAACATATTTCCCATTGGCTGAAAAAATACGAAGGCAAATATGCAGCCAGTCCGTGCTCTTGCAGACTTTCCAGAAAAACTTATGGCGAGGGGTGTGCAGATGATCCGGCAGATTGGTGTATCGCTGTGGGAGACATGGCAGATTACGTGGTGGAGACGCAAAAAGGTGGAAGATATATTGACTATGATGAGGTGATGGAGATCCTTAAACGGGCGGAGGATAATGGCTTTGTCCACCAGATTACCAATATTGATGGTAAGGACAAGATTTTTGCCATCTGTAACTGTAATGTGAATGTCTGTTATGCCCTTCGTACCTCCCAGTTATTTAATACCCCGAATATGTCCCGGTCAGCTTATGTGGCCAGGGTTTCAAAAAAGGACTGCGTGGCTTGTGGGCGCTGCGTGGAATATTGTCCGGCAGGTGCAGTAAAGTTGGGACAAAAGTTGTGTACCAAAGACGGCGAGGTGGAATATCCCAAGCAGGAACTTCCGGATGCAGCTAAATGGGGACCGGAAAAATGGAGTGAGGATTACCGAGATAAAAACCGGATTAATTGTTATGATACAGGAACGGCACCGTGTAAGACTGCCTGTCCGGCCCATATTGCAGTGCAAGGTTACCTAAAGAAAGCAGCCCAGGGCCAATACAAGGAAGCTCTTGCCCTTATTAAGAAGGAAAATCCTTTCCCGGCAGTTTGCGGAAGAATCTGTAATAGACGTTGTGAAGATGCCTGTACCAGAGGCACCATCGATGAGGCTGTTGCTATTGATGAGGTAAAGAAATTTATTGCCCAGCAAGATCTTGATGCAGAAACAAGATACATTCCACCGATTGTACCTCCTACCACAGGAAGGCTCTTTGATGAAAAAATAGCAATTATCGGAGCAGGTCCAGCAGGACTTAGCTGTGCATTCTATCTGGCAGAAAAGGGATACAAGCCAGTGGTATTTGAGAAAAATAAAAAGCCGGGAGGAATGCTCCGCTATGGAATTCCTTCCTTCAAATTAGAGAAGGATATTATTGATGCCGAGATCGATGTAATCAAGGCTATGGGAGTGGAGATTCGATGTGGCGTAGAAGTAGGCAAAGACATTACTCTAGAAGAGCTTCGAAAAGAAGGCTATAAAGCATTTTACCTGGCAATTGGCTGCCAGGGAGGAAGGCTTCCGGGGATTCCAGGAGAAACTGCAGAGGGCACCATGTCGGCAGTAGACCTTCTTCAGAAAGTCAGCGAAGATGTGACCTATCCAATTTCCGGCAAGGTTGTAGTAATCGGTGGTGGAAATGTAGCCATTGACGTTGCAAGAACCAGTACCCGCTGTGGCGCAGATTCTGTTGCTATGTACTGCCTGGAAAGCAGAGATAAGATGCCTGCATCCCTAGAAGAAATTGTAGAAGCCGAAGAAGAAGGGGTTCAGATTAACTGCGGTTGGGGCCCTAAGGAAGTTCTTGTAAAAGATGGAAGGGTAGCTGGAATTATCCTGAAAAAATGCCTATCTGTATTGGATGAAAATGGACGGTTTGCTCCGGTTTATGATGAAAATGATACCAGAGAAGTTCCTTGTAACCATGTATATTTCAGTGTGGGACAGAAGATCTTATGGGGCGATCTTTTGGAAGGCTCTAAGGTTGAACTGGGACGAGGAAATGGTGCTGTGGCAGATTCCTTAACCTATCAGACCGGCCAGCCAGATATTTTTGTAGGTGGCGATGTGTACACAGGACCAAAATTTGCCATTGATGCCATTGCGGCCGGAAAAGAAGGAGCTATTTCCATTCACCGTTTTGTGCAGCCAGATAGTAGCTTGACCATTGGAAGAAACCGTCGCCAGTTTATAGAACTCGATAAAGAGAACTTAGATATTACAGAATATGACAATGGATCCAGACAAATTCCTGGAATGGATAAAACAAAGGATGCAAAACATTCCTTTAGAGATGCCCATCTGACATTTACAGAAGAGCAGGTAAAGGCAGAGACTGCAAGATGCTTGGGCTGTGGAGCTTCCGTGGTAGATGAGAATAAATGTATCGGCTGTGGAATTTGTACCACTAAGTGTGAATTTGACGCCATTCATTTATACCGGGAGAATCCAGACTGCAGTAAGATGGTGAAGTCAGAAGATAAGATGAAGACTATTTTGCCATATGCAGCAAAAAGGGCCATTAAGATTAAATTTGGCAAGAAAGAGAAGTAGATCTATATGCATGAACTTGGAATTGTATTTCATATTATTGACAGTCTTGAGACTGTTGCCATAGAAAACAAACTGAAAGAGATTGCAAGTGTAACCCTGGAAGTAGGGGAAGTGTCAGGGGTCATTGATTCCTATCTGAAAAACTGCTGGAATTGGGCAGTAAAAAAGTATGATTTTATCAAGGATGCTAAACTTATTACGGTGGAAATACCGGCGGTGACCTATTGCCAGGACTGCAATAAAACTTACGGGACAGTAGAACATGGGCGGATCTGCCCCTACTGTTCCAGTGAGAAGACTTATTTGCTTACAGGAAACGAATTTAATATTAAAGAAATAGAAGCCTGTTGAAAAAAATAGGTGGAAGAGTAAAAAAGGAGGAGAAGGATTATGTTATTTCAAATTTATGGAGAGGGTGCTGGATGGCAACTTCTAGGCTGGCTCTTAGTATTTACCGGTCTTGTACTGGCCAATGAATTTGCAAGAAGAACTAAGACGGGAGGAATTATCTGTTTCTTTGTACTTCCTGCAATTCTTACTGTATATTTTATTGCAATTTACGTATGCGCCGCTATGGGAATGGATTGGGCCTTAAATAATGACACCTATGTGCACATGACCAGTTGGTTCCATTATGCCAAATTGTATGCGGCAACGGCTGGATGTATTGGTTTTATGATGTTAAAATACAAATGGGGAATTGGAAAAACAGAATGGTTTAAGGTATTCCCTTTTGTAATTGTTGCTATTAATATTTTGATTGCTGTTGTCAGCGATTTTGAGTCCGGTGTACGTGGCGCTATGGCCTTGGCTGAGTATGGAGACCGTTGGTGGTTATCTTCTGAAAATGTATGGCTCTATGGGGGCTGGTGGAACTGGGTAAATGGTATTGCAGGCCTTTTAAATATTTTCTGTATGACAGGCTGGTGGGGAATCTATTCTTCCAAGGATAAGAAGGATATGCTTTGGCCAGATATGACCTGGTGCTTTATCATTGCCTATGATCTTTGGAACTTTGAATATACTTACAATAACCTGACCACCCATACCTGGTATTGTGGACTGGCCCTTCTTCTTGCACCTACCTTTGCCAATGCCCTTTGGAACAAAGGTGGATGGATCCAGAACCGTGCCAATACCCTTGCTTTGTGGTGTATGTTTGCCCAGGTATTTCCATTGTTCCAGGATGCCAGCAGATTCTCGGTAATCCCAGTCCTGTATAGTGACGGCGTTATGGACAGTGCAGTGCGTCCAAGTGTAGCCAACCCAACTATGCAGGGATTTATAGCAGTCCTTGCCTTAATAGCAAATGTGCTTTGCCTGGCCTTTATTATTAAACGGGCAAAAGAGCAGAAGAAGAATCCTTATAAGAATGAGATATTTACAGATCAGAAAGATTTCCAGGTTGCTATGTCAAGAGCAGAATAATCTTAGCTGGTCGGAAAGTTGAAGACGGCAGATGGAATTTCAGAAAATCAGTTCACCCTCACTTCGAGAACTTTTTGTGGAACAGGTGCAGCATATGATCCTGTCAGGAAAATTAAAAATAGGAGAAAAGTTACCGCCGGAGCGACAATTAGCAGAGAAAATGCAAGTTAGCAGAGCGGTGGTAAACGGAGGAATCGCAGACCTTCAGAGAATGGGCTTTCTTATTGTGAAGCCTAGAAGCGGTACCTACGTGGCTGATTATAGAAGAGCAGGAACCATTGAGACGTTGCTGTCCATTATGAAATACAATGGAGGTAGCCTTCGCAATGATGAGATTCGGTCCATCTTTGAAATAAGAATTGCCTTGGACACCCTGGTGGCAAGACTTTGCCTGCCTACTATCAGTGAGGAAGACATTGAACTTTTGCATCAGATTGTAAGTAAGATAAAAGAGGCAAATAAAAGCTCGGAGGCCATAGAGGCGGCCTTTGAATTCCAGCATGAGTTTGCATTAATGTCCGGCAATGTATTAGCACCTTTGATTATACAGTCCTTTAGAACCCCAATCTTTGCCATGTGGGAGAGGTATTGTAGCTTGTACGGCTTAGAGGCCTTGTATGAGAGCAATTATAAGATGTGGACCTATGTCAGAGATAGAGATGTGGAGGGTGCTATAGCCTGGATTGAAAAATCCATGGGAAACTGCATTGATGGCGATAGGCAGATTTATTATGAGTAAAAAAATGAGTAGCAGTGGAGGGGCGCAAAAGGCTCCTTTCGGGCTACTCTTTTTTTATAGCAAGCAATGGACGAGATAATATGTTACAATGAAAGAAAGTGAAACTGTAGGGTTTTTATGGAGAAAAGGAGAATCCCATATGCCTAAACGATTTTGTGTTACTGGAATTTGCATTCCGGAAAAAAATTATATGGTAGACATTAGTCAGAGGCTTGACTTAATTGTAAGAGAATATATAGAGCAGGGAAGCTATTTTATAATAAATCGTGCGAGACAGTATGGGAAGACCACAACCCTCTATTTGCTGGAGCAACGTTTACGAGAAGATTACTTGGTGTTAAGCCTTAGTTTTGAGGCGGCAGACGAATATTTCCAGTCTCTTGAAAGTTTAGCAGAGGGGCTTGTGATGGATATTGGGGAATGCCTGAGAGTACAAGAAGTGCCTGAGAAACTTCTTGCAATGTGGAATCAACCTCTGTCAGAAAAGTTTCCCATGCGGTCTCTGGGAACAAAGATTACAGAACTATGTAGCCAGTGTCAGAAGAAAGTTATTTTGATGATTGACGAGGTAGATAAAAGCTCGGATAATCAGATTTTCTTGTCTTTTTTAGGGCTATTGAGGGATAAATATCTAAGGTGGCAACAAGGGAAAGACCAGACATTTCAGTCGGTTATTCTTGCCGGTGTTTATGATATAAAAACTTTGAAATTAAAATTACATCCACAGGAGGAATCAAAATATAACAGTCCCTGGAATATAGCAGTTGATTTTCTAGTAGATATGAGTTTTAGCTCGCAGCAGATAGAAACTATGTTGAATGCATATGAAGAAGACTATCACACAGGAATGAACATTAAAGAAATTGTTGAGCTGCTGTATGATTATACGTCTGGATATCCATATCTGGTTTCTAGAATCTGTCAACTTACAGAGGAAAGAGTGGCAGGAACGAAAGAGTATCCTACTAGAAGAGCAGCTTGGACAAGAGAGGGAATTCTAGCAGCTGTTAAACTGCTTTTGAAAGAACCCAATACCTTATTTGATGATATGACCAAGAAACTTCTGGATTATCCGCAGTTAAAAGAGATGCTGCAACATATTCTTTTTGGTGGAATTGATTTCCCATTTAAAAGAGAAACACCTATGGTGGATTTAGGTGTAACATTTGGTTTTTTGAAGGACAAAAACGGCATTGTTGCAGTAGCAAATCGAATTTTTGAAACCCAGCTTTATGATCTGTTTTTGGCGGAAATGGCTGTGAATAACAAAATGTACATAGAGACTACTTCAAATCGTAACCAATTTATTGTGGCAGGGATGCTTCAGATGGATCTGGTGATGAAGAAATTTTACGAATATTATGAAGAAATCTATTCAGATAATGACCAGAAATTTGTTGAAGAAAATGGAAGAAAATTGTTTCTTTTATATTTAAACCCTATCATTAATGGGACTGGAAATTATTATATAGAGGCAAGAACCAGAGACAATAGGCGGACAGATATCATTGTGGACTATAAAGGAAAGCAGTTTGTTATTGAGCTTAAAATATGGCGTGGAAATGAATATCATATGCGAGGCATCCAGCAGGTGTTTGAATACCTGGAATATTATAAAGAGGACAAAGGATACCTGTTAAGCTTTAATTTTAATAAAAATAAAAAGAGTGGAATTGGGGATTTGGAATACCAAGGAAAAAGAATTTTGGAAGTTGTTGTATAAAAAATAATGAAAGGATGAGATAGATTTATGGATGAACGATTGAAAAAACAATTGGAGTTTTCTCTTGAAATAGATAAAGAAAAGAATATATTTCGTCAAACCCATCTCTCGGGGAAAGGAAGAAACGAGAACGATGCAGAACATGCGTGGCATATGGCAATCATGGCATATTTGCTTCGAGAATATGCCAACGAGGAAGTGGATATTGCAAAAGTTATGCTTATGTGTCTGATTCACGATATTGTAGAGATAGATGCTGGAGATACCTATGCCTATGATGCGGAAGGGCTGGCAACTCAAAAAGCCAGGGAAGATGCGGCGAAGGAACGGATTTATTCCTTGCTTCCGGAAGACCAGAAAAAAGAGTTAATTGCCTTGTTTGATGAATTTGAAGAATATCAGACTCCTGAGGCAAAGTTTGCCCGTGCCATGGATAATTTGCAGCCTCTTATATTAAACAACAGCAATAATGGTGGAGATTGGAAGGAGCATGGTGTAACATCTGAGACGATCTATAAAAGGCAGAGAAAGACAAAATTGGGATCTGAGAAATTATATGAAGTTACGGATCAGATCATTCAAGAAAACATTCGCAAGGGAAATTTGCCTAGGTAGAGGCGATTCTTATCTATGAGTGAATTATTAGCAGAAAGCGAAAGAATATAAAGAAAGAATATTGGGAAAATACATATGGCAAAATTAGACCAAATGCGTTTGGGATTGGAAACTGCATATATCGATGGCTCAGTGGTTTCAAGCAACCTATATAGGCCACAATTTGTTTCCAACAATCACAAGGAGGGCAAAAAAGTTCTCTCATCCATTGAGGATGAGCTTTTGGCCTGCGATGGCTTCCAGATTAGTGTTGCTTTTATTACAATGAGTGGTATTACGCCCCTCCTTCAAACTCTAAAAGAACTGGAGAAGAGGAATATAAAAGGTCAGATCTTGACAACCAATTACCTGAATTTCAGTGAACCTAGAGCCTTAAAGAAGCTGAATGAGCTTTCGAATATAGCCTTAAAAATGTATGATGTGGAAGCTTCGAATGAGGGATTTCATACCAAGGGATATATTTTTAGGCAGGAAGAAATTTACCGCATTATCATTGGTAGCTCCAACATTACCAGTGCAGCTCTTACCAGCAACAGGGAGTGGAATACGAAGTTAATATCCACTGAGCAGGGTGAGATGGCAAAAGAAATTGTAGCGGAGTTTCGTGGGCTATGGGATTCTGATTTTGCACTATCCTTTGATGAATTCTACGAAACTTATAGGGAACGATACAAGATCATCAAGCATCAGCGGGAAGTGGCAAAGCTTGATGATATTACTTCTATTGAAAAATATAAATTGCAACCTAACAGCATGCAGGTTGGATTTATTAGTAATTTAAAAAAGATACTCGAAGCTGGAGAGGAGAGGGCTCTTTTAATATCGGCTACGGGTACTGGAAAGACCTACGCCTCTGCTTTTGCTATGAGAGAGCTGGGATTTAAGAGAGTCTTATTTTTGGTTCACCGAAGCCAATTGGCCAAACAGACGAAGAATTCTTATGAAAAGGTGTTTGCAAAATCTGTATCTATGGGCTTGGTAGATGGAAAGAACCATGACTATGATAAAGATTACGTTTTTGCCACAGTACAGACTTTGAATCGTGATAGACATTTGCTCCAGTATGAGAAAGATGCCTTTGACTGCATTGTTTTGGATGAAGCACATCATGTTTCTGCAGATACTTATCAAAAAATTATGAAACATTTTACTCCCAAGCTGTGGCTTGGAATGACAGCTACACCGGACAAGCGGGATGATCATGTAGAGGGAAGAAATATCTATGAACTGTTTAATTACCAGATCGTTTATGAGATTCGGTTGCAGCAAGCCATGGAGGAAAACCTGCTCTGCCCCTTCCATTACTTTGGAATTACAGATTTAGAAGTGATTGGAGATCATCCGGAAACTGGAGGAGATTTCTCCATGCTTACCAGTGATGAAAGGGTAAAACACATTCTAAATCAAGCCAATTATTATGGCTATAGTGGCGATAGGGTTAAGGGATTGATTTTCTGTAGAAGTATTAAAGAAACGGAGGAGTTGTCGGAGAAATTTAATCAAATCACGAATCCGTCTACAGGACGGAAATTCCGAACCATTGCCTTAAACGGAAGTGCCTCTGAGCAGGAGAGGCAGATCGCCTTTGAAAGACTTGCCATGAATGAGGGGGAGGCATCGGCAGAATACCAGTTCTTAGACTATATTTTCTCCGTGGAAATATTAAACGAGGGCGTGGATATCGTAGAAGTAAACCAGGTGATTATGCTTCGGCCGACACAATCTCCGATTGTATTTATTCAGCAGCTTGGCCGTGGACTGAGGAAGGCGAATGGAAAAGAATATGTTGTAATTCTAGATTTTATAGGGAATTACACGAACAACTTTATGATTCCAATCGCCTTGTCTGGGGACCGAAGCTACAATAAGGATAATATCCGAAGATATATCATGGAGGGTGGAAGGGTGATTCCTGGAGCCTCTACTGTTCATTTTGATGAGATTAGCAGAAAACGGATTTTTGCTTCTGTGGATCGGGCAAACTTTAGCGATATTAAGCTGATTAAGGAGAACTATACAAACCTTAAAAATAAGCTTGGAAGAATCCCTAGGCTGCGAGATTTTGATGATTATGGCGAGATGGATGTACTTCGGATTTTTGACAATAACTGTCTAGGATCTTATTATAAGCTCAAACTTCCCACACCGATAAGGTGTGCTGAACCTTGAAAATTCAATATTTCAG
>CAVBQS010000043.1:0-6228 GCA_963597615.1 Bacteroidaceae bacterium
AGCGGTACGCACGGTGGTGTGAGAGGTCGGGGGATTATTCAAATCCCCCTCCTACTCGATAATTTAAAGTTCTATTGAAGCTAAATCCTAATTTAGTTAGAATAGCGTACTTCCTGAAGATACAAGCCCTTAGGATCACAGGGGTCACTTGCTTTTTCGTTGCCCTTAAAAATCTCAACAATTGCCTCGGGACGTCGGTTTCCTAAGCCAATATCAATAAGGGTGGCAACAAGAATTCTTGCCATGTTATGAAGAAAGTCATTGGCGTGGATCATTATTTGCATTTCCTCTATATCAGAGTAAATATCAATGTCATAAATCTCTTTCACGGTAGACTTGCTTCTTTTAACAGTAGAGAAGTTCTTGAAATCATGTTTCCCAATTAAATATTCGCTGGCCTTTTGCATTAAAGCCTTATCTGGGATTTGGAAACAATGATAAATATATTTCCTGTCAAAGACACTAGGGACATCGTCAATGGCCATACGGTAAACATAAACCTTTGAAGAGGCATTTAACTGGGCATGAAATCTGTCATTCATCTCTGATACATTGGTAATGGCAATATCCATAGGAAGATAGCGGTTTAGATAATGCTTCATATCTGCAATCTTCATCTGGCAGGAAGTTCTGAAATTGGCAACTTGTTCGTATGCGTGAACGCCAACTTCCGTGCGGCAACCACAGAAAAGTTCAATGTCTTCTTCTTGGGTCATCTTTTTTAGGACTTCAAGAATTTTGTTGGAAATTGTATTGTTGGATTCTTCTTTTCCCAGGCGGGTCCATCCTTGATAGCGGCTTCCGTCATATTCTATAGTTAACTTAATATTCCTCATAAGTAAAATCTCCTTCTTTTTCATGTTTGGGAAAACTGCTTCCCTAGCATTATGGACATTATTAGATACAATGCTTAATTTGAAAATAGTATAGCAAATTTTATGTTATAATAAAAGCATTCTGGGAAAATCGAAAAATGAAAAAAAGGAAAAAAGGAGGAATTATTTTGGAACGAATGACAATGAAGGTTTCAGATTCTATGGTGGAATCTGTGCATTTGGTCAGACCCAACCACTTAAACGCAGCAGGACGTCTATTTGGCGGCATGCTAATGCAGTGGATTGATGAGGTGGCAGGAGTAGTTGGAAAACGTCATGCCAGATGTAATGTAACCACAGCCTGTGTAGATAATCTTAACTTCCTAAAGGGGGCCTATCAAAATGACCTTTTAGTACTTCAGGGAAAGCTTACCTATGTGGGAGTTACTTCAATGGTAGTGAAGGTGGACACTTATGTAGAGCACGTAGGAGGCAAGAGAGATCTTATGAACCGGGCCTTTCTTACTCTGGTGGCTTTGGATGAGAATGATAAGCCGGTTCCGGTAAACCGTCTGGAACTTGAGACGGAAGAAGAAAAAGAGGAATGGGAAAAGGCAAAGCGTCGTAGAGAACTTCGCAAAGTAGAGCTTGAGAGAGATTTAAGATAAAAAATAAAATGGCGAGGGACTCCGTAAAAAGTGGGGACCTTCGCCATTTTATTTTTTATATCTTGAATAGAAGAATAAGAAACTTAGTATTTACATAAGCGCTTTACTGCCCGTTGATATTTAAACTGCTCCTTTTGCATTTTAAAACGATCTAGGGGTTTAAGTTCTTCTTTTAGGTAAGCATCGTAGAGGTTTAAAAGGTGTTCGATGCTATAATTCCTGTTTTTGTACCAGCTAAACAAGAGCCAGTTCATTGTTTCAGGATACCAGTAGGATTCCGAGATCCCGTGCTTTTTTAAATAGTTGGTATACTTGCTGGCCCGCTCAGAAAGCTTGGTTAGCTTGTGGGTCTTTGTATGATTTTTAAATAATTCCTCGCTTTCAGTTACCACCTGATGGAGACGTTGGGATACTTTCCAACAGCGAACCATGGGAGCATCTTTGGAGCGGCTTGGAGCATCTTTTTCTGGGTGTTGCAGATCAAAAGTCTGCATCTTGGCTTTGGGATTTATTCCTAGGAGACTTTTGTCATATTCCCTGCGAGCATCAGCATCAGAGAGAACCTTATAGGCTTCTAGAATCTGTTGCATCTTGTCTGTAGTATCAATACCGTGGCGTATATTGGCGTCTGGATGATATTTTTTCGCCATTTTATTTTTGGCCTGAGTAATTTCTTGGAGGGAAGCCTTGGGGCTGACTTCCAAAATGTCGTAGAGAGTCTCTGTATTCATAACTTTTTCTATCCTTATTTTTTATAATAAAAGAATATTTTATAGGGATAGTTTACGACATTTATATAATGAAATCAATGAGGAAATAAAGTGTAAAGAAAAAATACTTGACACCCATAAGAGACTTGTTGTATGATGGCACAGGTGATTAATGTGAATGAAATTCTTGAACAAACATTGCTGTATGATTTTTATGGGGAACTCCTGACCAGTCATCAGAAGGAAATCTATGAACAGTTTATATCGGAGGACTTGTCTCTTGGAGAAATTGCAAGGGAGGCAGGCATTAGCCGCCAGGGAGTTCATGATCTGATTAAGCGTTGTGATCAGACCCTTAGAGGATACGAGGACAAGCTTCATCTTGTAGAAAAGTTTCTTTCTATTCGGGAGAAGGTTGATGAGATCAACGACCTTATAAAAGATGGAGAACCTCAGGATGTTACAGCATTTGTAAGGGAGATTCGCAGAATATCCGGCGAGATTTTGGAGGAGTTATAATATGGCATTTGACAGCTTGACAGAAAAACTGCAAAACGTTTTTAAAAATCTCAGAAGCAAGGGACGCCTTACAGAAGATGATGTAAAGGAAGCCTTGAAGGAGATTAAGCGTGCGCTTCTGGCAGCAGATGTTAACTTCAAGGTAGTGAAGGACTTTACCAAGAAAGTTCAGGAGAGAGCCATTGGACAGGACGTTATGAATGGTTTGAATCCGGGACAGATGGTGGTTAAGATTGTCAATGAAGAACTGGTTAGTCTTATGGGATCTGAGACCACTGAGATTCAGTTCCAGCCGGGTAAGAGTATTACCGTTCTCATGATGGCAGGTCTTCAGGGAGCCGGTAAGACAACCACCACAGCAAAGCTTGCAGGGAAGTTTAAGCTTAAGGGTAAAAAGCCCTTATTGGTAGCCTGTGATGTTTACCGCCCTGCTGCAATTAAGCAATTGCAGGTGAATGGTGAGAAGCAGGGGGTAGAAGTATTTTCCATGGGAGATTCCCATAAGCCTGCCAATATTGCAAAGGCTGCCTTAGAACATGCCCAGAAGAATGGTCATAATCTTGTGATCTTAGATACCGCTGGCCGTCTTCATATCGATGAAGATATGATGGGAGAGCTTCAGGAGATTAAGAAAGCTGTTACTGTACACCAGACTATTTTGGTAATTGATGCTATGACTGGTCAGGATGCAGTGAATGTGGCCAAGGAATTTGACGAGAAGATCGGCATTGACGGCGTGATTGTCACAAAGCTTGACGGTGACACCAGAGGTGGTGCTGCACTTTCTGTTAAGGCAGTTACAGGCAAACCGATTCTTTACGTAGGTATGGGAGAGAAGCTTTCTGATCTGGAACAATTTTATCCAGACCGTATGGCATCCCGTATTCTAGGCATGGGAGATGTGCTGACCCTTATTGAGAAGGCGGAAGCTGAGATTGATGAGGAAAAAGCGAAGGCCATGACCCAGAAGCTTAAGAAGGCTCAGTTTGACTATGATGATTACTTAGAGAGTATGAGTCAGATGCGTAACATGGGAGGCCTTGGAAATATCATGAATATGTTGCCAGGTTTAGGAAATATGGGTGGCAACATGATGAAGGGCATGAACATGGACGAGGAGCAGACTTCTCAGGCTGAGAAGAACATGGCTAGAATGGAAGCTATGATTCGGTCTATGACGCCGGAGGAGAGGGCCAATCCAGATTTGATCAATCCATCTAGAAAGCATAGAATTGCTAAGGGAGCCGGGGTAGACATCAGTGATGTGAACCGCATGGTAAAATCCTTTAATGAGATGCGTAAGATGATGAAACAATTCGGTAAGGCCGGCAAGCGAGGCAAGTTTAAGTTCCCATTTTAAGAGACTTTAAATAGATGGGAAGTATGAATTCGATATACTGCGATTATCGCATTATATATATGAACGCGAAGATTACTCGCGAAAGAAGTTTATAATTAATATTTTATGGAGGTGTATACACATGGCAGTAAAAATCAGATTAAGAAGAATGGGACAGAAGAAGGCTCCTTTTTATAGAATCATCGTTGCAGATTCTAGATCACCAAGAGATGGAAAGTTCATCGACGAGATTGGAACTTATGATCCTAACTGCGATCCAAGCGCAATCAGCGTAGATGAGGAAGCAGCTAAGAAGTGGTTAGCAAATGGAGCTCAGCCTACAGAAGTAGTTAATAAGATCTTTAAAGCAGCTGGTATTGAGAAATAATGGATGCTTCGGAGGTGCACTATGAAAGAATTAGTTGAAGTAATTGCGAAAGCATTAGTCGATGATCCTGAAAGTGTAGTTGTAACCGAACGTGAAGAGCGAGAAAATACTGTCCTGGAAGTACGGGTAGCTGATTCTGATATGGGAAAGGTTATTGGAAAGCAGGGACGTATTGCAAAAGCAATCCGCTCAGTTGTTAAAGCAGCTGCAGCTAAGGAAGATAAGAAAGTTTCTGTTGATATTTTAGATTAATAGAGCGAAAAGTGTAACATGAGGACAGGCTGCAAGGTCTGTCCTTATTTACTAGAGAGAAAGGCCGGATAAGTTTAAAGGCCCATATGGAGGATTTAAGATGGAGCAAATGTTGCAGGTAGGAGTTATTACAGCCACCCACGGGATCCGCGGAGAAGTAAAGGTATATCCCACCACGGACGATGCCACCAGATTTGATGATTTAAAAAGAGTAATTCTTGATACAGGAAAGCAACAGATTCCCCTGGAAATTCAAAGTGTAAAATATTTTAAGCAGTTTGTTATTTTGAAATTTAAGGGAATCGATAATATAAATGATATTGAGTGCTATAAAAGATGTCCTCTTTTAGTAAGCAGAGAAGATGCGGTAGATTTAGAGGAGGATGAATATTTTATAGCAGATATAATAGGAATGGAAGTATATACAGAGGATGGGGCTTATTTTGGGGTCTTAAAAGATGTAATGGAGACTGGTGCCAACGATGTATATGTAATAGATAGCAAGGACCATGGGGAGGTGCTGCTTCCTGCTATAAAAGACTGCATTTTAGCTGTAGACGAAGAGGCAGAAAAAATCACCGTCCATCTTATGGAAGGCTTGCTATAAGTTTTTATAAAATGAGGAAGACTACATGAATTTTTATATTATGACCTTATTTCCTGATATGGTGCGGGATGGGTTAAATACCAGTATTATTGGAAGAGCAGTAAATAAGGGCCTCTTGTCTGTGGATGCTATTAACATTAGAGACTATGCTTTTAACAAGCATCAGAGTGTAGATGATTATCCTTATGGTGGTGGTGCCGGTATGTTAATGCAGGCAGAGCCGGTATATCAGACCTACAAAGCCCTCCAGGAAAAGACAGGAAAGAAAAATCTTCGCACGGTATTTTTATCCCCTCAGGGAAAGACCTTTAACCAGTCTATGGCGGAGGAATTTGCCAAGGAAGAGGATTTGGTATTTCTTTGCGGCCACTATGAGGGAATTGACGAGCGTGTCTTAGAGGAGATTGTTACAGATTATGTCTCTATCGGGGATTATGTTCTCACAGGAGGAGAGCTTCCGGCTATGATCATGGTGGATTGTATTTCCAGATTAATTCCTGGAGTCCTTCACAATGACGTGTCTGCAGAGTTTGAGAGCTTTCAGGATAATCTGCTGGAGTATCCTCAGTACTCCAGACCGGAAGTGTGGCATGAAAAGGTAGTGCCCCCTATTCTTATGTCAGGCCACCATGCCAACATTGAAAAATGGAGAAGAGAGCAGTCGGTGATTCGGACAGCCAAAAATCGTCCGGACTTACTTAAAAAGGCCAAGCTTACCAAAGAAGAGGAAGAATTGGCCAGAAGCGTTCAGGAAGACGCCGAATTATAGGGGTAACTTCCAGAAGTAAGTGCAAATAGAATAAAGGTTTGTGTGATAGATTCCTATCACGCAGACCTTTATTTTTTTGCAAAAAAATAGAGAAACCACGTAAACAAGGCATTTTGAAGGAAAGGAGGAATGTGTAATGGGAACAGTTGGCTATAAACATA
>CAVBQS010000044.1:0-59471 GCA_963597615.1 Bacteroidaceae bacterium
TGCCTGTTGTATAGAAAAATGTATGAACCAATAAAAAAACATTTTCCCATTAAATAAGAGGAGTCGCCGGTTTCTACCGACGGCTCCTCTTTATGTCCATCTGTTTAATTTAAACTTCTAAAAACTCTTAAACGTTAAAAGCTTTGATTCCAGGATATACAGCTGCACTTCCCAGTTCTTCTTCAATACGAAGCAACTGGTTGTACTTAGCTACACGCTCTGAACGGCTTGGTGCTCCTGTCTTAATCTGGCAAGTGTTAAGAGCTACAGCCAGGTCTGCAATTGTAGTATCTGCAGTCTCTCCTGAACGGTGAGAAGAAACCGCTGTATAACCTGCCTTGTGGGCCATCTTAATGGCTTCTAAGGTCTCTGACACAGAACCAATCTGATTTAACTTAATAAGGATAGCATTTCCTGCCCCCATCTCAATACCCTTAGCAAGTCTCTCAGTATTGGTTACAAAAAGGTCATCTCCTACCAACTGAACCTTATCTCCTAAACAGTCAGTAAGCTTCTTCCATCCTTCCCAGTCTTCCTCGTCAAGACCATCTTCAATGGAAATAATTGGATACTTCTCTACTAGGGCTGCCCAGTGCTCAATAAGCTCTTCTGCAGTATACTCTGTTCCAGCCTTTGGAAGCTTATAGTATCCTTTGCCTTTTTCGCTCTTCCACTCAGAAGAAGCAGCATCCATAGCAATCTTGAAATCTTTTCCTGGCTCATATCCAGCCTTCTTAACAGCCTCTAAAATTGTCTCAATGGCTTCCTCATCGGATTTTAATGCCGGAGCGAATCCGCCTTCATCACCAACAGAAGTAGCAAGGCCTCTTTCTTTTAAAATAGATGCCAATGCATGGAAGACCTCTGCACACCATCTTAAGCACTCCTTAAAAGAAGGTGCTCCTACTGGCATGATCATAAACTCCTGTACATCTAATCCAGAAGATAAGGCATGGCAACCTCCATTTACAATATTCATCATAGGAACCGGAAGTCTGTTTCCATTAACCCCACCTAAGAAACGATAGAGAGGAAGTTCCAATGCCGTAGCTGCTGCTCTGCAGCTTGCAATAGAAACTGCAAGAATTGCATTTGCTCCTAATTTAGACTTATCTTTTGTTCCGTCTGCTTCGATCATAGCCTTATCTACCGCATAGATGTCAGAAACATCAATGCCTACAAGGGCGTCATTGATCACCGTATTAATATTCTCAACAGCCTTAGTAACACCTTTTCCTAAATATCTGGACTTGTCCCCATCTCTTAATTCCAGAGCTTCAAATTCACCTGTGGAAGCTCCACTTGGGGCTGTTCCTCTTCCAACAGTTCCATCTGCCAAATAAACTTCAGCTTCTACCGTTGGATTTCCTCTGGAATCCAAAATTTCTCTTCCGATTACTTTTTCAATCTGTAAATAATCCATAAAAATCTCCTTTACCTGTATTGCCTAATAGCCTGCTGTGTTAGACATTTCTAACACACTCGTTAGTTTATCCTAAGTCTGTATTTTTTTCAAGACAATTTTATATAATTTTCAATTCAAAGTAGGTTCTTTCTGCATTTATTTATAAAGAATTTTCATTTTGCTAATCTTTTGTTAAGGAAACGTTAAGATTTCTCCCCTCAGATTGTTTTTTCATATATACAATTTTATAATTACTCTATGTAAAACAAAGCTATACAAAAGGCTTAGGAGGTGTTTTTATGATTAGCTTTTTAGTATGTTTAGTGTTACTTATTGGCGGGTATTTTACCTATGGAAAATTGGTAGAAAATACCTTTGCACCAGATGACCGGGAAACTCCTGCTGTTCGGATTAACGACGGTGTGGATTACGTTGTTATGCCCCAGTGGAAACTCTTCCTGGTACAGCTTCTTAACATTGCCGGACTTGGCCCAATCTTCGGTGCCATGCAGGGTGCTTTGTGGGGACCTGTCGTATTCCTTTGGATTACCTTCGGTACAATTTTCGCAGGTGGTGTACATGATTATTTTTCAGGTATGCTTTCTATTCGAAATGATGGGGCATCTATCTCAGAGGTCTGCGGAATCTACCTTGGAAATGCCATGAAGAATGTAATGCGTGTCTTCAGTGTTGTCCTTCTGGTTATGGTAGGTACTGTATTTGCTGTAGGACCTGCAGGACTTATAGTAACCTTATTAACCAACAGCGGTGTAACAGGAGCCATTACTAGTACAGAACTTTGGCTTTGGATTATTTTGGCTTACTACTTCATCGCTACCTTCCTTTCCATCGATGCCATTATCGGACGTATTTACCCAATCTTTGGTGTCTGCCTGATTATTATGGCTGTTGGAGTTATCATTGGAATCTTTACAAATTCTGCATATACCATTCCAGAGATTTGGTCACACTTTGGTAATATGCATCCAGACGGAAAACCAATTTGGGCCTTTATGTTTATAACAGTAGCCTGCGGTGCTATTTCCGGATTCCACTCTACCCAGTCTCCTTTGATGGCTCGTTGTATGAAGTCTGAGAAACAAGGACACTTCGTATTCTACGGTGCCATGGTAGCTGAAGGTGTCATCGCCTTAATCTGGGCTGCAGCAGGATGCTCTATTTACGAAGTAACTGGTGGATTAAACACAGGACTTAGCGCAATTCTTGCAAATGGTCAGTCCGCTGCCATCTACGATGTCTGTGTAAAGACTATGGGAACTGCAGGTGTTGCCCTTGCCATGATCGGTGTAGTTGCTTGTCCAATTACTTCCGGTGATACCGCTTTCCGTAGCGCAAGACTAGTAATTGCAGACTGGTTTAAGATCGACCAGAATGATATGAAGAAACGTCTGGTATTATGTGTTCCACTTCTTGGTGTTGGTGCCTTTGTTGGACACTTGGATTACACCATCGTATGGAGATATTTCAGCTGGACCAACCAGACCTTAGCCATGATCGTTCTTTGGACAGCTAGCATGTACCTGTTCCGTAACAAGAAGAATTACTGGATCACAGCGGTACCTGCAACCTTCATGAGCGCAGTATCTATGACCTACTTCTTCAGTGCCGATGAGTGTCTGCACCTGTCAACAACAGTTGCATATCCAATCGGTGTTATTTTAGCAGCTTGCTTCCTTGGTCTATTTATTCATGCTACCAAGAAACCAGCTCCAGTAGAAGGTTAGTATTATGTTTTTTAAACCCTTTCAATTAGGAAAAGAAGCCTTAACAGGCCAGGAATTACAAGAAGATAAAAAGAATTGTGAAAAAATCGGCCCCTGCGGTATTGGCAAGAAAGCTCTTTATCTAAATAGCTTTTATATTGACCGAATGTATTATATCCCTATAAGTTCTATTACAAGAATTTTCAAGCGGGTAGCTATGAGTAAGGGTGGCTTTACCGGAAAAGGTTTATTTGGCTCTATTCCTTACCTAGTAGTAGAATATGACGGAGGGCAACAATTTAAGCAATGCACCTTTAAACACGAGGAGGATGTAGATCGTATCCTTGCTCACATAGAAAAGAATTTTCCAGAAATTCCAACTATGAGTATTGCTGCTGCAAGAAAATTAAAGGAGAAGGAATCATGGCTAGCTAGGAAGGCTAAGAACCAAAATCCTTCTCCAGAGGCTCTCCACACCTTGGAAGTTTTAGAAGCGGCCCAGGGTTACTTAAAGGAAAGCCCAGATCTTTATCTTGATTTAAGTCAGGCAGCAAAGAAAAAACGGGTAAATGAAAGAAGTAACCCAACCTACAAATGGGTGGCCCTGGCCATTGTGATTTTTGGCTTTGCAGCCTTAATCTATGGTATATATACCCTTATAAGCCACGGAAGTTTTGGTCTTTATTTCTTACTCTTTGGTTTGGCAGCTATCTTCTTGTTCTCAGGAGCAAATGTACTGCCTACAGCAAAGAATAATAAGCGCCACATTGAAAAACAGCTGGAAGCTTCTATTAAAGCTATGGAAGGCTATATTGAAGCTTATCCAGACTTTCCGGTTCCAGCCTATTATGCCCATCCTGTGGTATTAAAACGGATGGAAGAGATTATTAAAAGCAACCGGGCAAATAACGTTTCACAGGCTTTAAATCTTCTAAAAAAGGATTTAAAATCCCTAAATTCTTCTGTAGTTGTGGAACAAGAAGAATATGATGAAATCATGGCTATTAAGCCTATGTTCCTGGTTATGGATTACCAATAAAAAAAACAAGAAAAAAGGCAACCAAAACTTTCTTGGCTGCCTTTTTTATCTAAGAATCACACTTAACTTATTACCCTTAAAATGTGCTTCTATTTCTACTTATTTTCTTATTTTCCCGGTCTATTTTATTTTGCCTTAACTTATACATCCCAGCTTGAATTTTCACATTCCAGAGGGTCAGATACCGAAGTACAGTTGCAGTTGCTACGGAAAATACTACAAATAACATAATGCACTGTTTGGACATCCCTGTAATGGCAAAAAGTTGAGGAATTACTATACAGCAAGCTAGACACCCCAGTAAGCAAAAGCCCCATACGGATCCTCTGAAAATATTAATAGGACTACAGACATTATAGAGAATGATGAATCCTACAATCAAAAGCAACATGGTACAGGCTGTGGAAATACTAACAGAATCCACTCCAAACTCTGCACCAAACACTGCCAAAGCAGCCACCATAATTACATCAGTAAGACCTGCCGGCCAAGCTTTTAAGAAGACATTTGCCAAGAAGTTGCCTTCAATACGGTCTTTGTTAGGCTGGAAGGCTAAGAGGAATCCCGGAACCCCTATGGTAAACATACTGATGAGAGATACCTGTGAAGGCTCTAAAGGATAGCTCATACCCCACAAAACCGAGAAAAGGGACAGCAAGAAAGAAAAGATATTCTTTACCAGGAAAAGGCTGGCAGATCTTTGAATGTTATTTACTACCCGCCTTCCTTCCATTACCACAGAAGGCATCTTTGAAAAATCCGACTCCAAAAGCACTACTTGGGCTGCCTGTACTGCCGCATCACTTCCGGAAGCCATGGCCACGCTGCAATCTGCATCCTTAAGAGCCAATACATCATTGACACCATCTCCTGTCATGGCTACGGTTCTTCCCTGCCGCTTTAAAGCTCTCACAAACTGTCGCTTTTGGTCTGGAGTCACCCGACCAAAGACCACGTATTTTTTCACTGCTTCTGCAATATCTTCTTCTGTCTTAAGAGTCGCTGCATCTACATATTTATCTGCCCCCTGAATTCCGGCTTCCTTAGCTACCTCTGATACCGTCACAGGATTATCTCCGGAAATAACCTTAATTTCCACTCCCTGGTCTGCAAAATAGGAAAAGGTTTCCGGGGCTTCTTTTCTTACTGGATTAGCCAAAAGAACATATGCAAGAGGAGTTACTTTTTCCGTCAAAGCCTTTCCCGAAAGCTCTCCCTCGTAATCTCCAAAGACCAGGACACGGTAGCCTTTGGAAGCATATTTTTCAATGGATTTGGCATATTTTTCATAGTCATCTCTAAGGACAAATTCCGGCGCCCCAAGAACTTGCACCCGGTCCTCATAAGTCACACCACTGTATTTTAATGCAGAGGTAAAAGGGGATGTAGATACCGGCTTCCAGCCATTTCCCTCTTTAAAGAATTTCTTTAAAGCTAGCATGGTAATATTGTCATCTCCCATGGCCCCTGCATAATCTCCCAGCATTTTTTTTAGAGAAGGCATTTCCCCTTTCTTATAATTTCTTGTGGCTACCAGCTTCTTCACCTGCATGGTATTTTCTGTAATAGTTCCTGTCTTATCCACACAAAGCACATCTACCCTGGCCAAGGTTTCTATACTCTTCATATCATGTAGAAGTACTTTTTGCTTGGCCAATCGCATGGAACTTACCGCCAAGGCTACGCTGGCCAAGAGGTAAAGTCCCTCAGGAATCATACCAAGAACTGCAGCTACCATGGAAACAATGCTGGCTTTAAAACTTTCATCCAAGAAGATAAAGCTTTGGATAAATAAAGCCAGGCCAATGGGAATCAAACAAAATCCCACCAGTTTTACCAAACGGTCCAGGGACCGAATCATCTCTGACTGTTCTCCCTGTTGGCTAGCCTTTGCCTCCAAGGTAAGTTTGGAAATATAGGCATCTGCTCCCACTGCTGTAAGTCTTGCATAGCACTCTCCTGCTGCCACGAAGCTTCCAGACATTAAGGTATCTCCCTTAGACTTTTCAATTTCATCAGACTCACCTGTTAAGAGCGATTCATTGACCTTGGCAGAACCATAAATCACCTCTGCATCTGCACAGATCTGATTTCCTGCTTTAAATATCACTACATCATCTAAGACCAGACTCTCAGAATCCACCTGCTGTTTCTTGCCATTCCGCACCACCATGGCCTTTGGCGCATTTAACATAGTAAGATTTCCCAAGATTTTCTTAGCCCGAAGTTCCTGGACAATACCAATCAGAGAGTTAAATATAATAACAGGCAAAAAGGTAAGATTACGAAAGGACCCTACAATCGTAAGGAGAATTGCCAAGACCAGAAAAATAAGGTTAAAGTAAGTAAATACATTTTCTCTTACAATCTCCTCTGTAGTTTTTGCCGGCGGATCTACCGTAAGGTTAGACCAGCCATCTGCCTCATGTTCTCTAACCTGGTCTGTAGTTAAGCCTTTATCATATTCTGCTTTATATCGCGTGGTAGGATTCTTTTCAATTTCATATTCCTTTAAATCCTCCTCTTTTTTATTACGCAATTTTTCTAGCATGCTTTCCTCCTAATTTATTTACTCTGTGCGAAGTGCCGTTACCGGATCGCTTTTCGCTGCTTTTCTAGAGGGAATTAATCCTCCAAGCAAGGTAAGGCCCACACTTAATAAAATCAATACCAAAGCTGGCAATACCGGAAGCACGGCATTTACATCTGTATTTCCTGCCACATGGTGAATCACCATATTTCCAGGAATCAAGATCAGTAAGGAAATGCCAATACCTAAGACTCCTGCCAAAAGACCAATAATAAAGGTTTCTGCATTAAAGACCTGGGATACATTTCCCTTAGAAGCCCCGATAGCTCTTAGAATTCCAATCTCCTTTTTTCGCTCCAGCACACTGATATAAGTGATAACTCCAATCATAATAGAAGAAACTACTAAGGAAATTGCCACAAATGCAATCAAGACATAGCTAATGGTATTAATGATATCTGTTACAGAAGTCATTAAAGTTCCCACTATATCCGTATAGGAAATCACCTTATCCGACTCGCCGGCATCTTCCATTTTCTGGTTGTAGTCATCTAAAATCTCTACAATCTTTTCCTTATTTTCAAAGTCTTTTGGATAAATATTAATGCCACTAGGCTCCGCAAAATCAGCATAGCCAAGATTTTTCAGATTATTGTCATAGGTAGACCCTGTATTAGCTGCCATGGAAGACATAAGCTCCTGAAGATCTTCCTCTGTCATATTAAACCGAAATGCACTGGTAAGGGCATTAGCATCGATAGAAAAGGCTCCTGCCATAGAATTCATCAACTGCTCCACATAAGAATTTATAGCATTCACAAGGCCTGCCTGAATGGTATCGGTATTTATCGCTCCTACAAGGCCACTACTCAGTCGATACTGTCCATCCTCCGATTGAAGGTAATTGGCAAAATTTTCTCCCATTTTTGAAAGATCAGCCAGTCCATTTTCCTCTACATAAGTCTGATAATTATCTACTAGCTCTCCTGCTATTGCCGTTAGTTCTTCATTAGAAATGGAAATCTCCGGCATAGTAAATACTTTATTTGCCCAGTCAGACATGATCTTCAGGGCCTCCTCTGTCTGAAGATATTCCTGCAAACAAGAACTGTACTGGTCTGGTGTAACCTCTGGTTTATCTGCCATATAACCTAAAAAGCCTTCCATAACATTGGTTATTAGCTCCTGCATTTGTTCAGAAGTAATTGTGGTTCCTTCTGTATTTTTCATAAGGTCTCCGAAATGTTTTTGGATCATCTTTGTGGCAGATTCTGACTGAAGATAGGCATTAAAATCATTTTGCAAATTAGAATAATCTGCTTCTGGATGCTGGGCTGCATAGGCTTGATAACCTTCTGTAAGAGACGTTAAAAGATTCCCCATGCCCTCTACATTTACCAGACTAGTGTCAAGGTTTAAAGCACTGGCAAGGTCTAAGCTAGCGCCATTTTCTCCGCCCCCTGCTGCCAAGGCATCTGTATCCATGGTAAATGCATTTGCCAAAGCGGCTTCATCTACCTTGAACAGAGAACTCATATCAAAGTCACTGTCTGTTTCCTCCCCGAATTCTTCTCCTGTAAATACATCAATTTTTGGATTTGCCATCTGCTGCTTTACAATCTCGCTATTTTTCGCTTCCTCTACAACGTGAGTCACTAAAGATGCCGGATAATTAATACCGCTGGTAAGGGAGGCCGCCTTAGCCCCTTCGGCCGGCTGGACAATTCCTACAATGGTTAAATCCTCTCCATCAGCAACTAATTTTTTCATATAGTCTGCATTGTCTGTCTTATCCTTCCAGACCTTATATTGGCTATCATATTCATAATAATTGGTCGCATTTACCAATTTAAAGGTCTTTCCTAAAATATCATCATAGGTATAGGTTCCCATATCCTCAGGAGTGGTAATCTCTTCCTCATTGGCAAATTGTTTGATCATATCTGTAAGTTCCACCTGATCCCTAAGGCCTAAAGTATAGAGGAGGAAATCACTCATACTTCCATCGGAAGTTAAAACCAACACACATTCTTTATAGTTTTTTGGCCAGCGACCTGCCTTTACGTCATACTGATCTTTATACAAATTTTCATTCTCAGGCATCTGGAAAAAAATGTTGGTACTCATCATAGAAGACATGAGACTGTTAGAACTGGAAGCTCCCAAACCAACAGAAGCAAAAGAACTGTCGGGATGCACCTGATAAACCTTATCCTCATCCTGTCTGTAAATCTGTGGAGAAATACCATAGGAATATTCCACTGCATTGGCGTACTGGTCCACCTTGCAGTCTTCGCTGTCCAAATATTTCTTTAAAGACTTCAGGTCATTGGTATTCATGGTATCAAACATGTTGGTTACTACACTTGCAATTTTTACCTGGTCTTTCTTTCCTTCCTTACTATCAGAATCCTTTTCACTAGCCGTGCTGCTAGAAACCATCATAGAAGTAAGGTCAAAACCTGTACTTTGAATCTGCAAAGGATATTCTGATAAGGTTTCTTCTTCTGTTTTTTGAATATAGTCATTGACTCCATTGGAAAGGGCCAAAATCAAGGCAATTCCTATAATACCAATAGATCCTGCAAAGGAAGTAAGAAGGGTTCTGGCCTTCTTGGTGCGAAGATTATTAAAACTAAGTCCTAGGGCTGTCAAAAATGACATGGAAGATTTCCCCATATTTTTATGTTGTGGGGTCCCAATTTCATTTTCATTGACTACAAATTCATTGCTATCTGCCAGGATTTTTCCATCCTTTAAGGTTACGATCCTGGTAGCGTACTCCTGTGCTAATTCTGGATTATGAGTTACCATTACTACCAAGCGGTCTTTGGCTACTTCCTTTAAAAGGTCCATAACCTGGATGCTGGTGTCGCTGTCTAAGGCTCCTGTAGGTTCATCCGCCAAAAGAATATCTGGATCATTTACCAAGGCTCTGGCAATAGCTACCCGCTGCATCTGTCCTCCGGACATTTGACTTGGCCGCTTATGAAGCTGCTGTCCCAATCCAACCTGCGTAAGAGCATCTATAGCCCGTTTTCTGCGCTCTTCCTTTCCAATACCCGAGATAGTGAGAGCCAATTCCACATTGGCCAGTACCGTTTGGTGGGGAATTAAATTATAGCTTTGAAATACAAATCCAATGGTATGATTGCGATAGGAATCCCAGTCCCTGTCCTTATATTTTTTTGTGGAAATCCCATTAATAATTAAATCGCCACTATCGTAGCGATCTAATCCACCAATAATATTTAACAGCGTGGTTTTCCCGGAACCACTGGGACCTAAAATGGCAACAAATTCGTTGTCTCTAAGATTTAAGCTCACATCATCTAGAGCCTGCTGGACCAAATCCCCTGTTCGGTATTCCTTCCGAATATTCTTGATCTGTAACATAAAACACTCCTAATCTTTTTAAACTACCGAATAAGCAGTCATCTCATCTATTCTACAAAAGAAATACTGCTAAAAGGCCAGTAGCGAAAAACTGCTTTAGCCAAAATCTGATCCTTACTTACAAATTTATTGTTCCAATATCTAGAATCCAAGCTATTATTTCGATTATCTCCCATTACGAAATAGCTATCCTCCGGCACTACATAGGGGCCAAATTCCCCTTCCGTCTCCTCTGCACAAAAACAATCATCTAAAGGTGTCTCCGAGCCATTAATATAGACATTTCCATCTTTAATCTCCACCGTCTCCCCGGGAAGTCCAATGATACGCTTGATAAAAGTTTTGGAGGTATCATCAGGATACTTAAAAATAATAATATCATAACGCTCTGGATCATCTTTAATATAAGCCAACCGATTTCCAAAAATCCGGTCTCCCTGCATAATGGTATTTTGCATAGACCCTGATGGGATGGTAGCATTGATATAGACAAACTGGCTTAAGATAAATACCACCACAAATATAATGATAAAGGTCTTTGCATAATCAAACAGCGCCGCCTTCACAGAACCATATTCCTTGTTGTTCTCGCTCTCTTTTTTCTTCAAATGATCGACGGGAGTCTTTTCTTCTTTATTACTCATATTTTCATTTCCTTTAAAATAATCTATTAGCATTCTAGTTTCGACTACACAAAATATAAATAGTCATTCTTTATTATAGAATTCCTATACCTGCCATTCAACTTTTAAACCATTAAAAATTATAACTTTTCTGTTAATTTTCGCTAAGTCAAAGCTATAAATTAAGATCCATCCAAAGTTTCCAGTATATAGAAACCCCCGACGCCATGCGTCGAGGGTCTTATTTTATAAAAACTTATATTTCTATATAATTCTTATAACTGAGGTCCTGCAGAAACAAGTGCCTTACCAGCTTCATTTCCTTCATATTTTGCGAAGTTCTTGTTGAATCTTGCAGCAAGATCCTTAGCCTTAGCTTCCCACTCAGAAGCATCTGCATAAGTATCTCTAGGATCAAGGATTCCTGAATCTACTCCTGGAAGTTCTGTAGGAACTTCGAAGTTGAACATTGGAATTGTCTTTGTAGGAGCATTGTTGATGTCTCCAGAAAGGATTGCATCGATGATTCCTCTTGTATCCTTAATAGTGATTCTCTTACCAGTTCCATTCCATCCTGTATTTACAAGATAAGCCTTAGCTCCGCTCTTCTCCATCTTCTTAACAAGCTCTTCTGCATATTTTGTAGGATGTAACTCCAAGAATGCCTGTCCAAAGCAAGCTGAGAATGTAGGTGTAGGCTCTGTGATTCCACGCTCTGTACCTGCAAGCTTAGCTGTAAATCCTGAAAGGAAATAGTACTGCGTCTGCTCTGGTGTCAAGATAGATACTGGAGGAAGTACTCCAAATGCATCTGCTGAAAGGAAGATTACATTCTTAGCAGCTGGTGCTGAAGAAATTGGCTTAACAATGTTAGTAATGTGATTGATTGGGTAAGATACACGAGTGTTTTCTGTTACGCTCTTGTCATCAAAATCAATCTTTCCTTCTGCATCTACTGTTACGTTCTCAAGAAGAGCATCTCTCTTGATTGCATTGTAGATATCAGGCTCAGACTCTTTGTCAAGTCCGATAACCTTAGCGTAGCATCCACCCTCAAAGTTGAATACTCCGTTGTCATCCCAACCGTGCTCATCATCACCGATGAGAAGTCTCTTAGGATCTGTAGAAAGAGTAGTCTTTCCTGTTCCTGATAATCCGAAGAAGATTGCTGTATTCTCACCGTTCATATCAGCATTTGCTGAACAATGCATAGAAGCAATTCCCTTAAGTGGAAGGTAGTAGTTCATCATAGAGAACATACCCTTCTTCATCTCTCCGCCGTACCATGTGTTAATGATAACCTGCTCTTTAGATGTAATATTAAATGCTACACATGTCTCAGAATTCAATCCAAGCTCTGCAAAGTTTTCAACTTTAGCCTTAGAAGCATTGTAAACTACGAAATCTGGCTCGAAGTTCTCAAGCTCTTCTGCTGTTGGCTTGATAAACATATTTGTAACAAAGTGAGCCTGCCAAGCAACCTCTACGATGAAACGAACTGCCATACGTGTATCTTTATTAGCTCCGCAGAAAGCATCTACTACATAAAGCTTCTTATCAGAAAGCTCTTTCTTTGCAAGATCCTTAACTGCTGCCCATGTATCCTCTGTCATTGGGTGGTTATCGTTGTGATATTCCTCTGAATCCCACCATACAGTACCCTTAGAATTCTCATCCATAACAATGTATTTGTCTTTAGGAGAACGTCCTGTGTAAATACCTGTCATAACGTTTACGGCACCAAGTTCGGTTTCTTTACCAACTTCGTATCCCTCAAGACCTTCTTTTGTCTCTTCCTCAAACAACAACTCATAAGAAGGATTGTAAACGATCTCGGTTGTTCCTGTGATACCATACTTGCTTAAATTGATTTCTGCCATCTTCATCTAACCTCATTTCTTAAAAATAATAAGTTAATATACACATGCTTATTATACAATATCAAAATTCAAAATCAACAAAATATTAACAATTTCGCCCTTCGCATTTTAAACAATTTTTTGCCAGCAACAATTCCTATTTCCGTCAAAACAGCAGTTTTTTATGTTCTTTTCCATATTTTTTTGCATTTTTCCGTAGATTTCCTTCATTTATAAATTGATACAAAAGGCATTCTCCCCAACAAATCCCAGCTTAATCCGGAAGAGGGTCTTCAAAAAAAATGTATGGACTTTTATACAATTTTAGCCTCTTTGTCTATAATGGGGCGATACAGAGCTTTGTATCTTTTTTTGTCTCTCACAGCTAAGATTCCTGTAAGCCCTAAAAATAGACATCCCGTTACAAGGACTAAAGCCCAAGTAAGCTTAGATCCTGCCACATCATAAAGTCCTCCAATAATCATTTGGAATCCACTCATAACTGCCACACGAAATACTTCCAGCAGGCCATTAATCCGTCCTCTGTGGCTTACTGGCACCCTTCTTGTTAGATAGGGGCTTTCTGCTAGCATGTTGGCAACTTCTCCCCAGGTCATTATAATCATAGCTACATAATAAAAGGGAATATGCCCCATAAACCTTATAAACACCCCATATCCTATTAGCATCATTAAATAGCCGCAGGCAGTTTTCATAGGTTCCGACAGTTTTCTAAGAAGCCTGGTAAATATAGGGGTAAACACTACAACGATAATACAGTTCACACTGGTAATAGTTCCATAGATCACAGCTCCAGCGTCCCCATGTATTTTTACCAATTCTAAAGGCACAAGGTAATTGTACATTTGATACATAGCTCCATATCCACTAATGGTCAATATAAACAATAATATTATTTTATTTTCTTTTAGGATTAACCATAAGCTCTCACCCTGACGACTGGCTTGATAAGTGGCCTCAACTCCCAATTCTTTTTCTGGTTTAATATTTTTTATAAAGAAAAAAATCAAGACAGAGGACAAAGCAATAGAAAGACCACTGATCAAGAAGGAAAGCCATAAAAACTTAGCAAACAAAAAACCTGCCACTGCCGAGGTTATGATCATTCCAAAGTTGGCCCCTAAATATTGCAGGGAATAGGCCCTTTCTCGATCTGCTGTCACTGTTAAATCTGCAGTTAGGGCATTGTAGGAAGGACTTTCCATACTCTGGGCAGTAGAGGCAAAAAACATTAATAAAATTGAAAATTTCGTCAAGGGAATAAAAGCACAGATTACATAGCAGCTTACAGAAATTATATCTAGAAAGACAATATTATTTTTTTTGCTGAATCGGTCAGCCATTTTACCGCCGATTATATTGGCTGGAACCGTGAGAAACCCCATTGCAGCTACAACAAAAGCCACCTCTGCCGCCTGCATATGAAGCTTCTGACTAAGGATCATGGTTAACATAGGCCGGATCATAGACCCCATAGCCGTAACCAAGCGTCCAAAGCACAAGATGTAATTTTCCCTTCTAAGTCCCTTGTATTGCGAAATTAAATTCATGCTGTTGCCTCTTTTATTTCTAATTATTTGTCTTTTAGAATACAGCGAAAGTGGCCACCTGTCTATAGGTAGCCACTTTCGCTGTAGTATAATATTCTATTCAATCAAACCAAAATCGATCTCTGCTCCAGGAGCTTCAATTTCCAAGCTATATTCTGTTGGATAATATCTAGTGGAAAATACATATTCTCCATCGTTAACAAATACTTCCACAGAAGATATATCTGCAAGAATCTCCAAATTATCTAAAGAATCAATATCCAGATAGCGTAGTCCACGACCAGCTGACAAACCGCCTTTATCCTGGCTGTCAAACTTCATAGAGAATCTTCCCTCTGCATATTCCAGATTTAATCCCTGGCAAAGCTTCACTTTGCAATGATTCTCTTGAATCCCCTGTATCTTTACATCATAGACCTTTGTATTATTTTCAGAAATTTTATCCTTTACAACTTTTCTTTTTTGTTTCTTAGTTTCCAATTCTCTGATAGGTCTCTGACAGATTACACCGTCATCCCTTAGGTAGATTTCTCTTGGGAATGTAAAGCAATGCTGCCATCCATTTGCTATGGTTGGGTTGGTATACTCCTCACAATCCGGCATACCCATCCAGCTAATGTGAATACGTCTTCCATCCTCTGCCTCAAAGCTTTGTGGTGCATAATAATCAAAGCCATAATCCCACAATTTGTATTCTGAAAGCTTGTAGTCTCCTAAGATATCTCCATGGATCTCAAAATATCCAGACTGATAAACATTGCGGTCCTCCCAAAGGCCACCTTCTAAACCTTGCGCTGAAGTTGATAAAATCTTCTTATTTTCCACTTCAAAATAATCCGGGCATTCCCACATGTATCCAAAGGCCTCCTGGGATTCAATACGACACTTATAATCCCAATGAACTTTATCCTTAGATTCAAATACCAACACCAGGCCTATGCTGTTTTTAGTCCTGGCTCCCTGGACCATATAATAGGTATCCTTCTCCTTCCAAACCTTAGGATCTCTTACATGGCGGGATAGGTCCTTAGGATAATCACTATTTTTCATAAGTAACTGTTTGGGAGAAAAATGGAATCCATCCTTACTGGTAACTAAAATAGTGTTACCTTCTCTTCCATCGTTGATGTAATCATAATCCCCATCTTCTAATTTCACATTTCCTGTGTAGTACAGATACATGGTATCATCTTCAATAAATGCAGATCCAGAATATACCCCGTGGCAATCAAAGACCTGATCTGGATAAAGGGCTGTACCCTGATAGTCCCAGTCGATCATATTTTCACTGGTATAATGACCCCACATTTTCACCCCACCTTCCGGATCAAAGGGAGAATATTGAAAGAATGCATGGAAGGCTCCCTGAAACTGACACAGTCCATTGGGATCATTGAGCCATCCGATAGGGGGCATTAGATGAAGCTTTTGCCTAAACTTATCTTTCCCAGTTTTCTCTACTTCCTTTGCTACTTCTTCTGCGAAATCTGTAAGCTTCGCCAAATCTTTCGTCAATGCATTCATATGCTATCACTCGCTTGTTTTTAATTTCTTTTGCTACTTTTTAATTTTCATTACCTTATCAACAGGGCTTACAGTCTTAGGTTGTGCCTTTTCAACACCGGCAAACTCATCTGCATTTGTAAGGATCATCATGGTTGTAGTCGGATATCCTGCCTTCTTAATCTCTGCAAGATCTGCCTCAATTAAGACATCTCCCTTCTTAACCTTAGCTCCCTGGTCTACCTTCTTGGTAAATCCAGCCCCATCCATCTTTACAGTATCAATACCGATATGGATCAAAATCTCTGCTCCGGCAGGAGACTGAATTGCCACTGCATGGCCTGTAGGGAACATAGTTACTATCTCTCCGTCACATGGAGCAACAAATCTTCCATTCTCAGGTTCAATGGCTACAGTAGTTCCTAACATTTCTGAAGCAAATGTAGGATCTGGTACCTGGCTAGTCTCAACAACTGCACCAGCTACAGGACTTGAAATTTCCTCTTCTGTTTCAGATTTAGAAACTTCTGGCTTTTCTTCAACAGTTTCTTCTTTCTTTGGATCTTCCTCTGTGGCTTTAGCCTGTGGTTCCTCTTTGAAAAGGATGAAGGAAACTACAAATCCTACAACTGTTGCAACGATCATAATCAAGGCATACTGCACTACATAGTTTGTTGTAATCAAAAATCCAAAGACACCTGTGATTCCGTAAGCAGTTGCTCCTACGCCTGTGATTCCTGCCACAAGACCTCCGGCAACACCACCGATACATCCTGCGATAAATGGTTTCATGTAACGAACGTTTACACCAAAAATTGCTGGCTCTGTAATTCCAAGATAAGCAGACAAGGCAGCAGGAAGAGCTACTGATTTTGTCTTAGCACTCTTAGACTTTACAGCTACTGCCAAACAAGCTGCACCCTGAGCTACGTTAGCAGCTGTAGCAACTGGCATCCAGGTATTGAGTCCAGAAGAACTTAACATACCAGCTTCAATGGCATTATACATATGATGAAGTCCAGCTACTACTGTAGGTGCATAAAGACCACCTACCAAAGCAGCTCCCAGACCAAATGGCAGAGCAATTAACTGCTGGGCTCCTGTTAATACCCAGTTCTCAATGGTAGAGAAAATAGGTCCAATAATTGTAAGAGTTAAATATCCTGTTACAAGAACTGTCACAAGAGGTGTTACAAAAAGATCAATCATCTCCGGTACAATCTTATGCAATTTTTTCTCAATCACAGACATTAAAAAGACTGCAATTACTACCGGAATTACATGGCCTTGATAACCTACCAGGTCAATGTCATAAAGGCCAAACCAAACAGAAGCTTTTGGAATATCAGATGCTGCCATTCCTGCAACGCTCCATGCATTTACCAAACTGGTATGTACCATGATCATACCAATAACAGCTCCTAGGTAAACATTTCCCCCAAATGTCTTAGCCGCGCTAATAGCAATCAAAATTGGCAAGAATACGAAGGCCGCATTACTAAACAAATGAATAATGGTATAAGTAGATGAATCTGCCATCTGTGGCCACAGATTACAGAAGCCTTCCAAAAGTCCCATTAAAAGACCACTGGCTACAATGGCCGGAATAATCGGAACAAACACATCTCCTAAGGTTTTAATTCCCCTCTTGAAAATGTTCTGTTTGGAGACTGCCGCCTTCTTTACATCTTCCTTAGTTCCTCCTGTAATGCCTGCTAACTGAATAAATTCATCATATACCTTGTTAACAGTACCAGTTCCGAAAATGATTTGAAGCTGCCCCTGGGCTTCAAATACTCCCTTCACACCATCCACATTCTCAATCTTAGTCTTATCGCACTTACTATTGTCAGCGATAACCAATCTCAGTCTTGTTGCGCAGTGTGCTGCTGAAACAATGTTTTCTTTTCCACCAATGTACTCAAGGGTCTCTTTTGCAGAGTTCTTATAATCCATAAGTGTTCTCCTTCCTTTTTTAACTTAATGTGTAATCGTTTTCACATTTCGTAATTTTATCTTAATTTATTTTGAACAAATTGTAAAGGCGTCATATTTCACGATAATATGTGACAAAAATTGTACAATACGCACAAGGATCTTCTGTAATCTTCCAAAAAAAACATAAAAAAGAGAACTTCATTCATAAAAATGAAGTTCTCTTTTTTGTTTCTTTTTACTTTTTATTCCTCATTGCACACCAAACGGCATCCTAATTTTAATTCTACCAGTAAATCTCTCCCACGTTCTACAGCATCTAAGAGAATTTCTGCTCCCCTTATCCCACTGGTCATGTATCCAAAATGTATGGTAGGGATTCCCCCGGTGACTGCTTTTAGCAAGTGATTATCCCCAAAGCCTGTTATCTGAATTTTTTCCTTATAGGCTCCATCTTCATAATCATTAAGGGCTCCTATAGCACCTGCTGCAATGGTATCTGTGGCGCAAGATATGACATCGATATCACATTTTTCTTCTAATAGCTCCAAAGTTTTCTCATAGCCAGACGCAATGCTAAACTCTGCCGTTCGCTTATAATCTTCCTCCAAAGTTTTACCCGCACTCTTTAAACCACTGCGAAAGCCTTCTTCTCTGCTAACACCTACTGCCTTGTCTTCCTTAGTCACTCCAAGATAAGCAACTTTTTCTTTGCTTAAATGCCCTGCCATCTGTCCCATAAGCTTTCCCGCCTCATAGTCATCGTGATAAATACAGTTGGCATATTTTGTGTGCTGGCCAATCACTACCACAGGGACCTTGCTTTCTTTAAAAAACTTTCGGTGGGCCGAAGTCACGATGGTTCCCACCAGGACAATGCCATCCACAGGATAGCTCTCAAAAATCTTCAGATACTCAATTTCTTTTTCCGGAGTATTGTCTGTACCTGCTAGAAGCATTCGATAGTTTCTCTCTGCCAGTACTTTTTCAATTCCCGCAGTAACCCTACTGATGGATTCTGAATTAATTCTGGGGACCACTACCCCTACTAAAGAAGCTTTCTTGGTGCGAAGCATCCTGGCCTGGGCCGATGGCTGGTAGCCTGTTTCCTCGATGACACGGCGTATTTCTTCCTTCTTTTCGGCACTTACATAGCCTCCATTTAAATATCTGGATACTGCAGCACTAGAAACCCCTGCCAATTTCGCGATTTCCTTGATGGTCATTTACATCCCTCTTTTCTTCCTGGTTTCTTCAATTTTCTATTAGAAGACTTATTTATAAAGTGTCTGAATCCAGCAAAATGGTAAAAGGCCCATCATTTACAAGACTTACCTTCATATCTGCTCCAAATTCTCCCCGCTCTACCACAGGAAGGCTTTCTTGACACTTTGCAATAATATACTCATACATTTCATTTGCCATATCTGGATTTCCCGCCTCTATAAAGCTAGGACGATTCCCACGTTTGCAATTGGCATATAAGGTAAATTGGGAAATCAGCAAAAGCTCTCCTCCAACAGCCTCCAAAGAAAGGTTGGTCTTTCCCTCTTCATCTTCAAAAATCCGCATACCGATTAGCTTCTTCACCATCTTATCTGCGATTTCTTTGGTATCCGTGTCACTGACCCCAATCAGCACCATAAATCCCTTGCCGATTTTGCCAATCACTTTTCCTTCTACTTCTACTTGACTTTCTATCACTCTCTGTATTACAAATCTCATGTAACTTCCTCTTTCTTCTTTCTTTTTCTTACTCTCAAACAATCCCCTTTAGACTTCACAGCCAGAACATTTTTCCACTTTCTTTTTTTCTGGAAGCTGGGCTAATAAAATCGCCCCAAACATAAAGATACATCCAATAGCTTCCCTTGTAGATAAAGTCTCATGTAGCAGAATCCATCCTGCCAAGACTGAAAATGTCGATTCCAAACTCATAATCAAAGATGCAATGGCAGGATTCGAATCTTTCTGTCCCAAAATTTGGAAAGTATAGGCCACCCCACAGGAAAGTACTCCTGCATACAGAATTGGAATCCCAGCTGTCAGAATTCCTGAAAGGGTAGGATTTTCCAAGGTAAACATAAAAAATAAGGACAAGACCCCACATACAAAAAATTCCAGGCAGGAAAGTTTCACCCCGTCTACCTTTGGTGCAAAATGATCCACCATAAGAATCTGAATTGAAAATACAATTGCACAGGCAAAGATATAAATATCCCCCTTTGCAATGTGGAAGGATTCTGTCATACACAGAAAATACAAACCTGCCAGAGCCAGCACAACTGCAATCCATACATTTCCAGAAACCTTTTTATGAAGAAAAATCCCCAGCACCGGCACAATTACAATATAAAAAGCAGTTACAAATCCAGCCTTTCCAGTGGTGGTATACTGGATTCCAATCTGTTGAAGGCTACTGGCCAAGAATAAGAAAAATCCACAGCAGAGACCTCCCATTAACAAGGTTTTCCGTGACTCTACTTGTGTTTCCTGTAAATTTTCCTGGACTCCACTTTTTTCTTCCAACTTCTTTTTCCTATCAAAAAACCAAATAACCGGAAGCAGAGCTACAGCTCCAACAAAACATCGCACCCCATTAAATGTAAAGGGACCTACATATTCCATTCCCACACTTTGAGCCACAAAGGCAACTCCCCAGATTAGGGCCGCCACCATCAACATAAAAGCATTCTTTTTTTTCATTTTAAAACTAACCTCTTTCATTCCTCTTAATCACTTGATTTTAACATAGGCCTAAGTACTTTCCCAATGCTTTCTCAAAAGATTTCACAAAAAAGGCCCTCTTAAGCAGATTGTAAACCTTCATCAAACTACTTAAGAGGGTATATATCATCTTATAATCCTAGATTATTATCGTATAAAATTAGTTGCCACTGGCACCTCATAAACCGGTTCCGGGACTCCTGCCTGTCTTCCCGCTTCAATGCATTTTAGGAGCCATGCCATATTTTCACCTAAAGTCCGCATTACCTGAAGGCCTTCCTTATCCTGCATTACATCCTCCGGGGTATATCCGTGAACCTGATTCCAGTATTTTGAAGAGACAATAGGCATATTAGAAATGGTAAAATATTTATTTAGTCTGTCAAAAGCTGCTGTGCTTCCACCTCTGCGGCAGGATACCACTGCCGCCCCAAGTTTCCCCTTCATTTTGCTTCCATGACTGTAGAACAAGCGATCCAAAAATGCCAAAAACTGACCATTTGGTCCTGCATAGTATACGGGAGATCCCAAAATAATGGCATCATACTGGTCTAGTTTTCCACCAATCTCATTTACCATATCCTGCTGGAAACAACCCTTAGCTCCTTCTCTGTGACAGGCCCCACAGCCCAAACAGCCTGTACTGGTATTGCGATCTAATTGCAGGATCTCCGTGTTAATACCATGTCTTTCTAAAGTTACAGCTACTTCTCTGAGAGCTGTATAGGTACAGCCTTTTGCATGGGGACTTCCGTTCAATAATAATACCTTCATCCTATTTACTTCCTTTCTCTACATAATAGTCATCCAGGAAATTATACTCCATATCCCCCCTGTGGTAGCCAATAATGGTTTTTAGATTTACATTATGGATACTTCGGAAAATATTTTTTTCAATCAAAGGACTCATGGTTCTAAAATGAGCCACCAATTCCTTCATCTCATCCCGCTTAGAACCACGGCCTCCTCCGCAGGTTGCGCAGTTTTCCGTAAATCTACAAGCACACTGAATAAAGTGCAGACCATTATAATCTCTCCAGGCTTTAATGTCCTCTTCCTTAATGAGATACATAGGGCGAATCAATTCCATACCTTCAAAATTTGTACTGTGAAGCTTGGGCATCATAGTCTCAATTTTTCCACTGTAAAGCATTCCCATAAGAACCGTCTCAATAACATCATCAAAATGGTGCCCTAGGGCAATCTTATTACAGCCTAATTCTTTTGCATGGGAATAAAGATAACCTCTACGCATTCTCGCACACAGATAGCAAGGATTCTTATCAATGTCCGCTACAACATCAAAGATGTCGCTTTCAAATACAGTCAAAGGAATTCCTAAGATTTTGGCGTTATCCTGAATAATCTTCCAGTTATCTGCATTATACCCCGGATTCATTACTAAAAACACTAATTCAAAGTTATTTCTTCCATGTTTTTTCAATTCCTGAAACAACTTTGCCATAAGCATAGAATCTTTCCCACCGGAAATGCAGACAGCAATCTTGTCTCCGTCCTGAATTAGATCATATTCTCGAATGGCCTTTGTAAATTTACACCATACATTTTTACGAAATTTCTTAATAATACTGCGCTCAATGTCTTTTGTTTTTTCCTTGGCTGTATCCTCTTTTGCAAGATAACGTCCAAGTTGCAGTCTCAGAAGAGCCCGGTAGCCTCCATCAATATTGCAAGCATAGATTCCAGCTTCTGTAAGTTGTTCCACCACATCCCGACTCTTATCTCCCGTATGGCATAGCACATATACGGTCAGATCCAGGGGAAGTTCCTTGGACTCAAGAAGTTCCCGGTAAGCATCTACCGAGAACTCTTCTAAAGGAAGATTGCAAGCCCCCTCGAGGGATCCTCTTCCATAATCTTCAGCCTTTCTCACATCTAAAATAATCTTATCTTCTTCAAGCTGCTCAAGCTCTTCAATGGTCACTTGATTCATACCATCCTCCATGTCTAATATAAGCACTTCTGATCCTGGCCGAAAATATCCTTCTCCTCATTTCTTGGCTGCTGTTCGCCACCCAGCTTAATCTGAAGTTCCTGATTCTTAACGCTGATTCTGGTTCCTGGCTGAATAGATTTTGTAATAAATACGTTACTACCCACTACAGAATCTGCGCCTACCACCGTATCTCCTCCTAAAATAGAGGCTCCAGCATAAATAGTAACATTGTCTTCAATGGTAGGATGCCGTCTCTTATTCCGGAGTTTCTGTCCTCCCTTGGTAGACAAGGCTCCTAAAGTTACTCCCTGATAAATCTTTACATGATCACCTATAACAGTAGTCTCACCTACTACAATTCCTGTACCATGGTCAATAAAGAAATACTTTCCAATGGTTGCCCCTGGATGAATATCGATACCAGTAATACTGTGGGCATACTCTGTCATAATACGGGGGATTAACGGCACCTCCAAGAGGAACAACTCGTGGGCAATACGGTTAATGGCAATGGCCTGAATTCCCGGATATGCAAGAATCACTTCATCCTTGGAATATGCTGCAGGATCCCCATCATAAGCTGCCTGTAAATCTGTGTCAATATACTCACGAATCTTTGGAATCTGTCGCAGAAATTCCATGGTAAGATCCTGGGCCTTTTCCTTGTAAACTTCCTCATCCAGAGAATCGCTGGTTCTTCGCAGTACGATTTCCACCTGTTTGGTCATATTAAATGCAATATCCTCCAGCAACAAGGATAAATTATGGTTCATATTGTAGGACTTATAGGCCGGATCCCTATAATATCCTGGGAATACGATTCGAAGCATCTTCTCTATAAGATCAATGATCTTCTCTCTTTGCGGAAGCTGAAACAGCTCCTTCGTGTTATCAATGGCCCGTCCCTTGGTATAATCATTTAAAACAGCCTCTACAATAGACTTCATGGCCTCTTCCATTCGGACGTCTTTATTTCTATCCATATCCATCAGAAAAACCTCTCTTTCCAAACCTAAAAAAGGATTTGCAAAACCCATTCTTACAATCATCGTGGTCACTTGCCACTAGACTGCCTTTGAATAGATAGTATACTACCTGAAATAGGCCTCTGTAAAGAAATTAAATACACAAAGAAGCAGCCATATTGCTTTTATGGCTACTTCCTGCTTATTTTTTTATTCTACTTATATAAAGTACATATCTGCACTGCTTTCAGCCTTATAAAGATAATCTCCCTCCAGATCTTCTAAGGTAATACCTGTAAGAAGCTCATGAATCTTCTGATTTACCGGATCAATAATCAGGTCTTGAATGGTTAATGGGATTTCCTTGCATTCAATGGTCTCCGACTGCTCTTCATCCTCCAATTCATAGGAGCCTTCCAAGGCCTTTACAATGTCTAGCACCGTAATCTGATTAGCAGGTCTCTCCAAAAGATAACCACCCTGAGGACCTTTAATACTCTTTACCAACCCAGCCCTTTTTAAAGCTGCAAATACTTGCTCTAAATACTGTAATGAAATTCCGTTGCGCTCAGCTATACTATTTAAAGACACCTGGCCATTCTTAGATCGTACAGATAAATCTACCAGCGCACGAAGTCCATACCTGCTTTTTTTTGATAAACGCAACTTTCCTTCCTCCTACTAGGCTTCCTGGAACAGAGGTGTTGAGTAATATCTGTCACCATTGTCTGGAAGTAAGGCTACGATAGTCTTTCCCTTATTCTCTGGTCTCTTAGCAAGCTCAACTGCTGCTTTAAAAGCTGCTCCTGAAGAAATACCTACTAAAATTCCTTCTTTCTTAGCCAAAAGCTTTGAATACTCAAAAGCGTCTTCATTTTCGATTGGAAGAATCTCATCGTAAATCTGTGTATTTAATACATCCGGCACAAATCCAGCTCCAATTCCTTGAATCTTATGAGCTCCACCTTTTCCTGTAGACAATACTGGAGATGTTGCAGGCTCTACTGCCACAATCTTTACTTCCTCTTTCTTAGACTTTAAGTACTCACCAACACCTGTCAAGGTTCCGCCAGTACCAACTCCGGCTACAAATACGTCTACTGCTCCATCTGTATCCTCCCAGATTTCTGGTCCTGTGGTAGCCTTGTGAACTGCTGGGTTTGCCGGGTTAACAAACTGTCCCGGAATGAAGCTTCCTTCGATTTCCTTTGACAATTCTTCTGCCTTAGCAATGGCTCCCTTCATTCCCTTAGCACCCTCTGTTAAGACAATCTCAGCACCGTAAGCCTTTAAAATATTTCTTCTCTCTACGCTCATGGTCTCTGGCATAGTAAGAATGATGCGGTATCCTTTCGATGCTGCAATCGCTGCAAGACCAATTCCTGTATTTCCTGAAGTAGGCTCTATAATGGTTGCTCCTGCCTTTAAGAGTCCCTTGTCCTCTGCATCCTCAATCATAGCCTTTGCAATACGATCCTTAACACTTCCTGCCGGATTAAAATACTCAAGCTTTACTAAAAGCTTTGCCTCTAATCCTAATTCCTTCTCTAAATTAGCAACTTCTACCAATGGAGTCTTTCCAATAAGTCCAAGGGTTCCTGTATAAATATTAGCCATTTTTAATTACCTCCTAGTTTTCCTACCTGTTTAGTATGTTTTCTCTGTGATGTCTTTATACTATACCTGCTTTTAGCTTTTGTCAACACCTTATTTTTTTCAATTTATTCATCTTTTGCTACACAAAAAAAGAAGGAGCTGTCACTTCATGCAACAACTCCTTCAAACTTTACAAGCTTTATCTATTTTCAGTTATTCTTCCTCTTCTTTGGCTTTTATATATTGGATCACCAGTTTGGCACAAGCATCTAGCCCAATAAAACTACTGTTTATACAAAGATCATACCCCCTGGCATCTCCCCATTTCACCTCACTGTATCGGTCATGATAGGCACTTCTATTTTTATCGGCCTGACGAATGGCAGCCTTTGCTTCCTGGTCTGTGTAGCCATATTCATTCATGATTCTTTTACGCTTTGTCCGGTCCTCTCCTGTAATAAAAACCGAAGTTTTACCTATAAAATCTCTCAAAATCCACTCGGCACAACGGCCTACAATCACAAAGGATTCTCCCTCCTCTGCTAATTTTCTCATATAATCGAACTGATACCCTGCCACCTGATCTTCCATAATTTTCTTATGGTCTCCAGCATTGCCCTTATAAATGTGACCGCTAGAGTTCTCATCAAAAAATGTATATTCCCTATCTTCGAGACCTAATTCACTACAAATTTCCTCCAAAAGATTCCGGTCGTAATACTTAATCCCAAGCTGCTCTGCAATCTTTTGGCCAACCACATGGCCTCCACTTCCATATTCACGTGCGATGGTAACGATACATTGCTTCCTCATAGTTCTCATCCTCCCTGTGGTCCTACACATGTTTTTGATAGGCTAATTATACCCTACATCTTTATTTTTTTATAGCCTTTTCCACCCTTTTCCCTTCCAATTCTTGCCACAATTCCTCATTTTATGGTAGGATGTAAACATAAATTTTTTAGAAAGGGGTCACCTATGAGTTATACCAAACATCGTTCCGAGGAATCTGCGGAAGATTACTTAGAAACTATACTTATTTTAAGTCAAAAGCTGCCGGTTGTTCGTTCCATCGACATTGCTCACGAGATGTCATTTTCCAAGCCAAGCGTCAGTGTTGCAATGAAGAATTTAAGAGGTAGCGAGTGCATTACCACTTCCAAAGAAGGCTATATCAACCTCACCGAAAAGGGACGTGCCATCGCCGAGGCCATTTACGAGAGACATACTACCATTTCTGAATGGCTGATTCGCATCGGTGTAGACCCGGAAATTGCCAAAGCGGATGCTTGCAAGATGGAGCATGATATGAGCCCCGAAAGTTTCGAGGCTATTAAAAACTATCTAAAAGAGAATAGGTAAAAAAAGAGTAGCTGATCAAATCTCAGCTACTCCTTTTTTATTTTATTGGATCTCAATTACCTGATAATCTTTATCTTCTACTGCTTTCTTTAGCACTTCATCTGCCACCTGGCTGTTCAAGCTAACTATAGCAGTACCTTTCTCATGACTTGCCTGAGCAGATTCTACACCTTCTACTGCCTCTAAAGCCTTCTTTACTGCTGCCTCACAGTGTCCACACATCATTCCTTCAATTTTCATTGTCTTTGTCATCGTTTCATCCTCCTGCACTTTTTTATTTGCTTGTTTTATTTTCTTATCTTTTCCTGCATCATACATGGGGAAAAGGTTAAGCCTAAGGGCATTAGTTACCACACAAAAACTAGACAGACTCATCGCTGCAGCTCCAAACATAGGATTTAAGGTCCATCCAAAAATAGGGATCCAGACCCCTGCCGCCAATGGGATTCCGATAATGTTATAGAAAAAGGCCCAAAACAGATTTTCATGAATATTTCTTAAAGTTGCACGGCTAAGTCTGATGGCTGCCGGCACATCCATTAAAGTGCTTTTCATCAGCACCAGGTCTGCAGCATCAATGGCAATATCTGTACCAGCTCCAATGGCAATTCCAATATCTGCTCTGGTAAGAGCCGGTGCATCATTGATTCCGTCTCCTACCATGGTAACCTTTCCTCTTTTCTTTAATTTTCTTATAACAACCTCTTTCCCTTCCGGAAGGACTCCTGCAATTACTTCATCTACTCCCGCCTGTTTTCCAATGGCTTTTGCAGTTCTCTCATTGTCTCCCGTTAACATAACCACCTGGATTCCCATATTTTGAAGCTGTTTAATTGCTTCTGGGCTATCCTCTTTCACTACATCTGCCACTGCAATAATTCCTAGAAGTTCTTGTTCTTTCGCAAAAAACAAGGGGGTTTTTCCTTCTTTAGCCAAGGCTTCAGACTCTTTCTTTAGTTTTTCTGATACCTTTACCTTAGAGGAGATAAATTTATAATTTCCTCCATACAACTGGGCATCCTCACATCGACCCAAAAGACCATTTCCCGGCAGGGCCTGAAAATCTGTCACATTTAATTTTTCCAAGTTATGGGTCTCTCCATATTCTTTAATAGCAAGGGCCAAGGGATGCTCACTTTTTATTTCTAGACTGTAAGCTAATTTAATAAGAGTTTCGGAATCTACTCCTTCTTCCGGGAAAAGGTCTGTAACCTTAGGAGTTCCCTTGGTAATGGTTCCTGTCTTATCCAGTGCAACAATCTGAGTTTTTCCTGTTTCCTCCAAGGAAACTGCTGTCTTAAACATGATCCCATGTTTGGCTCCCATTCCATTTCCCACCATTATGGCTACTGGAGTAGCTAGACCCAAAGCACAAGGGCAACTAATTACCAGCACGGAAATTCCTCTAGCCAGGGCATAGCCTACATCTTTCCCTGCCAAAAGCCAAACCACAAAGGTAATCAAGGCAAGGCTTATAACTGTAGGAACAAATACCCCGGATACCCGGTCTGCGATTTTTGCAATAGGCGCCTTGGTAGCTGCCGCATCACTTACCATCTGAATAATCTGGGATAAGGTAGTATCCTCTCCTACTCTGGAAGCCTGACACTTTAAATAACCAGACTGATTCACTGTTGCGGCAGAAACACTGTCTCCCACTTCTTTGTCTACAGGAATGCTTTCCCCTGTAAGGGCCGCCTCATTGACTGCACTGCTGCCTTCTAACACAAGGCCATCCACCGGTATATTTTCCCCAGGGCGAACAATAAAGATATCCCCTTTTTTTACAGCATCAATGGATACTTCGGTCTCCTTGTCATCCACCAAAATAGTGGCAACTTTAGGCGCCAATTTCATAAGGCTCTTTAAGGCGTCCGTGGTTTTTCCTTTGGACCTAGCCTCTAACATTTTTCCCACAGTGATCAAGGTCAAAATCATGGCTGCTGATTCAAAGTAAAACTCTTCCATGTAACCCATGACCCCTTCCATATCCCCACGAACCTGGGCGCCAGTCATTGCAAAAAGGGCATAGGTACTGTAGATAAAAGCCGCACTGGACCCTAAAGCCACCAGAGTATCCATATTAGGAGCCCGATGAAGTAGGCCTTTAAAGCCGCTAATAAAGAACTTTTGATTGATCACCATAATCACAATGGTAAGTAACATTTGCAAAAGTCCCATAGCTACGTGATTTCCATCAAAAAAGGCCGGCAAGGGCCATCCCCACATCATATGTCCCATGGAAAAATACATTAATAACAACAAAAATCCAAGAGAAGAAAGCAGCCGCTTCTTAAGAAGTGGACTTTCCCTATCCTTCAGAGCATCTTCTGGATCTTCCAGGCTCTGACTCCTTGTTTCTCCTGCCTTCTTTTCTTTTGCACCATATCCGGCATCTGTCACCGCTCTAATGATGGCCGAAGACTCTGCACTTCCCTCCACTCCCATGGAGTTGGTGAGAAGACTTACGGAACAGCCAGACACTCCCGGCACTGCAGACACGGCCTTTTCCACCCGGGCACTGCAAGCGGCACAACTCATTCCTGTTACAATATATTGTTTCATTAATGTTTCTTACCTCCTAACGCATCAGCTTTTGTAGGGTTACTACCAGCTCTTCAATGGTTTCGTCCTTACCTTCTCTAATATCTCTAGCCACGCAGGTCTTTATATGGTTCTCTAAAAGAACCTTGTTAAAACTGTTTAATGCCGCCCGAATGGCAGACACCTGCACAAGAATATCTGTGCAATAAGCATCCTTTTCAATCATGCCCTTGACCCCACGAACCTGCCCCTCAATCCGGCTTAAGCGGTTCATTAAGTCCTTATATTCTTTTTCGCTGCGGTCCTTGGTCTTATGACTACAGCAGCACTTCCCTTCTGTTGCCACTTCCTGCAAATAAGAGCCTTCCTCTTGTTCTGGCATCTTCTGATTCACACAACAATTTTCTATATTTTCCTTCATCAGTTTCACCTTCTGTTCTCTGCTAAAAATTATCCTTTTTGATCTCGACACCATCATAGTATACCCCTTATGGGTATTTGTAAACCCCCCCAGGGGTATATTCATTAAAATTATTATCGTTATTTGTCTGAATTTTCTGATATTTCTATATCTTTTTATCTATTTTCACATTTCGTATTGACAAGTAGTATTTTGCGTGTTATATTTATTTCAACAAAAAACAAGAAAGCAAAGGGGAGATTAGTAAAAAGACAATTACTAGACTCAGAAAAAATTAAGAAAAGGAGGTTAGTCCACCAGAAATATTAATTTAAACTTCATAATCTAAGAAAGGGAAAAGGTATAGTCCAATGTACATGGAAGAAAATTAATAGCCCTTCATTGAAAACAAGATGATTCAATGAAGGGCTATTCTTATATGCTTTTATATATTATAGTTTTTATGTTATGCTTTATTTTCTTACACAAGCAAATCTCTAACCATCTGGGATGTAAATTCCACATGGTCTAAGTGCTCTACTTCGATCTGATACAAGGCATTGGCCGCGATATGCTCTGCTGCCTGCTCTAAATCACGAATTCCTGATGTGTCTGAATACTGCTTAATGACTTCATCTAATCCATCTTCTGTCAGGACACATTCTTCTTTTTTCATACCCATGTGTTTTAATACCTTAGGCAAGGCAAATTGGGAGAAAATCACTTTCTTTTCTTCTTCTGTATAATCCGGGATATCAATTACAGCAAACCTGGACATTAAGGGGGCACTGATCTGGTCCTTGTCATTGGCAGTGGCAATTGGATAAACTCCCACGGTAGGAATCATACACTCCATATAATTGTCGGTAAATCCAAGATTATCTAGCAAGGTAAGAAGCACATCCGCCGGATTTCCATTCCCCTTTCCGGCAGCTGCCTTATCAAGCTCATTAATAATAAAAACAAGGTTGGATTCTCCTGCCATGGAAAAGGCATCCATAATAATTCCAGGCTTTGCATTGGCATAAATACGGGAACTTCCAGTAAGCTGCTCCGGATCGTTAATAGAACTCATATCCAAGGTGGTCCATGGTAATTTTAAAATTCTGGCCACAGCGTAAGCGATCTGAGACTTACCGGTTCCTGCAGGTCCCACCAGCAAAAGTCCATAGGCCGGTAAGGTATGGGTTCGATTAATCTGGATAATGGTCTCAATAATTCTCTGCTTAACCCTCTCCATTCCATAAAGTTCCTCATCAAGGATTCTTCTGGCTTCCTTTGGATCAATGGCCTCAAAATACTGACTTCTCCACTGAATATTCATCATAATAGAAAGGGCTCTTTGGGCATGTCTTCTCTCCTCGGGAGAAACTTCATTAGAACGAGCCACCGCTAAGTTTCTTCTAGCCCAAAGTCTGATATTGTCCGGCAGGGTTCTTCCTGCACAGTTCATGAAGTCTGTGATGCTCTGAATACTAGTAAGCTTCATCTCATCCCCTTCTTCATCCTGATCTTCATCTTCCACTGCATCAAAAGGTGCATCACTGGCTAAAAGTCTTTCAATCATAAACTGCAGGAATCCATCCTCCGCGGAAAGCTTGGTGCCTCCCCCGAAAGCAATCTCCCTGATTTTATAAACTGCATATCCATCTTCTAAATTCTTTCCAGACAGGCGAACACTAATATGGTTCTCCCCTAACCATTTTAAGAGGCTGACAAATCTTGCATCTATTTTTAAAATATCTGCAGTATAGGTTGCCTCCTCGTCCTTAAACTCAAAAGCTGTTCTCTTAATAGGATTAATAAACATTCCATTGGAATGGTGTTTCCACTGTTGCTTTTTATTATCAAGAACCAAAATTGGCTGTTCATAAGAGGTGATTCTTGCATTGGATTTGAATGTGGTATAGGTGCACTCTGCTACCTTTTCCTTATCCGGTGTATTGTTAAAATCAAAAACTGGCATAGCTTTTAACTCCTTTGTTGATTCTTTAAAATTCTACAGTGCCTATCATACACGAATCCCCGTCTCCATGCAAATACTTCCATATGACATACACTATTTTTCATCTCCATAGGCCCTCTATTTTCAGCCACAAAACCTACAAATTATTGGACGAAATTTTGTACAGTATTCCTTTTGTTTTTTTCTTGTGACCCGCAAATGAGAATGATATAATAGCCCGGTATTGTATTGTATCCGGGCTGCCCGGAATGATAACAAGGAGGAATTGAATAATGAACAACAAAAAACATGACACTCGTTGGATGGTAAGTGTAGCACTTATGGCAGCCATCGTAATCGTATTGGCAAATACGCCTCTGGGTATGATTCAGCTTCCAATCATTAAGGCTACAACGGTACATATTCCTGTAATCATCGGAGCTATTTTACTTGGGCCAATGGCTGGTGGAATTTTAGGATTTGTCTTCGGTATGTGCTCCTTAATCAGCAATACTATGGCACCTACTTTATTATCCTTTGCATTCTCACCTTTTATGAGCACCACTGGAATCCCTGGAGCTATTAAAGCCATCTGGGTATCTGTTGGATGCCGTATGTTAATTGGTATTGCCGCTGGTTGGTTGTGGATTTTATTTAAGAATTTAAAAATAAATGACGTAGTTGCCCTTCCAATTGTTGGATTTGCTGGTTCTATGGTAAACACCATCACCGTAATGGGAAGCATCTATATTCTTTTTGCAAAGCAATATGCTGAGGCAAAGGATGTAACTGTTACTGCTGTTTGGGGACTGGTTATGGGTACTGTAACTGCTTCTGGTATTCCTGAAGCAATTGCTGCCGCTGTCTTAGTATTAGCCATTGGAAAGGCTTTGGTTTTGGTATTTAGACGCATGGGGATGATGGATTTTTCTCCAGCAAAAACTGTAGAGACAAAATAATTTACTTTTTTGATTTTTTTCATTTTTCTCTTGACACTTACAAATCCTATATGCTAATATATCCAAGTGTCACGGACACAGATACAATCTATAGGGGATTGGTCAAGTGGTATGATAGGGGTCTCCAAAACCTTTGGCGGGAGTTCGATTCTCTCATCCCCTGCTTTTAAAAACTCGCAAGTTTCACTTGCGAGTTTTTTTGTTGCTCTTGGGAAAACCTGTAAATCATTTGTTTTCCCAAAAGTCACTTAATTATTATTTTTTATTTCAGCTACTACTTCCTCCAAACGATCCACTGCCTCCTTTGTGGTACACCAGCTGGTGCAAAAGCGAATGGCGGATTTTCCTCCCGGAAGTATCTCCCAAAGTTCTCCTTCAGAAGTTTTTCGAATCCTTTCATAATCTTCATCCGGTATAATAGGAAATTGTTGATTGGTAGGGGATTCAAAAAGCAGTTCATATCCTGCAGATTTAAAAATATCCCGCACCCGGTAAGCCATCTCATCCGCATGACGGCCAAGTTCAAAGTAAAGTCCATCCTTCATTAATTCTTCAAATTGAATTCCAAGAAGACGACCCTTGGCCAGCATTCCCCCTCTTTGCTTGATCATATATCGAAAATCTTTTGTCAGTGCCGGATTACTTATTACCACTGCCTCCCCAAACAAGGCACCTACCTTGGTTCCTCCAATATAAAAGACGTCAGAAAACCTAGCTAAATCCGGCAATGTAACATCGGTATTCTCTGCCATAAGACCATAAGCCAAACGGGCACCATCAACAAACAAGGGCAAGTGATACTGCTCACAAACCTGGTGAATGTCTTCTAATTCTTTATATGTATATAAGGTTCCATATTCTGTAGGATGGGAAATATATACCATTCCCGGCTGAACAATGTGTTCAAAGCTAGCATCTGATATATGATCCTCAATAGCCTTTTTTATCTGCCCTGCCTGGATTTTCCCATTCACTGCAGGAAGGGACAAAACCTTATGGCCGGTAGCTTCAATGGCTCCTGTTTCATGAACATTAATATGTCCGTTTTCTGCACAAAGGACCCCTTGGTATGGCCTAAGAATCGAGGCAATTACCGTTGTATTCGTCTGGGTGCCTCCCACAAGGAAATGCACATCTGCCTCCGGCGCCTTACATAGGTCTCTGATCATAGCCCTGGCATGGCCACAATGTTCATCATTTCCATATCCTACTGTCTGTTCAAAATTGCTTTTCTCCAAAGCCTTTAATATATTGGGATGACAGCCTTCCCCATAGTCGCAATGAAACAAATTCATAAATATTCTCCTTCTCTGATTTTATATCTTTGTTTTCAAATTATACCATAGGTTCCCAAGTCCTTTGCAATTTTCACAATGAGGATTTTACTTTTCCTGCATTTTACATTTCCATTACACAAAATTTACTTTTTCATGGACGATTGCCTCAATGGATGTTATATTTATTGATAGTGGGGTATTTTTTAAAAACACTTTTTTACACGGTATTTTCCCCTTTGAAAATACCAGTCATGGAGGCAAACTATGGACATTTTTTCAATGATTCTATCCTTACTCAGCGGAGTTGCATTGTTCCTTTTTGGTATGCAGCTTATGGGAGATGGACTGAAGATGGTAGCCGGTGACAAGTTGGAATCTTTTCTCTATAAGATGACCAACACTCCTTTAAAAGGAGTTGCCCTTGGAACCATCGTCACTTCTATTATTCAATCCTCTTCCGCTACAACTGTTATGGTTGTTGGTTTTGTTAACTCAGGTATGATGAAGTTAATCCAGGCCATCGGTATCATCATGGGGGCTAACATTGGTACCAGTATTACCGGTTGGATTCTCTGTCTTTCCTATATCGACGGTTCCAGTGGAATTGCTAAGATTCTCTCCACTGCCACCATCAGTGCTATTGTAGCCATTGTAGGTATCATTTTTAAAATGGTATCCAAACGATCTACCTACCGCAATTTAGGAAATATTATGTTAGGATTTTCTATTTTGATGTTTGGTATGCAAACCATGAGTGGTGCGGTATCTCCTTTAAAAGAGAGTGCTTCCTTCACCAATATGCTTACCATGTTTTCTAATCCTTTGGCAGGTATTTTGCTTGGTATTGTATTTACAGCTATTTTGCAAAGTGCTTCTGCAGCAGTTGGTATTTTGCAGGCCCTTTCTGTAACAGGGTCCTTAACCTTTGCCACAGCATTTCCTATTATCCTTGGTATCGGTGTAGGCGCTGCATGTCCCGTACTGATTTCTGGTATTGGTGCCAACAAGAATGGTCAGAGAACTGCCCTTGTATATCTGTTAAACGACTTGTTCGGTATGATCATTTGGGGATGCATTTTCTATGCAGTAAATGCTGTAGTGCATTTTTCATTCCTGGGGACTACCATGAGCCCTGTACTGATTGCCATTACTAATACCGTATTCCGTGCAGCTACTGTGTGCGTTCTCTTTCCATTTATTCCTAAAATTGAGAAGTTGGTATGCCGCCTCATTAAGGACTCTGAGGAAGACTTAGAAGATTTAGCAGACAGCGCAGATTTTGATCTTTTGGAGGAACGTCTTCTTTCCTACCCAGCCCTGGCAGTTGCCCAATCTGCAAGAGCTTTAACCGGTATGGGAAAAAATGTACGAAAGAATGTAGGCAGATCCTTAACCTTGGTTAAAGAGTTTACTCCAGAAAAATATCGCAAGGTTGTTACAAAGGAGGATTTGATTGATAAGTATGAAACCAAGCTTGGAGAGTATCTCATGCAGCTTTCTAAGAAGGAGTTAAATACCGCCCAGACTAGACAGGTATCTATCTTTCTTCATGTTATCAGCGACCTAGAACGAGTAGGGGACTATGCTTATAATGTAGCTCGGGTTACCAATGAGATTCATGAGAGCAACATTACCATGTCAGAAGAGGCCAACAAGGAACTGGATCTTATCATGGAAGCTGTAAAAGAATGTGTAGATCTTACTGCGGATGCTCTGAAGGAATATACCGAAGAAAAACGTTTTCGGATCCGCTCTCTTGCTACAATCGTAGCAGCCTTGGGAGAAGACATGAAGATGCATCATGTTACCCGCCTAAGCCACGGAGAATGCGATTTAAAGCAGGGAACCGCCTTTACAGATCTCTTAAACAGCTTCGAGCGTATGACAGCCCACTGTACCGGCGCTGCCACTGCAATTGGCAAATTAGAAGAAGGGGATACCAATATGCACATCCACTCTTCTATTTTAGATGAGGACGAAGACGAAGCAGCAAGAGCAAAGCTTAAAAACATTGCAAAAACTTACAAGCCTCTCTTAGAGGAATATCGCAAAAAATATCAGTTAGATGTCTAATCCTAAGCATATGCTCTTAAATATTTAACGAAATTTTAACGCAACTAAGAAAAATAATTTTACTTAAGATTGATAAACTACCTTCGAAGCCAAGGAGTGGTTAACCTTAAACTACTCCCTGATATGATTGATTTCATAGAAAGAAGGTAGTTTTTTATGACAAAAATATGGAATATTTTAGCAAAGCATTTTCAAATAGAAAAAGTCCCTGTATTATTTTTAATTCTCATAAGCAGCATAGGACTTCTTGTAGGTTGTGCCCTGTCCTGTATAGTTTATGGTATTCTAGCCCTCTCCCTTTCTAAGCTTTTTATACTTTGCATGGTAGGTGGCTATGGCTGCGTATTTGGTTTTCTTGCAGCCATCTTCTTTGAATATCGACAGATCTAACATCCCATTCTTTTCGATAGGAACAAAGTTCTATTTTCAAAATTAGAATTTTGTTCCTATCTTTTTTTATGACTCCATAGAAAAATTATCAAAACAAAATTCCTCCCTTATCTTTTCATATGCATCTTATGGGACTATAATACTGCCTGGTGGATTTTTTCATCTGCCGATTGAACTATTAAGATTCATTCAGAAGATGAGGGGGAAATCATGAAGAATAATCAAATGTCCGAATCCGTCTTAACAGCCTGTTTTCTATCTATGTCTGGAGGCTTGCAGGATGCCTACACATACATGTACCGGGGAAAAGTTTTTGCCAATGCAGCCACCGGTAACATAGTATTGCTAAGCCAATGTATTGCCGAAAAAGATCCTATAACCGCAATTCGTTATATCGTTCCTATTCTGTTTTTTGCCTCAGGAATTTTTATTTCCGAATCCATACGTCTTATTTTTAAAGATAAATCTATGGCTATACACTGGAGGCAGTTGGTTCTTGTGCTGGAAATTCCTTTGCTCTTTGTTGTTGGATTCCTTCCTAGAACTTTCACAGCCAACCTTTTTGCAAATGCCATGGTAAGCCTTGCCTGCTCTATGCAGGTACAATCTTTCCGGAAGGTAAACGGCTACGCCTACTCCAGCACCATGTGTATTGGAAATATGCGAAGTGGAATGGATTCTTTTTGTCATTATGTACATACCAAGGAACCAGAATATTTACGAAAATCCCTGCATTATTTTGCCATTATCCTCTTATTCGGTGTGGGAGCTGCCTTGGGAGGTCAAATCCTTCCTCTTTTGAAAGTAAAGACCATCTGGCTTTCCTGCGCACTGCTTTCTGTTAGCTTCCTCATGATGTTTGCCAGAGAAGAGGAAGAGCTTTTCAAAGCACATAGACATAAATAAGTTTTTTAAGATTTTAAAAAATTCAAAAAAGATCTGAAGCTTAATTTTTTCAAGTCTCAGATCTTTTTCTTATACTTCTTACTATAGTCTTTTAAAATTTAAATGTGTTAAGTCCCACTTCTTGGTTAAACTCTCTATCCACCTGGCCATCAATAATCTGGATCACCATCTCACAGGTGGCACTGATGATAGCCTCATTAAGATGGCCTCCCACAACATGTCCCTCTGTATCTCCTGCGCTCATATGAAGGTGAGCATAATATTGTCCATCCATAGTAGATACCGTTCCAGTAAGAGATACAATCTCCATATCCCCTGTAAAATGGTTGGAGTAATATTTCTTCTCCTGGGTGTGAAATACCCCAACTGTAATATCGTTGGTTGCCCCAAGGGCTGATACAGAAGCCAACTGAATCTCTTCTTTCTTGGAGATTACTTCAAGCTGTTGTAAAATTTCTTCTCCCTTGTCAATACGGGCAACAATTGTTTTTCCAAATCTTTTATAATCCATAATTAATTCCTCCTGTGTCTCTCTTCCAACATTATAAACGCTTTTTCTCTTAAATCCTACAGAAAATTAAGGTTCCTATTTTCAGGATCTTATTAAAGCAAATAAATGATGCAAGAAACAAGAGTGCTGCTAAGTCCCACCAAAGCTTCGTATGGAATCAGTTTCATACGGTCCTTAATCTCCATATTTACAGATCCTCCTGTAGCATGAAAGAAGGAACCATGGGGCAGAGAATCGATGACAGTGGATCCAGCATGGATCATTGCGCCTGCTCCTAAGGCGGACACTCCACTGGCTGTCAATGTACTTGCAAAGGTCTGAGAGGCAATAGTTGCTCCTGCTGTTGTGGAAGCGGTTGCTCCTGCCAGTAGGATCCCTGCAATAGGGGCCAATAGGAAGGACGGCAAATGTGCCATATTTAGTACAGAAATAATATCTGTCTGAATGGCGGAAGCTTTAATGATTCCTGCCAAGGTTCCGGTTCCCACCAAAAGAATAGAAACCCCTGTAACCTTACTGAGGCCAAATTCTGTATAGGCAATTACATTTTTAATACTTCCACAGGCAAGCATACATACCAGACCACCTACCGGAAGGGCAATAAGAGGATCAATGGTAATACTACAAAGAGGACGAAGGGCTAAGAGCAAAATAACCACTATCGGGCCTGCAATGGCTGCCCAAAAAGCAGGGAGTTTTTTCTCCTCATTTTTCTCCAGATCAGAGGCATTTACCATGACACTGTTTTTCTTTTTGGATAATAGGGTTGCCAGAAGAATGGCCACCACTAAAGCCAGCAAGGCAGGCACAATATTTCTTATCATCAAGGCAGTAAGGTCTACTCCAAAGGCCTCAGAAGTTGCAATAGTATTTGGATTTGGCGAAATAATATTTCCTGCTTTTCCTCCACCAATCATAGCAAGCAAAATGGATGGTTTATTAAAATCGGCCTTCTTTGCAATGGCCATAGCAATTGGTGCCACTGTTATAACTGAGATATCAATAAATACTCCTACAGCACAGATAATCATGGTAGCCACTGCCACAGATACTAAGGCATATTTGTGTCCTAATTTTTGTACGATCACATCTGCAATTTTCTCAGCAGAACCAGTTTTTATCAGGGCTCCTGCCAGGATTCCTGAGGTAAGAATACGAAGTACCGAAGACATCATACTTTGGGCCCCGGCAACCATAGTATCTACAGTTCCCACCAGACCACCGCCTCCAACTAAACCGCCGATTAAGGCTCCTAAAATCAAACTATAGGCTGGATGAACTTTCTTTATAATCAAAACAATTGCAATTACCAGACCTACAAAAGCTCCAAGCGTTGTAAATTCCATTTTTTATTTTCCTCCTAACGACTCATCTTAAGCTCTAAATGTTTTTATGGTTCGAAATACCTGCTCCACGGTATCTGTCATATTTCTCATAGCATTCTCTGGATTCAAGGCCTCCTCTAGGGAGGTTACGGTTCTAAGAACCGGGAAGAAAGCATCAATTCCTTCCCTATTGCAAGCCACCGCATCTTCCGTTACACAGCCAGAAAAGCCCAAAACCGGCAGTCCATATTCTTTTGCAAGCTTTGCCACCCCAATCGGAGCTTTTCCCATAACTGTCTGTCCGTCCAGGCGACCCTCTCCTGTAATTACCAGGTCTGCATCCTTCACATAAGACCTAAGATTGGTCTCCTCCAGCACAATCTTAATTCCAGACTCTAAGCTTCCTCCCAAAAATGTAAGGAAGGCAAAGCCCATACCACCGGCAGCTCCTGCTCCCGGATAATTTTCATCGGCCTCAGAGAACCTTTTCTTTGCCAGCCTTGCATAATTTAAAAGCCACTGATCCATATCCTGAATCATTTCCTTGGTGGCTCCCTTTTGAGGGCCATAAATTGCAGAAGCTCCCTTGGAGCCACATAAAGGATTAGTCACATCGCATGCTATACGAAAGGAACACTCTTTTAGCTGTGGAAGAACATTTTCTGTTCCAATAGTTTTTAAATCCTTTAATCCAATTGCCCCTCTTTGAATGGCCTGGCCATTTTCATCCAGAAAATCAAAACCCAAGGCCTGCAGCATACCGACCCCACCATCGTTGGTAGCACTTCCTCCAATACCTACCACAAAATGTCGACAACCTTTTTCAATAGCATCTCGAATCACCTCGCCCACACCGTAGGTTGTGGTATAAAGAGGATTTTTCTCCTTCCCTGATACCTGGGTAATCCCTGCTGCCCCAGACATTTCAATAATCCCCGTGTGAGTCTTATCCACAATTCCATAAGGGGTGGTAACTGTTTTTCCAGTCGGACCAGTCACCTTCACCTCGACAGTCTGTCCCTGGCAGGCGGAAACAATAGCATCCACCGTACCTTCTCCTCCGTCAGCCAAAGGCCTGACATCAATCTGGGAATCTTCAAAAACACGCTTAACCCCAGCCTTTGCACTCTCCCCCGCTTCCATAGAAGACATACTTCCCTTGAAAGAATCAATAGCAATTACAATCTTCATAGTTACTCCAAAACCTCCTGTATTTAATATGTATATCAACCTTATGCCCTAATTGTATCAATATAAGCACTTGAAAAAAATGTTACGCAAACCAAATCCAAGTCCTTTTGTCTGCTTTATGTTGTTACACATACCAAAACAATATATAATGAAGATACACATAAAAATTGCGAAACTCACCACAACGCATACTGGATTGAACAAAATAACCAAAGCAAAAGGAGACCCTTGGAGAGAAAGGATTTTAATATGATCATCAGCAAAACCATGGCCCAAGAAATTGTAGATACCGTAAATGATCTTTGCGATCACAACATTAACTTCATTGATGAAAAGGGACTTATCATAGCCAGCAATGATAAGTCCCGTATTGGCAGCTTCCACGAAATTGGCCACCGGGCAGTCTTAGAGCAAAAAACCATCGCGGTTAAAGATGAAGACAATTTTCGGGGAACAAAAAGCGGCATCAACATTCCCATTACCTTCAATGGTCGAATTTTGGCCGTCATTGGTATTAGCGGAGATCCGAAAAAAGTAGAAAAATATGCTTATTTAGCTCAGAAAATCACAGGGATCCTCTTAAAAGAAAGAGAAATAGATTCCATGGGAAGTCAAAAGAAAAATCGTTTAAATTATGTGATTCGCAGTCTCATAAACAAGGAACCTATAGGAGAAGAGTATTTACAAGAAACCCTGAAAGAGAATCATTTGCATAGGGATTCCCTTTGTCAGGTGGTTCTGGTACAGATTAATTCCAGGTATAATCCTAATAATCTCTTTATGATCCAGGCTTCCATCACCCAAAGTTTTGCGAATTTACAGACCAATTTTTACCGTTATAATTATCCCAATGAATATATTTTGATTATTGAGGCAGAAAAATTAAGTCAGAATCTTCAGATTTTGGAAAAACTTGCAAGCCAATACTCCCATGTACTTAGCATTGGCATTGGAACTGCAAAAAACATCATGAATTGCCACAGCTCCTACTTAGAGGCAAATAAAGCCCTCCTATGCAAACCTGCCGAAAGCAACTTTGTTTTATACAGCATGCTGGGCTATGAAATTCTATTATCGGAAATCCCTGAGACAACCAAAGACATGTTTATAGAAAAAATATTAAAGAATTTAACATTAGACGAAAAAAATCTTTTGAAAATCTATTTCCAAAAGGAAATGTCCCTGGCAAAGGCCAGCGAAGCCCTCTTTATCCATAAAAATAGTCTGCAATATAAACTAAATCATATTGCAGACAAATGTGGTTATAATCCAAGAAAATTTTCAGAAGCAATAATGCTCTACAGCGCCCTACAACTAGACCATTAGGCTGTCATTTTGCTGCGCTTCATAAGAATCACTGCCATAAGGGCGGTTAAGACATCGGAAATTGGCTGGGCCACCAAAACACCATAATATCCCAAGAAGATAGGGGCAATCATTACAACAATAAAAAAGATTACTCCCTGCCTGCTAACAGAAAGAAGGAAGGCTCCCACAGCATTTCCCACAGCCTGTAAGGTACAGGTAGACACCATAACAATAGCGATAAATAACATTCCCAACTGCTGGAACCGAAGCATTACAACACCTGCATCCACAATTTCCTTTGTATCCATAAAAATCCGGATCATAGGCCTTGCAGCTATGGATAAGGCCCCTGCCAAAACCAAAGCCAAGCCACACTCTAAGCGATAGGCAAAGGATAAGATCTCTTTCAGGCGCTTTTTGTTGTTGGCTCCATAGTTATAGCCTACCAAAGCCTGACCACCAAAAGAAAAGCCAATAATTACCATAGCCGTAATGGTGCTGACCTTCATAACAATTCCCATAGCGGCTACTTTATCACTACCGTAGGCTAGCAACTGGCGGTTGGTCATGGTAACTGCAAAACTCTGGGTAAAGTTGGTAATAGAAGAAGGAATACCTATAAGGAGAATCTGTTTAACCCACTCTCCACTGATTTTGCATTCTCTTATATTAATTGAAAGCTTCTTACTTTTTTTCAGATAAAACCAAACAAAATAGGCATCAGAACCTACATATCCTATAACGGTGGCTATAGCAGCCCCCGCCGCTCCAAAGCCCAGACCAAAAATAAAAATAGGATCTAGAATAATGTTAATGACAACTCCCAAGATAGAACCAATCATGGATTCTTTAGCGAAACCCTCTGACCTCAATTGATTAACCGGGGTAAAGTATAAAATAATAAAGGGGCTTCCAAAGACCAAATAGGTATAATACTGGCTGGCATACTGATAGGTGTCTGTATCTGCTCCTAAAAGCATCAACATGGAATTCCTAAAAAACAATAATAGGATTGCAATTACAAAGCCCACTGCTACCGCACCCCAAAAGCAAAAGGAGCTAATGCGCCTTGCCTCTTCCTCTTCTTTCTGGCCAAAAAGCCTGGAGATCAGGGAACTTCCTCCCAATCCCAGAATATCTCCCAAGGCAATCATCGCAGTAAACATAGGGGCTCCAAGGGAAACTCCTGCCACCAGATAGGTATTTCCAGTCCTTGCTATAAAAAAGGTGTCCACCATATTATAAATCAAGGACACCACCATACTCATAACCACCGGCATAGCCATAGTCATATAAGCCTTTGGCACCGGCGTTTTTTCAAAAATTTCATTTTCCATATATCCTCATTCCTTTCCGAAATCATATTGTACACTAAATTTCTCCAAAAAGTCACCCTCTTTTTTTCTTATATGGTACAATTAGAAGTCCGTGGGTTCTTATTTACTCCCTCAGACAGGGAATATAAACCCAGGAAATTTACACTTAATAGATTGGAGTTCTCTTAAAAATGAATTTAACTTTTCATACCTATCTAATCGTATGCCCCTTTGTGTTTTTGGCAGGTCTTGTAGATGCCATTGGAGGAGGGGGAGGACTGATTTCCCTGCCTGCCTACCTTATTGCAGGCCTTCCTACCCATGCAGCTATAGCCACCAATAAAATATCCAGCACCTGCGGAACTTCCCTGGCTACTTATCGATTTGCAAAAGCCAAATTAATTAATGTAAAATTGGCAATACCATCGGTAATTGCAGCCATTATAGGATCCTCTATTGGAGCCAAAATTTCCATGCTGGTTCCGGAAAAGATTTTATCCTATGTGCTAATGATAATTCTTCCCATAGCAGCCTTCTTTGTTCTTAATAAAAAACTTTTCAATGACGAAGGCGCTGAGACTGTTACTTTAGATTTTCGCACCTACTTAACAGCTTCCTTGGCTGCCTTAATCGTGGGAATTTACGATGGGTTCTACGGTCCTGGTACCGGAACCTTCCTAATTATTGCCTTTACGGTTTTTGCCAAGTTAAACATTCAAACTTCCAATGCCCAAGCTAAAATAATAAATTTAGCCACTAATGTAACTTCTCTTGTGATCTTTCTGGTAAATGGACAGGGCATTCTATCTTTAGGCATTGCAGCTGCAATCTGCAATATGGTGGGTGGCTATCTTGGAGCCGGCCTGGCCATGAAAAACGGAGCTAAAATCGTGCGACCCAGTATTATTTTCGTACTAATTCTATTGGTTTTTAAAGTCCTGGGATTTTTTTAATATCCAAAAGATTTATAATTCGCTCCAAAAAAGCGGGAAATTCTGAATCCTCAGAATTTCCCGCTTTTTTAACATGTGCTGTGCATATAGAACACTATTAAAATGTCCTAGGAAAAATATTTTTCTTTCACAATCTCCACTGGCATGTCTTCCCCAGTCCAAAGTTTGAATGATGCAGCTCCCTGGTACAAGAGCATGTACATACCATTGGCTGTTTTGCAGCCTGCTTCCTTAGCTTCTCTTAAAAATCTTGTCTCTGCTGGATTGTAGATAACATCAAATACGAACAATCCCTCATGAAGCATGCTGGTATCCGGAAGAACCGTAGCATCGGTATTTGGAGCCATTCCTACAGAGGTTCCATTTACCAAAATAGCACTGTCTGCAATAGAGGCCCGAATTAAGTCTGGATCAGAGAAATCGTGAAGAGTAACCTTACATTCGGTTCTTTCATTTAACTGGGCTACAATAGATTCTGCTCTGTCATAGAAGTTATCCTTAACATTAAATACATTAATCTCTGCCACGCCGTCTAATGCTGCCTGAACTAAAATTGCGGTAGCTGCCCCGCCTGCTCCAAAGAGGGTCATCTTCTTTCCAATAATATCCACCCCATTTTCTGCAACTGCCCGCATAAATCCAACACCGTCTGTGGTGTAAGCAGTAAGAACTCCATTATCATTAACCACTGTGTTGCAGGCTCCTGAAATCTCTGATGCAGGAGAGACCTTATCTGCCAACTTACACATAATGTTCTTGCCCGGCATGGTAATATTCCATCCTCTGGCTCCCATAGTGCGAAGTCCTTCCACTGCCTGAGGCATCTTATCCTCTGGTACGTCAAATGCAAGATAGGAGTAATCTAATCCCAACTGATCGCATGCCTCGTTGTGCATCTCTGGAGAAATACTGTGAGCCACCGGGCTTCCCAGTAAGCATAATAAACCTGTGTGTCCTGTAATATGTTTTGACATAATAAATAAATTCCTTTCCTCAAATAGCTAACTCAAACTATACACGATTTAACGCGATAAAGCAACACAGTGAATGATACCTTTTTGGTATATATTTTTGGACTTTGAAAATTTTCAGACATGGGTTATAATCAAAATGTTGAGAAAAAAATTAGACGACAATTCTATATAAATTCGTCGGAATGGAGAGATTATGAATATTGTTTGCTTAGATTTAGAAGGGGTACTAGTACCGGAGATTTGGATTACCTTTGCCGAGGAAAGTGGAATTCCTGAGCTTAAGAGAACCACAAGAGACGAGCCTGATTACAATAAATTAATGAAGTATCGTCTGGATATCTTAAAGGCTCATGGCATGGGCATTAAAGAAGTCCAAGAAACCATCTCCCGCATTGATCCAATGCCTGGGGCAAAAGAATTTTTGGATGAGCTTCGGGATCTGACACAGGTACTGATCTTAAGTGATACCTTTACAGAGTTTGCCGGACCTTTGATTAAGAAGCTAGGCAATCCTACTATTTTTTGCAACTCCTTAGAGATTGCAGAGAATGGCGAGATTACAGATTTTAAGATGCGCTGTGAAAACACCAAGTATACCACTGTAAAGGCCTTGCAATCCATTGGATTCGATACCATTGCCAGCGGCGACAGCCACAATGATCTGGGAATGATTCAAGCCAGCAAGGCAGGTTTTCTCTTTAAGAGTACCGATGCCATCAAGGCAGAGTACCCAGAAATTCCAGCCTACGAAACCTACGACCAGCTACTATCTGCTATTAAAGCTGTTTTATAAGGCCTTAATATGGACTATAAAGATTAAAAAAGTCAAGAAAAAAGGTGCTGTCCCATTAAGGGATGGCACCTTCTTTTTATTCTAATAGAGTTTAAACCTCTCCTTTTTTCATTCTCTTAAAGAAATCTTTGGTTTCTCTTACCACAACTCCACTTAAAGCAAAGAGGGCAATCATATTTGGCAGGGCCATAAGTCCATTAAAGATATCTGCGATGGTCCACACTGCACTAACAGTCATATATGGTCCGATAAACACTGCCAGGATGTAGATCCAACGGAAGGTTTTTACCGCCCCCATATTTCCACCGGTAAGGTACTCTAAGCAGCGCTCGCTGTAATAATCCCATCCTAAAATGGTGGTGAATGCAAAGAATACCAGGCACAGCATCAAAATAAAGGCAGACAGACGTCCTGGGAATGGAAGACCATTCTGGAAAGCATAGGAAGTAACTTCTACTCCCTCTAAGCCTTCTACCTGCCAAGCTCCTGTAATAACAATAGATAGTCCTGTTAAGGTACAAATTACAATAGTATCAATAAAAGTGCCAGTCATGCTGACAAGTCCCTGACGAACCGGCTCCTTGGTCTGAGCTGCTGCAGCTGCAATTGGAGCACTACCAAGACCAGCCTCATTAGAGAAAATACCTCTGGCAACCCCCTTTTGCATAGCCACTAAAAAGCTTCCCACAGCACCTCCGGTAATAGCCTGAGGGGTAAAGGCCGCCACTACGATAGTCTTAAAAGCTGTTGGCACTTCTGACAGATTACAGAAAACCAAGATTAAAACAAATACTACATAAATAATTGCCATAAAAGGCACTACAATCTGGCTGACGCTGGCAATTCGTTTTACACCACCGATCAATACAGCCGCAACACATACTGCCAATATTAAGGAGGCAATTACTACTGCCCAAGAATACTCTCCCACAAAAAGATTAACGGTATGGGCATTGTTTGGGTCAAAGAAATTATGAACGGCACTGGCGATACCATTTACCTGACTGAAGGTACCAATTCCAAAAAGGCCTACACAAACTCCGAAGAAAGCAAAAATCTTTGCAAGCCAGGTCCATTTTTTTCCCATTCCCTGCTCAATGTAATAGAAAGGTCCGCCAAGACTGTGTCCATCCTCTGCCACTACGCGGTACTTAACTGCCAAAAGTCCCTCGGAAAATTTGGTTGCCATTCCAAGAAAGGCTGCAAGGATCATCCAAAATAAGGCTCCCGGTCCTCCAGCACATACAGCTGTAGCAACACCTACAATGTTACCAGTTCCAATTGTGGCACTTAAGGCTGTACAAAGAGCTGAGAAACTGGAGATTTCTCCCTCTCCTCCTTCTTCATTCATTACCATCCATTTCAAGGCCAAAGGTAGCTTTCGCACCTGTAAAACGCCCAAACGAAGGGTTAGAAGAAGGCCTCCTGCCATAATCAGTACCATTAGCGGCACGCCCCAAACAAAGTCGTCGATGGTTCCTAATAGGTTGTTAATTGTGTTCCACATGTTCTTTTCCTCTCCTATATATAATTTTCATATAAGGATGCAAAATTCCGGTGGAGATAGTTGGATAATTAGATAAGATACTTTAAGAATTGTAATATCTTCTCTGTCCATTTGCCTGAGAGATTCCCATAGACGATTCAGATCCCGCCTATAAGTTGCACCTTCGGCCCCCGACTTTTTAATCCGGGTGTCTCCAGAGAGTCGATCCATTTGCAGTTGCACCGGGCCTGCCGGCACCTGAGAGTGTTACTCCTTCGGTAGATGTGATCCATCGTTTTCCTGCAAACTTCATCTCGAAAATTGCTCCAAAGCTGTGCTTTTTGATACACAACCTTTTTCTACTATACTTTGTGCTGGCATATATTGCAAGAAAAATTTCATTCTTTTAGCACAATAACGTAAAAAAGTGCAAAATGCAAAAAGAAACCCATGAGCTTTCGCCCAAGGGTTCCCTTTATTTACCTTTTACATCGTCATCGATCGATTAAGCCAATCCATGCTCTTCAAGGAAATCGTATGCACATTTCTTGCCATGCTCAATTCTTCTTGTTCTGTAGTGGAACAATAAAATTGTAAGAAGTGTAAATACTACGATAATTGCAATCATAACTACTACAGTCTCAGTAATGTTTCCTGCTCCACAAATTGCTTTACGGAAACCATCTACTACATAAGTAAATGGAACATATTTATGTAAGGCATTTGCTAAGTTTCCAGAAATCTCTACTGGGTAGGTTCCTGCGGATCCTGCCAACTGAAGTACCATAAATACTAACATTAAGAAACTTCCTACCTTACCTAAGGCTACATTTGCGAAATACTGCATAGACATAAATGCCAAACATGATAAGCATGCTACAAATAATTCTTTTCCAAAGTCTGCTGGATTAAATCCTAAGGTTACATGTGCAACTCCTACCACAATGAGTCCCATAAGAACTGCTGCCGGGTAAGCTACACTTGCTTTGCTGAGCCACCAGCTGAAAGAATTCTTTAACTTTCCTTTGTATTTTGTAAGTGGGTACAATAAGCAGAATGCCAACGCTCCTACCCAAAGTCCTACACACATCATATATGCGCTCATGGCTGAACCATTATTGCTAACTTCAGTTACCTGTGTCTCCTCCGCCTTAACTGGGGCTGAAAACATATCTAATGTCTTATCTGTTGCTGTATTATCAGCTACTGTGTCTGCACCTTCCTGTAATGCATCCTTTAAAGTAACAGATCCATCTTTTAAGGTTGTAAGTCCCTCGCCTAAAGTTACGGATCCATCTGCTAACTGCTGTGCACCACTTTGAATCTGTCCTGCACCGCTTGTAAGCTGTTGGGAACCGCTATTTAAAGTATCGTTATTTGCTACCAACTGGTTGGTACCTGAAACTAAAGTAGAAGCTCCTTCGTCTAACTGGTTAACTCCTGATACTGCAGAAGCTGTTCCTGCCTTTAAGGTCTGGGTTCCTGCTGCCAATGTAGTTGCTCCTGCATCTAACTGGTAAACACCATCACCTAAGGTTCCTGCTCCTGATGCTAAGGTTCCTGCTCCTGATGCCAACTGGCTTGCTCCTGCTGTCAGCTGATACTCATTTGCATACTGGCCGTCTTCTAACTTTTCACCTGAAAGTTGATCAAATCCAGCAATTAAAGTCTTCATACCTGTTGCTGCAGCTGGGAAAGCGCTTGTACTGCTCTTAAGAGAAGTTATTCCTGCTCCAAGAGTGTTTGCCCCTGTGCTTAAGGTATCAGCTCCTGCACTAAGAGTTGCCAAACCTGTACTAAGGGTTGCTGCTCCTGTGCTTAGTTCTTTAGTCCCTGCACTTAAGGTATTTGCTCCTTCGCTAAGAGTTTTAGTTCCTGCACTTAAGGTGTTTGCTCCTGTACTAAGTGACTTGGTTCCTGCACTTAAAGTATTTGCTCCTTCGCTAAGGGTTTTGGTTCCTGCACTTAAAGTGTTTGCTCCCACACTAAGTTGCTCTTCTGCTACACTAAGCTTAGTAGTTCCTACATTAAGTGTAGCAGTACCTGTTTTCAAAGCTGTTACATTATCAGTCACAGTAGTATCCAGCTCATTTTTAAGCCCTGCTGCATATTGATTTGCCGCATAAGCTGCCAATGTCAACTGAGTTTTCAAGCTCTGCTTTTCAGATCCCTGATCTGCGTTTTCAGATACTGCACTCAAGTTGATGGATGATTCACTTAAACCAGATGCTGCACCCTTTAAGTTATTAGAGCTTTGGTTTAATACCTCAATTTCCTCGCTAATATCGGCAGAATTAGAAGTTGTTGTAAGGTCCAATCCTGATACTGACTGTACCTGTTCTGTAGTTTCTAAGCTCATTCCGTTTAAGGTATCTAAAGAAGCCTGTAAAGAAGCAATTGCTTCATCGGAAAGTTCTCCACTGTCTATTGCACTTTGAATAGCAGCTTTTGCTGTCTCAACTGCACTATTGGCGTTCTCCACTTTCTGATTATTCTGATCTACTGTACTGTTTATTGCATCCGCCTGAGAATTAATGCTAGCTGTTGCCTCAGAAATTTTTGTATTGTTTTCTGCTGCTACTGCATTTACCTCATCAGCTGCACTGCTAAGCTTTGCATTGGCGCTCTCCATAGCGCTGGAAGCGCTCATTGCCTGCTCTGATGCCTGACTTGCATTCGTAGAGGCGTTAGATGCCTGTTCTGCTCCTTGGCTTACTGTAGCAGTCTCTGCAGAATCATTTGGCAATTGCTTTATTAATTCTTGAAGATTGGCAGTATAGTCACTAATTGTTCCTGCTGTAGTTGATAAGGCTCCAACACCTGTCTGAAGTTTACCTACTCCTGCATCTACTGTTTTTGCTCCTTCTGCCAACTGTTTTGCACTACTTGAGGCTGTGCTTAAGTTTTCTGCTAAACTTGCTGCTCCTATATCTGCCTTTGTAGCTCCTTCTGCTAAAGAAGCTGCTCCTGCATCTACTGTTGCTGCTCCTGTTGCTAAAGAAGCTGCTCCTGCATCTACCGTTGCTGCTCCTTCTGCTAAGCTTGCTGCTCCTGCATTTGCTGTCTTTGCTCCTTCTGCTAAGCTTGCTGCTCCTGCTACTAAGGAAGAACTATTTTCACTTCCTACATTTACAGCTGTGTCAAGCTGAGTGATACCTGCAAATACCTGATCTAACTTTGTAAGTCCTTCTAACTGGTTTACGCCGGCATGTAACTGGTCTACACCACCAATGTAAGTATTCAGTCCTGTACTTAAAGTACTTGCTCCGCTACTTAAACTTTGGGTTCCTGCTGTTAAAGTTGGAACTGCACTTGCCAACTGACTGGTTCCGCTCTTTAAAGAAGCGGTTCCATCAACTAACTGGCCTGCACCATCATCTAACTGGGTGGATCCTGCTGCTAACTGGTTGGTTCCGCTCTTTAACTGAGAAGCTCCGCTATCAACCTGGGCTACACCGTCGGTGTAGGTCTTAAGTCCTGTGGTTAATGTCTGAGAGCCATCTTTAAAGGTAAGGGTTGAATCTGCCAATACCTGTAAATTCTCACTAATGGTATCATTTCCTTCAATGAGCTGATCGGTTCCATCTTCGATTTCACCTGCACCGTCAGCTGCCTCCTGCATACCATCTCCTGCATCTGCAATAGATGTAAACACTTCATCTGCATAGGTTCTTACGATTTCCTCTGCAAGAGTATCCTTAATCTTGGTAATTGCTGAAGTGGATAACTTCGATGCAATGTAATTGGTACCCGGATTAGTCTCATAATTTAAAACCATCTGTGCCGGGGTGTCATCCATTACTGTTGAAGCATTCTCAGAGAAATTCTCTGGAATGGTGATTACCATATAGTAGGTTCCATCTCCAATACCACTCTTGGCCTCATCTGCATCCACAAAGTGGAAATCCAGTTCTGTGTTATCCTTTAGGTTGTCTACCAGGTCATCTCCTACCTGAAGTGTCTTACCGTTGTAAGTCACTGCCTTGTCCTGGTTAACCACCGCTACCGGTAGCTTGGAAAGCTCACCATAGGGATCCCACATGGATGCCAAAAATGTGCACGTATATATCGACGGAATCAATATAATGGCGATCAGTACTACAATCATAATGGGACTTTTCAATAAATTCTTCCATTCATTCTTAAGCATTGTGCTTCATCCTCCTTCTTGTTTATTTGTGTCTATTTCACAAATGCTGATGATAACTTATTTATTGATTAAAGCTGCTCTTGCATACTGTTTTCTATATTCAATTGTATAGCTTTATGCAACGCTGTGTTGAATTATAAATATTTTCTAAAATAAAAGAAAATTATTTATTAAGCAACATTGTGTTGTTTTTTCAAGCCATGTGTATTATACTAAAAGAAATTGTAAAATACAAACATCAATGTCAAGGTGTCCTGTTCAAAACTCGACACAATATAAGTTTTATGTCGAATAGCATACAAAAAAAAACAATCTTCTTTTTGGATCACATGTAAAAAAATAACCAGGTTTTGACCTATAAACAGGATATTAAACTGTTGGATAAAGAAGACAAGAATGGAAAAACAGAGAAAAAGAAAGGAACTAGATGATTATGGAAGCGAAAAAAGAAGATCGCAGAGTAAGAAAAACAAAAAAGCAACTACGAGACGGACTAGCAAAACTTTTGGAAGAAAAAAGCATCCGTGATATTACTGTAAAAGAATTAGTAGATACTGTAGATATTAACCGGTCCACTTTTTATCTCCACTATTCCGACATCTATGACATGCTAAAGAAGATAGAGTCGGAACTTTTTCAGGAGATTAAAGATGCCCTGTCAGAGCATCCTCTTAGCCCAGATGAAAGTGCCAAGGCCTTTATTTTAATTATGTTTCAAATTATGGACCGCAACCGTCCCATCTGTAAAGCTTTGGTAGGTCCCAATGGAGATATTTCCTTTGTAGCCCGCATGGAAGAGATGGTAGGGCTAGAAGCAGTCCAGGTCGTCGAGCCCCTCTACAAGGTTGAAAAAACCAGAAGAAAATATAGCTACGCCTACTGCCTAAATGGTTGCGTAGGTATGGTAAAGGGCTGGCTTCTAGGGGACTGTAAGGAGACCCCTGAGCAAATGACAGACATCCTCTTTGACATGTTGAAAAACACCCTAGACAAAATGTTGGCTAACTAATTTCCAGTTACATGTATGGGAAGTCGCAACACATTCAATCGATTATAAAAAATAACCGAAAGCAACGAAGACACGTTCTCGCTCCCTTCCGCTCGCAACGTTACTAAGGGGCTAAAAAACAGCCCCTTAGTGCCGGCGGCTCCAGAAGGTCTTCTTTTGCTTTCGGTTATTTTTTTAATCAGGTATACGTTTGTTGTGATTTTTCTATATATGTGACATCAAATTTGTCAGGACATATGAGGGATTTAGGTCAACATCATACGGTCATTTGCGAATTCTCCATCACTGACCTCCTCAAATTTAGTTAAGAGATCTGACACATGGAGATTTTTCTTTTCTTCTCCTGATACATCGTAGATAATTTTCCCTTCATGCATCATGATCAGGCGATTTCCATGAGCAATGGCATCCTTCATATTGTGGGTTACCATCATGGCGGTCAGATGATTTTCCTGAATTAGCTTGTCAGAAAGACCTAGTACCTTGGCTGCAGTCTTTGGGTCAAGGGCTGCGGTATGCTCATCTAAAAGCAAAAGCTTTGGTTGCTTTAGGGTGGCCATTAAAAGTGTTACAGCCTGTCTTTGTCCTCCGGAAAGAAGCCCCACACGGCTACTTAGACGATCTTCCAAGCCCAAATCTAATTCTTTTAATTTTTCCCTGAAATCATCTCTCTCCTGTTTGCTAATGCCCCAGCCAAATCCTCTTTTTTGTCCTCTTCTGGCTGCAATAGCCATATTTTCTTCAATGGACATGGTGGCTGCGGTACCTACCATAGGATCCTGGAATACCCGGCCTAAGTAGGTTGCACGTTTGTGTTCTGAAAATCCGGAAATATCTGTGCCATCTACTACAATCTGCCCCTGATCAATGGGCCAAACCCCTGCAATAGCATTTAAGGTGGTAGATTTTCCAGCACCATTTCCACCAATAATCGTAACAAAATCTCCAGGATTTAAATTTAAGTTTACTCCATCCAAGGCCATCTTCTCGTTAATGGTTCCAGCATTGAAGGTTTTATGTACATCTTTAATTTCAAGCATATATCCCATTATTTTGCAGGCCTCCTTTTCACAGATTTTTTCTCTTTTAAATAAGGCACTGCCAAGAAGCAAGCTACCACTACTGCTGAGAATAATTTCATATAGTCTGATGGCATTTTAAGCCATAATACCAAGGTATAAGCCACATAGTAAAGAATGGCTCCTACAAAGAGTGCTGACAGGGTATAGGCAAATGCAATCTTCTTTCCTGCACAAAGCTTTCCGAAAATCACCTCGCTGATAATAACTGCAGCCAGCCCAATAACGATAGCACCTCGTCCTGCATTTACGTCTGCTGAGCCCTGATACTGGGCATAGATTCCTCCGGAAAGTCCTACCATTCCGTTGGAAATCATAAGGGCAATGACTTTGGTAAAATTAGTATTGATTCCCTGGGCTCTTGCCATCTGTTCGTTACAACCAGTAGCTCTAATTGCTGCTCCGATTTCTGTACCAAAGAACCAGTAAATTAGAGCCACAAGAATCAAGCAGAAAATAATCAGTTTTGCAAAAAAGAACCATCTGTCATCGGCTGTTACGTAGCGAAGAGAAGCCACCAAACCCGTCTGAGCGATTCCGATACTTTGGTTAGATTTTCCCATAATGCCAAGATTCACGGAATAAAGAGAAATCTGGGTTAAGATACTTGCCAAGATTCCCGGGATTCCCAGGGCTGTGTTTAAGATTCCTGTGACAAATCCTGCTGCCATTCCTGCCAAAAATGAAAAAATAAGGGCCAGGGCCGGATTCATTCCTCCTTGAATCAACATAACTGCAACAGCACCACCTGTTGCCAAAGAACCGTCTACCGTTAAATCCGCAAAATCCAGAATGCGATAGGTGATATAAACACCTATCGCCATAATTCCCCATATAAGGCCTTGGGCTACGTTACCTGGAAGGGCACGTACCAAGGCTGTCGGATCTAACGATGAAAAATATACTAACATAGTTTCTCATGTCCTTTCTTCATCGTTTTTTCTAATGATTCCTCATGATTACTCAGTAATTACTCTGTCTCAATGGCTGTGTAATCATCTGGAACTGTAATTCCAAGTTCCTCACAGATTGCTGCATTGTATTCCTTTGTAAGATCCTCTGCATATGCGACATCCATAGTGGTAATATCTGCACCATTTACTAAGATATCATAAGCCATCTCTCCTGCCTTGTATCCAATGTCATAGTAGCTGATAGACAATGTAGCAATTCCACATCCGGAGCAGATTCCCTCTTCACCTGCAATTACCGGAACCTTAGCTGGGAGACAAATATTATTAATAATGTCTGTGTTAGCAGCCATAGTATTATCTGTTGGAACATAAAGAGCATCACAATCTTCAATAGCGTTTGTTACTACAGACTGAATCTCATTGGAGTCTGCTGCTGTATATTCTTTGTACTCAATACCATCTTCATCTAAAGCTTTCTCAAATAACTCTGCCTGATACTTTGAATTTGGCTCTGCAGAACAGTAAAGAATTCCAACCTTCTTAACATCTGGTAAAAGCTCTACTAACATATCTTCCTGCTCATCGATTGGGGCAAGGTCAGAAGTTCCTGATACGTTGATTCCCGTTGCACCTGTCCAGTCGTCAATTCCAAGGGCAGTGGCAAAGTCTGTAACAGAAGTTCCAAGAATCGGAATATCTGCAGTTGCCTGGGCTGCTGTCTGTAATGGCAAGGTTGCATTTGCCAGAATCAAATCTACATCGGAAGATACAAAATTGTTAATAATGGTTCCGCACTGAGCCTGCTCTCCCTGAGCATTCTCCACATCAATATCAACCACTCCGTCTCCAAACTTCTCATTTACCGCGTCCTGGAATCCTTCTGTAGCTGCGTCCAAGGCAGGATGCTCTAACATCTGACAAACACCAATGCTATATTTTTGTCCGGATGCTGTTTTGGTAGAAGCATCGTTACTACTGCTAGAAGAAGAACTTCCTCCACAAGCTGCCAAAGATAGGGTCATGGCTGTGCACACACCTGCCGCCATTAATTTCTTCATTTTCATAATATAAATCCTCCTCCAATATTGACACTTCTGCGCTTTATGCCGTAACGCTTTAACGCGCAAAAGTCATTGGGTTTATTATATCCACAAATCCTTGATTCGTCAATTGTTTCTTGCAAGGCATTAAAAAAAAAGTTATAGTAGGGTTATCTGTATAGATAGGAGATTTTTAAATGTTTTTAGAAAATAAAACCATACTTTTGGGAGTGACCGGAGGCATTGCAGCCTATAAAAGCGCCTCCCTTGCCAGCAAATTAGTAAAGGCAGGGGCTGAAGTTCGTGTCATTATGACAGAACATGCCACCAACTTCATTAACCCTATTACCTTTGAATCCCTTACTGGCCATAAATGTATTGTAGATACCTTTGACCGCAATTTCGAATTTCAAGTAGAGCACGTAGCTTTAGCAAAAAAAGCCGATGTTATTATGATTGCCCCTGCCACTGCAAATGTTATGGCAAAATTAGCTCATGGCCTGGCAGATGATATGCTGACTACTACTGTTCTTGCCAGTAAGGCTCCAAAGATCATTGCCCCAGCCATGAACACGGCTATGTATGAAAATCCCGTAACCCAGCATAATATGGAACTTCTCCGGGGCTATGGCATGGAAGTCATTACTCCAGCTTCCGGGTATTTAGCCTGTGGAGATACTGGTGCTGGAAAGATGCCAGAGCCAAAAGAGCTCTACGAATACATTTTAAAAGCCATCGCATATCCCAAGGATCTAAAAGGCCTAAATATTTTAGTAACTGCCGGCCCCACAGCAGAATCCATTGATCCGGTGCGCTACATTACCAATCACTCTTCTGGGAAAATGGGATACAGCATTGCCAAAATCTGTATGCTGCGAGGGGCTTCTGTCACCCTAGTAACAGGACCAACTGCTCTTTCCCAGCCTCCTTTTGTGAATGTAGTACCTGTAACTACCGCAAAAGACATGTATGATGCCGTTACTTCAAGAAGCAATTCTATGGACATTATTATTAAGGCTGCCGCTGTGGCAGACTACCGGCCAGCCCATGTGGCAAACGATAAAATCAAGAAAAATGGCGGTTCCATGGCTATCGAATTAGAAAAAACAGATGATATTTTAAAATACTTAGGTGCCCACAAAAGGGAAGGCCAGTTCCTGTGTGGATTTTCCATGGAAACCAAAGATATGTTGGAAAATTCCAGGAAGAAATTAGATAAGAAAAACCTGGATATGATTGTAGCCAACAACCTAAAAGTCTCTGGTGCAGGCTTTAAAGGAGATACCAATGTGGTAACCTTTATCAGCAAAGATCAAGAAATCCAGCTACCTCTTATGAGCAAAGAAGATGTGGCATCCAAGCTTATGGATCATATTTTAAATATGAGAAAAAATACTAGATAAAATTCAAAAAGGCCTTCCCTTTATCCTACTCATAAGTAGCTAAAAGGAAAGACCTTTTTTTCTTGTATTATGTATGATGGTAATTATTCTACATTCTTTAGGGCTTCATCCATAGGCACCTTCCGAATTCTAGAATATTCTATAATTGCTACCAGACCGTAAGTAATAACTCCCAATAGGAACATCTTTACATAAACCCTCATAGGTACATATAAGGGGAGCCAACCACTGTAACTTTCCAGCATCATAATTCTAAAAACATAAACCAAAAACCATTTGATCAAAGGCATAGTCACTAGGATTCCAAGAACCACTACTATGGAAGTTGCAAGGATATAAAGCCTACTAATCTCACCATTGGTATATCCAAGGATTTTTGCCATAGATATGGACTGGGCATTTTTCTCTATAATAAGTTTGGACAGAAGGTAAATAATTACCATAAAAATACCCACAGCAAATCCATCTACCATATACATCATATTTCCCATAGAGTTATTTAACTGTCTGCTAACCTTAGACAGAGAATCTAAATTAACCACTGTAGCAATATATTCGTCCTTTATATCTGTAATTTCACTGTCTGAAAAATATCCACAAAAATAATCTTCTTCCAGATCAAAGAAATCATTTAGTTTCGATTGATCCATAAATACTGTTACAGCAGCTGCATAATCATAGATTCCTGCCACCTTGAAGCTGTATTCCTTGTCATCATATTTTTCTTTTAAGGTAATGGAATCTCCTTTTTTTAGCAGGTACTTGTCTGCATAGGCAGAAGAAATATAAACTTCCTTCTCTTTTAAATCCTTCAAGTCTAAGGAAATATATTTGCTATCCTCCGAAACGCCGTATACTGTAACCTTTTCTTGTTTGGCAACGTCCCCTAAGGTTTCCAAAGAATATGCACTGAATTTTTCTGCATCCTTATTTTCGGTCTTCACTCCCTGGGCGTACTGTAAAAGAGCCTGCATTTTCTCCATTTCGTCTGCTGCAGATTTTGCACTGATAGGAGCTTGAAGCATATATTGATAATTTGCAAACAGTCCAGTCTCAATCTCATCTTGATAATGATTTAAGACTTCAGGAAGGGCCAAGCCAAACATTAATAACATATTAGCAAATGCCAAGCCTACAATTAAAACCAGGTAATTCTTACGATTCTGAAAAATCACCCGAAGTCTAAACCTTTGGAAGAATGGAATCTGTGGACTTAGTTTAAAGGCTTTTTTTTGTTTCTTCTTGCTTAAATCCCTGCGAATAAATTTAAGAGGAGATAATTTTAATTTGGCATGGAGAACAAAAAAGGTAACCACTATCATAATAAGGATAGGTACTACTGTGGTTAGAAGGAAGGCATCTCCATTCCAGACCGTTACATAGGTAGGTAAACTATAACTTCCATAGTAGATATTTGCAATCACATCCTTCATGAAGCTATAACCTATGATATTTCCCATGATTGCTCCTATGAATGTGACTATAATAGGCATAGCCATATAGTGGCGCAAAAGTTCTCCTCTGGTGTAACCAGAAGCCCTAAGGGTTCCGATTACATTTGCTTCCTTTGAAATTGTATTACTGATCGTTACCGCAAATACAAAGGCCATGATTAAAATAATCATATAGAGAAGGACAATGACCATGGCCCGGTCTCCGCCTAGGTCTTCTCCTGTAAAATTAATGGCCTGATTTAGATATCTAGGGACCACTTCTTCCAAGGTAACTTCCTTACTCATATCTTTAATCAAGGCATCGGAAACTTCCTTTTCTTCTGTATCATCTGCAGGAGCATCCTGATATTTCCATGCATAACTATACTTTAAATCAGAATCTGAAAAGGTCTTAAAAGCATCTTCTGTTACCACAGCTACCCCAAACTTAATGGAATCAAACATAGAATCGCTGTTGTCCTGAAACAAGGCACTATAGTCAGAAAGAGCCACTAAACCGGTGATTTTCCAACCGCCCTGATTGTCCTTCAATCTATCCCCAACTTTCAGATCATTATTGTCAGCATACATACGGTCAATGGCAATCTCATCTTTTTTCTTGGGAAATTCTCCCTCCATAAGGCAAACCTTATTAACTTTATCCCGGTTCTTAAAAATACGAAGGGTGATATCGTTGTTCATCTCCTTTTCCACGTAAAAGTTTTCATAAAGCTTGATTCCTAAGGCTTCTAGCTTCTTCCATTGGCCATCATCTATCTTGGCACTGGTAAGAAAATGACCATTTTCAATATTATATTTTTCGAAACTATCATCGTAGGATTCTAACATGCTTCTGCAGGATACCATGTAGCCACATACCAAGCCAATGGTACTTACCATCAATAAAAATATTACGAGATATTTTCCTATTTCATCTTTTAATTCCCTAAGCAATCGTTTATTCAGGGGATTTCTCATGATCTTTATCCTCCTTCATTTTCTACCACTCTAATTGTTCTGCAGGAATTTTCTCTTCATTTTTGTAATTCTTTCGGATCATTCCATCACGAAGACGAATCACCCGGTCCGCCATATCTTTCACCGCATCATTGTGGGTAACCATAATCACCGTATTTCCATACTTTTGGTTGATGGTCTCTATTAAATTTAAAATATCTTTGGAAGTCTGATAGTCCAAAGCTCCTGTAGGCTCATCACAAAGTAGAATATCCGGATTCTTTACAATGGCACGACCAATAGCTGTTCTTTGCTGCTGACCTCCAGATAACTGATTTGGAATCTTAAAGCGATGGTCCCATAATCCCAGGGTATGTAATAATTCATCTACATCCAAGAACTTCTTACTAAGGTAGGCTCCAACCTCGATATTTTCTCTAACAGTAAGATTAGGAATAAGATTATACATTTGAAAAATATACCCCAAATGTTCTCTTCGATATAAAGTAAGCTTCTTCTCATTCATGTCTTTAATCTTCTCCCCATTAATAGAAATAAAGCCTTCATCGGCTCCATCAATTCCTCCGATAATATTTAAGAGGGTAGATTTTCCAGAACCAGAAGGACCAAGGAGGACACAAATCTCTCCCTTCCTGATCTCGAAACTGATGCCCTTTAATACCTCCACTCGGTTATCAGCAGAACCAAAACTCTTTTTAAGATTATTAATTTCAATAAACATAAACTTTCCTCTCTCTTAACCAAAGATTAATTTAAGTAATAGTAAACATTAGAACAAACCAGGTTAGATAGTTCTAACATTCGTAAGGATATATTACCATAATAAGAGAAAAGTATCTACTATACAGAGAAAAATGAACAAAAAAAAGAACAGCCTAAGCTGTTCTAAATACTTTTATGGTTTGTACCTTCAAAACTGCAT
>CAVBQS010000045.1:0-3924 GCA_963597615.1 Bacteroidaceae bacterium
GTAGAGCGTTCGGCTGTTAACCGAAATGTCGTAGGTTCGAGCCCTACTCGGGGAGTTAACCCTGTAATCCTTTGGATTGCAGGGTTTTTTTTGCAATAGAAATTTCCTATTAAATTTAAAATTAAAAACAGGAGAATAGATATGCTAAGAACAAAGGAATTTACTTGTAGATTTGTGGCAATCCTTTTTATTTTTGTTCTGCTTGTAGCAGGCCTTGGCGGGTGTGGCAGTTTAAGCACGAATAATAAATCAAAGAATGGAACTTATTCCATAGAGGTAAGCCTAGTAGGAGGGACCGGAAAGGCCCGTATAGAATCTCCCACGACTTTAACAATAGAAGGGGATTCCATGACTGCTCGAATAGTATGGAGTAGCTCCCACTATGACTATATGGTGGTAGATGACACCCGCTATACCCCCCTGGAGGGAGAGGAGACATCGATATTTGAGATCCCTGTGGAAGCTTTAGATGAGGATTTGGAGGTAGTGGCGGATACTACAGCTATGAGCGTGCCCCATGAGATTACTTATACCCTGCACTTTGATTCCAGTACAATGAAGGCTGCAGATGAAAAAAATAATGCAGATTCTGACCAAAAGGATCAGAATACTGATGCTGACAGTGCAGATACAAGTAAAGATGCAAGTACAGACACTGCTTCAAACAAATCCACCAGCATCTGGGACCAGGAGGCACCGGAAATTGAGGGACTTTCCTACCAATCAAAATTAGAACTTTCCTATGCAACCCAGTATCAGGTATTCTATTATAAACACGGGTATGCACTGATTGAAATAAAGGATAGTGGAAGATTTCTTGTGGTTCCTGAAAAATATAATACACCAAAGAATTTGGATGAGGACATCACGGTATTGCAAAAGCCCTTGGATAAAATATACTTAGCAGCGACCTCAGCCATGGCCTTGTTCGATTCTGCAAATGCCTTAGATTCTATTAAATTTAGTGGCCAAAAAGCAGATGGCTGGTATGTGGAGAATGCAAAAACAGCTATGGAAGAAGGCACTATCCTGTATGCTGGGAAATATAGTGAGCCGGATTATGAAACTTTAGTGGATGAAGGCTGTAACCTGGCCATTGAATCTACCATGATTTTACATACCCCCAAGGTTAAAGAAATGCTGGAAGCCTTGGGAGTTCCTGTTATGATCGAGCGCTCCAGTTATGAGACAGAACCTTTGGGACGCACCGAGTGGATTAAATTATACGGCGTGCTTACGGATCATGAAGAGGAGGCAAAGAGCTTCTTTGATGATCAGGTAAAGGTTATGGATGAGCTGGAGGATGTGCAGGATACAAAGAAAACAGTTGCATTTTTCTATATGAATAGTAATGGAACTGTGGTAGTTAGAAAATCAGAGGATTATATTCCAAGAATGATAGAGATTGCGGGAGGACATTACATTTTTGATGATTTGGAAAATTCAGAAAGTAACAGCCCTTCGATGGAACTTTCTATGGAAGAATTCTATGCCACAGCTAAGGATGCGGATTATCTGATTTACAATTCTTCCATTGATAGCCCATTAAATAATGTCCGGGAACTACTTGAAAAAAGCGAATTATTTTCTGATTTTAAGGCAGTTCAGAATGGGAATGTGTGGTGCACCGGCAAGTATCTTTACCAGGCGACTGACAGCTTAGGAGAAATGATCAGGGATATTCATCTAATGCTGACAGACGGAAAGAAGGATGACATGAAATTTTTATATCCAATTTCGTAGAAATGAAAAGATAAGTTAGAGAAAGAAATGATATGGAAAATAATGATTTTGAAAGACAACTTTATAAAATCAGAATAAGATATGGAATTGTATTTGCGGGCATGCTGGTCTTGCTAGCTTTTATGGTGGTATGGAATATTAATTCAGGAAATGTCCACATTGATGTGAAGGAGATTGTGACCATTCTTCTGGGAGAAAATTCTGAATCCATGGAGTACAGCATCATATGGAAGATACGATTGCCTAGAATTCTCATGGCAGCGATTCTTGGTGGAGCCTTGGCCTTGGCTGGATTTTTGTTACAGACTTTTTTTGCAAATCCTATTGCAGGGCCCTTTGTACTAGGAATTTCCTCTGGGGCAAAGATGGCGGTGGCCCTAACCATGATTGCTTTTTTACAATATGTGGGAAACATATCCTCCTGGGGAATGATTCTGGCAGCCTTTGCTGGGTCCTTAATTGCTGTGGGCTTTATCTTGCTTCTATCTAGGAAACTTAAAAACATGGCCACCTTGTTGGTGGCTGGAATCATGATCGGATATATTTGTTCGGCCATTACAGACTTTGTGGTAACCTTTGCAGAAGATTCTGATATTGTAAATCTTCACAGTTGGTCCCAGGGAAGTTTTTCAGGTATGAGTATGGCAAATGTGAAGGTGGCTACTCTTGTAGTGGTCCTCTGTTTTTTGGGTTCTCTTGCCTTGGCAAAACCTATGGGAGCCTATCAAATGGGGGAGGCTTACGCTCAGAGTGTGGGAGTTAATACCAAGAGATTTCGAACTTATTTAATTCTCATTTCCAGCTTATTAGCAGCCACTGTAACAGCTTTTGCAGGTCCTATTTCCTTTGTAGGAATTGCAGTACCCTATCTGATTCGAAGAGCCCTAAAAACATCAAAACCTTTAGTGGTGATTCCAGGCACCTTTCTTGGGGGGGCTGTATTTTGTATGGCCTGTGATCTGATTGCCCGCATGGCATTTGCTCCAACTGAGCTTAATATTAGTACCGTGACTTCTGTCCTTGGAGCCCCAATCGTCATTCTCATGATGATACGAAGAAAGACTTCCAATGCCTAAATAAAAGAATAAGATAGCAGCGGTTTAAAGACGAAACTAAAATATGAGACAATAAGTAATAGGAAGAAAAGATGAGTAGTAAAATGGAAGTAAGCCTTCAACAAGTGTCTGTAGGATATGGAAGAAAACTTCTAATTCGGGATATTAATATTGAAATAGAAAAAGGGGAAATCCTGACCTTAATCGGACCTAACGGGGCGGGGAAATCTACGATTTTAAAGAGCATTACCAGACAGCTGCAGTTAATTTCCGGAAAGGTTTTGGTGGGAAGAGCGTCCCTGCAGGACCTTAAAGGAGCTGAGTTGGCAAAGAAAATGGCAGTGGTTTTGACAAATCGAAGCCAGACGGAACTTATGACTTGCTATGATGTAGTGGCTAGCGGCAGATATCCCTACACTGGTTCTATGGGAATCTTAAGTCCGAAGGATCGAAGGAAAGTTGAGGAGGCCTTAAGGATGGTTCACGGAGAAGACCTGGCTCATCAGGATTTTATGGAAATCAGTGATGGACAAAAGCAAAGGATTCTCCTGGCTAGAGCGTTCTGTCAAGAGCCGGAGATTATGGTTCTAGATGAACCAACTTCCTACTTAGACCTTCGCTATAAGCTGGAACTACTTTCCCTGTTAAAGCGTATGGCCAAGGAAAATCAGATTACAGTGATTATGTCTCTGCATGAAATAGAATTTGCCGGAAAAATGTCGGATAAGATTCTTTGCGTGAAAGGAGATCGAATTTTTGACTATGGAACCCCGGAGGAAATCTATAATGAAGAGAAGATTCGTCAGTTGTATGATATTGAGGAAGAATCCTATGATTCATGTTTCGAAGACATCTTGAGTAATTATGAAAATTTTGATGGAAAAATATGAAAATTTTACTTGACGAAGATGAATGTGGTTGCTATAATAAACGAGTGTCTGAGGCACAGATAAATTTTATATGGCGCCATAGCCAAGTGGTAAGGCAAAGGTCTGCAACACCTCTATCACCAGTTCAAATCTGGTTGGCGCCTCTTTTAAAAGTTCTTGCATTTTGCAAGAGCTTTTTTGATTTATGGGTCGTGACCCTGTTGAGCTCGCGAAGCGTGCGAAATATAAACCACCTG
>CAVBQS010000046.1:0-20767 GCA_963597615.1 Bacteroidaceae bacterium
CGGGCTTTTTTTGATTTTTCTTTTTGTTAGGGCTATTCAGATTTGGAAATCAAGGTTATGAATCCTTTCGACCGGCTCCTCTTCCACCAAATCCTCCTATTGAGGTGTCTGGTGAACTTCTCACGAAACTTATTGACGCAAACAAAAAAATAGCAACACTTAAAGGACTATCCTCCCGTATACCAAACATGGGGCTTTTCGTTTCCATGTATGTCCGTAAAGAAGCCCTTCTTTCCTCACAGATTGAAGGTACACAGTGTACTCTTGAGGACATCTTGAATCCCCTTATTGAATACAACACCAATCGAGATGTTTCTGATGTTGTCAACTATATTCGTGCGACGGAATTTGCTCTTGAGCGACTGAAAACACTCCCTTTATGCAATCGCCTAATCAAAGAAACCCATGCTGTTCTTTTGGAAAGCGTGCGTGGTCAGGAAAAGAATCCAGGCGAATTCCGATATTCACAAAACTGGATTGGCGGCCAAGGAAGCACACTTAGAAATGCCCGCTATATTCCACCAAACCCGGATGACATGCTAACTGCCATGTCTGATCTTGAAAAGTATATCAATAGTGATGATACTCTTGACCCATTGATTCAAGCGGCCTTAATTCACTATCAGTTTGAAACCACGCACCCCTTCCTTGATGGTAATGGACGTGTTGGACGACTTCTTATCACTCTCTTCCTAATGGAAAAGGGCATTCTGTCCACGCCAGCACTTTATATTTCTTATTACCTCAAGATGAATCGTATTGAATACTATGACCGTATGACACAAGTACGCCGTACTGGTGATTATGAGCAATGGATTTCTTTTTTCCTTCAGGCTTTTGCAGATTCCGCGGAAGATGCAATCCATACGATTGACCGTCTTACTGCATTACACGATAAAAGCACAAAATTATTTGATGCTCTCACAAAGAGACAGCGTACCAGCGTTCTTAAAGTGTTTGCCTATTTGGAATCCAATCCTATCATTGATATTCAGAAAACCGCTACGGCTCTTGAAATGTCATACAATACAGTGTCGAAAGTGGTCTCCATTTTGGTCGATGGTGGAATCCTGGAGCAAACAGACAAATCTGGAAAGACGAAGATATATTCTTACACCGAATATCTTGATATTCTCCGTAAGGATACTTAATCCTTAATTTCCAGCTCAAAGTAGCCCTGAAAGCATATTGGACTGGAAATTTATATATTCATAGCGCCCTGGATCTGTTCGGCAGTCATCCCGATGTCATGCTCTTTTGCATATTTAAGTGCGGCCTTTAAGCCTCGTGTCTTTTCGCCTTTCAATCCTTCAACTGCCACTTTCACATCTATCTTATAGCAGTACTCCAGAAAACGTTTCAGTGTTTTTTCTTTCCGGCTATTTTCGAATTGCAAATCTCTGAAGTTAAGGACTTCAGGCGTAAAAAAGGGGGAAGTTCACATTTTACCTTCTCAACCTCTTCAAAATCCTTTCAACAAGCACCTTTGTATACTTGAATTCTCTCCTATTTCTATAGAATATAAAGAAGATTACATTAGGAACCATACAGCAGATAAGCATCTTTACAAATAGAATAAGCCATCCAGTTGATGGTAAAATGCCACAAATCCCGAGGGTCACAAAACCTGCAAGATTTGTAATAACTATGTAATAGAGTAACTGACCAAAATATTCCTTGACCGACTTTTGAAAATAATTCTTAAATAGTATGTAGGATCCCCAGGGAACATTAATAAATATCGTACAAACTAATGTAGATATAATTACACCATCCATTCCAATGATTTGCACCAAAATAATATTTACAATCAAATTAACTGCCGTTGCAACTAACGGTCTAAATCGATCCTCCCACCATAGCCCAGCAGCTTCCCTATATGTATATGTCATACATGTTAATCTTGGTAAGAAAAAATACATAACCATCAAATACATTGTAAAAAATGGAAATAAATAGTTATCGCCTATCCAAATCTTAATGAAGTGTTGATAAAGGCAAAGCAAGCATACCGCACACCAACTAACTATCCATCCATTGGCAAACGTAAAATTTTTGAAATCTCGATAATTGTCTTCAATAGAATTCGTTATCATTTTATTACCAATTCCTGCGGTAATAGACGATGTCAAGATCGTAAGGAAGCCAATAATAGATGTCTGGATATAATAGTAGTTATTATATATTGCTAAAGGTGTCAATCCTAAAAATGAAGATATAACAATTGTATCCACTGACGAAAAAATCACATTATATATTTTAAACGAAAGAAGTCCTATAATTCTTTTCTTAATAGATGTTTTTGTTTCATCTGTTATTCGTCCCCTACATTGGATATTAGGATACATTTTGTTAGCTAAGTAAGCATTTGCTAAATTAGTAGTAATAGTTGCTAAAGGGAGAACTATAAGATATACATAATAATTGCGAGCAATTAGCAGCAGAATAATTTGTACGGTGTTACTACAGAAATTAATAACTGTCGTTCTTTTACTTAGTAAGTCATTTCTTTGATGCGCGGAAAAAAGTGCCTGTTTATATGCGAACAAGTAATAACCTATCACGGTATTAAATAGATATATTAGATATAGCACGTAAATATTAACTTCATCTGGATATGTTCCGCTAATCAACTTGGGTAAAATCGGTAAAATGGCCAAGCCAACCACTAATATAATTGTCCCAATTATTCGATATACTTTTCTATATATATTCAACAATGCACATAATGTATCTTCATCATCTTCAGCAATGGGCTTGTACATACTAAATACAATCGCTGTTCCTATGCCAAGTTCCGAAATACTGAGCACCTGAAGAATAGACGAGAACAAGCTATTTAGACCCAAATATTCCGCTCCAAGAACTTTAATAAAAATCGTTCTACAAATAAACGGCATCAAAATCGTTATTACCTTTTCTATAATTCCCCACGCAATATTTCGGGTTGCATTTTTAGTTCTTTCTATTTTTGCCATATCTCTTCTCTTCTATAAATCTCTCCATTTGTGATTTAACTATCATTTCATGTTTCTGTACTTTTATCAGGCTTATCAGAAATGCGAAACTGTTATACAAATCTAGTAATCATATATCAACAACTATAATATGGTGTATAACGGCGCCCAAATGAGCCACCTGTCCGGTGTAGTGAGCCATCCTTCCGTTTTTCCTTAAGTCGGCATTCCGGTCAAAATAAACCACTTGCTTTATTCCAAGCCACCCCCACAATCAGCATGCAACAAGTTGCTATTAAAAAACAAAACTTTCCATAAGTTCCTGTCACAAAATAGTCATTCCCAATATCATAATATACAACGTAAAATAGCATTTGCGCATATAAAATGTGGTATGTTGCTTTCCCTATTTCAGAAATGCAGTTTCCTAAAAAATTTTTAATCGAAAAATCAAAAAACCGATCTATTATGATGTAACATACTGGTCCAATATAGCAGCCAACCAACATTGATGTTCGCCACCATACAGGATATGTGAAAATTTTATAATTGTATCCTGTGTAGGATAAACCTAAAAATATTACACCTATGCAGATTCCAACCACCAATATACTATTAGGTATTCTGCTCTTCCTAATTTCCCTAATGAAGAAAATATATACCCCTATAGAGATAATAAATAAGTATCGAAAAGCAAGTATCCTATAGTAAGTCACATCCAAATCAATTGTTCTACATATTAACTCATATACGAGATTAATAACAAACAGTACAATAAGACCATTTTCCGTATATCGTTTAACAATCTCCTTTACTATCGGTACAAGGAAAACAAATTGAAACATAATACCATAATAATAGCTTCCAGGGCCATAATTTCCCAATATAATAGTCCGTATTATACCCCCCCATTTTCTACAAACACCAATTCGTAGAAGAAATAAAGGAATAGATAAAGGATAAGCGGAATCGTATATCTTTTAATCTGTTTTAGCAATTTTTCGCTTCTATAACTGATCAGCAGAGTATTATTCCATTCTTTGAAACAATACACATACCCACTAATAATCAAAAAGATTGGCACTGCTACATTAATTGCATAGAGAAATAAAGGATTAGACTTAGAAATAATGTTTGAATGATTTATAATAACAAATAATATTGCAACAGCTTTAAGGTAATCAATACTTTCTATTCTATGCTTGTTCACTATTTCACCCCAACAATCTCCATTGTAGATAGCGGATTTTTTTCTTTATACCAGGTATCTCTCTTAAAGGTGTCCACTCTCCAGCAGCTTTGTCAATTAATGCCTCTTTATGCCAATCAATGTTCAAAAACTTTGGATTTTCCAAAAATTTCTTAAGGCATTTTTCTAGGCCTTCCTCAGGAAGTAACCAGTTAGATGTATCAACAAGTTTGCAGATTTTTTCATTGTTAAAGTGACGATTAAAATATCTTCCATATAGCACTTGGTACTTCGCACCAGCTAATTTTAAATTTGTACATTTCTCAGTTAAAACAACCTTTGGTCTTCTTCCAGTTTCTTTTTCCAGTACATCCAGATAAATATTTAAGATGTCTTTCCACTGAAATGATTCTTTAATCACAATATGAAAGGCCTGGCCTATCGCTTCTGATTTGCCTACCAACTGTGCAATTCCATCGGCAACATCTTTTCCATAAGACAAGGTATAATACCGTTCCATCAGATCCTTAGAAAAAACTATCGAGCGTCCATGTAATGCTCTATATAGCCAGTTTTCTTTTTCGTAAACACCAAGTTGAAGCCTGTTTTCGGCATATGTCAAACTTGGTCTTACAATCGTCCAGTTTTTATATTTGGAGTCAAAGAGAACATTTTCTTCCTTTGCCTTTGCTATAGCATACTCATTAGAAGCAACATACTCTTTATCAGGACATACATCAAGTAGTCTCGGTGAATCCTCTTTGATCATGGGAGAATCCGCATACACACGAGCAGAGCTGATAAATATATATTGATCCGTTGATTTAAGAATCATATCAACTCTTTCTTTTAGTTCATCAAGAGAATAAACCATAAAATCAATTATAATATCCCAGTGCTTTTGACACAGTTCTGTTATAAAGGGAAGTTTTATTGCATTTCCTTGCAAATACGTAATGCCCCCCCTATTTTCTCTCGCACTTCTACTTGTAATAAATATATTGTAACCTTTGCTATTAAGAAGTTCACTAACATGACTTCCCATTGCTCCAGTTCCCCCTAATATTAGTACGTTCATCCTCAATCCTCACTTAATAATCAATTCAAGGTTAATCTTTATATCTATTTTCTCAATAAGCTCTTTACTGCTGAGACCCCTTTTTCACCCGCAACAGATTTAATCATATCCTTTGCAATTTTTTTTGCTTTTACAGTGGTGTTATAAGTTAAGTGATTCATAATATATATACCATCACTCTCGTTAGAACTATTCGTAAACACTTCAAAAATCATGGGCTTTTCTGTTAATTCAGGTGTAACGAATCGTTTTGCAGCTTCCAAAAATTCATCCTTATTTGATGCTGTCAAATATTCAAAACCTAAATCTTCTGCATAATGTCTAATCAAATCGGTAGATTGATTTCCATAATGTCCAGCAGCCGCCATATAAGCATCACCAGCATCACCAAATGCGTACGCATTGTGACTATAAATCTTAAACTCAGCACCTTTTCCGTTATTCACAATAAGAAGTCTTAGATTATTTTGTACATGTCGATTGCCTATAGAATTCATATCATAAAAGAAAGTCAAATCGCCTACTGCTCCAAAATGCAATCTTGCAGGAGAAGCTAATGATTCGCCAATAAGAGAGGAAACTTGACCATCGATTCCCATAGTACCATCATTTGAATAACAATCTACACTTTTTGGTATCTGAAAATAGTTCCAAGCTCTCGCGGTGTTAGAACCAGACAAATGGAATACACAATTTTCAGGAAGAAGATTACTTAACGTTTTTGCTATCCACACATTACAGAAAGGAAGCTCCGGTGCCTTGGCAAGAATATTTTGATATTCATTCTTCCATTCCTTGGAATAACTGTCATGCTTTTCTCCTTTCTTTAAATCTGCATAGTATCTAAAGAAATCTACTTCTTCCATTGCAAAAACACGAGTCAGTTTCTTTTCCGGATCACGAATCTCTCCATCCGGATTAACACGCCACATCTCCTTTTCTCTCATCCCGGAATTATAACGTGATACTGATCCGATATATATAACAAGATCTGCAAGTTCCGTGACAGGTAGGTAGTCCTTCATATTCAGTATGAGATCTGGGTTGTAGCCGTAATTTCCCTTATAATTACTGGCATGGTTCATTACCACCACTGCGTTATATGCACCACAAAAATCTTCCACTGCATTATTAAGATCGTCTGACCATTTACCGTGCACACCAGCTAGTATAGCTATATGCTTATAACCTTCTAGTGATGGCATATCCTTACAGCCATCATGATGTGTTATTTTTTTTACTTTAGGGAGTTCTTTACAGCTAAAATCCTTATTATAAGTAGTCACTAAATTAATATGAGCAGGACCCCCACCATTCTTTCGAAGTGCAATCAATGCTTTATTCACATTCAAAGCGCATGCCCATTCGTCCTCAGCTGTATTAACGCAATCCACTGTAACACTTTCTTTTACAATATCAGCTAATGGTGAACTCCGATCAATAACCTGGGCACAATACTGTCCTACACGACCCAAGTGCTGTGAAGCGGTAATCGCTAAGACTGGTAACTTTCTATAAAATGCTTCCGTTAAACCAGGTATATAGTTACGAGAAGCTGTTGAACCAGTACAGCTTAACGCAACTGGTTCTCCACTTTCAGTAGCTAGACCTACGGCAATAAAGGCGGCTGATCTCTCATCTACAGAACTGTATATTTCAAAAAAGGGGTCCTGTTGCAAGCTGCCAACCAAACATATGTTTGTAGTGCCCGGGCTTGCAACGATTTTCTTTACGCCATGTTGCTTCAGCAAGTCAATTAAAATTTGAGTATGTTTTTCGACTGTGTAGTATTTTTCGGTCGAATTAGCATTTTTTGTTAATGTTTCCATTTCCTTCCTTTCATTTGAGCAAATAATTTTGATTACTGCCCTATATCAACTATTTAGTACGCTTCCAAGATTATATCGAAGAATGTATTTTTTGATGGATTTTTAGTCCTTTCAATTTTTGCCATCATTTAGTCCACTAATGCTTTCTTTAAGAAATCCATAGCCTTTTTACGTTCTAATTCTAGCTGCTTGTAACCTTCTTCATAATCATGTTCCCAAATGTCATTTTTTACACCAGAGTCAGCATACTTCCTTTCAAGATGAAACTTTGACAGCAATGTTTCCAGGCGTGAGTTCATATTTCCTTCATCCCAGTTGCGGTCATAAACGATAAACGGTTTATTGAAAAGGAACGAAAATACACATGCATGGAATGAATCTGTTAAAATGATATCCGTGTGGTCAAAGAGCCATAGAAACTCCGACGGTCCTGCTTTTCCAGCAACTTTATCATCCGGATTTAGAAGCTCATATACTTCTCTTTCATCTCTTATTTCTTCCAATTGCTCAGCAGCTTCATTACATTTGGGAGATAAAAAATAAGTAAGCACATAGCCTTCTTTTGCTCCCTTAGGCTTTTTTGATACCTTTCTCCACTCATCTACAGTAAGTAGCATTGTAGGATCCACAAGAACCGTCGCATCTCTTCCCGTTAAACCTTTAATAATTTTAGCCCCTGCGTCTTCACGAACGGAGAGAGCTTTGAAGTCTTTTAAATTTGTTTTAAACCATTCTTCCCAATCTTTCGGAATGTTCTCCACTGAAAAACTAGGCGAAAAAGAGATTTTCTTTAAATTCTCAGCAAAAGTAAGAAAATAATAGTCTTTTCGTCTCAAGTCATATTTATAAAAATTAGGATTCCATACTTGATCGGAACCAACAGAATAGTAATCATAATTGATTTTTTTCAAATTAAGCATTGAAAAATCTACATTTAAATGTTTATCAAATTTTCTAAACCTAATTATTCGCGAAATTTCATAAGGGTTGAATCGTTTATTTCCTTTAACGACTCCTCTTATTATTTCTTTTATGTTTAATTTAAATAAAAAAAGTACACTAGGATATTTTTCCGTAGCAAGGGTGCGAGCATCAAACCCCATGTGAGTATAAATATTAATTACAGCATAGTTTTGTAGTTTATTGCCAATATTGCCGCTTGAATCAAATATTGTTACAACACCTATTGTTTTTTTCATATATTTTTTTGACCTACCATCCATCTATATAACTCAGGGGATAAATAAAAAATATCATTCGACAATTTTTGGATAATAGTTTTATTATTGCAATATTGATAATTATTTCTAAAATATTTTTTTATTTCATCCCAAATAGCATCGTTTCTATTATATGTTTTTGCTGCTTTCTTACAAGTTGCCACCAATTGTCCTCTCATAAAAACAAAGTCTTTATAAGAAAAAGGGTTAACCAAATCACTTATTTCCTCAATAGCATAGATCTGAGTATGTTTTCTTTGATTATATGTCCCATGAATCGCTGAGTTTTGTAAAATTCTATATCCATACATTTGAGCATCTATAAGAAAATAATGTTTTGCTGCTATTAAAACTTGCATGAAAAATAAGGTATCCTCACTAACATGGTATCTTACATCAAATCTAATATTCTTAATCACTGAAATCGGAAATAATTTTCCCCAAACAACTCCAGCTTCCCAATGATTCTCATGAGAAAATTCATCATTCAAAACTACATCTTTGATCTTATTTGTTTTAATGTTTGTTGTATCCCATTCTATTGAATCATTAAATTCTTTACGTATGCAAGAAGTCACGCACTTTCCGTTTTTAACAGATAAATCTAGTAAGACCTTAAAAAAATCCGGATGCAAAATATCATCACAATCAACAAAAGAAACATAATCGCCATTTACATTATTAAGTCCAAAATTTCTTGTATCGGATACTCCAGAATTTTCTTTATACATATATTTAAATCTACTATCTTTGCAAAATTTTAAAGCATAATTTTTTGAATCATCTACTGATCCATCATCAATCATTAAAACTTCAAAATTTTTATAAGATTGCCGCAAAATAGAATTTAAACAATTTTCAATTAATTTACCGCAATTAAAAAAAGGAACAACAACTGAAATTTTATATGTATCTTCCATTTAAATACTCCACCAATATTCGTTCAAACTCTTTCGCGGATTTTTCAAGTGACCTATTCTTCCCAGTCTCCACAGCATTTTTTGAAATTTTCTTTCGAAGTTCATCATCCTCGAATAACTTCGCTATATTGTTCACCATAGCATCTACATCTCGCACAGGAGAAAGCAGTGCATTTTCACCATCGACAGCATATTCAAGAACACCTCTATACGAAGAGGAAACAATAGCACAACCACAAGCCATTGCCTCAAGACCTGGCAATCCAAATCCTTCTTCGACCGTAGTGCACATAAACACTTCTGTTCTATTATTAATTTCAGCGACCTCTTTAGGCGTAATTTTTTGATGATAGGTGCAGCATGGAGGAAGATTTTGTGGTTTATCCTCTATTGATATTACATCAACTATCAAATCATCATATTTTTCTTCTAGCTTTCTAATCACCTCAAGTGCATATTGTGGTCCTTTATAATCAGCGGATCTATAATGAAATACAATGGAATGTTTTCTTCTACTTGCGCCTATATCATAAAATACCTCTGCGTTTATGCAATTGGAAACTAAATAGGAAGGAAAAGATGAATGCTTATCTACAATTTCTTTTAGCCATTTAGCTACAACAATATTTGTCATTTCAAGACCATAGGAACTACAAACTTTTTCATCAGAACAATTCCAATTTTCAAAGTCTTGAATAAAATAGAACTTTTTCCCACAATAGTCAGGTAATGATTTAACTATAAAAGCGGTCTGCAGCGCTGTTGCTATAACAACATCTCCTGCCGCCATTTTATTTGGCTCGGATAAGACCCTTTTCTTGATTCTTCTATCTAACCTAAACCAATTTCCAGGACCAATTGTTTCACTGTAGAGTTTAACAATAGGTTTTCTAATAAATTCCGGAAGATGTTTATTCGTCAGCATTGAACCATATAGATAATTAATGGTGACGTCATTACCGTATTCAGCAAGTTTATTACAGTATTCATAGATAATCTTAAAACCACCAGTTGGTCGTGTTGTATTTCCTAGTAATAATATGTTAATTTTCATAAAAATAATCGCCTCCTTGCAAAAACGCAATTACCCCAAAGGTAATCCAGGTCTCCGGTACAAAAAAGTCAGCGCTAATAAACTCGATTATAATTATATAAAAAAAGCAAACTAACATAGCATAGGTTATTGGATTATCATTTGCTGACACTCTTACTACTTTCTTTGCTGTGGTTATAATCACTGAAATCCAAGCAAATATTGACATCACTCCGCCGCTAACTAATAATCCCACAATTTGAGTTCCAGCTGCAACAGTATCAACTTTACCTCCTTGCAAAGAAACCTTGGCTTGATTATAGCCAACACCCATAATAATTGTCTTCAAATTAGAAGTCCAAATATCAATAGCAGCATATAGACTTTCAATTCTAAAACTTCCAGAATAATCATTCTTGGCCTCTGAAAAAGTTACAAAAAAATTATTTAGTTTAGAAAACGAATATCCCGTTGTACTAATCAATCCTGATTGCATCAAAATCGGAACAGCAGCAATCATCACAATTGCTAACGCGAAAATTTTAATTATCCGATTGCCTTTTCCTCTTTTAATCAGTATTGCGAAAAAAATGCCAGTCGCTAATATTACAGCATAAGTTGCTGAACGAGTAGGCGAAATAAGCAATGTTGCAATTGCTGTTATAGTAATAAACCATCTACGCCGATTCATTTTCTTAAATGTCAAAAAAGGAATACAATACGCTACAGCATAGCAACATAATTTGCCATGTGTATTTGCCTCTGTTCTGAACGCAGCAATCTGATCATTAAGTATCTGAAATGAGTTTATTTTATTCAAAGTGATATTTATCCCGAATTTAGATAGAACCCATGTTATCAATCCAAAAATCATACAAAATAACATGATTTTTTCTAATGTGTTGAAAAGATCATTTAATGACAATTTTTTATTACATAACACAAAATATGTAACAAATGCTGTGATAATATTCAAGCTAAGCGAGATAACACCACTTAAAGAACCGCCTATAGAAGAACTAAAAAGCGATATAAACAACAATACACTTATAAACAGAAAAAGAGAGTTTGTTACCTTGTTTTTAACTAACTTTTTTCCTTGGCGTATAAATGGAAAAAAATAAAAGAGACTCACAATATAATATAATCTTAAATTTCCAATAAACTCAAAAGAGATTAATTCGGTTGTGAAAATAATTAAATAATAAATTTTCCAAATAACATTAGCTTTAATCTTCATTCTTATCCATTCCTAAATGTCTTATTTGCTTTTTCTCTTCGCACTTTGTTGAAATAACGCAATGCGTAATGAGCACCATTTCATAACATCTTGCAAGTGATATTCGCATATTGATACTCGCATAGCGGCTTTGAGAATCATTTTCTTCAATAGATTAATTTGTAGATATTTTACATTATAATAATACCTTGACTTATAAAGAATTTTCATTCTTGACGCCGATGACTTGTATGTATTTACTATAGACGCCTTATGATTATGCTGATATTTTGCATCCAGAATTAATCCCATTTTATAATTATTGTCTTCTATTTTTTTTGATAAAATTCTTTCTTCACAATACAGAAAGACATTATCATCAAAAAATCCAAGTTTTTGAAATACTTTTAAGTCAAAAGCAAGGAAGGAGCCCTTAAGCATTCCAACATCTTGAATTTTTTTATTTTTATCTGTCTGCATTCTTAGTTTTTTATTTCTTTTTCTTCCAAAATAAAAACAATCTAATAAGTCATCTAGATAATCCATTCTTTTTGAATATGCTGGATTTACAACTTGCCATTTAGAATCATACTCAACAGGTGAAAGAACAGCATATTTTGACTCACTTAGACTATTGATTAATATTGTAAAATCCTTCTCTGCTATGTATATATCAGGATTCGCAACTATCGCCACATCAAATCCTTCGTCATACAACTTTTTAAGCCCATGATTATTTCCATTGGAATACCCTTTGTTTTCTTTCAAAAACATTAATTCGATTTTGGGAGATGACAGATTCTTGAAATCTTTTCTTGAAGAATCTGTCGAATTATTATCCACAACAATAATTTTATTAACCAATCGATATTTTTCAAAAACATTGGCAAGTTTAATTGTCATAGCACTAGAATTATAATTCAATATTATGATTCCAACTTTTAAATCATTAACATCCTTCATAAAAATCTCTCACCTATTATCAGATCCCTTTCCGTTTTAATACAAAGAATTTCATGCGTTTGTAATGTTGAATTGCCTTTATAAAATTCTCCAATATATATTATGTTTAATCCCTAATTTTCGCATGAACTGTTAAAAAAGTATTCGCATACCCTTTCTGATGATTTTCCATCGACATATTTATGAAACTTCTTTCTCAATGCCATTCTTTTTTCTCTATACTCGTCTGAGCCAGTAACTATTGAAAATAAAAAGTTTTGAAATTGTTCTTCATTCGTTATTACTGGACCAGGTAAATAGTCATCAATAGGATCAAAGACAAATCCTCTACTTTCCTTATAAGCCTGTATATCTCCGGCCACTACACCTATTGGCCTATTTAGAAGTAAATAATCAACCATTACCGATGAGTAGTCGGAAAGTAGCACACTTGATTTTGCAATCAGTGTATACAATGTAACATTATATTCTTCCAACAAATCATTTGTAATTATCCTAATATTAGACATTTCTTTAAGGATTGTTAGATCCTCCATTGGATGAGGCTTTAATATCAAACAACAATTATTATCTTTCAAGAAGTCATTTAATTTATTACAGTAATTTTCATCATATAAGTTTGATATGCCAAAGCTATCTGGATTTCCATCTATACCTGCATGGTTAAATTTTGCTTTTCTATATGTAGGCATCCATAAAATTATCTTTTTATATATTGTCAAATCTAGTAATGTTTTAGGGAAAACTTCATCCATGAACAATTCGTCATTTCTAGGTAATCCTAAAGCTAAAACTTTTTGAATTCCTAGCTCTTCTTTTTGAATTTTAGAGTACACATCACTTGTTGATAATGTATACTCTCCGATATACTTTTTTTCATCATCCGGAATCCTCTTGTAGCCATTTCCATGCCAAAGATTAATCACTTTTTGCGTATTTGGAGAGTGGACATCTTCAAAATAATTATGTGTGCAAAAAACATACTTTGCTCTAAAAAAATATAAAATTCCCTTAAAAGATTTTTTCTTTATAGGATTTTCAAAATTATTGTCATATGTATAACTATATGTCCATACTATTTGATACTTTTTTTGAATATCCTCTCTATTTTTCAGTATGTAATTATATACAGCTAATGCATTATCTGAATAATCTGGGAAACTATTAAATATAATAATATCTGTCTTCTTTACAAGCCTATTTAATAAAGAGATTACGTGTTTAATGCACATCTTCAAAACATCTATCCTCCATAAATCGAATAAATATCATTTAAAAATTGTCTCCAGCTCTTTGGAACCATCTTTACCTCTATGTCTAAATTCTCCATAGCTATCTTTAGTTCATCAACACTACCAGACTCAACCACCACTCCACTGTCCTCAATCACATCTTTAGCGCCGACATGGTCGCTGACAATAACTGGTACTCTATAGCTAAGTGCCTCTAAAATTGTAAACCCAAACGTCTCATACCAGATGCTCGGAGCAACTAACAGATCTGCTTCATTCATCATCTGCTCCATATCGTTCTGTGTAAATCCATCTTCCTTTACAACCATATAAGCCTCTGGATTTTGAACGGGGCTGTATACTCGGAGTTCAAATTTTTCTCCTTCGTTCCACATCTGATCACATGCTTTCTTAAGTACCTTCCACCCTTTAAAGGATTTAGCTGGAGCGAGGCATAATATGACTTTCTTCCCCGTATCTACTTTATGTCTCTCATGTTGGCTAACGCCCTTGTGAGTAATACTCACCACTTTACTATCTTTAGGAGTCATATATCGCCTATATATCTCTTCAGTCACTGTAGAATTAAAATGGATAAAATCAATAGCTTCATACATATTCACATAGTAAGCCCGCAAATCCTTATACTTCCTAATCAGTTGCTCCACATCAACTTTTGGCATATCGGGGATAATTTCTTCTCCAAAGAATTTTCCTCTATGTTGCTTTCTTAATTGTTTGACAATAAAGGTATCTTTTGCCCATCTATATAGAGGAGATTGCATTAATTGAATTTTCTTTAAGGATAGAGCTCCTACATTGCACTGAATGCAATTCCTACATCCCTTATCATCATCACAACAGGTTCCGTATCTGTAAAGCGTCACTTTCGGGCAAAATCCAAAATAGTCGTGAGAAGTCATTACAGTTCTTATATTCAACTGATTAGCTGCTTTAATAAATTCTCGATGCATTCCCATCAATGTATGGATATGAATAACATCTGGCTTATTTCTGTTCAAAAAAGATCTGTAGATCTTCTCATTACAAGACTTAGTAAAAGCAATAAACTCATTAATCCCCTCATCTAATGAAACCGGGAGGGGATTGATGAGTTCAAAATTCCTAATACCTTCTATCTTTTTTCTTTCTTTGATTTTTGGCTCAGCGGAATAGCTCTTAATTTCTCCAGGCCATAAGACCATCACTTCATGGCCATCAATAACTTGTGACTTTGCTAAATCGAAGGCATATCTGGTTAAGCCCCCAGTACGATATGGAGGAAACCCTAAAAAATAATGCAAAATTTTCATCTCCATACCCTCCTGCTTTAATCACTCGCACCATATTTTTGCATATCTAGAACTTATATATTCCCAACTATATGCAGTCCGTACTCTCTCTTTCGCTTTACAGCTTAGTTCTTCTCTACTAATTCCTTCACACTTATCTATTAAATTTGAAAGATTACCATCTTCTTTGGTCCAATAAAGGGCTGCATCCTCACCAACCTCTCGGTTAAAGCCTACATCTAGTAATAGATTCAGTTTTGTGGATCCCAACGCTTCCAAAAGACTTGGATTTGTCCCTCCAACCTCATGTCCATGAAAATACCCATAAGCGTCCTCTCGAATCTTTTTTAAAAGCTCCTGATCATACACAGTGCCTACAAATTTAATTCTTGGATCCTTCTTAAAATGTAACCTGCTCTCAAGTTCGTCAAGAAATCCAGGATTACTATTTGTAATAATCGCAAAATCCTTTTGGGTCTTACTTTTCATGTACTCTTTGATCATGGTCTCGTAATTATTTTCAGGAACAAAACGGCCTACTATCAGATAGTACTCATTTTTCTTAAGTCCCTTACTATTCAACCACTCCTCAATTTTTTCTTCTGAACATTTGCTAGGCTCTGTTTCAGCTCCATATGCAATAAAAATGGTATTCTGCACACCGTAGGTCTGCTGTATATACTTCTCAATATTTACAGAATCACATACAATGAGGTCGGATCCTAACACCATCTTTCTCTCACTGTACTTCCAGTAAGTTCTGATCGGCTTACTCCACTTAGCTCTCATCCACTCATGACCATCTGGATTTAAATAAACTTTGCCACCTAATCTTTTGATTTTTTTTACATAACGAGGAAAGAAAGGTCCAATTCTGCAAGTCATAATGTATACAATCGGATGTTCAATCTTCTCTTTTTTGATAATCTCTATACTCTTCGCAAGAGCAGCGCAATCGTAATAGATAGCTTGCGCCGACTTTAACCATTCTGGGATTTCAATTTCAAAGCAATCAGCATTGTGGTAATCGTAACCACCGTCCTTAAGTATCGCTTCATCTGGAACATTAGCTCCAGTCCCATTCTTTTTAACGGCAACATGATATTTGATATTGTAATTTTCTTGATGGTACTCTGTAAGCTTATTTATAAAAGTCTCATATCCACCATAAGCTCCTAATGATTTAGCTCCGATTAAAAATACATGCTGCACTTTTACTTTCTCTCTTTCTCCCTTTTTTCCTTCGTTTACCTATATTCTCTGCAGACTACCTGTCACAATATTTTTTCTTGCAACATCTGTATCATTCTGCCAAACATAACTTCTATCGTTTTGCCCCCCCCAATCGGTTTCCAGCCCAAATTTTTGAGCTTTGTTGTATCTAAGTACATATACAACGTGTCCGGAAATCCATTCGCTGATGGCGGCTGAATGTCATACTCCACTTTTATTCCTGCTTCCGCTGCTACTCTTTCTGCCATTTCTGCAATCGAACAATAGGTGCTTTCATCTGCGGCATTGTATGCTTCTCCCTTACTTCCTTTAAGCAGAATCATAAGGATTGCTGTTACTGCGTCAGCGGTATAAAGATAGCATCGCTCGGTTTCACCAGCAGTCTTCAAAACAATATTCTTTTTTTCTTTAATACAACGTCCAAAGTATGCAAATATTCGGTTATCGTCCTGATGCACGCCAGGCCCAAATGTCTGTGTTAATCTAATAATTTTTGTAGGAACATCATATTCACTGGCCCAAGCACAGCATAAACTCTCGCACATAATTTTACTGATAGGGTAGCTGTTACGAAGATTCAAGGATGTAAACGCTCCGATTTCATCTTCCGTTACATGATGACCTTTCTCCGGATATCCGTATACTTCCATACTGGACATGTACACAAATCCCTTGACCTTCTTTATTTTTGCCAGTTCAAGCATTTTCTTTGTTCCGGTAACTGCTGTATTAATTGTTTCAACTGCATGTTCTACAAATTCTTTACTAGCTGTCTGACTTGCTCCATGAATGATATAATCGATATCTCCATCTATATTAGGAAGTTTTTCCACACTTCCTTGAATAAATGACAGTGCATCCTCTTTCAATATATCCTTGAATCTTTCTTCCGCCTTTTCAACATTTCTAACCAAAGCAATTAGCTTTAAATTCAGATCTTTTTCTTTATTAGCATAAAAAAGTGAATTCACAATTCCAGTTCCAATCAAGCCTGTTGCACCGGTAATAAGAATTATGCTGTTTCTAAGTTTGTCCCAAGGAATAAAAGACACTTGACATACATCTTTTAAATCTTCATGAAAAATATCATTCATCAATGCATCTCCCTATTTTGTTAGCATTCATCTACTTTAAAGTTTCTAAAAAATCTCCTATAGTCTTTTGGGTTGTATTCTTCCAGTATTCTCTATTTTTTATATCTTCCTTTTTCTGCAATGCCTTCATTAGAACTTCATACATTGCTTTTCCCGTTATCTCATGCTCTTTAAGAAACAAGTCATCTAGTTTTACCATTTCGGAGAAATGTGTTATTTTCTCATCCCAAATAAAGCCCGCAACCGGAACACCAAACGAATATGCGCAAATCATTGAATGAAGTCTAGCTCCAAAAACCACCATATAGCTCGCTTCCAAATTCGCAAGTTCAACATCTGACGTCGGACAAATTACATCATCAGCCCTCACATCACAACATTGTGCTAGTTCCTTTGCAAATTCGTTATCTGCAGCAAGTCCATTTGTGAAAAGCTGCCACTCAAATCCATTCTTTGTCAATATCTGCAAAAAATCCAAATAAGCACTTTTAACAACTTCAGGTTTTAACGTCCCACCATATGCTAGGAATTGATCAGGCGTAATCACATTAACGCCAACGGTATTCCCCCCCCGTTTTTTTATGTGGTATGTTTCCGGAATCCAGAACGCTGGATCAGCCGCTGGATAAATTTCCATTTTCCCATCGGTAATATAATCGGTCTTTAGCCTTTCAACGCCTGCTTCTCCATCTCTGCTAGTAAAGTATTTCACACAAGGATAATTCAAGTGTTTCTTCAAGTATTCGCATCGAAAATCCAAAGCATTATATTTCTGTACATTCATTGCATCGAACATGACAGGAATACTATGCTTATTTGCATATTCTATAATTGCTGAATACTGTGCCCATAGATCCTGTGTCCCGTACTTAAAGCTCCCACATGCAAAAATAAGTCCATCAACATTTTGGAGACTCTTAAAAATAGTTTTCTTATAGTAGCTTTGATATTTTTTTATGCACAATCTATCACTTAACTTGTCAAATTTCATCGTTCGTGAAATCTTATGAAGCAGCCTTAATACAAACGCCACTTCTCTTTTATTTCTATCAATTTGGAAATCTACAACCTCTGTTTCAACCACACCATACTGCTTCACAAGATACTCTACCGTTTTTCCTATGAATTGATCTCCTAAATTTTCATACTCTGTAAATCCTATAATCGCAATTTTCATACTCATTACCTTTATTTATCATTTACATGAATTATTCATCGAACCCATAGATTTGAGCATTTTCCTTAGCATCAAGTATTGCTCTCATGATATAGAAGTCTGTCGGAGTGGTTATCTTAATATTCTCGCTCGGTCCATCAATTAAATGTAGCTTATAACCATATTTCTGCATCATAGTACACGAATCTATACAATCAGTCTCACCATCTGACATCGATCTTTCATGAGCCGACAAAATATCTTCCAGCCAAAAGCTCTGCGGAGCCTTGGCAACTCTAGAATCCTTTCTGCTTGGCACATAATTAATAGAAGAATCTTCCTCATTTACAACGAGAATAGTCTCTGTCACATTTCCTGTTGTAATTGATGATCCCGTTTCTATTACACTTTGAATATTATCGGTGATCAACTTCTCATTAATCAAAGGTCTAACTCCATCATGAATCAGAACAATTGACTTCTCATCCCGGGCTATTTCTTTAGCAACTTTCAGGCCGTTATAAATAGATAACTGCCCAGTCTCTCCGCCCGGAACTACCGTCTTCACCTTTTCTATTCTATACTTATAAAGAAGTTCGTTAAGATAAGGAATCCAACTTTCAATGCAGACAACCACAATAGCATCAATCATTGAATGTTTTTCAAAATGTTCGAGCGTGTGAATAATGATAGGTTTGTCGTGCAATTCTAAGAACTGCTTAGGTTTATCCTTACTATGCATTCGGCTACCAACACCGCCTGCGAATATTACTGCTATATTCATAAGCTTTCCCTATTAAACTAGGATACCTCCTTTTCATCACACCGACCCCTTCTTCAGCAATACAACCAAGACTGTCTTAAAGAGGATCTTCAGATCCATCTCGATATTCCAATTCTCAATATATTCCCTATCCAATCTCACCACTTCTTCGAAATCTGTAATATTGCTTCTTCCACTTACCTGCCACATTCCTGTAATTCCAGGCTTTATGGCAAGCCTTGCTCGGTGATGAAGTTCATACAGAGAGGTCTCTGACGGCAATGGTGGCCTAGTTCCCACCACGGACATATCTCCTTTTAGCACATTGAAAAACTGGGGAAATTCGTCCAAACTGGTACGTCTGATAAAATCACCGATTCCGGTTTTCTTACTTCCATCTGGAAATATCTTATTTCCAATGACTCTTGGATCGAAGTCCATCTTAAACATCTTTCCATCTGCCAGCTTATTTTCTTTCATAAGCTCTGCTTTTCTGGCTTCTGCATCCATATACATGCTACGGAATTTGTACATCTTAAAGGTTTTTCCATTCTTTCCTACTCGCTCCTGGCCAAAGAAGATAGGGCCCGGGGATGAGAGGTAGATGAGGGGTCCTAAGAAGATACAAAGGATTCCTGTAATAAGACATCCTACTAGTCCCCCCGCTATGTCCATGCAACGCTTAAACAGTAACTGCTTTGCTGAGGCGTAATTTAAGCTGGTGGTAAGTACGGTATAGTCTCCTACTTTTCCTATGAAGCGCTTCTTTCCCGGCACCTCGGAAATATTGGCAAGGTTCAAATGCACTGTCACTCCGGTGCTGGTTAACTGTTCCATTAACCTAGCCGGGTAGGGATGGGCTTCGGAGACATAGACAAAGACCTCATCGATCCACTGTCTGCACACATACTCCGGTGCGGTCTCGGCTGTGGCTACTACTTCCACTCCCTGAATGGTTTTTCCCATCCAGTCGGCATCCATTATTACTGCACCTGCCAGGCTATATCTTGCATAGTTACTTTTTAACAAATTGACAATGACAGACTTTGCCACGTCCTCAGATGTAACTACCAAAAGATTCCTTTTTCCTCCATCCTTCATCTGTCTTCGGATGGAGCGCTTTCTTAATTCTCTCACCGTAAAAGTAAGGACAATATAAAAGGCGATGGTTAGTAACAGGGTGGCTCTAGAAAATCGTGCTCCCTCTTGAAGAAGGAACAAATACAAGAGTGCCAGGGCTCCCACCATAACGCCATGGTTAAAAGTCACTACAAGGTTGTGGTAGCTATTTTTCTTTAACACGCTCTTCATAGTGCCATATAGGATAATTACCACAAAGTCAGCCAGTTCCAAAAAGACAGCCATATTGCGATATATAATCTGATCGTAGATATGAAAGCCATATCCACTGACACAATATGCCAAAACATATGCCACCTGCAGACAAATCATATCTAAGATTATAAAATCTGCATGTTTGATCCATCCCTCGGAATCTACTTTGTACATAATCTCATTCTCTTTTCCTATCTCTCACTCGAACTTAACGGCCTCTTCTGGGTTTCTTTCTCACAGTTTTTCATTCCATG
>CAVBQS010000047.1:0-7945 GCA_963597615.1 Bacteroidaceae bacterium
TAATAAATTTAGGGAAAGGCTTTTTAGCCTTCCCCATAGAGAAATCTGTTATGCGCAAATACATTAAAACACATTCTACAAAACAAATTTTCTATATCTTTTCTATTATCTCCCGTCAGGATTTTCGTCAATTTCATCAGTTCATGATAATCTAGACTTGGCTGTTCATAATCCAATTCTAAAAGCGCTGTCACTGTTAACATATGTATCCGTTTTTCACCCGTTTCATCAGAAATCCAGTCAAATCTTTTTGTTCCAAAATATCCTTTACAATTTTCAGATGGGAATAATCTTGTTTCAGCCATTGTAATTCCACACTGTTTCACACAGCAAGAATACTCATACTCCATCTTTCCTGCATTTTCTCCATCTACATGTGATGGGAACTTAATAATCCACTGCTCATTATCTATTGTTGTCATAATTTGGGGCCGTGCCCCTCCGCTTGCCCACCCAAACGATACAATTCATCTAGATTTAAAAAATGTTCTCTTTCTTCAACTTATCGTAATACACATTATTCAGTTGATCGTAATAACAAGTTTCTGCCTTATTCATTTTCAATAGGCTTCATTTCCTCCTCTTTTGGAAATTCAGCCTCCATCTCTTCGTTAATAATGTCTTCAGATGCTTTCATAGCTTCCAAGGTCTTGCTCAAAAGCTCATCCAACTCCCAGCCAAGCTGGTCTGCTCCTCTGGCAATAACTTCTCTAGAACATCCCACAGCAAAACCCTTGCTCTTATATTTCTTCTTAAGAGACTTAAGCTCCATATCCTTGGTACTCTTTGAAGGTCTCATAAGGGAGGCTGACCAAATCAATCCTGTCAGCTCATCTGCTGCAAATAAAACCTTTTCCATCAAATGAGTGGGCTCCACATCAATGGTCGTACCGTTCCCTACTGTGATGCCATATCCATGGGAGCAGACAGCATGAATGATATCCTCTCCTACTCCGGCTTCTCTTAAAAGCTCCGGAGCCTTAAGGCAGTGCTCATCCGGGTACTGTTCAAAATCAATATCATGCAAAAGGCCCACAATACCCCAGTACTCTGCCTCCTCTTGGAATCCTAACTCCTTTGCATACCATTTCATAACAGCTTCCACTGTAAATGCATGCTGAATGTGAAATGGATCCTTGTTATATTTCTTTAATAGTTCAAATGCCTTGTCTCTTGAAATGTAATTCATTTTAAAATTGCTCCTTCATTGTGTTGAATTCCTTTTTGGTTATTATAGGTTGTTCAGCTTTCCTTGTCCATAGTTATATCTTAACAGCAAATCCCTTAGAAAATCAGCCTCATTTGATGCCACTGCACATTTCCATGGGTAGACTTTTCTGTTATACCTTCATCTTCAAATCCAAACTTTCCATAATAGTGAACAAGTCGATCCTTGCATGTCAGGACAAGTCCCTTGCGTCCCTGTTTCTTTGCATCTTCAATGGCTTGCTTAATAAGCTCACCTGCATATCCACATTTACGATAGTCCGGCAAAGTATTGACTCCAAAAATCATCTGCCATGCACCATCTTCATCATGCATAGCTGCATTTTCATACATTTCATCGGTTAAATCTGCCTCATCTGTAACAAATCCATATGATACAAATTTTGCCCTGTTTTCCCAACTATTATATCCTATTTTTGCCTCGTTTTTATTTTTATCACTGTATCGGCTAAAAAAAACGGCCGAACGCATCGTCCAGCCAGCTACTCATCACTCTATTATAAACTTGTAAATCTCATCCCCACATTTGCAAATGTTTCACTTTGCTTATTCTTCTTCAAGTAAAGATGTACAGTGTGGACAGCGAGTTGCTTTAATGCTGATCTCACTTTGGCAATACGGACAGATCTTTATAGTCGGTTCAACCTCTTCCTCTGGTTTTTTGGCTATTCCTGTCAGTTTGTTAATTCCTTTCATCAAGCAAAACAGTCGGATTAATAAAATTATCTGTAAGAGATGTTACGATTCCCGAAAAAGCACCACCAATGATAACACCTACAGCCATATCCATTACATTTCCACGTAATGCAAAGGCTTTAAACTCTTCCATGAATTTTTTCACTCAATTTTCCGTAAAAGCCTTTGTTTGTTAAGTTTTTGTAAGAAAATTGGGCTCAAAATAAATTCCCTTCCCCACAGATTTCAATAGTTTTCTTAGAATAGTTTCTCTTTCTTCTACATTTTCCCACTTAATATAAGTTCTTTTTGCTCCTTTAGATTCATAGTTGCTTTTCTCCTAAATAATCTCCAAACTGTCTTTCGTCACTTTACATTCTAAAAATTGAATTTCCACACCAGCTTCAATCGCTTCTTCCATCGCTTGTCCAAATTCTGGGTGGGTCTCTATGTTAGGACGAACCTGATGGACTCCCTCCATCTGTATAACAAAAGCCAGAATACATTTATAGCCAAGGGTAACTGCAGTGACAAGCTCCCGAAGGTGTTTGACACCGCGCTCTGTAGGCGCATCAGGAAAGTAACCAATACCATCTATTTCTAGGGTACAGCCTTTAACTTCTATAAGGTATTTGTCCTTATTCTTTTCCATATAAAAATCTATCCTAGAATTACCATAGGTGTATTCCGGCTTAATATAATCATAATCCTGTCCCTGCAACCATTCCTTTACCACCGCATTAGGAGCCTGAGAATCGATGTTTATCAGGCCGAATCCCTCTTTTTCTACTGCAATCAAGTCGTATTTGGTCTTGCGAACAGGATTGTCTGATACAGCAAGATATACAATAACACCGGGAAGCAAAAGTTCCTTACAGCGACCTGTATTTTTCACATGAACTGTATGAATGCTGCCTTCTATGTCCACATGTGCCACAAAGCGATTGGGTCTGTCTATAAAAATTCCTGTTACTATTTCTCTATATTTCATAAATAAATCTCTCTTGTGTTAAAGCTATTTACAGCGCATCCCATGCTTCAAATAATCAACTCCTTTCGCAGAAATGCTTTCTTGCACAAAAATCAATCAGCATATTCCATTCATCTCCATTTTTTCAAAACGATATTCCTGTTTAATGTCAGGATATTTTTCTTTGTCCACCTTACTCATAAACATGTCATATGGCCTTGCACAGATTTTGAATGGAGCATATAATCCCTGATAAATCACCAGGTTTTCACCAGTTTCTGTATGTTGTGCAAAAGCAAGGATCTTGTAAAGATACTCCGAATTATCAGTAGTTACCCATTCTCTCTTAAAATGTCTGACAATGTCACCCACCCTAATTCCACGCTCTTCGAGAATCACTTTGTCCTGATTGCTTTTAATCTCTGGTTCCGTGTCGAGTTCCATATATTCATCCTTATCCAGGGATACCGGTATGCCCGATTTTCCATTTATATGCACGCCACCATACCATGTGCCTGTGATTTCAAAAATTTGCCCCACCTCATACTCTGGTGAATATTCATCATTTTTCTTGATAATTCTAATCTTCTTCATTTGGATTACTTCCTTTCCCTTATATAATAATACCATTGCAATGGTCGATCAGAAATTTCTCTCTTACATAACGTATTTTTTCTATTATAAAAAACCCCTTCATCTTGCGATCTCTCATTTTATGAGGTGCCAAATACATAGCTCTCATGGTTGGTACATAGCGCTTCCCACAATTCGGACACTCATAGTAACCGACTTCATGCTCCAGCTTCATGCCCTCATAAAAAATGGATAAAGAAAGAGAGATCTTCTGTGGTCATGGTAAATTCCTCACTTTGCTTAACTTTGCTTAACTTTTCTTTCTTGTTTGATATTCTTTGACAGTTGCTCTCAGATGTTCAGCAATTTCAGCGTCTTCTCATCCGCCTCACCATCAAAAAATTTTTCCAATACTTTCTGATAAATCTCATTACTCGGATCCGCTTCCCTGAACAATGTCATGGAAGACCGTAGCTTCAAATCATCCGGCCATCCCATAACTTCTTCTGCATTATTGCTTTCATTTTCCAGCAATGCCTCGCAAATTTTCTGCATATGTTCAACAAGGACCGGTTCTGCCAGGTAAGCTTTTGCCTCATCCAGATCTTTTATGGCATAATACTCAGCAATCTCACTTCGGCCCAAGCCTTTGATCTGTGGAAAGATATACCACATCCAGTGGCTAACCTTATAACCGGCCTTGATCTCACCGAATGCCACATGGAAGGATCTGCTATGAACATCTATGAATCTTTGAATGTTATAATTTTTCATCCATTACCTCCAAGCTTAAAATCTCTTAATAATTCCAGTTTTCACATATTTGCTGTAATCCCTTGACTTGTTCTTTGTCTTTTTTGATATATTTTCCATTTCTTTTTTATTTTTTGCCAACTATAATTTTACTCTAAGCCTCTGCTATCTTTCAATATCCCTTTGCCTTATATACTCTGCAGTTGTCTTAAGATTTGTTAATGGTCACCTGCAATCAATGCAATAATTCCGCCTATGATTAAGATTGGCAATGCCAGATAAACCAGGCCGCCTACCACCATTCCGATCAGGATCACTGGGAAAAAGATGACATAGCATAATAATTTCAGAATTCCCCAGGATGCTTTTAGTCCGAAGACGAAGCATTTTCCCATGAATCCGATTAAACAAATAGCAAATAAAATTGTTAACATGATATCTCCTCCTGCCGGTTCATTTTACGGCTGTAACTTTCTTTGAATAATTTTTCTCTGGTTTGAACGTAGATGTATTTTTTACACCGATCTTTTTGCTGAAATCCGGATTGTTATCGATTTTTGTAATGATTCGGATTAAATGAAGTCTCTGCGCTGTATTCATCGGTCTACCTCTTTTCTGGAACCATTGTCCTCGTGTTAACTCTATTATAGAGAAATGGATTGGACAAATACACAGTTCGGTTAAAGAATTGCTATAGGCTATTTCTCTATTTTCGGAAAATAGAAAAACTGGAGTCATCTTACAGACTCCAGCCTCATCTTTTATTCTCACCTACAGGACCTGTTAGCAACAGCTTCTTGCATATGCATAGCAACTCAAACAACTTCAAATATCAAAATTTTCTCCCTCGCGTCATTTCCAGGAAACAAATCCCGGCAATCTATCTCATCATAAAACATCAGTTGATCCTGCATCATCAAAGCACTGATGTATTCTTCTGATGGATAATAGAAAAATAAAAGTATCTCCCTGGGATTCTCATAATAAGAATCGTAAATTCTTGCCATAACCTTTTGCAGTAACTCCACTGAAAACGGATTAAAGAAATAACAGCGGTCTACATTCTCCGGCACCTGATAATTCTCAGCATTTGCCATTTCAAATGTGGTGCGTCTCCCGGAAATTGCTTTTTCCTGATTTTGAATAACGCCCTTGTAAATACGTTCATCATATTCGATACCGATGGACTGGCATCTGGTCTGGTATGATAGAAAAAAGCACACTCTGCCTTTCCCTGTACCATAATCCAAAAGAACGTTTTTCTTGCTGATAATACCTGTATTTGCAAGACGCTCCAGCACACAATAATCTGTCGGCTCATAGGGATATCGATATTGATCAGATTTTGAATCATCACGACCAGTGGTCTTGATCCTCAGCAACCTGTCCCACTGTAATTCCTGCTCTCTCATATGACAATACCATTGCAATGGTCGATTTCATGCTGAGCGATCTGTGCTGTCCAGCCGGAGAGTTTCTGTCTCTGCTTCTTCCATGCAAAATCATAATATTCCACTTCGATATCCTGATAACGGGTAGTTTTTCGTAGGCCAACAAGTGACATGCAGCCTTCTTCTGTCTGATATGGGCCACTCTTGGATGTGATAACCGGATTGAACATGACTAGGTCCACAAAGCCCATATTTACGATGATGATATTCTTTTTTACACCGATCATGTTGGCTGCCATGCCTACGCAGCCTTCCTGGTGCGCTTTTAATGTATCCATAAGATCCCGTCCTACCTGCAGATCAGCTTTTGTTGCAGGGACTGACTTCTGCGCTAAGAAGAAGGGATCCCGCATTATTTCTTTTACCATAACTTAATTCCATCCCTTCCATACATCCGGTTGATAGCCCAGGGTTGACTGTTTGCCATTTCGGATCACCGGTGTCTTGATTACCTGAGGATTGTCCAGAACTTTTTGAAGCTTGTCTTCCTCGGCAATGTATTTAATCAGAACTAAAAGATCCTGGTCTTTTCCTTCCCAATTGATCATGTTCTCAAGGCCACCATTTACCTGAGCAACCGAGTTAAACTCTCCCTTCGACATGCCTTTTTCTTTCATATCAATGAATTGGTATTTGATGCCTCGCTCTTTAAAGAAGCGTTCGGCTTTCTTTGTATCATTGCACTTCTTGGTTCCAAAAATCTGTATATTCATGTTCTAATTGTCTCCGTTACTGAATTTTTGATATGATTCCATCCGTTGTCAGTGTCTGCAAACATTCCATCGCATTGTCATCATGCATCATCTGCCAGACCTGTTCCATACCAGGCGCCAACGGCTTTTTCAGGAATTCCTCTCCAGAAATCCAATAGACTTTTCCCTCGTCTGAGGATAAGAGTTCTCCGTCATACTCGTTGGTCTTATACATAAAACCTACATTTCGGATGCCATCCCGCATCCAGTGGTAAACACCCGTGAGCTTGGGATGCTTGATTGTCAGACCTGTCTCTTCTTTTATTTCCCTGATCACGGATTCTGTAAATGTTTCTCCAGCTTCCACATGTCCACCTGGAAATGTAGTTCCGGAATAATTTTTGCTCACTTTATCCAGTGCCAGAACGTTGCCTTCATTGTCATAAACCATACACATATTCATGAAAACGACTTCTTCTGTTCTTTCTTTTTTATCTATGAATTGTTTCACTTCTTTCACATATTATTTTCGCTACTAAGTAGTTATTCCATCACCTTTAAGGCCTACTCGACAACACTTTTATAGTAGCTGCCAAAATCAGCCAAGGCATCTATAATCGGCAGCATCTTTTCGCCCAACTCTGTCAGGCTGTAATCCACCCTAGGCGGAAGTTCATGGTAATCGTGACGATATACAAGGCCGTCATCCATCATCTGCCTTAGACTGTCTGTCAGAACTTTCTGGGATATTCCTTCTAAATCTCTCTGCAATTCATTGAATCTCCAGGGGCGGACTCTTAAGTTACGTATGATGAGTAGTTTCCATTTTCCACCAACAAGGGCTACTGATGTTGCCACCGGGCAAGCCGGAAGTTCGTCTTTTGTTTTCATATTCTTGTATCTCCAAACATTCTATGTACCATTTAATCCTAGTATAGCACATTCAATTTTGAGTGTGTAGTTATAAAAAGGTGCGTACTATTATTTAAGTGTACAAATGGTTATGATAGGCCTGTAAACAAAAAGCAAATACACAAAACGGAGGTAATCATCATGGCTAATTACGCAAAGACAAATATTGGAATTGAAGGCAGAGTGGAGCTTCACGAGACACTTTCCCTGACAGGGGCTGAGATCAGTATCAATAATCTTCCTGCAGGAGCAAGCGTTCCCTTTGTTCACTCTCATAAGACAAATGAAGAAATTTATGGAATTCTTGGTGGAAAGGGTAAGGTTGTGATTGACGGAGAAGAAATTGCTCTTACTGCCGGAGATTGGCTGAGAATTTCTCCGGCTGCAAAGCGACAGTTCTTTGCTGCAGAGGATGCAGGAATTTCTTTTGTCTGCATTCAGACAAAGGAGAATTCTCTCGGTGGATTTACAGCGGATGATGCTGTTGTATATTAATAACGTAACTAACAAAAGCCCTTTGATGAGAATATTTCTCTCAAGGGGCTTCTGCTATAATTGACTGGTGCTTCTTTAACTATTGTTGATTTGGTTTAGTTTGCCAGTGGTAATTCGATATGATCCATAAACCAGAGGACCAGTTGTTGATTGTCAAGTAAAATTGACCCACTTTTTCGTTGAAAATTGACCCACCC